>JBIJDH010000051.1:0-19983 GCA_044344255.1 Myxococcota bacterium
ACCGCGGTCACTTTGGCCGCCCCCGGAGCGATCAGTTTGGCCGCCCCGACCGTGGTCACTTTGGCCGCCCCCGGAGCGATCAGTTTGGCCGCCCCGACCGCGGTCACATAGGCCGGTCTGTGACACCCCTCGGCTACCTCGTGGAGCGCGCGCAAGGCGGGCGAGGTCCCGGGCGCCTCGTCCCTGATCCGGCTTGGGGGGCCCTCGTCGCGCGGACATTCCGTATGGCGCTATCCGGGCAAGGGGCCTGCTCTATCGCCGCCACCTTCAATGAAGAGGGGCTGCTCACGCACCGCGGCCGACGATGGTCAAAGCAGGCGATCCTCTACATCCTTCGTAATGAGGTCTACACTGGCGTCTATATCTGGGGAGTGAGCCAGAACGGCAAGTTCGCCAACACACCCATGGAGAAGCTGCGCGTCGAGGGCGCTCATGAGGCCCTCGTGTCGGCCGACGACTACGCCCGGGTCCAGGCGGCCATCGAGATCCGGCGCCCCGATGTGACCCACCCTCGGACATCGGCCGGCGAGTACCTTTTGAGCGGCCTGCTCATGTGCAGCTACTGCGGTGGACCCTACATTGGCCATGGCGCGCGCAACGGAACCTACCACTACTATACCTGCCAGACCAAGATGAAGCAGGGGGTGGGTGCCTGCCCGGAGGCCCGCAATTTTGAGCGGACGAAGGTGGAGGGTGTGGTGGTCGACGTGCTGCGCGCGGGGGCGCTGCACCCTGCTGTTTTTGGCGACCTTATTCGAGAGGTACAGGCATCACTCGGGGCGAAGCAGAGCCGGGCGAAAGATGAACGGTTGGTCCTCCACGGCCAGATCGCCGAGGTCGACCGTCGCCTCACGAAGCTCTACGAGGCGGTGGAGTCTGGCTCGATCCCCTTCTCCCGCCTTGCCCCGCGCATCGAGCAGGTCTCCGGTGAGAAGGATGAGCTGGAGCGCCGGATCGGGGAGCTACCGAGCGGAGAGGTGGAGCCGTTGCTTCTCATCGGTGACGAGGACATCGAGTCCTGGGTCACGGACCTCCGCACCACAGTGGACCGCGGCACCGTGGACGAGCGGCGGGCGCTGCTCCGCTCGTGGGTCAAGCGGGTGGTCGCGACCGGCGACGAGCTGACCGTGGAGTACACCTTCCCGCTGGTGTCGGTCGGAGGACCGGACGGGGCCAGCGGCTCCGGCGGCGGGCCCGACGGGGGTGGTCGTGGGGCGAAGGTGCCTGGAACGCGGGTGCCGGTGAACAGCCGGCGGCGCGATGGCTCAGGGGAGACCGACAAAAACAAGAAGGGAGAAACCGCGGTGAGGCGGTTTCTCCCTACAGTAAGGTATGGCTCCCGTATTGGTGCGCTGCGCGAACCAGGGGAGGGGAGTCTGGCGGACTGCTCGAACCGGGGGGCGGGTGCAGACTGGCGTTGGACAAGGTGTTTCGAGAGTGGGGGTGGGACAGCCGTGAAGTGGATGTCCATGTTGCGCGCTGGACGAACTGGGGCAACGATCCAGACTGCCCGCCAGAGGAGCCCGTCATCAGGTGACGCAGGACCTTTCGGGCCGGGGAGCTGGTTCTCCGGTCGAAACAATACCGGCCTTGTACTTTATCAGTTATTCGACCAAGTCCAGCACGTCGGCGGCCAAGGGGTCTGTCAGACTCCAGGCGTGGACCACACCCACGATGGTCCCGGCATCTTCCGGCGCCGGTTCGCCGAGCGGGCCACGGCACCCACCCGACACAGCTCATCGCTGGGATGGTGGCGAGTAACAGCCGCTCGACTGACGCAGGTACGCACCGCGAAAGCGACGGGCGGCCGAGAAGAGTGGGCCGGCCCCCTGGGCACCGAACTCGACGACCTGTCCTGATCACGTTGGACGGTGGCCGGCCGGCTCGACCCGGGCCATGCGCGGCGGCATTGGGAGCGACGAGGCCCTTGCTCAGATCAACTCCCCTGCCACCCTGGCTCCTCGAGCCGTAGAAGTTCGTGTCGAAGGTGTGTCTCGCGACGACAGCGGTGGTGAGCGGCCTCTTCGATCGAAGGTGCGTGCAAACCTCGTCGCTCCGGTTACGCCGGAGCACGATGTCCACGCTTCTTGCAGCCGCGACCCTCGACGAGCGGCTGAGGCTCTTCGCCTTCTCCACCGAGCCGAACCGCGCGCTCTATGTCTTCGTGCTCCGGGCCTTCGACCGGGCCCGGCAGCGCTATCAGATGCAGCTTCACGTGGAAGATGTAGCGGCGCTGCTGGAGGACCTGCGCGAGGAGGGGGGCCTCGTTCCCGAGGCGACGAACTTGGCCAGCTCGCTGGATGCACTTGTCGGCTGGGGTGTGCTGGTGCGGACCCAAGATGGCGCGCGCGCGGTGAGCATTGCTGAGTATCGGCGTCGAAACTCTGTCTACCAGCTCACGGAGCTCGGGCACCTCGCGCATGGGGCGGTGGAGATGGTGCTGGGGGCCCGTTCGGATGACGCGGAGCTGAGGCGGCTTGTCTTCGCGGAGCTGTTGGACGAGCTCGGCGGCCTCGCCCGGGCCAACCGGGAGGGCGACGGCGAGCAGGTGAACATCCGCTTGGACCGCATCCACCGCACGCTCGAAGACCTAGCGAAGCGGGCGGGGCGCTTCTACCTAGCCGTCGGGGAGCTCGCGCGCACCCACGACGTCGATCCACAGGGCTTCCTCCTGCACAAGGACCGGCTGCTGGCGCACCTGGAGGAGTTCCTATGGGAGCTGCAGCGCTATCGCCCGCTGCTGGTCCGGGCGGTCGAGGAGGTGGAGTCCACGGGGGTGGACGGGCTGGTGGAGGCGGCCACGTGCGCGGACTCCGTGGTCTTCAGCGAGAAGGGTGAGCGGGTCCGTCGCTGGCGCGCCCGCTGGGACGGCGTGGTGGGCTGGTTCCGAGGGACGGCGGCCGGTCCTTCGCAGGCTGATCGGTTGGATCGACAGACAGCGGCGGCGATCCGTGATCTCTCCGCCTTGC
Source organism: Myxococcota bacterium (assembly GCA_044344255.1). Taxonomy (GTDB): domain Bacteria; phylum Myxococcota_A; class UBA796; order UBA796; family UBA2385; genus JBIJDH01. Next base: position 2,970 of record JBIJDH010000051.1, read on the forward strand.
TCCGCCGGGTGACTGAGCGGCGCCGCGGGGCCGTCAGCCGCGAGACGGAGCTGCGGTTGCTGGCGCGCTGGCTTGCGCTCGCGCCGGAGGGGGCCGTGCACGCCCTGGCGAACGCGGCCTTCGGGCTCAGCGCGCCGCGACGCCTGGGCCTCGCCGAAGCGGATCCGGAGCTCGTGCCGCCGGGGAAGAGCTGGTGGCAGGTCCCGCCAGTGCCGGTGTCGACGACGCTGCGGGAGTACGGGCGGTCCCCGGGCCCGGGCCGCCCGCAGCCGATTCGCGACGATCGGGCGGCGCGCAGCCGGGGGCAGGAAGATCTGCGCGCCCGGCATGTCGCAGCCGCGCTCGCTGTGGCGGCCCTGCGGCGGGAGGGGGCCCTCGAGCAGGAGCTGGACGGAGCGCAGTTCGTGGTACTCAAGCGCCTGCTCGATCGCGCGCTCCGCGCCCGGGCGACCGTCTCTGGGGTGGTCCACGCGGAGGTCGGGGAGGCGGGCACCCGTCTGCGCCTCTTGCCTGCGGCGACCGACACGGTGGTCCGTGCGCCCGGGGGCCGGCTGCTGCTCCGGGGGCTGGCCCTGGAGATCCTGCCGGCATGAGCGCGCGCATTGCCGTCGAGGTCCAGGACGCTGCACTGTCGGAGCTGCAGGCCGCAGCGGGGCTCCTTTTGCGGGCGGGCATCGTGACGGCTGCCACGCCGAACGACGCGCTCCGGGCGGTCCGGCGCTGGCTCCCGACGCTGATCCGCGCCTTCGAGGAGCTGTTCGGCTACCGGATCGAGCACAACCTCTCGGCGGTGCGGTTGCTCCGCCGTCGCGACCGCTTCGACGCCGAGCCCGCCCTCGACACCGACGGGAAGGTCTTCGACGGCCGACGCTACGCCTATGTGGCCCTCGCCCTGGCGGCCTTGGAGCGGGCGGCGCTGCAGGTGGCGCTCTCCGAGCTCGCTGACCGGGTGCGCGCCGCGGCAGCGGAAATTGACGGGCTCGGCTTCGACCCGGATGTCTTTGCCCACCGGGTCGCCTTCTGCGACGCCGTGCGCCTGCTTGAGCGCTACGGCGCCCTGCGGCTCGCAGACGGCGCCGCGGCGGCCTGGCAGGAGAACCCCGAGGAGGGGGAGGCCCTCTACGATGTGGTGGGCGAGGTCGCCTTCCTGCTCTACGCGCCGCCGCGGGGGTTGGCCGGGCTCGACGATCCCCGCGGGCTGTTGCACCAGGGCGCCGCGACGGGACGGGAGGGGCGCCGGGGGGAGACCCGCCAGCGCCTCTGCCGTCTCCTGCTCGAGAGCCCGGTGGTGTACTTTGACGACCTCGACGAGAACGAGCGCCGCCACCTGCGGACCGAGGCGAAGGAGATCGGTGAGGATTTGCGCCGGCTACTCGGCTGCGCCGTCGAGAGGCGGGCGGAGGGCATGGCCCTCATCGACGGCTCGGGGAGCCCCGGCCGGGCGCGCTTCCCAGGCCTGGGGACGCCCACCCAGGTGGCGCTGCTTCTCCTCGATCGCGTGGGGGAGGCCCTCCCGGGGGCCGCAATCGCGCCCCGACCCTCCGCGGACGACGCCTCCGCGGCCCTCGCCGACTCCCTCGCCCCCCTGATGGGGGCCCGGCCCCGCCCTCCCGCGCCCGAGGGCGAGCCGGCCCCCTTCCTCTCGGATGCTTGGGTTCGAAGCCAGGTCGAGCAGATCGGCGCGACCTACGGCGCGAGTTTCGTCGCTGACCTCCGGGCGGATCCGGTGCGGCTCGCCGCCGCCGCGGTGGAGGTGCTCGTGCGCTTCGACCTCGTCCGCCGCGTGCCCGGTGGCATCCTGCCGATGCCGGTGCTGGCCCGCTATCGCAGCGTGGAAATCCGGCGGTCGCGGCAGACTTCCCTCTTCGGCGGTCCGGCCGCCTCCTCGCCGGGGGGTGCCGGATGATGGCCCGCTTCAAGCCCACCCGCGCAGGCATCCTGAACCTCTGGGATTACCGTCGAGAGGAGTTCGCCTTCGCCGACGGGCGGCTCGTGCTCCGCGGGGCCAACGGTTCGGGGAAGACGAAGGCCCTGGAGGTGCTCTTCCCCTTCGTGCTCGACGGGCGGCTCGATCCGCGACGGCTCGACCCTTTTTCGGGAGAGAGCCGCACGATGCGGCAGAACCTCCTGTGGCGCGGACAAGAGGCCTCCCTCGGCTACGTCTGGATGGAGTTCCTGGCGGGGGAGGCCGCGGTCACGATCGGCATCGGCCTGCGCGCCCAGAAGGCCACCGAGCGCGTGGAGACCTGGTTCTTCGTGACGGATCGCCGGATGGGGGATGGCCTCGAGCTGGTCGATGCCGAGGACCGCCCCCTGACGCGCCGGGCGCTGGTGGAGGCGCTCGGGGTCGAGGCCGTGCACGAGCGGGCGAGCGACTACCGCAAGGCCGTCGACGCCCGCCTCTTCGGCCTCGGCGAGCGCTACGAGGCGATGCTCGATCTCGTGCTCACGCTCCGCCGCCCGCAGCTCGCGAAGGACCTCGACCCGAAGAAGCTTTCCCAGGTGCTCGCGGAGGGGCTCCCGCCGGTCGACGAGCGCATCCTCGACGACGCGGCCCACGCCTTCGACGATCTCGAGGCCGTGCAACGCATCGTCGAGCGCCTGCGCGGGGCGGATCAGGCGGTCCAGGGTTTCCTCGGGGCCTACTTCGGCTACGTCCGCTCTCAAGCGCGTGGGCGAGTGGACGCCCTCCGGGCCGCCGAGGTGGAGGTGGCCCGCCTGGCGGCGACCCTCGCGGAGCGAGAGCGGGTCGAGAGGGCCGCGATCGCAGCGGTGGAGGCCTGCCGGGAGGCGGCCCGGCTGCTGGCGAGCGAGCTGGCGGCCACGCAGGCCACGGTGGAGGCCCTCAAGTCGACCGAGGGCTACCGCGCGCACGGGCAGATCCAGGACGTCGCCCGCGGGGCGCAGAAGGCCCGGGAGCAGGCGGGGAAGCGGCATGCCGCGCTCGCCGCGGCGGAGTCGGAGTTCTCTCGGCGCACGAAGCTGCGGGACGAGCTGCAGGAGAAGCTCCGCCGGGCCTCCGCCCTCCTCGACCAGGCGCGGAGCCGCCTCCTCGAGAGCGCGGCCCGCGCCGGCATCCCCTGGGCACCGGAGGAGGGTTTCGCCGAGCCCGATCGGATGCGCACGATGCTCCGGGGCCGCGCTAGCGCCCGGGATCAGGACCGGCGGGAGGTCACGCAGGCGCTGAAGTCCGTGGAGAATTCCTTGAGCGCACTGGCCGTCGCGGAGCAGGCGCTCCTCGGCGCCCAGGAGCGGCTACTGCGGGCCGAGGAGGCCTCGCGGGCGGCGGAGCTCGGGCTGGAGCGGGCGCGGGCTGCCCTCCTCACCGCGCTGCTCGGCTGGGTGGCGACCCAGGGTGGGCTCGTGGACCCGGGCGTCGGGGAGGGCCTCATCGCTGCCGTGGAGGGGCTCGACGAACCGGGCGTCTTGCCCCTCGCCGCGCGCTGGGACGCCGCGACGCGGGACCAGCGGGACCTGGCGCTCCAAGAGCGACACGGTGCCGAGACCGAGTGGAAGCGCCTTGAAGCGCTCCTTGTGGAGCTGCGCCACCGCCGGGAAGAGATCGCCGCCGAGCGGGACGACGCGCCGCCGCCCCTCATGACGCGGCCCGCCCCGCGCCTGGAGCGCCCCGGCGCGCCCCTCTGGCGCCTCGTCCGCTTTCGGGAGGAGGTGCCCGTGGCGGCCCAGGGCGGAATCGAGGCCGCGCTCGAGGCCGCGGGCATCCTCGATGCCTGGGTGGATCCCGCGGGAGCGGCCGCTGAGGTCGAGGATGCCTTTCTGCGCCCCTCCCCATCGGAGGGCCTTACCCTCGGGGCGCTGCTGCTCCCCGAGCCAGACGGGCCCGTCTCGGTCGAGCTGGTCGAGCGCGTCCTCTCCAGCCTCCGTCTCGACGGCGGGCCGTTCGGGGTCGAGCCCTCCGGCCGCTTCGTCCTCGGCCCGCTCACCGGCCGGCTGAAGCGCGCGGCGCCGCTCTACATCGGCGCCACGGCCCGCGAGCGCCGTCGTCGGGAACGCCTTTCCCTGATCGCCGCGGAGATCATCGGCGTGGAAGCGGAGCGGGCTCAGGCGGCGGCTCGGGTCGAGGAGGCGCTTCGATGGCTGGGCCGCCTCGACGCGGCGCGGGCGGCCCTCCCCACGGAGAAGCCGCTGCACCGAGCCCGGCAGGCGCGGGACGGGGCGGCGGCGAAGGTAGCCGCGGAGCGGACCGCCTGCGACGCCGCCCAGGAGGCCGCTGACACGAAAAAACGCCAGCTCCTCTCCGCCACGAACGCGCTTGCCCGCGAGGCCGCCACGCGGGGCACGCCCTCCGACGCTGCGGGCCTCGAGGAGCTCGGGTTGGCCATCCGGTTCTTCGGCGAGGAGGGGGAGCGCGTGTTGGTCGCCATCCGCGAAGTGGGAGCCCTGGTGCAGGCGACACGAGCCGCGGAGGGCGAGGTGACGCGCCAGGGGGAGGCACTGGAGGGCGCCCGCCTGGAGGAGCAGGAGGCCAGCGAGCAGGCCGCCGGGGAGGAGGCGCGGCTCGCGGCCCTCCGCACGGCCCTCGGCGCCGAGGCGACCCGCGTGCTGGCCGACATCGAGGCGGCCGAGGAGAGCCTGCGCGCACTGCGCCTGCAGGATCGACGGCAGCGCGAGCGGATGGAGGAGGTCATCTGCGTCCAGGGAGACGCCGGGGGCGAGCGGAAGCGGGCCGAAGACGCACTCGGCCGCGAGCGCCTCGGGCTGGTCGGCCTGGCCTCCCGCCTGCGCGTCTTCGGGCGCGCAGAGCTCGCGGAGATCGCGGAGGTCGAAGCCGACGTCGCGAACGCGGTTCTCGCAGGCGCCCCCTTCGACGGCCCCGCCTTCGTGGCGCTGGCCGCCTCCCTCGATCAGGCGACCCGCGGGCTCTCGGGGGCCGAGGAGCGGCGTAAGGCGACGCGCACGCAGGTGCAGAACCAGTACGAGGAGCTGGCGAGGCGGCTGGGGGCGACCTGGCGCCCTGCCCAGGACCTCGACGACGAGATCGTGCTCGTCACCATCGCCGACGCCGAGGGTAGGAGTGGCGTGGCCGCCTTCGGCGGGAGGCTCCACCGCGACCTCGCGGAGCAGGAGGCGATGCTCTCGGCGAAGGAGCGGGCCCTTTTCGAGGACGCGATGCTCGGAGCCGTCTGCCGCGCCATCCACCAGCGCGTGCGGGAGGCCCGGCGGCTGGTCGAGGTGATGGATGCGGCGATGCGCGGCCGGCGGCTCTCCAGCGGCCGCACCGTGAGCGTGAGCTGGGTGCTCGACGACGAGGCCGACACGGAGGATCGTGAGGTCTTCCGCGTGCTGGAGACCGACCCAACCCATCTCGGCCCCGACGCCCTCGACCGTCTGCGCAGTTACTTCTCGGCCCGCGTTCAGCGAGCCCGGCGGGCCGATCCCATGCGCTCGTGGCGGGAGATCCTCGCCGAGCAGCTCGACTATCGGCGCTGGCGCGAGTTCCGCCTCTGGCTCGTCCGCGCCCATGAGAAGGACCAGCGACTCACCCCACAGGTGCACGCCGGCCTCTCGGGCGGCGAGAAGGCCGCGGCTCTGCACCTGCCCCTCTTCGCCGCCGCACACGCCCTTTTCGCGGGGGCGCGTCCCGACTGCCCGCGCCTCATCGCCCTCGACGAGGCCTTCGCAGGCATCGATGACCTCGGCCGCCCGGAGCTTCTTTCGCTCGCCGTCCGCTTCGACCTCGACTTGTTCATGACCGGCTACGACCTCTGGATCACTTGGCCCTGCGTCCCGGCGGTCGCCCATTACGACCTGCAGCACCTGCGGGACGAGCACGTCGTCGCGATGGTGCGCATCGACTGGAACGGCCGGGAGCTGGTGGAGGTGTGAGCCAGCTCGACCGCCTGCGCCGGCCCGACTTCGAGCGGCTCCTGTCGCGGGTGCGCGACGCGGTGGAGCGCTCGGGCGGCGAGATCGGCGAGGGTACTGTCAGCCTGTCGGGGGCGACGGAGGCGGAGCGGGAGGCCCTCGGCGGACTGCTGGGGCGCACGGTCCGGTCGGCGAGCCCGCGGGTCCGCCTCGCCGACCTTGACGACCGCTTTCGCGCCGGGCCCCTGGCGGTCGGCCTCGTCGACATCATCGAGCGGCTCGGCGGGCCGTTGCGGAACCGTCCAGAAGAGCGTGCCGAGGCCGCCGAAAAGACCGCCGCCGCCCTCGACGGCCTGCGTGCCTCCCCCATTGCACGGGAGCCCTGGTTCGAGTCGTGGCTGCGCGCGCTCCGCCAGGACGGCCTCCTTGCCCGCGCTATCGAAGACGGCTCCCTCGCCCTGGCCGGCCGCATTCTCGCGGTGCTCCCCGCGCCGGGCCTCCCCATCGCGCAGTTCGCCGTCCAGCAGACTGGCGACACCAAAGCGCTCGGCCCGGGCCCACTCGCCACCCTCGTGCTACGCGCCCTCGCCGAGCAGCAGGCCGAGCCGCGCCCAAGAGACGCCGAGTCGCGCCGTCGCCTATGGGACCGCGCGGGCGTCGTCGTCGACGACCTCGCCTCGCAGGTGCTGGTGCTCGGGATCGCCGGCGCCCGGGGGAGCCCCCTCGCGACCTGGTGCACCGCCGCCGCCGAGGACCGCGTCCCGTTGCGCCTCACGCTGCACCAGCTCCGCCGCTATTGCCTGGAGGTGCCCCCCCAGCCCGTTTTCGTTTGCGAGAACCCGGCGATCTTGCGCGCGGCGGCCGGCCGCCCGGGGGCCATGCTCGTCTGCACAGAGGGGAACCCCTCCACCGCCTGTATGGAGCTCTTGCGCCGCTGCCACGGCCCGATGCGCGCGCGGGCGGACTTCGACCCCGCCGGCCTGCGCATTGCGACGGCGCTTGTCCGGCGCTTCGGCGCCCAGCCCTGGCGCATGTCCGCGGCCGACTACCTCACCGCTCCGGGCGGCCCCGAGCTCGGGGAGGGCTGCCCCGACGCCCCCTGGGACCCTGAGCTCGGCCCCGCCATGCGCGCCCGACGGCGCGTGGTTTACGAGGAGGAGCTTACGGAGCTCCTGGTCGGCGACATCGCCTTTGGTGGGTAATCGGCGAATGCTCTTCAGGCCGGAGTGCAGGCGCATGGCTGGCGGCCGCGGCCACACGAGCGCTTCACTCCTGGCGGCGGTGGACCGTTCGTCCTTGCCCTACTCCCATCCAAGTCAGAGACCGACCCGGTGACCTTGGGCTTACCCAGGAGAGGACCCCATGGACACCGTCCAGGTTAAGGATGAGCTCCGCACTGCCCTGACCGCCCACCCCTGCCACGCTGGCGCCGGGTATCCAGACGAGGTCGCGGCCATCGCCTAATATAGCGCCGATCAAGTAGCCCCAAGGGGCGATTGACAGCCGCCGGCGGCTGTGATGTATCCACGCGGTCATCGCATCTCCCGCCGCGGCCGTCACCGGGTAACGGAGCGTTTACCCGGGGGGAGCCCTTTCTCGGGCGAATCGCCAGCTGAGCGGGGTGAGGAGAAGGAGGCGGTTGGCGGGCCACGAGGAGACTTTGGGGAGGACATCGACGAGGTAGGCCCAAGGTTCGACGCCTTGGAGCATGCAGCTCCCGATGAAGGTGAAGCAGGTGGCGGCGGCCACCGCTCCTCCTTCCGAGTCGGCGAAGATCCAATTTTGCGCCCGCCAACGACCTGGCGGAGCCACGCGAGGTCTGCGCCGGCGGCGACGTCGATGGACACTCGACTGTCTCGAAGGCCCACACGAAGGTAAGGAGGCGCAGTGCGAGGCGAACAGACCTCGAGCTCAACGAAGGCGGTGGCCGGCGGACCGCTCGCGGCCTCGAGCGGAGGTCGCCGAGCCGCTCCCCGACGGAGCTGCGAGCGCCACCACGTCAACGTAGATGGGTTGACGTCGACCGAGGCCGCGAACGCGTGAACGGGGAGACCCGAGCGCTCGAGGTCCGACACCGGGCGTCTCCAGCGGTCGGTGGTCGAGGGGGAGGGGGTAGACGACATCGGGCGGCACCTCCGCCCTGGTCATCACCTGGGGGTGACCCCCGGGGGAGATGTCTTCGCCGCGTGGATACGTCTTACCCGACAACGTCGCCTGTCCCCCGGGTCTTTGGAAGGGGTCAGCGCGAGGATATGTCACATTCTCTTTCGGGGGATGATACGATCGGGCGCGTGTTGGCTGAAGTCGGACGCGGGAGAAGGCCGCTTCCCTCAGCATGGCGCGGTCGTGGAGCCGCTCGAGTTACGCCGCCTTCTCCCAAACGAGGTCGATGTGCAGACACTCAGGCAGTCCCTTAAGTATCGGTTGGCCGCGATGTTCAACGGCCAGCTACCACCGGCAGGCTTCCAGCCACATGGAACTGCGCTCGCGATGGCGCTGGCGCACGATCTCGGAGGAGTGCCTGGGAATCCTGCGCGGTTCCTGTCGGGGGCACCCCACGACGCGGCGACTCGGAAGCTACTGTCGCGCCACGGTGTGGACTATCGCCATCGCGAGTGGTTGTTAGACTTCGTAGTCTTCGAACCTCATGGTATGCTGGTTGAAATACCGGTGCTTGCGTGTGAATCTGAGGTACATCCGGCCCACGGAGTTGAATACTCTTTCGACTGCTGGCCAGATTCGAACAGCCCAAAGAATGGCTTTGTCTGGGACTTCCGGAAGCTCCTCTTCGTCGCAGCCCCACAGCTCCTCTTCATCGCCCGTGTGAACAAGGAGCAAGGTGACGGAAAGTTCTCGCGTCTCCTCAGGTTGAAGAAGACGATCACGGCGTGTGCGCTGGACTACGCGGCTGCATGGTCGGGAAGGACTCTCCGCGCTGTCCTCCTTCCCAACGGGGCCACTGAGGGTGACTGGGCGTTGCTCGGTGTGTCTGGCGAGGGGGGTGCAGTGCACTGGGAGTGGTTGAACCACCCGCTTGAGCCGGTGCCGTAGGCTGTACTGGCCCAGCGTGGTCACGCCTCTTGGGTCAACAACGTAACGAATCAGTTGCCGGGCAGCGTGGCGGTGGTAGGGACCCTCATAGGGGGGCGCTCGCGGGCGGCTTCCTCGGCGGCATCACGCGATTGGCTCATGTCTCCCGAGCGGCCGCGGGCCTGGTGTGAGAAGGCGGACAATCGGCTCCATCTCCAGGGAGCAATCGGATCCGTCCCCGCAGGCAACATAGACCGACGTGAGGCGACAGGATGCGCTTGCAGCGGCAGTGACTCTGGGGGCCTCTCTCTACCGCCCCACGAAGCCCTTCCCATGCGGCCGGCTCCCGTCCACGTCAGGCAGCCCGAGCAGGAACACGGCCCCCGGCTTGTGGTTGCCGTAGGCCTCGAACACGAATTCGGGCCAGTAGCGTGGGGAGAGCCCGTGCTTCATCAGCGTCGGGTAGGCGCGGAAGGGATCTGTCGAGTCCATCCGGCTCAATGTCCGATCGAGGTACTCCTCCCACTCCGAGGGTGGGGACCACAGGACGTACGGCGTGGTGAAGACCAAGCTCGGCCGGCCATCCGCCGGCGACGGCAGCACACGCGCGAACCAGAGCTCGCCTCGGGTTCCCGGGTAGCCGGCGGGCACGACGCACTCCCGGGTGTCCCCCATGATCCCTTCGCGGAGGATGGTTGTCCCGTCCCCGTGGCCGAGCACCGTCCACAGTCCCATCCGGCTCGCCGCGAAGGCTCGCATCGTCGAGATGAGCCCGGCGTCGACGCCGAGGGCGGCGACCACGTCGATGGTGCATTCCGCGGCGGTCTCCTTGGCCGGGCCGATGGTGAGGTCGCAGTAGGCCCAGCCAAAGAAGTACGTGCCGGTGAGAGGGCTCATCGGCGGTCCCGTCGGCGTGTACTCGTCCTCGGCGGCTGCGATCTCTTTCGCGATCCGCTTTGCTTCCGGCAGACCGAGCACCTGTTCTGCGAACATCGAGAGGTTGTGCTGGACCAGAGACCAGTAGGCGTGGACGGGGTGCAGCTCGTCGGCCTGGGCCCTGGTCATCATGGTGGCCTGCAGCTCGCGGGCGGCCTCACCGCCGTCGCGGAACGCCGCCAGGTCGACGACCTGCGATCCCTTGGTGCGGAGGGCCGTGCGGATGAGGCGCTCGGTGATGGGTCCACGTGGCATCAGGAGCCTCCGGCTCGGCGGGCCACGAGGCCGCTCTCGTCTCCCATGTGGAAGCAGATGGACCCCTTGATGCGGTCCGTCCCCGCGAGCTTCGCGTGGCCGCGCCCGCTCACCTCGTCACCCTCGTCGCTGCCCTGGAACGTGAAATCCACAGCCGCCCCGGTCTTGCCCTTCGCTCGGCAGTCCAACCAGCGGTTTGCGCAGATGAACGCCATCTCTCCACCGTGCTCGGTGAAGGTGATGTGATCTTGCTCGACGAGGTTGATGGCGTCGAGCTCCCACAGGTCCATTGATTCAATGTCCCAGCGGCCGACGAGATTGGGAGGCGTTGGCATGGCCTGCGGGTATCACCGGGAGACCCAGCAGGCAGGCCCCGAAGCGGGTGGCGCCCCCGCCTGGATGGTTCTTCGCCTTCTTGCGGTCAGAGCGCATCTGGATAGTATCGGCCAATCCCGGAGATCGAATGCGACCGAGTACGAAGACCCCGCCCTCCGCCACCGGCAAGAAGGCCCCGGCTCCCGCGACCCCCGCAGCAGCCCCGGCCCCGAGTCGCCGCAAGGCGAAGGAGGCAACCACCGCCCTCGTCGGGGCCTCCGGCGCGGCGGCAGCCTACACGGAGGCCGGGATGGGCCTTCCTGGAGAAGCCGAGGTGGACAGCGCCCTCATCTCCAAGGCGGTGTTTGAAATTAACCGGTTTTACTCGGCACAGGGCTTGGAGACGGCTCGGGCCATCGGCCAGTACGTGATCGACACCTTTTTCGGCGGGAGCCTGGAGGTCTTCCATAAGCGAGACGGAGGACACCTGTCGTTCCGGGCCCTCGCCAAGCACGATGACCTTCGCGTCTCCTACTCCTGGCTCCACAATGCGGTTGCGGTCGTGGAACAGTGGGATCTCCTGCCGGAGGACATTCGGAGCGCGCTGCCGTTCACCCACCAGAAGCTGCTGCTCCCGGTCAAGGACACCGAGGTGAAGGTCCGGCTCGCGCGGGAGGTGGTGGAGAAGGACATGGCGAAGGAAGCCCTCGCGAAGAAGATCCAGAAGCTCCGCGCAAAGGAGGAGGGCACGAAGGCCGGGCGGCCGGTGCTGCCGACCTTCGTGAAGGGCCTGACCAAGCTCCGCAAGGCGATCGAGGAGGCGACCAGCGACACGGTAACGGTGGAGGCGTTTTCCAAATACACGCCGAAACAGGCCCGGGACCTCCTGGAAGATGTCGGTCAGGAGCTCAAGTCCCTCCAGGAGATGTTCGACCGTGTGCGGGCTGTGGCGGACGAGTACGAGGCGTCGGTCCAGAAATAGCGCGTCTGCTGTTACCCCGGGGTAACTGGCTCCCCCCTTGACAGATGGGTGTTGCCCGCCGTTGGAATCCATGTGCAGATTGTGTTGGTGTGCCCTCCGCGAGGGTGACGACGAGGGGCAGCCCCTGGACATTGTGCCCGCTCATTGTGCTCTTCCGGGCTGCCCAGCGCACCTCGTTTAGCCCGGATCGGCTGGATTGCCCGAGCGCAGTGCGTCAGTCCGCTTCGATGGCGATCGCCTCCGACCTTGTGGAGGCGATCAAACAGGCATGTCTCGGCGCTCGCCGGGCGTTGCCCTCCCAATCGGTTACCTTGTGAGCCCGTGCCAATTCAGGAGGGCCTCGCGTTGCGCCACTTATCGATTCTCACCGTTGTGGTTTTTGCAACAGCTTGCCCGCCTCACGTCCGTCGCAACCCCAAACAAGAGGCCTCTGAGGAGTTTTCGTCATGCGGGGAGTTGCCACCCAATTCCGTCACTGAGGAGCAGCAGAAGACGGTATCTACGCTGCTGGGTATCAAGGTACCTGGTCGCGTCAACGCAGGACTGGATGTGAATGTGGATGACCGCGTCAAGAACGCGGTCATCCTTGTCTCAGGAAGTCAAATGGCGGAGGCGTGGTTTTTGACTTTTGCTTGCCGACAACATGCGACGGGGCAGATTCCAGACGATCAGTATCGGGCGATCGTAAGGGATGCACACTCTGCTTTTTGCAGAATTGAAGCAGATTAATCCGGTGGTGCCCGCCCCTCCAATCGAGTGTCCGTTCATGGGCATCAAAACTGTGAAGGCCGAAGTCAACGAATGCAAGGTCAATGCACGTTTTGAAGTCAAGGGCCAGGTTCCGGACGATCTCATCGTCCAACTGGACCGCTCATATGGAGCCGGCAGTACCTATTTAGCTGCTGAAATTAGAGGCATGGCCGACGGGCTGTCAATCTCGGGGGAGTCCGTTGGCAATGGCGTGCGACCACGCCTGACGGTTTCGTGGGTTGGCTGCAATGATCCGCAGAGGTACTCCGGAGGACCGGTCAAAGGAACTCTCGAGGCTCAGACCAATCCCTGCAACTGAGGACACGCCTGAGTAGTGCCCGTGTCTCGCCATGCGGTGTCCCCAAATTCCGCTGCTGGCGTGGGCGGCTCGAGGCGTGCCAGGAGGCGGCTCTTGAGACCGCGGTCGATTCGGTGGCCCTGCTGTCCGATGGCAGTGGACCTCCGATCTCCTAGTGGCGTTCTGCCGAAAGCGACTCCGCTGCTCGATAGATCTGCTCACCCGGTCACGCCTCGTTCACCCGATCAGTTTGGCCGCCCCAACGGCGGTCACTTTGGCCGCCCCGCGCGCTATTGCTTAGGCTGGTCTGTGACAGGTTCGGCGAGGTGACCCGGGGTCCAGAGCGAAAGCTTGAACGCCGACTTCAATGAACCGGATCAAGTGGGGGAGTCCCGAAGTGCATCATTGGAAGCGCCCTCTCGCTCGAGGCCCTCGGATGCCGCGCGCCCCTGAGTGGTTCACGGGGACTCTCCGGCAGTTCGTCGATGAACACCTCGCGCTCGCGCTCCCGAATCCGGAGGCGGTGATCGCGTGGCACGAGGCGGTGGCTGCGCACGCCCACACCCCGGGGTCGGTGTTTCTCGTCCGTTCGACCTCGGGGTTCAAGCAGGAGGACGAGACGGCCACCGAATTGGGCCGCCAACTTCGGATGACCGACAACGCGCCCCCCTGGTGGATCCATGCCACCGCGTTCTCGGGGGCTGCACCACCCGTCGGGGGCCTCGCGTCGATCCTCGGTGACGTGTGGTGCTGGATGTTCCGGGCGCACAAAGGAAGCACCGCCGGTCCGGGGCACGCGAGCGGGGCAGGTTGGTACATCGCCCACGTCCTCCGCGCGAAGCCAGAGGGAGACGGACCGCCCGAACGGTGGGACGAAGTTACCGCTCGACGGCGGTTCATCCGCAACTTCTCTCCGTTGAACCAGTTCCTCGTGCCGAAGGGTAGCGGGGCGGACGTTGGTGAACGAGCGGCCGTGATCGCCACGATCGCCGACTGGTACAAGGCCCGCTATGGCACGGTGTTTGACCGGTTCCTCGAGGATGCCGGTGTGAGGCCGGGCGAGATTGGCCGCCCGTCGTGGGACGCGATCGTGGGGATGCACGCCCCCCCTTTGGAACCAAGGACCTCGTCGCCCATGGCCCCGCGGCTGTCCGCGTCCCCCCGCACTACCCCTTCAACGACACGGACCATGTCGCCGTGCTGGTCGAGCGTTCTCGCCGGAGGGCGCGGGAACCCGAGGGCCGGCATCCTCGATGCAGCGCCCGATGCCAGAGCTCGGCTCCGATCTCTCACCGCCGGGCTCACCGTCGAGGGGCTTGTCGGCGTCGCGAACGCCCTGTTCAACCGCTGCGACCCGCCCGATGTGGCGGCAGCAGCTCCCGGCGACAAGGCCCGGCAGGCCCAGCTCGCCTGGTCGTACCTCGAAGCGGCGAAGGCGAGCCCGACCCTCGGCGGTAAGTGGGCGAAGGCAGTGCGCGCGCTCGACGGCGGCTCCGCCGAAGGAATCGCCGCCCTTGCAGTACTCGACCTCGACGGCTTCGTCATTGCCGCGCTGCGGATCGTGTCTCAGGTCTATCGGAAGGTGTAGCCACGACTCGAATATGCCTCTTCAGTGGCCCAGGATGGCCCGAGGCCCGCGTGCCGCACCAAGCGGCGCACCTGAAGCCACCGCTGGGGCGCGACCGCTCCCGCCTGAACTGCGGCCACAGACCGGTAGACCGAGCCCCCTACCGGTCGCCCTTCCTGGAGTTGCACGAGTAGCAGAGGGGCTGAATGTTGCCGATGTCGTTCCTGCCACCCTTCGAGATGGCCAAGACATGGTTCCTCGTGATCACAGACTTCCGGTTCGGGGGCACGGGGATTTCTTTCCACTGACGGCCACAGTCGGGGTAGCACGGGTGCTTGGCGAGTACTTCGAGCCACTCCTCGGTCGTGAAGCTCCCCTCGGCTGCGAGCATCCGGGCACGCCTGCGTTGGGCGAACACGTTAATGTTACACGCTTTGCAGGCTGAGAAGAACGTCCCGTTGGACCTCCGCGTGAAGGAGTCGTTCGGCTTTGCCTGGCGGCAGAGGTAGCAGATTCGCTCAGTGGCCGTGTGGAGCTGGCGCTCCTTCTTCCCCCGTTGTCCTCCGTTCGTAAGGATGTCGTTGAGACAGGGCGAACACATGTCGTAGGTCTCGGAGTTCTTCTTCGCGATGAAGTCGGTGAGCGGCTGGTCCCGCCCGCATCGGTAGCACCGCTTCGTGGTCTCGGGCATTGGCAATCTCCAGCTCCTGTCAGCTTCCGGGCTCATCGCCGACTTGTCGGAGGTATCAGGTCGGGGTGGGCGGCGCGGCCCGAACCCCCGACCCTACAGCGCTCATCGGAAGTAGTCCGGGGTGTGCTCATCTGAAGTAGTCCACCCATAGTCGGGACCTTGGGGCTCGAGTGGTGAGGGCTTCTCTTGGACGAAACCGCTGCGCGGTGGCGGGCGGTGGTGTGGGCGAAGTCGTGCTGAACGAAGGGTGGCGGCAGCGCGACCGGTTTGCGGAGGCGCTGTCACGGCGCTCCGGCCCAGGGGCCCGGGCGACCACCCACCCTGTCAACAGCCCCCGGGTTGTTCGCCCGGGGGAACAGGGACACATCCCTCCCCGTTGGCCAACCACGTCGCAACTCCGGACTTCGATCGCTGCTTCTGTCAAGGGGCGCCTCGTGAGATCACGATAGGGGCGGCCAAACTGATCGGGTGATCGAGGCGCGAGCCGGCGAGCAGCTCGAGCACACCGCGGAGGCGCATTCGGCGGAGCGCCGCGGGGCGATCGGCGGCCTGGGCCATCGTACTGCGGGGCGGCCAAACTGACCGCGTGGCGTGGGCTGGAGGCCGCCGTCCGCGCCCTCCGATGCCCCGGCACCCTCCCCCACGACATCAAGGCCGAGCTCGACGCCCAGGCCGCCCGCCTCATGGCGGGCCGAAGTGGACAGGCGGTCGGCCAGAGCCCTGGTCCGTAGTGCCTGAACGTCGTCGAGAAGATGGCCGGCGGCGGACATCGGCTCGGGCCGGACGTGGCCCCAGGTCCGAGCGCCCGCGTTTCCCCCAGGGGGAGCCGGCCGTGCAGACCTGGCCGACCGAGGCACCACGCAAATGCCGATTGCAGCGGACTGGTCGCCAGACGGCCCGGGCGTGGGCTTCGTCCGCCTGGTGATGGATCGGGATTTCGGGGGCATCGGGGCTCTCCGTGGTACCCCACAACGTCACCTGCCCCCAGGTCTTTGGAATGGGGTCAGGGCGAGGATGTACGCTCTGATGACCGTTCGGGGCGGCACCACCAAAGATGTGTTCCGTACCTACGTCGTGGAGGTACTCGCTCCCGAGCTGCGCGCCGGCGAGGTGGTCGTTCTCGACAACCTCGCCGCCCACAAGGACGAGCGGGCACGTAAGATAATCGAAGGAAAAAGAGCGAAGCTCATCTTCCTCCCTCCCGACTCATCGGAGCTCAACCCCATCGAGCTCGCATGGTCTTGGGTGAAGGTTTGGCTGAAGACCTGTCGCACTCGCACCGAGGACGGCGTCAATAACGCTCTCGCGAATGCCATGAATCTTCTGACCAGCGAATTCGCGTCAGGATACATCCGTCACTGCGGCTTCGCCGGTCAACCCAAGTGAGCGGCGCAGTGAGGAGCTGGATGCGGGAAATCCGCACGTCCGGATCTGTGGGGGGCCAGGGAGGTAACTCCCCGGTCCACCCGACCACGAGCTCAGCCAGCGGCTTCTCCGTCCAGAATCACGCGAGGCCATCTGACTCAGATCGTCGTGCTCACAGTGATTGGAACGGGCCGAGAAACCAGCTACCGCCCCATATGACGTCGCCGACCGGGGAACGCCTGGGTTCTACTTCGTCCTCGAACGAATGGTCTCGTCTGTCCTTCCCCGCTCGAAATGCTTGCTGATCGTGTGAGCAAGGGCCGATCGGCTCTGTCGAGGCGATGTTCCGATGCCAGCGCGCTGGGCAATCTCCAGCAGGACGGCTCGATCAAAGGTGCGCTCGTCAGCAAAACGCCTGTCCAGTTCGGCCGCTGGGAGCCTCGAAAGCTCCTGTAAGAACGCTTCGTCTACGGCAAGACGCGAAGCTGAATGTTCCCGGACTTGGCGATCGTTCGCAATGTCCCCACCGAGCTTTCGCGCCGCCGGTGCCAAGCGCCGCAGGCCGTCGGCGAGGTCGACGCCCTGGGGGAAGGCATCCAGCAAATCCGCCGCCGCCCTAAGGATCTTCGATACTTCCCGCGGGCTCATGGGCTGAGCCTTGTGAGGAGTTCGTCGACCACTACCTTGAACATGGCCGACTGCTTCTCGGCATTCTGCCGCCCGCGGGGGAGGGCGTCGACGCTGTAGACTGGGAAGTTGACCGATGCTGCGGCCGAGATGCCGTCGCCATCGGTGATATAGTGGCTGAACACGCTACCCGGATGCTGCGCCTTTGTGCTCCGAATGAATTCGCGGTGTGTGGTCTTCGGACCCCCAGGGCGATCGCATCTAAACGTCCCATTTATCCGCCAATTACTTTGAGCAGGTATTCGTTGTCCCAGCCCGCCCTCATGCGCTTCGTCTTCACGCCGACCTTCCGCGAGGTCTCCTGCTTGAGGA
>JBIJDH010000032.1:0-61218 GCA_044344255.1 Myxococcota bacterium
CACCCCTTCCTGCTGGGGCGATCGCCAGCCGCTACGCGTGCCGCGGTGTCCAAGGCGCTGAATCGCCTGCACGCCGGGGGAGTCCTCGCCGAGCACCTCTCGCCGCACGCGCTGCGTCGGATGGCCTCCACCACGCTCCTGGAACGGGGGGTCGATCCCCTCGCCTACGAGGCGCAGATGGGCCACTCGTACACCATGGGCCTCGCCGCCTACGGCGCGGCCCATGAAGAGCAACGACGAAAAACGGGAGACCTCCTCGCGCTGCCGCGCGGTGAAGTCGTCCCGTTCAGGCGGCCAGGATGATGTGGCACCGAAGTGGCACAACTTCTGGCACAAACCTCCAAAGTGGAGGCTTGCGGCCGATCAACTTACAGCTTCTGGCTGTAGTACTCGATGACGGCCTGGGTGTTCACTTCGAAGGGCACGTCTTCCTTGTTGGGAGAGACGAGCATCTTGCCGGTGGCCTTGGCGGGGTCGAACTCGAGGAAGGCCGGGCGGGAGCGCTGGATGCTCTGCTCGAGGGCGGCCTGGATGAAGGGCTTGGAGCGGCTCTTGAGGCCGACCGAGATCTCGTCACCGGGGCGAACCGCACAGCTCGGACGATCCACGCGATGGCCGTTGATCTGGATGTGCCCGTGGACGACCATCTGCCGCGCAGCGGGGATGGTGGCGGCGAGGCCGAGGCGCCAGACGATGTTGTCGAGGCGGGACTCCAGGGCCACGATGAGGTTGGTGCCTGCGGGGCCGCGGCTGTTGGAGGCCTTGACGACGTACCGGCGGAACTGGGCCTCGAGGAGGCCGAAGTGGTACCGGAGCTTCTGCTTCTCAATCAGGCGGACCTTGTAGTCCGACGACTTGCCCTTGCGGCGCTCCCCATGCTGCCCGGGCGGGTTCTGCCGCTTCAGGGTGGGGTCGACGGTGAGGCCGGGGAGGATCACCCCGAGGCTGCGGCAGATCTTGATCCGGGGTCCGAGATAACGAGCCATCGTTCCGTATCCATGAACTCGAGGAAGGGATGCCACAAGGGGCGGCCGGATCGCGAAGGTCTCGGCCGCGCCACTGCTCTGGGGGTTCGTACCGATGCGAAGACCGCATCATCTGGGACGGCGCGGGGACCGCGTCGTTCGAGGGTTGAACACCGAGAGCCACGAGGGCGGGAAGCAACGAACCGCGGGTCTATCGAGCGAAGGGTGGCCCGTCAAGCCGCCGACTCCGCCCGCTCGGCCCCGACCGCAGCACCGCCGAACCACGAGGGCACATCCGTGGCGCGCCCTGCGGTATGATGTCGGCAACCTGGAGCCCGCCCATGTTGGGAGCGACATCCCCCTCAACGTTGATCGACACCCGAACGACGTCGTCGTGCTCGTCGCTGGGCTCTCCCCCGCCCACGCCGTCGCTCGTCCCTACCCCGGGCGGCCTGCGCCGCGGCGCCCTCCGGCGCCTCCGACGCGGCATGACCCTGCTCGAGATCGTGATCGTGCTGGCGATCGTGCTGATCATGACCTCGATCGGCATCGGGATGTCGAGCGACGTCATCCCCCGCTACCGCACCCGGAAGGCCGCCATGACCTTCTCCGCCAAGGTGCAGGAGTGTCGAGCCTTGGCCGTACGCTCCGGTCGGGAGTGCATGATCTGGCTTCGTGACCCGGACTCCGATCCCACGAACCTCAGCCAGAACACCGGCGTCTACTGGGTCGCCCTCGGCGACTCCCGCATGGACAGCACCGGCTGGGACTACCTGCCCGTGGACGAGGGCGGCGACACCGACGCCTCCCAGGGACAGGTCGACATCGGGAACTCGGACAGCAGCGACTACGCCCGCCACGTCGGCCTCGCCGAGTGGCCCTCGATCGGCGGCCCGGGCGTGGGCAACGACAACCGGATCATCTTCGACTCGCGCGGCTTCGTGAAGAACCCGGCCAGCGACTTCGACGGCTACGGCTACATCACCGTCACCTTCATGAACAAGGTGGTCCGCGCCGCCGGCCTGAACGAGGACTACACGGTGTCGATCAGCAAGGCCGGGATGGTGCGGGTCGATAGCACCGCGGCCAATGAATTCGCCACCGCGGGCGTCCCCACCTAGGGCGGCGGGCCCCGCACAGCGCGCTCACGTCTTCGTCACTCCGCCGCGCCCCACGGTCGCTCCGCTGCGCCCGGCGAGGGCCAAGGCGGCCGCCGAGGCCACCGCAGGGCGGCGATCTTCGAGCAGCGGTCGGATCGACTCGAAGGCGCCCATACCGGCGAGGGCCCCGATCGTGTTGGCCACGACGAGCTCGTCCGCCGCGAGCAGCGGGAGCAGCGGCCCCGGCTCGCGCAGGCGGACCAGGGCGTCCATCGCCGGCAGGTAGAAGCCGCCGAGCGCCGAGCCGTGGGTGTTGCCGAGGTAAGCGCCGAGCGCCGGAACAACGGCGGGATCGCCCGTCTCGCCGAGGGCGTAGAGCAAGGCGCTGCGGACGGGGAACTGCACCCCGAGCCCGGCGCCCGGTCGCCCCTCATGCTCGAGGGCCTCGTCGGTCAGGGCCTGGATCAGCGCCGACCCCAGCGCGGGGAGCCCCATCCGTCCGAGCGCCAGCCCGGCCTCCCGACGGGCCGTGAAGCCGTGGCCCGGATCGTCATCCATCGCCCGCAAGACACCGAGCAGGGCGGGGACCGCGCGCGGATCGCCGTGGTAGCCGAGCGCCACGGAGATGGCGTGGCGCTCCCGTCGGCCCGACTGGTGGAGTCGGCCGAGGAAGAAGGGGAGGTCGCCCGACTGCTGTTGGGCCCCGAGGGCCTCCTGGGCCGGCCGATCGGCGGGATCTCGACGGAGGCGCTCCCGGAGCCCAGCGCAGATCAACAGCGCAGGGAGGGGGACGACCGCGTCCGGGGGCGTTCGTTCGGATCCGGGAGAGAGGGCCGGCGGGTGGAGCAGCAGGCGCCAGCGCGCCGCCCACACGGTCGGCCCCAGGCCCACGGCGAGGGACAAGTCGCGGAGCCCATAGGCGGTGGGCAGCACCCGGTGGACCCCCGCGAGCAGGATCGCCCAGGCTTCGGCCACCGGCCAGCCGCGCCGCGCCGCGGCCCCCGCCATCGCGAGGCGCACCTCGTCCTGGGCCTCGACCGACGCCGCCGAGGCCAGCGCCTCGGCGACCGCCTCTCCGCGCGTCCCCTCCGCGGCCGTGCCCTGGCCGAGCCGGGTGGCGGCGGCTCGTCGTACGCCGGGCACCCCATCGTGGAGCAAGGAGAGGAGGCGTTCGTAGACCCCGGCCTGCGCCGGCTCGCCGATGGCGCGGATGGCGCGGACCCGAAGCGCGGGCGAGCCCAGCCGCAGGGCCCGGAGCCAGGAGGCGTCGCTGGCCCCCTCGGGCTCCCCGAGGAGCGGGTCTACGGCCGCCGCGAAGATCGCGCGGCTCACTCGACCGAGCCGATCTCGCATCCAGGGAGGTCTGACGGAGGAGGACACCCCGGGAGCATGTCCCCCTCGGGGGCACCCCGCAAGTCCACAGCCTTTTCCATAGGTTCGTCCATAGCACCCGCGCGCTCGCCGCAGAGGATCGGCGCGATGGCGCCCCCCCGATCGCCGAGAACGCACCATCGGGCCCCGGTCATGCACAGGGGGCCCTCGCCCCGGATGTCGATGAGGGGCCACCGATCGACGGCCTCCCACGGTTGTCCACAGGATGTCGCCCACAGGAGGTCACCCACAAGATGTGGGGGGTCTCACGCCCCGGGGGCCCTACCGCTTGTGATCTTGTGACTTCACGCTTGCCCAGCCGGAGGGGACTCGGTAATCCATGGGGTGACCGCCCTCGGGTCACAGGGCGGCCCTGATCCCCCGTCTGCAGCTCCACCGCTCGGCGTGGATCCCTGCGTCCACCGGCCGCGGGCCTGCTTCCTCGCCCCTCCGCGCACACCGCCCCCACCGACGTCCACCTGGTCCCGGACCGCGCCGCCTGCGCCTCTGGTCGGCCCAACGTGCTGTCGTGCTCGCAGCCACCCGCTGCCCAGCCCCCTCCCCTCCCCTCCGCCGCGCCCGCCTCCCCGACTCCCTCCTCACCTCCCCGACTCGGTGATCCTTGGAAACCTCCCCCGCCTCCCAGGCCCCGGCCCGCCCCCTCTCCACGCCTCGCGACAACGCCCTCCCGTGGACCCGCCGCTTCTGCCCCGAGGGGGTCGATGTCTGGGACACGGTGACCTGGGAGCGCCGTGATGCCTCCATCGGTGATGCAGGCGGCGGCGTGGTCTTCGAACAAAAGGGCGTGCTCGTCCCCTCCACCTGGAGCATGACCGCCACCAACGTGGTGGTCTCGAAGTACTTCCGCGGACACCTCGGCACGCCGGAGCGCGAGACCAGCGTGCGCCAGCTCATCGGGCGGGTGGCCGACACCATCTCCCAGTGGGGCTGGAAGGACGGCTACTTCCAGACCGAAGAGGACGCCGCCGCCTTTCGCGACGACCTCGTCTGGCTCTGCCTGCACCAGCACCTCGCCTTCAACAGCCCCGTCTGGTTCAACGTGGGCGTCGAGGCGGAGCCCCAGTGCTCGGCCTGCTTCATCAACTCCGTCGACGACACCATGGAGAGCATCCTGGGCCTCGCCCGCACCGAGGGGATGCTGTTCAAGTGGGGATCGGGCACCGGCTCGAACCTCTCTTCCCTCCGCTCGAGCAAGGAGCCCCTCCGCGGCGGCGGCACCGCCAGCGGCCCGGTCTCCTTCATGCGCGGCTTCGACGCCTTCGCGGGCGTCATCAAGAGCGGCGGCAAGACCCGCCGCGCCGCCAAGATGGTCATCCTCGACGTCGACCACCCCGACATCCGCGAGTTCGTGCGAAGCAAGGCCGACGAGGAGCGGAAGGCTTGGGCCCTCATCGACGCCGGCTACGACGGCGGCTTTAACGTCCCGGGCGGCGCCTACGACTCGGTCTACTTCCAGAACGCCAACCACAGCGTGCGGGTCACGGACGCCTTCATGCGGGCGGTCGAGGCGGACGGCGAATGGCACACCCGGGCGGTGACCTCGGGCGAGGTGCTCGGCACCATGAAGGCTCGAGAGCTGCTCCACGACATGGCTGAGTCCACCTGGATCTGCGGCGATCCCGGCATCCAGTTCGACACGACCATCAACGACTGGCACCCTTGCATCAACACCGACCGGATCTACGCCTCGAACCCCTGCTCCGAGTACATGTTCCTCAATGACTCGGCCTGCAATCTGGCCAGCCTGAACCTGATGCGCTTCCGCGATCCCAACGGGGAGTTCGACGTCCATCGATACCGTGAGGCGGTGCGAGCCAGCATCACGGCTCAGGAGATCCTGATCGACCGGGCGAGCTACCCGACCCCCACCATCGCCCGCAACTCGCATGACTACCGGCCCCTCGGCCTCGGCTACGCCAACCTCGGCGCCCTGCTGATGGCCCGCGGCCTCCCCTACGACAGCGATGAGGGCCGCAACTACGCCGCCACCCTCACGAGCATCATGCACGGCGAGGCCTACGCCTGGTCGGCCCGCCTCGCCGCCACCCGCGGGCCCTTCGCCGGCTACGAGCGCAACCAGAAGCCGATGCTGCGGGTCATCGCCAAGCACCGGGTCGCCGCCCACGGCGTGCCGGCGCCCGGTGTGCCTCAGGGCCTCGCGATGGCCTCTCGCGACGTGTGGGAGGACTGCACCCGCCTCGGTAAGGAGCACGGCTTCCGCAACGGGCAGGTCACCGTGCTCGCCCCCACCGGCACCATCGGCTTCATGATGGACTGCGACACCACGGGCATCGAGCCCGACATCGCGCTCATCAAGTACAAGAAGCTGGTCGGCGGCGGCATGATCAAGATCGTCAACCAGACGGTCCCCGAGGCCCTGCGACGGCTCGGCTACAGCCCCACGGAGGAGGCCGCGATCGCCGCCTACCTCGAGCACCACGAGACCATCGAAGGCGCCCCCTTCGTCAAGCCGGAGCACCTGCCGGTCTTCGACTGCGCCTTCAAGCCCCGAAACGGGAGCCGCACCCTCGCCCCCATGGCCCACGTGGCGATGATGGCGGCGGTGCAGCCCTTCCTCTCGGGCGCCATCTCGAAGACCGTCAACGTGCCCCCGACCGCGACGGTCGACGACATCGCCAAGCTCTACATGGACTCCTGGCGCCTCGGCCTGAAGGCGGTCGCCATCTACCGGGATGGTTGCAAGCGCACCCAGCCGCTCAACGTGGGCAAGGACGCCGACCTCAAGGCCAAGGCCGCCGAGGCCGCCGTCGTCACCGTGGTGGAGAAGGTCGAGTACCGGCCCATCCGCCGCAAGCTGCCGAACGAGCGGCACGCCCGCACCCACAAGTTCTCCATCGCCGGGCACGAGGGCTACATCACCGTCGGCCTCTACGAGGACGGCTCTCCCGGCGAGATCTTCCTGGTGATGGCGAAGGAGGGGTCCACCATCTCGGGCCTCATGGACGCCTTCGCCACGGCGGTCAGCCTCGCGCTCCAGTACGGCGTGCCGCTCCAGGCCCTGTCCGAGAAGTTCAGCCATATGCGCTTCGAGCCCTCGGGCTTCACGGGCAACCATGAGATCCCGATCGCCAAGAGCTTGATGGACTACATCTTCCGCTGGCTCGACCTCCGCTTTGGCAGCGGCGAAGCGCCGGCCGAGCCCGAAGAGGGGGGCCTCGAGGCCCCGGTGCAGCCCATCGTCCAGGAGAGCGCCCCCGCGCTCGCCCCGTCGCCGGTCCGCGCCGCGAAGGTGGGCGCGCCGAGCGGGGCGCAGAAGCTCGAGCGCACCGTGTTCACCAGCCAGGCCGACGCCCCGCCCTGTCACGCCTGTGGCAGCATCATGGTGCGGTCGGGCAGCTGCTACAAGTGCTTCAACTGCGGGTGCACGAGCGGCTGCTCGTAGGGAGCTCAGCCGCCGACCATCCGGCGCACCCGCTCGGGATCGAGCGGGGCGCCGATCTGGCCGCGCTCGTGGAGGTAGGTGCCCACGATCGCGCCCTGGGCCACCGCGCGCACGGCGGCGATGTTGTCCGGGGTGGTGCCGCTGCCCACCCAGCAGGGGCGGTCGGGGACCACGCCGCGGACCTGCCGCACCCGCTCGAGGTCAGCGGGGGCGCCGGTGCGGGGCCCGGTGACGATGAGGATGTCAGCGCCGCCGCGCCAGGCGGTCTCGCGGGCGAGCTCTTCGATGTCGGTCTGCCCCGCGGGGACCCCGTGCTTGACCAGCAGGTCCGCCGCGATGGCCACGCCGCCCGAGCGCATCCCCGTGGGCGAGGCGACCCCCACCGCCTCGAGCGCGCGGCGGTAGCGGAGGGTCTCATAGGCGGTGCCCTGGATCAGGCCCTGGTCGGTCCAGGTGGCGCTCACGTGGACGTTGACGCGGATGAACGCGGCCTCAGCCGCGACGGCGGCGCCGAGGGCGGCGAGGGCGTCGTTACGCAGCACATTGACCCCGAGCGTGAGCGCGTCCCCGAAGCGCGCCTTCACGGCGGCGGCGAGGGCCGCCATCAGCGCCGGAACATGGGGCTCGACGCCGATCGGGCGAAAGGGAGCGTCCCCAAAGTTCTCCAAGATCACCGTCCGGATACCGCCCTCCACCAGGGCCTCGGCGTCCCGGAGCGCGCGCTCCCGAACGGCCGCCAAGCCCGGGCCCGCGACCGGGGCGCCCGGCAGGGCCAGCAAGTGGAGGACACCGACGAGAGAGAAGGGAGCTTCAGCGTTCATGGGCCCCGGGGGTATCCCCGAAGAGGGGGAGCTGCACGACACCCACTGGCTCCGCCCAGCCGCGCCAGGGGCCCGTGATCACCGTGCCCGCCTTCACCGGCGCGGGCTCATCGAGCGAGATGCAGAGGGCGCCCGGGGGGGCGAGCTCAGCGAGGCGGGCCGCGGTGGCGAGGTCGGGCCCGGCGCCGATCGAGACCTCGACGCCGAAGCTGTCGAGGCCAGTGGCGGCGCGGAGGCAGAGGGAGTCGAGCTCCGGGCCGCTCATCTCGCCGCCGACAAAGCGGGTGACCGCGTCTTCGGGGCCACCGCGTCGCCCCATGTTGCCGCTCGGGTGGAGGCGCACGACCACCACGCGCGGGCCGGTGGCGCCGGTGGCCCGCTCGAGATCTCTCTCGACGCAGCGGATGTGGCCGACCGGCCGCCACCGTTGGGGCGAGGCCGGCACCGCTCCCGGCTCGGCGACGAGGCCCTGCGGGCTCAACCGACCGATCATCGGCCGCCCGAGGCCCTGCGGGCTCAGCAACAGGTAGTCGCCCTCTCCCCCCTCGGAGAGGCGAAGACGGTCTCCCGGGCGAAGGACCTGACCGCCGATCTCCCCCCACTTCACCACCATCACACTGCCATCCCGCTGCAATTGGAGGGCGGGGACAGCGAGGGTGCGACCGCCACGAGCTGACGGGAGGGCGGCGGCGGTCGGGTTCGGGAGGGGGGAAAACATGTTCAACTCCGTTCGCTACTTCTCCCTTTCTAATGGTGCCCCGGCGCATGAGTAGGACATTTTTCGTCCACCCCAAAAAAACTCCACCGGGCCCTCACCGGGAGGAATGGGGAGCGGGGCCCTGGGGTCAACGGTACACGCGACGCGAGGGGGCGGTCCTCCGGTGGCCTCGTTGCTCGAAAGAGCGTTGACCGCCCTCTTGCGTCGCCGCCTCTTCACTCTTCCAGGGCCCCGACTCCCCCACACTGCCCGCCTCCGCCCCCTGCCAAGCGGCGGGGGAGGCCTGAACAAGCAGAGGGGTCGCCTCGGACCGGCGGCGGTGAGGCTCGCGTGCTAGGCGACGCGCTGGAGGCTCGGTGCCGCCTGTCCTCGCCGAACAGACCCTCGCCCAGGCGCTCCCCGCCGTCGCCATGCTGCCCTTCGTGGGCCTGCTGGCCTCGATCGCGGTCCTGCCCTTGGTGGCCGGGCACTGGTGGGAGCGCCGCCGAAACCAGGCCCTGGTCGTGATGGGCTGGTCGGCGCCGGTCGTGGTGCAGCTGATCGGCCTCTGGCTCACCGACGCCGTGGTCGGCCCCGAGGCCGGCGCGAGCCTCCTGCGCGCCGCGCACGAGTACCTCTCCTTCGTCGTGCTGCTGGGCGCGCTGTACGTGATCTCCGGAGGGGTCCTGGTGGCCGGGAACCTCCAGGCCCGTCCGAGCGTCAACACCGCCTTCCTGGCGGTGGGGGCCCTGCTGGCCAACGTCGTCGGCACCACGGGCGCCAGCATGCTGCTGATCCACCCCCTTCTCCGCGCGAACCGGGAGCGGGAGCTCGTGGGTCACATCCCGATCTTCTTCATCTTCATCGTGGCGAACATCGGCGGCGCCCTCAGCCCGATCGGCGATCCACCGCTCTTCGTGGGCTACCTCCGCGGCGTGCCCTTCTCCTGGCCCCTCATCCACCTGGGCCCGGCCTGGCTGCTCGCCGTCTCGCTGCTGCTCTCCGCCTTCTACCTGATCGACCGGCACTTCTACGCCCGCGAGCGCGTGGCTGACCTCGCCCTCGACGCGGCTCGGGCCTCCCCCCTGCGGATCGAGGGACAGCTCAACATCCTGCTGCTGATCGGGGTCATGGGGGCGGTGCTGTGGCTCTCCCCGGACCCCGAGCGTTCGGACCTCCGGCGATACCCGCTGCGAGAGCTCAGCCTCATCGGGCTCAGCCTCCTGTCACTGCGCCTCAGCCCTCCCCACATCCGCCCCGCCAACGGCTTCAGCTGGGGGCCGATCCGCGAGGTGGCGCTCCTCTTCGCGGGCATCTTCAGCACCATGGTGCCCGCGCTCATCCGCCTCGAAGCCGCGGCCGACACCCTGGGTCCGCCCAGCCCCCTACAGCTCTTCTGGGTGACCGGTCTGCTCTCGTCCTTCCTCGACAACGCGCCGGCCTACATGACCTTCTCGACGGTCGCCTGCGGGTCCGTGAGCGACTGCACGGGCCCGGAGGCCCTAGGCAGCCTCGCCGGGAGCCCCGTGGGAGCGGAGCTGCTGAAGGCGATCGCGCTCGGCGCGGTCTTCATGGGGGCCAACACCTACATCGGCAACGGCCCGAACTTCATGGTGCGGGCGATCGCCCTCGAGAACGGCTACCGGATGCCCTCCTTCTTCGGGTACATCGGCTGGTCGATGACCTTCCTCCTCCCGTTGTACCTGCTCATCTCCTTGGTGTTCTTCTGGTGAGGGTGTTCTTGTGGTCAGCCCGCGTGAGGCCCTCGGTTGGTTGTCCTTGAGCCTGGCTTCGGCGGGCCTCGCCGCCCTCACCTGGCGAGGGCCGGCAGAGGTGAGCTGGCCCCCGACCCCGCCGGCGCGTGCCCGCCCGGCCACCCCGGCGGAGATCGCCGCCGTCGAGGCCCTCGGCCGAAGCGCCAGCGACACGCTCGCCCGCGCCGCCGAGAGGCTCGGCCGCCCGCTCCACACCGACGAGCTCGAGGGCAGCGGCCCCGATGGCGCGCCCTTCCTCCCGGGCGGCCTCCCCGACAACCCCCTGCTGCCGGGCGTCGCCGGCGTGGAGGAGGCCTGTGAGGCGCGCCCTCAGGACGACGCCGGCGGGCCGATCCCCGACTGGCGCTACTGCCCCACACAGTCCCGCCTCGCCCCGAACCTCCCGCCGGACCCTCCGTAAGCGACCTCAGTACGCGAACGGGAAGACGGGGCTGAGGGTCCAGGCGCCTGCGGGGAGCGGCGCGCTGCTCACGGGCCCTTCGAGTCCGGCGTAGGCCTCATCGAGGCCGGCCACGCCGAAGGCGTAGATGGTGTCTGCGGCGTCGAAGGAGACATAGGCGCCGTTCAGGTGCGCCCACGCGGCCTCGCTCAGGCTCGCGTCGCCGCCTTGCGCCGCGCGCACATCCGGGTGCAGCTCGCCGACGCCGACGAAGAGGCTGGAGGGGAGGTCGGGGACGAGCCCCACACACCCTCCGTCCCCCTCGCCCAGGCTCAACGACCACCAGGAGAGGATCAGCGGATCGGGCTCGGTGAGCCGGTGCGTGGCGGAGACGAGCGGCACCTGCTCGGCGCAGAGGGGCGCCCGATCGACGTCCTGGAGCTCGATCGAGAGGCTGCTCTCCGCCACCGTCAGGCTCTCGTCTTCGGCGACGAGGAGCGTCCCGGAGAGGGTCCACCAGATCGGCTGAGCCTCGCCGGTGCCGCCGGAGTCACCCGATCCATCGTCGCCGTCGGCCCCGCCGTCCAGCTCGGCGGTGTCGTCGCCGCCGAGGCCCATGTTCTTCCCCGCACCGCAGCCCCCCACAAGGACCCCCACAGGGACCAGGAGGGCGAGCAGGCCCAAGGAGATCGCGGACCCAAACGGGGACCACCGGGCGTTACGCGCGCCCAAACAAGATCGCGCCAGTGTCTGTTGCACCGGAGACTCCTCACCGCGCCCAATTGGACCATAGCGCCAAGGGGGGGCGGTCGCCAGATTCGGCGCCCACCGACGAGGGCCGATCAGAGATCCCAGGCGTAGGCGGGCCAGAAGACGTATCGCTCCCCGGGAGAGAGCCCGGACACGAGCAGCGGCTCACCCTGGTCGAGCCGCTCGTTCCAGACATAGCCGAAGGCGTCCACCGACTGGCCATCCCAGCCGAGGTACCAGCCCAGCGTGTCTTCGCCGTAAGGGGCGTCGGCGGCGAGGTCATCGGGCAAGGGGCCGACGGCGAAGGTGGCCACCGAGGCGTAGCCGAGCTTGGTGCCCTCCTCACCGGCGCAGTCGGTGTCGACCTCCTCGGTGCGGACCGACCACGTGGCCACGCAGTCCACGCAGCCCTCGAGGGAGTGAGTCTCGACGCCGACGATCGCCTGGACCCGCGCACAGACGTGGTCGTCCTCGGCCTTGTCGTCGCCCCAGTCCTCGTTGAAGAATTCCCAAGTTTGGTAGCCGGACATGCCGTCCGCATCCACGAGGGCGGAGGCGTGCTGCACCGACCAGCTCGAGGGCTCCAGCTTCTCCGAGCAGCCTGAGGCCAGGGCCGCCGTGAGGGTGAGCGCCGAAAGGAGGCGACAGGAGCCGACGGAGCGGCGAAGGGGCCAGGAGGCGAGGGTCATGGCCGCTCCTAACGGGCGTCGAGGCGGCTGCGCACCCGATCGGCGCGTGGGCCGGTGGGGTCGAGCGAGAGGTAGCGGTCCCAGACCGTCAGGGCGCGGGGGATGTTTCGCCGCGGATCGAAGTAGAACAACCCCTGCGCGTAGAGCACGCGCGCGTTCTCGGGGCCCAGCAGCGCCGCCCGATCGAAGTGCTGAGCCGCGGCGCCCTCCTTACCGGCGGCCTCCAAGGCGAGGCCCAGGTGGACATGAGCCAAGGGCTCCCGGTAGTCTCGGTCTCCCATCGCCCGCACGCCCGCCTCCACCTGCTCCGGCGGGCCAAACTGGACCCGCGCCGCCGCCGCCCGGATGGCCAGGGGCCGATCGAAGGGGTCTGTTGAGACCAGCAGGCGCTGGTGGGCCTTCTCGAGGGCCGTGTCGGTGGCGCTGCGCAGCTCGACGTCGGGGCCGAGCGCGAGGCCCATCACGAAGAGGGCGAGGCCCTCGTTGCGGATCCCGTCCGCGCCGGCGCCGTCCCGCTGGCGGTCCTTCAGCAGGCCCGACATCCGAGCGGCGGCCTCCGCGTGCTTGTCCTGGGCGACCTCCAGCCAGGCGCGGAGGGTCTCGGCGTCTCCGCCCGAGCCCCAGGAGACGAGCAGCTCATTGGCGCGCTGGCCGCGGTCGAGATCGAGCAACACCTGCACGAGGCCGCGCCGACAGTCCTCGTTCCGCTCGGCGAGGCTGAGGCAGCGGGTGAGCTCGCCCTCCGCCCGCAGCAGCAGCCCCTCGGCGATGAGCGCGGCGGCGCCGTGGTAGATCGCGGACGGAGAGGCCGGATCGCTCAGCAAGGCGGCGGCCCAGGCGGCGTCGGACTCGGAGCGGAGGCCGAGCTCGAGCAGCAGACCCGCCCGGACCACCTGGAGCCGCCCCGTCACCCGCGGCGGCAGCGGGCGGCCGGCGAGGCGGGCGTCGACCGCGGCGAGGCGCTGGGTGGCGTCTCCGCCGATCCAGCCCTGCTCCGCGGCCAGGGCGATCACGAGCGGGCTCTCGCCCTCCGCCTCCAGCAAGGCGGCGCCGGCGCGCTGGCGGGCCGAGGCGTCGGGCCGGAGCATCGGCAAGATAGCGGCGTGACGGGCGCCGCCGGCCTTGGCGTCGCCCCAGATACGAGCGGCGGCCTCGGCGTCGCCGCCCGCGAGCTGGACCCGCGCCGCGAGGTAGCGCCCCTCCGCCGAGCGCCGGTCGACCCGCTCGAGGGCCACCCGCGCGCCGACGAGATCACCCTCTCCAACGTCGAGCTGGGCTTGAGCGAGCGCGATCTCCTCATCGGGGGCGCCTCGCTTCGCGCCGAGCTGGATCGCGGTCAGCGCGGCCTCCCGATCGGCGGCGTCCCCCGTGTAGTCCGACCACAACACCGCGCTCACGAGGGCGAGCTCGGCCACCTTGGCGTCCACCGGGAAGAGCCAGCTCTTGCCCTCGGTGTCCTCGCGGAGCTGGTCACGGAGCTCCCGGAGCGCGGCGGGATCTCCCACCTCCAGGGCGCTGTGGACGCGCTCGATGTCGTGGCCCCGCAGGTAGCCGCGGAGCACAAGCAGGAGGCAGACCACCGCGAGGGCCGCGATGAGCGCAAAGGCGATGAGGCCGAGCCAGATCGGGGCGAGCCGCCGGGCGGCGGTTTGCCGGTGCCCCTCCGCCGAGCGCGGCGCCAAAGCGCTATCGCTGCGCAGCGCGGCGTGGGCGGCCGGGGTGTCCTCGTCGTCGCCGGGGAGGCCGGCTGGGAGGGGGTCGGGGATGGGGTGCTTGGGGATCACCTCGATCGGACCGCGACGCTGCGGCTCCGGCTCGGGCGTGGATGGGCGCTCCTCCTTCTTTTTCAGGACGACCAGCCCGTCATCGCCGGTGGCGTCGTCCTCCTCGACGTCCTCCCCGCTGAGGTGCGGCCCGCTCGGCTGGACGCCCATGCTCTGCTGCCAGGCACGGAGGTCGAGCGTCTGGCGGAGCGGATCGGCGCCCTCTCCGCCCGCGCTCGGCTTGTGCAGCGGCCCTTCGGACGGGCCGAGGCGGGGCCCGGTCGGCCCGGTCGACGCGGTCGGCCCGGCCGAGCCGCCAGACGAGCTGCCGGGAGACGCAGTCTGACCGATGACCTGGAGGATCTGGGTGTCGCCGGAGTCATCCAAGCTGGCGACGCCGGAGTCGGTCGCCTCCTCGGTGGGGGGATCGAGCAGCTCCTCCCGGCTTGCCATCACCGCCGACATGGTGACATCGTCGTCGAGGCGGGGCCGATCGCCCGGCAGCGTGACGAGGTCAGGGCGGCGGAACAGGCTCGGGAAGGCGGGCCGGCCCTCCCCCTCCCGCTCCCGCTCCCGATCGCCTATGTCCGCCTCGGCGAACAAGCCGCTGCGCGCTGCGCTCTCGGTGTGATCGGCGTCCGCCCACTCCGCGGCGTCGGCGCTGCGGGTGATGTCGCGGGCGAGCTCCGCCAAGGGCTGGCCGGGGGTGGTGAACTCACCCCGGATGCCCCACATGAGCTGCTCGGCCCGCTTGTGGTCGGGCTGCTTCCGAAGCACCGCGTCGAGCAGGGTGCGGGCACGGATCACCGACCCCGTGGCGAGGTAACGCTCGGCCAGCGCCACCTGCTCGCCCACCTCTCCGTCCCGCTCGAGGTCGCGCGCGTTGGCGGGCGGCTGGAAGGGAGGCTCGGCGGCCTGCGCGACGAGGAGCTCCGCCGCCGCGTTCTCGGAGTCGACCGCCTTGACCTGCTCGAGCACCTTTCGGGCCCGCGCCGGCCAGCCGCGTTCGATGAACATCTCGGCGGTGAGCAGCAGGGCCTGGACGTCACCCGGCTCACTCTCGGTGGCCTCCCGCAGGCGCACCCAGGCCCGATCCATCTGGCGGAGCTGCAAGAAGGCCCGCGCCTCGGCCATCCGTGCCGGGCCGCTGATGCTGCCGAGCTCGGCCCAGCGCTCCACGAGCCGGACGACGCCGACGGAGTCACCTTGACGCACGAGGTGCCCGAGCACCCGGTGGAGGGTCTCGGCGTCGGGCTGATCCGTGCGAGCGTGGGGTGACGCGACCGTAGACATACCTGAACCACCGCAAGCTGGGGACTATATCACCCGCGGGCGCTCGGCTCAGAGGGCGACCGCTCCCCTCCCCGCACCCCGTCGCCACAAAAAGGCAAACCCGACGACCCGGGAGGGCCATCGGGGCGCCGGAGCACGATGCGGGTCAGCCGCTGAGCGCGGCCTTCAGCTCTTCGGCCAGCTTGGGCCCGACCTCGAACATGTCGCCGACGATCCCGTAGGTGGCCACCTGGAAGATGGGGGCGTCCTTGTCGGAATTGATGGCGACGATGACCTTGGAGGTGCGCATGCCGGCGAGGTGCTGGATGGCGCCCGAGATGCCGCAGGCGATGTACAGCGACGGGTTGACCGTCTTGCCCGTCTGGCCGACCTGCGCCGAGTGGGGCGCGAAGCCGGCGTCCACCGCGGCGCGGCTGGCGCCGGGGGTGGCGCCGAGGGTGGCGGCGAGGGGGCGGATGAGCTGGTTGAAGCCCTCCACCGACTTCACCGAGCGACCGCCCGAGACGATCCGATCGGCCTCGGTGAGGTCGGCGACCGCCGAGGAGGCGCCCTCGATCTCGAGCACCACGAGCGCGGTGTCGGCGGCGTCGAGCGAGACCTCGAGGGCCTCCACCGCGGCGACACCGGCGCCCGGCGCGGGCGTCGTGAACGAATTGGCCCGGACCGTGAACAGCGCCACCGAGGAGGTGACCCTGACATCCGCCAGCGCCTTGCCGGCGTACATCGGCCGACGACCGACGACGGCGCCGCCGTCGAGGCGGAGGCCGGTGACCTCGGTGCCGAGGCCCGCGCCCAGCCGCGCCGCGAGGCGGGGGAGGGCGTCCTTGCCGACCGCGCCGGCCGAGGCCAGCACCACAGCGGGGTTGACCGCGCTCACCGCGGCCTGGAGGGCGCGAACCCAGGGCAGCGTATTGTACTGGGCGAAGGCCGGACCGTTCACGGTCAGCACCTTGTTCGCGCCATAAGCGCCCAGCTCGGCGCCGCCGGTGTGGCCGATCACGAGCACCGTGACCGGGCCGCCGAGCGAGGCAGCCTTGGAGACAAGCTCGAAGGCGGTCTTCTTGAAGACGCCGCCCTCATGGTCCGCGAGGACGAGAATTCCAGTTCCCATGGGATGATCTCCTGATGTCCGTGAGCCGGTGGTGTCAGATGACCTTGGCCTCGTTCCGGAGCAGGCGGACCAGCTCCTTCACGGCGGTCGTGGAGTCGCCCGAGAGGATGCGACCGGCCGGACGAGCCTCGGGGAGCCCCCAAGCCGAGAGGGTGGCGGAGGCCGCGGCGGCCCCGACGGTGCCGGCGACGCCGAGGGCGGCCGCGCCCTTGACCTCGATGGCCTTCTTCTTGGCGGCCATGATCCCCTTGAGGGAGGCGTAGCGGGGCTCGTTCAGACCCTTGTCGGTGGAGATCACCGCCGGGAGCGCACCCGCGACGACCGCGCGGGAGCCGCCGCCGAGGGCGCGCCAGGCCTTGAAGTTACCGCCGTCGATCTCCAGCTTGCTGACCACGAGGGCCTGCGACCAGCCGAGGAGCTCGGCCACCATCGCGGGGACCTGGGCGTTGTCATCATCGATGGCCTGCTTGCCGGCGAGGATGAGCTGAACGCCCTCCGCCTTGGCGGCGGCGGCGAGGATCCGCGCCACGCCGAGGCTGTCGGCGCCGGCGAAGCTCGGATCGTCGAGGCGGACGGCCTTGTCGGCGCCGCGGGCCAGGGCGTCGCGGACGCGGGGCTCGGTGTCGGCGCCGCCGACCGTGAAGACGATGACCTCGGTGGCCTTGCCCGCGTCCTTGAGGCGCAGGGCCTCCTCGAGCGCGAACTCGTCGTAGATGTTGATCTCCCACTTCACTTCAGCAGTGTCGATCCCCGTGGACGCGGCATTGATCTTGATGCGCGTGTCGCTGGCGGGGACCTGCTTCAGGCAGACTCCGACTTTCACGTCGACCTCCTAAGAACCGGTTGGAATGGCCATGCCCCGGAGGAAGACAGAGACGACTTCCTCCGCGGCCTGGTCGAGGTTGAAACGATCTCGCTTGCGCGAGAGCACCCACTGAACGGAGAGCTCATCGAGCGCCCCGAAGAAAGCCCACTTCACGATGAATGCGTCTGTCTCTTGTCGGAGGACGCCCTGCTCCTGGCCCTGGTGGATGAGCTCCTCGAAGGCGTCGAGGTAGTCCCACAGCCGCTGCGGGCGGTATGCGCTGGTGAAGCGAGTGGACTGCCGCAGCTCGACCTGGAGGACCCGCGCGAGGTCAGGGTAGCTGCGCAGCTGCTCGAAGTGAAAGCGGGCGAAGGCCTGGATGCGGGCGATCGGGGTGTTGAAGCCGGCGAGGTAGGCCCGAAGCTCTGAGAGGAGCTGCTCCATCTTCTCTTCGAAGATCGTGAGCAACAGCTCATCCTTGTTGTCGAAGTAGAGGTAGATCGTGCCGTCGGCGACGCCCGCCTTGCGGGCGATCTCGGAGATGCGGGCCTTGTGGAAGCCCTTCTCGGCGAAGACGGCGATGGCGGCGTCGACGATGCGGCCCCGCTTCTCTTGGCGCGTCACCTCGCGGGCGCTCTCGCGGGCGCTCTCGCGGGTCGGTTCGGGGGCCTCCGACGATCGGGCGCCCCGTCGGGGCAGGACGGGATCCATGGGGCGCCCGTGTAGCGCCGGGCCCCCCTTCCGGCAAGGCGGGCCCTACCGATCCACACCAAGTCGAAACGCCAGCTCCGGCACCCAGGGGGGGCCATCCCATCCGCCCGACACCTTCAACGCGCGGACCACCCGGAGGGCCTCCTCCGCCTCACCCGCCCCCGCGGCGGCCCGGGCCCACCAGGCGACGTCCGCCGCGGTCAACCCGGCGGTGGGGCCGGCGCGGGCGAGCGCGAGGGCCTCGGGGAATTGACAGGCCTCTACCAGCGACTGGAGGCGCAGCGAGCGGTCCATCGGGTGGGGATGGGCGGTCTCGAGCGCCCGTCCGAAGGCGGAGGCCGCGTCCTCCCAGTCGCCGCGGGACTGCGCTGGATCACAGCGCGGCGCCGCTCCTCCGGCCGTCCCCAGCACGAGCGGGCCCGGCGCAGCGGCGATCAGCGAGACCATCCCGCGCAGGTGCCAGGCATAACCAGACTCCGGCAGGGCCTCGGTGGCGGCGGTGAAGAGGCGCTCGTCGGAGCTCCAGGCGGCGGCGGCGCGGAGCTGGAGGAGCGGCCCCAACAACAGCAGCGGCCACGCGGCCCGCGGGATTGCCGGGAGGCGGGGGCGGACCGAGGCCACTATCAGTGCCAGACCGACGAGGGAGGGGTAGGCGTAGCGCTCGGCGGCCAGGTACCCGTGGAGCGTCGGCGGGAGCGCCAGGAGCGGGCCGCCGACGAGCAGCAGCAGGCCACCCCGGGCCAGGCGGTCCCGCATCGCCAAGGACAAGGCTACGGCCAGCACGAGCAGGCCGACCGGCAGGACCCAGGCCGGGGCGACCCAGAGATCACGCACCGCCGTCAGCGGCCAGGGCACAATCATCGAGCTCAGGGGCCAACAGAGGGCCAAGGGGACGAAGCCCAGCTTCCCCGCGATCGACCAGCTCGCGCCCACCCCGGCGAGCCCTCGCTGGGCGAGCGCGACGCCCACCGCGGCCGCCCAGGCCCAGAGCGCGCGCGGGGGCACGAGGCCCGCCACCAGCGCGGCCGGGAGGAGCAGCACCGCCGTCTCCTTGCTCATCATCCCGAGCCACAGCAGGATCCCGGAGAGCAGCAGCCCGCGGCGCGCCACCCACACCGAGGCCAGGCCAAAGAAGAGGGCCAGCGCATCCGGCAGGGCCGAGATCCAGCCGAGGACCTCGGCGGCCAGCGGGTGAAGCGAGAAGGCGAGGGTCCCCGCGAGCGCGCCGGGTCGGCCCCGGAGGAGGCGGTGCACGAGCAGGGTGGAGCCCGCGTGTAGGGCCGCGGAGAGCAAGTGCCCGGCGGCAGGGCCGAGGTGGCCCACCAGCACGAGGAGGCTCATGGCGAGGGGGCGATAGTAGCCACCACCCACGTCCCCGCCGCCCACGGGGGTCGTCCAGAGGCCGAGGACCTCGGAGATGCCCATACCTGCGAGGTGATCGCGGATGAGCTCGGCGTCGTCCCAGACCCACTGCCCGATCACGGCGAGCAGCGCCGCCGTGGGGACCGCGCCCGTGAGGGCGACCCACCGCGCCGCCCGCCCCTCCGCGCGCAGCGCAGCGTCCGCCGGCCCATCGGGCAGGGGCGCGTCCGGTGCCTCGCTCACACGGTCTGGCCGTGCGCCAGGAGCCAGCGGGTGACCTGGGCCGTCACGTCCGGATCCGGCACGGTGGCCCAGTCCTTGAGGAAGGCCGCGTTCCCCGCGACGGTGAGCGGGTGGTCAAAGAGCCGGGCCAGCACCTTGAAGGGCAGCGTGGCGACGTCACAGCCCACCTTCGCGACCTGCAGCATGTGGATGGGGTCCCGGATGCTGGCGGCGAGGACCTCGGTGCCGAGCTCGGGGTAGTTCCCGTAGATCTGCACGATGTCCTCGATGAGCGAGACGCCGTCTTGGCTGATGTCGTCGAGCCGCCCGACGAAGGGGGAGACGTAGGCGGCGCCCGCCTTGGCGGCGAGGAGGGCCTGACCGGCCGAGAAGCAGAGGGTGACGTTGACGTCGATGCCCTCACCGGAGAGCACCTTGGTGGCCGAGATTCCCGCGCGCGTGAGCGGGACCTTGACCACGACATGCTCGCTCACCTTGGCGAGGAGGCGCCCCTCCCGCACCATGCCCTCGACGTCCTGGGCGACCGTCTCGGCCGAGACCGGCCCGCGGACGATGCCGCAGATCTCGTGGATGATCTCGACGAAGTCCTTGCCTTCGCGGGCGATGAGGCTCGGGTTGGTGGTGACGCCGTCGATGACGCCCCAGCTGTGCGCCTCGCGGATCTCGTCGAGGTTGGCGGTGTCGAGGAAGATCTTCATGCGGTGGCCTCTGCGAGCGCGCGGTGGTGCCGCTGTGTACCGTAAGGCCCCGCCTCCGGCAACGGGCGGGAGCACCCCCACCCTTCGCAGGCCGCTGCCCGGCTCCCCCGCGCGCGGGCCCCGGATCGACCCGAGCGGGCGCCCGATCAGGGGGTGAATGAGCTCCGGGGCCACCTCTCGCGCCGGCTCGAGGGCGAAGGGGCGGCGGAGCAGCTCCGGGTGCGGCAGCCGGAGGGCGGGGCCAGGTTGGACCCGATCGGCCCAGAGCAAGAGGTCGATGTCGATGCGGCGATCGGCCCAGCGGCAGGAGGGGCGCCGCCCGAGCCTGCGCTCGATCGCCTGGCAGGCCGCCAGCAGACCGCGCGGCGAGCGGCTGGTGGAGACCCGCACCGCCCCGTTCAGGAAGGGCTGACGCGCCGCGCCGAGGGGGGTGGAGCTGTAGAGGCTGCTGGTGGCGCGGACCTCGACCCCCTCGAGGGCGGAGATGGCCCCGAGGGCGAGGCGCAGCTGGGCGGCCCGATCTCCGAGCGAGCTCCCGAGGCCCAAGACCACCTCCGCCTTCACGGCGAGGTGACCGGCAAGGGCCGCAGCAACATGGACCGCTCCTTTCCGACCCCCCGCCTCCGCTCCGCCTCCTCCGCCTCGGCGCTGCGGATCAGGCCGTCGGCGCCGAGCACCCACCCTTGGCCGTAGGGATCTTCGGGCAGCGGGCCAAGCTCATCCGGGCGAGCGACCGGCCGGCCGCGCGCGGCGCGGAAGCGCGCGTGGACCCCCTCGATCTCGTCGACCCGCTCATCGTGCATGAGCTCAACCGTCTTCTTTCTTAGCGCCTCCTGCACCCCGGGGCGGGTCTCGGTCTTGAGCTGCTCGGCGAGGTAGCGGATGGCCGCCCGCCGCTCCCCATCCTCGTTCATGAAGCCAGCGGCCGCGGCGTGGTACCAGTCGGGCGCGCCCGGCAACGCGGCCGCGCGCTCCAACCAAACGGCGGCGGCGCCGCGGTCTCCCCGGTACAAGAACGCGTTCATGCCCAGGGAGAAGGGGAAGAAGGGGTCATCCGGGAAGGCCGCTCGGCCGCTGGCGTAGACCTCGTCGCTGCCGTCGAGGTCCCCGAACACCCGCAAGAAGCCGCCCCCATAGAAGTAGGGCGTGCGCCAGCGGGGGTCGAGGGTGATCACCGCCTGGATGCTGGACTTCAGCCAGGGGAGCGTCACCGGATCGGCGACCTCGACGAGGTCGCCGAACTGCAGCACCGTGCGGAACCAGACGAGGTCGGCGAGGGCCGTGTGGAAGCCGAGGGAGGCCACCCGCATGCTGTCGCCGTTCGGCTGGAACGCGGTGAGGTCGTCCAGCCGCCGCTCGTAGCGCAGCTCATCGGCGTAGCGCTGGGCGGTGTGCGCGCCGAAGACCCCGACGAGCCCGACGGCGGCCAGCGTGAGCGGGAGGGCGAGGGCGGAGCTCCTGGGCGCGCCCGGAGGCAGACTCGGCGTGGTCTTCGCGGGGTTCACGGCGCGTCCCTCCGCGCGCTCGGCGGCGCTCGGCTCTTCACCAGCAGCGCCTCCGCCAGCGGCCTCAAGGGCCTATCCCGGGTCCAGCCAGCCTCCAGCGCGCGGAGGGCGGGCTCGTCGCCGCGATCGAGGGCCAGCGCCGCCCGCACCACCTCCCCGCGGTGCTCGGGATCGGGGGGCGCCCCCTCGAGCAGGGCCTCCGCCTCCGCCCAACGCCCCCCGTAAGCGAGCGCCGAGGCCGCCTGCCCCCGCCAGACGGGGTCGTCACAGCCCCGCTCCTGCGTCCACGCCACCCGACGCATCGCCCGATCGAGGTCACCGGTGTCCAGCGCCGCGCCCACCACCCGCGGGCACACCGTGAGATCGGGCTGGCGGTCAGCCAGGGCCCGCTCGAAGGCCGCGAGCGCGGCGCCCGGCTCCCCGGCGCTGCGGAGGGCGTGCCCGAGGCTGCCCCAGTTGAAGGGCGACGGCGTGGTGCGCACGGTCGCCGACCAGAGCTCGATGTCGTTGGCCCAGTCGGGGACCCGCAGGTGCAGGATGAACAGCGCCGGCAGCGCCCCCGCGAGGGCGAGGGTCGGGCCCCGCTCCCGGGCCCAGGCCCCCACCGTCAGGCCGATGCCCGCCAGCGGGAGGTAGAGGTACCGCTCCCCCACGAGCCCCTTGTCGGCGATGGGGAGCAGGGTGGGGGCGAAGGAGACGAGCGCCCAGAGCAGGCCGGCCCGCCCCGCCGCCCCGCTCCGCCGACACAGCAGCAGCCAGCCGAGCAGGCCGACGTTGCCGAGCAGGAGCCGCCAGGTGGGCAGCCGGCCGATGTACTCGAGCGTGTAGCCAACCGAGAGCGGCCAAGGCGCCACGAGGGCCGAGCCATAGATCCCGAGCACGTTCGGCCAGCGGAGGAGCGTGAACCAGAGGCCCTCCGCGTCCGGTAGCGTCGCGCCGCCCACCCCCGCGAGCACCCGCGCGCTGAGGGTGAGCCCGATCCCCGTGAACATCGGGGCGTAGGCCCGCCACCCCCCGCCCTCGGCGAAGCCTCGACCACGGGCCAGCTCCAGCGCCCCGTGGAGGAGGGGTAGCAGCACGACGTTCTCCTTCGTGAAGCCCGCCAGCGCGGTGAGCACGAAGGCGCCGAAGAGCCGCGCCAGCCGCCGCTCCCCTCCCCCCGCACCCGGCTCCAGGCAGAGCAATGCGCCGAGGCCCAGCGCAGCGGCCATGGGGTCGTTGCGGGCGGCGACCCAGACGACCGCCTCGCTCTGGACAGGGTGGAGGCCAAAGATCGTCGCGGCGAGCAGCGCCCCGCCAGGGCCGATGATCGGCCGCAGGAGCCGGTAGAGGAGGGCGACCGCCGCGAGGTGCCAGAGCAAGCCGTGGAGGTGGTGTCCCGCCGCGGAGAGGCCGTACAAGGCCCGATCGATCGCGAAGCTGACGAGCACCAGCGGCCGATAGTAGCCGCTGACCGAGGCCTCTACCGGCGAGCCGTCCCAGAGGTCCATCGTGAAGAAGCGGGGGATGTTCCCGAGGTCGCCCGTGAGGCGGTTCTGGACCACGAGGGGAGTGTCATCCCAGACGAAGCCGGCCTCCACGACCCCAATGTACGCCGCCGCGACAGCGAGCAGGAGGAGCAGCGGGCCGGACCCTCGAAGGCGAACGCGCATGGCGCCGCCTAATCCCCTCGGCCCTCCCAGCACACCGCCAAAACGAAGACGGGCAGCACCGAGGTGCTGCCCGCCGCCGACCCTCATCCACCGACCCCGAGGGGTCGGAGGGGAGGCTCAGTAGACGTCGTTCGGGGTCTGCTGGCCGGCGTTGACCGACTTGCTGCAGGTATAGGTGGCCTGAACGCCGTCCCCGTCCACGTCCGAGACCCCGGTCACCCGGAAGTCGGTGCTGGAGGTGGTGACCACCGAGTAGGCGCCGCGCACGTCACCGTCGGGAGACCAGCCGAGGGTCTGGAAGGCCGTACCAGAAGCCCAGGGGCGCGCGGGCTTGCCGGGGGTGCCAGAGGGAACGGCGGTGGACTGCTCGATGAACTTGTCGAAGGCGGCGTCGTAGCCGAGCTCGGCGGTCTTGATGCCGTCCACGTTGGAGGGCACTTCGGCGCGCTTGGCGCGGTACTGCATGGCCACGAAGTTCGGGAT
This sequence comes from Myxococcota bacterium, assembly GCA_044344255.1. Lineage (GTDB taxonomy): Bacteria > Myxococcota_A > UBA796 > UBA796 > UBA2385 > JBIJDH01. The sequence continues at coordinate 23,598 of JBIJDH010000032.1, forward strand.
GGCGATCGCGGCCAGGATGCCGATGATGGCGACGACGATCATGAGCTCGACGAGGGTGAAACCCTGAAGCTTCTTGGACATGGTGCTCTCCGCGCGTGGGTGGGGGTCGGGGTCTGTCTGCGCCCCCATCGCTGCGGGGGCATCTGCATCCCTTCAAGCAAGCACCGTGCCAAGCTTCGGTCGGAGACCCGGCGCCGAGCTCCACCGCCCGCTCAACCGGCCGGCCCCAAAAAAACGGGCCTTTCCCCGTCGGGGACCGCACCGGGCTCGGCGAGGCGCGGCCCAATCGCGCTTCAGCCTCATCGTCAACTGCCGATTTGTGTCATGCGAGGAACAAGGTGGGCAGCCGCAGAGTGGCTCGACCAACCATCAGGTACAACCCAGATGAATCAGCAGGACCGCGCGGCGGCTCGGCCGCCCGCACGAAATGATCACGGGTGGAGCGTGCTGACACTTTGCGGCACCCCCCGTCACCCGGCGCCGAGCCTGTCACCTTCGGTCACCTCGACGCTCTGCCCGCCCCTCCGCCCCTCGTCAGGCCCCCTCGGGCTCCATCCCATACTTGGCGATGCGGTGGCGGAGAGAGCGGAAGGTCATCTGGAGCAGCGGCGCCGCGCGGGTGCGGTTGCCCTGCGTGTGCGCCAGCGCGGCGAGGATCCAGCGCCGCTCTTCCCGCTCGAGGATGGCGTCGAGGTTCACCCCCTCCTCGGGGAAGGTGGAGGGCTCGCCGACGCTCACCGCCGGGGGCGCGGCCGGGGCCTCGCCTCGCAACATCCGGTCCGGCAGGTCAGCCCGCTCGATGACCGAGCCGCGGCACAGGGCCACCGCCCGCTCCATCGTGTTGGAGAGCTCCCGCACGTTGCCGGGGTAGTCCCAGGCCCGCAGCACGGTCATCGCCTCGGGGGAGACGCTGCGGACGTCCTTGCCGTTCTCCTCGGCGAACTTCCGGAGGAAGTGGCTGATGAGGTCAGGGATGTCCTCCCGCCGGTGGCGAAGCGGCGGCAGGCCGATCTCGACCACGTTGAGGCGGTAGTAGAGGTCCTCGCGGAAGTTGCCCTCGCGGATCTCGCACTCGAGGTCCGCGTTGGAGGCGGCGATGATCCGCACGTCGACCTCGTGCTCCCGGGTGTCTCCCACCGGCGTGATCATCCGCTCCTGGATCGCGCGCAGCAGCTTGACCTGGGCCGGCAGCGGCAGGGAGTTCACCTCGTCGAGGAAGAGCGTGCCCTGGTGGGCCGCCTGGATGAAGCCCACCTTGTTCTGCATCGCGCCCGAAAACGCGCCCTTCTTGTAGCCGAAGAGCTCGCTCTCCACGAGGTTCTCGGGGATCGCGCCACAATTGAGGGCGACGAAGGGGCGACCGGCTCGCACCCCGCTGTAGTGGATGGCGCGGGCGACGAGCTCCTTGCCGGAGCCGCTCTCCCCGACCACGAGGCAATTGATACGGTTGTCCTTCACGCGGCGGATCAGCTCATAGACCTGCCCCATCGCCGGCGAGGTGCCCACCATCCGGCCGAAGTGGAAGCGCTCCTGGAGCTCGCTCCGCAGCCGGCTGTTCTCGATCTCCAGGGCGCGTCGGCCGAGGGCGCGCTGGATGACGAGGCGCAGCTCGTCGTTGTTGAAGGGCTTGAGCACATAGTCGGCGGCGCCGTTCTTCATCGCCTCCACGGCGGACTGGGTGGTGCCGTAGGCGGTCACCATCACCACCTCGACGTCCCGCCGACTGCGGGCGGCCATCGCCTTCAGCTCCTTCAACAGGTCCATCCCGGTGAGGCCGGGCATGTTCAGATCGGTGAGCACCAGCGCCGGCCAGCGCTCCTCGGCGGCTCGAATCGCGGCCTCCCCGGAGGCGGCGGTCTCGACGTCATGGCCATCGCGCTCGAGCAGGATCTTGAGGAACTCGCGGAGCGAGAGGTCGTCATCGACGACCAGCACACGGTCAGCCATGGCGAATGTCCTGGTCCAGGGTACCGGGGTGCGGGCCCCCGATGGGGAAGCGGAGCACGAAGGCGGCGCCCTTCCCCGGCTCGCTCAGCACCTCCACGGAGCCGCCGTGCGCGCGCACGATGCGGTCCACGTTGGCGAGGCCGAGGCCGGTGCCGCCGGAGCGGGTCGTGTAGAAGGGGTCGAAGATGCGCAGCAGGCGGTCTGGGGCGATGCCCACCCCGTCGTCGCTCACCCGCACGATCAGGGTGTCGTCCCCCTCCTGCTCGGCGGTGATCTCGATGTTGCCGTAGTCGGCGGTCGCCTGCGCGGCGTTGAGCAAGAGGTTCCAGAGCACCTGGCGGAAGCGAGAGCCGTCCATCCGCACGGCCGGCACGGAGCGCACCCGGTTTCGCACCACCCGCCGCCCCTGGAAGCGGGGGTCGTTCTTGAAGGAGGCCACCACGTCGGCGATGATCAGGCCCGGATCGACCCGCTCGACGGCCAGCCGCACGGGGCGCGCGCTGTCGAGGAATTCCTCGACGAGCTCGTTCAGGCGTTTGACCTCGCGGAGCGCGATGTCGTAGAGGGGGCTCGGGTTCTCGTCGCGGAGGAGCTGCACGGAGCCCGAGAGGCTGGCGAGCGGATTGCGGATCTCGTGAGCGAGGCCAGCGGCGAGCCGCCCCACCGCGCCGAGCCGCTCCTCCCGCTCGACGATGGCCTCCATCTCGCGGAGGCGGGTGACGTCCTCGAGCAAGACCACCGCGCCGCCATCTTCGAGGGGGCTCCGGCTGCAACGGAGCCTCGTCGTCGCGCTGCCCCGCGCGATCGACTCCTCCCAGCGGTCTCCCTCGAGCCGCAGGACCCCCGACACCGGTCGCCCCACCACGTCCCCGAGCTGGCTCAGCGCCCACGGGTTGGCGCTCCGCACCACGCCGGCGGCGTCGAGGATGAGCACGCCGGTCTGGAGCTGATCGAGGACCCGATCATGCTGCACCTGCATCGCCGCGGTGCGCTCCACCTGCTCGACCAGCGCGCGGCCGGTCGAGCGCACCTTGGCGGCGAGGGTCCCCGAGAGCAAGCCGACCAGCAGGAAGGCAAAGATCTGCATCAGCACGTGGGTGTAGGCAGCGGAGGGGTCCCCGTTACCGACGGTGTGGGTGAGCCAGTCCGCGCCTCGGTAGCCGATGAGCGCCACCAGGGCCGACGCGTCGAGCAGGGCCACCGTCACCGCGCCGCCCGGGGAGAGCAGCCAGGCCGCCGCGACGATGTTGAGGAAGTACAACGGGAGGAACGCGCTGGTCGGGCCGTCGGTGAGCGCCACCAGCGCGGTGCAGAACACCGTGTCGAGCAGGAGCTGGGTCCAGACGAACCAGAGGCGCATCCCGAAGCGCGGCAGCAGCGCCGCGCTGACGCCCATCCCGAGGAAGAGCCCGGCCGCCAACGCGAACTCCGGCCCGAGGTCAAAGACGCTGCCCGGCCGCTGGTGCAGGAAGGACCAAGCGAGGCCCAGCATCCCGAGGCCGAAGAGCAGCCGCACCAGGATGTAGCCCGCGAGCGGGAGCTCCCGTTTGGGCCCGGGCCCTTCGCCCGACATGATCAACCGCCGACGGCGGAGGCCATCGAGAAGATCGGCATGTACATCGCGATGACGAGGCCGCCGATGACGACGCCCAGCACGACGATGATGATGGGCTCCATCATGCTCGTCATGTTCTCCACGGCCTGATCGACCTCCTCGTCGTAGAAGTCGGCCACCTTGTTCAGCATCACGTCGAGGGCGCCGGTGGCCTCACCGACGCTGATCATCTGGCAGACCATCTCCGGGAAGACCTTGGCCTCCGTCAGCGGCTCGGAGATCGTGCGCCCCTCGGAGATGCCGTCCCGCACCTTGTTCACGGCGTTCTCGATCACCTTGTTGCCGGCCGTGCGGGCGCAGATGTCGAGGGCCTCGAGGATGGGCACGCCGGAGGAGATCATCGTGCCCAGCGTCCGGCAGAAGCGGGCCACGGCGACCCGCTGCAGCAGCACGCCAAAGACGGGCAGCTTCAGCATCAGGCCGTCGAGCAGGACCTCCCCGCGGGCGGTGCCGTAGAAGCGCTTGAGGGCGAAGCTCCCCACCGCGCCGCCGACGATGATGAACACGAAATTAGCCTGGAGCCACTTCGACAGATCGATGACGAACTGGGTGGGGGCGGGCAAGGCGGAGCCGAATTCCGAGAACATCTCCTCGAAGGTGGGCACGACCTTGAGGAGCAGCACCGTCACGACGATGGACGCGACCACCACCACGATGATGGGGTACATCATCGCGCCCTTCACCTGACGCTTCAGGCGGTCTGCCTTCTCGAGGTAGGCCGCGAGGCGGTTCAGGATGGTGTCGAGGATGCCGCCGACCTCACCGGCCGCGATCATGTTGCAGAACAGCGTATCGAAGGTGGTCGGGTACTTCTTCAGCGCGTCAGCGAAGGTGGAGCCGGACTCCACTTGACCCTTGATGTCGGTGAGCTGCTCCCGGAAGGTCGGGTTCGACGCCTGCTTGCTCTGAATGTCGAGGCACTGGACGAGCGGGAGGCCAGAGTCGATCATCGTCGCGAACTGCCGCACGAAGATCACGAGGTCCTTCGTGCCGACCTTCGGCTTCATGAAGTCGAACTGGGGCAACTTGATCGCGGCGCTCATCCCGCCGGCGGCCTTGGGCTTGACCGAGGTCGCCTGGATCTGCATCTGGCGCAGCCGGCTTCGGGCGGAGTCGGTGTCAGCCGCCTCCACCTCGCCCTTACGGACCTCTCCGCCGCTGGTTCGTCCTTCGTACGCGAAGACCGGCATGCCACACTCTCTTGATGTCAACTCTCTGGAGTTGAGCCTGTGTCGACCGACGAGGCCCGTAGGGCCCGCCGCTCCCTGCACGCTTCACCGAGACCTTACACGGGGGCGGCGCCCGAACGCAACGGGCGCCGCGCCACCTCCTCGGCGGCCCCCTCAACCGACCCGCTCAGTCCGAGGCCGTGGCGCGCACGACCTCTTCGATCGAGGTCATGCCCTCCGCCAGCTTGCCGAGCGCGCTCATCCGCAGCGACTTCATGCCCTGCCGGATGGCCTCGCGCTTGAGCTCGAGGGTCGAGGCGCCGTTCAACACGAACTCCCGCAGCTCGTCGGTGAAGATCATGATCTCATAGACGGCGATGCGGCCCTTGTAGCCCGTGTTGTTGCAGGTCTGGCAGCCCATGCCCCGCTTGACGTTGTAGCGGGGCACATCGTCGGGGGGCACGCCGAGGTCGATGAGCATCTGCGGCGGCACCTCGATCGGCTGCTTGCAGTCGCCGCACAGCTTGCGGACGAGGCGCTGGGCGCCGATCAGGTTCACGGCGGAGGCCACGAGGAACGGCTCGATGCCCATGTTCAGCAGGCGGCTCACCGACGAGGGGGCGTCGTTGGTGTGCAGGGTGCTGAGCACGAGGTGGCCCGTGAGCGCCGCCTTGACGCCGATCTCGGCGGTCTCGAAGTCGCGGATCTCGCCGACCATGATGACGTCGGGGTCCTGCCGGAGGAAGGAGCGCAGCGCCGCCGAGAAGTTGAGGCCGATGTCGTCGTGCATCTGCACCTGGTTGATGCCGAAGAGGTTGAACTCGACGGGGTCTTCAGCCGTGCAGATGTTGGTGGTGGTCTTGTTGAGCTCCGACAAGGTCGAGTACAGCGTGGTCGTCTTCCCGGAGCCCGTGGGGCCCGTGATGAGGATCATGCCGAAGGGCTTGTGGATGCACTCCTTGAAGTCGGCGAGGATCTTCTCCTCGAAGCCGAGCTTCGTCATGTCGAGCTGGAGGTTCGACTTGTCGAGGAGCCGGAGCACCACCTTCTCGCCCCAGAGCACCGGGCAGACGCTGACGCGGAAGTCCATCTCCTTGCCGCGGCCGAGCTTCATCTTGATGCGGCCGTCCTGCGGGAGGCGGCGCTCGGCGATGTCGAGGTTGCTCATGATCTTGAGGCGGCTCGTGATGGCGTGCCGCAGCTTCACGGGCGGCTTCATCACCTCGTAGAGGATGCCGTCGATGCGGTAGCGGATGCGGAGCTGCTTCTCGTAGGGCTCGACGTGGATGTCGGAGGCGTTCTTGCGGATGGCGTCGAGCAGGATGAGGTTCACCAGCTTGACGACGGGCGCGTCGCCGGCCGACTTCTCGAGGTCGAGGACGTTCAAGTCCTGATCGTCGCCGCTGCCGATCTCGAACTCTTCGTCTTCGGCGTCGAAGTCCATCATCACTTCGTCGAAGCTCACATTCGACGTGTAGTACTTCTCGATGGCGTCGTTGATCGCCTGCTCGGAGGCGACCACGACCTCGATGTTGAACTTCGTGAGGAACTTGAGGTCGTCGATGGCGTAGTAGTTGTCGGGCTCCGCCATGGCGACGATGAGCGTGTTGCCCGAGCGGTTGACCGGGATGACGTGGTGCCGGTTGACCATCTCCTTCGGGATGAGCTTGAGCACCTCACCGTCGATCTCGATGTCGGCGAGGTTGATGCTCGGCACGCCGTACTGCTTCGAGAGGAAGGCGGTCAGCTCGTTCTGGTCGATGTAGCCGAGCTTCGTGAGCTCGGAGCCGAGCCGCCCGCCGGCCCGCCGCTGCGTGTCCATCGCCTTCTTGAGCTGGAGCGGCGTGATGAGCCGCTCCTTGACGAGCAGCTCACCGAGTCTCGTGTTGTCTTCACCGGCCATCGGGTGGACTCCATCGGAAGTTCAGAACAGGAGGGCGCACATCCTACCCGAGCGAGGGGCCGGGAGGGGGAGCGGAGGGCAGGGAGCGAGCGCCCCCCGAGCCCGGCGCGAAGCCTACAGGTCTTCCATCTTGGCGATGATCTCGCGCATGACCTCACTCGTGCCGCCGCCGATCGTGATCAGCCGCGTGTCGCGGAAGGCGCGGCAGATGTCGTACTCCTCGACGTAACCGTAGCCGCCGTGGAACTGCAGGCAGTCATAGGCCACCTTCTGCGCGAGCTCCCCGCAGAAGAGCTTGGCCATCGAGACCTCTCGGGTGGGGTTCTCGCCGTCGACCATCTTCTGCACGGCGCCGTAGGTGAGGGCCCGCCCCGCCTCGATGCTGGCCATGTGCTCGGCGAACTTGTGGCGCCACCATTGGTACTTGATGATCGGCCGCCCGAAGGCGCTGCGCTCGCGCCCGTAAGCGACGGCGTCGTCCACCTGCTTGCGGGAGCCGGCGTACGCCATCACGGCCGCCGCCACGCGCTCCCCCTGGAAGTTGTTCATCAAGTAGTAGAAGCCCATGTCCTCCTCGCCGAGGAGGTAGCGCTGGGGGATCCTGCAGTCTTCGAAGGCGATCTCGCAGGAGTCCACTGCGCGGGTGCCGAGCTTGTCGAGCTTGCGACCGACCGAGAAGCCCTTGGTGTCGGTGGGGAGCAGCACGATCGAGATGCCACCGAAGCCCTCCCCGCCCGTGCGCACGACGAGGGTGATGAAGTCTGCGAAGCTGCCGTTGGTGATGTAGGTCTTGGCGCCGTTGATGACGTAGTCGCCGCCGTCCTTGCGGGCGGTTGTGCGGATGCTGGCCACGTCCGAGCCGGCCCCGGGCTCGGTGACGCCGAGGGCGCCGATCTTGTCGCCGGCGATCAAGGGCGCCAGGAACTCACGCTTCTGCTCTTCGTTGCCCACCTCGGCGATGACCGGGCTGCACATGTCGGAGTCGACCAGCAGGCTCATCATCACGCCGCCGGAGCGGGCGTGCACGAGCTCCTCCATGTAGGCGAGGCTGTACCACCAGTCGAGGCCGAGGCCGCCGTGCTCCTCGGGGAAGCGGATCCCCAGCAGCCCGAGGTTGGCCATCTTCTTAAAGACCTCACGCGGGAAGCCGCCCGCCTTGTCCCACTCGAGGGCATGGGGGGCGAGCTCCGTCTCGCAGAAGTCGCGCACGGTCTTGCGGAGCTGGGCGTGAGAGTCGTTCCACGGGGGGAAGGGCATCGGTCCTCCGAAGCGGGGCGCGATATCTATCTCGCGCAACCTGGAGATGAGCTTGGATCCGCAGCCCCCTGTCACTCCCCTCGCCCCCGCCACCCCCTCCCCCGATCACCGCTGCCTGTACGGGCACCGCGTCCCCGCGCGCCTCGCGTTCGCCATTCAAAGCCGCCAATGCCCTGTCTGCGGGGCGCCCTCCATCTCGATCTCGGGCTACCAGGCCGCACGACGACTCGCCGAAGAGCTCCAGATCGACGCCCTGGTCGCCTTCAACAGCGTCCGCCTGCTCGAGCAGAGCTACCGCCTCGTCCCCATCGAGGCCCCCGTGGCCGCCCCTCCTACGGGGGCACCGAGCCCCGTGGTGGCGGAGATCGAGGTCTCCGAAGACGACTTCGACCTCGGCGAGCCGACCCCTGCCGACGCGCCCACCCTCCGGGGCGCCCCGTCGGCCGCAGACACGATCCCCTCTACCTTCGGCGCCTGAGCGATCGCGTGGACGATCGAGGCCCCGCCCGCCTCAGGCGAGCAGCGCCTCGATCCAGCCCTCCGCCGCCGCGCCGCTGTCCACCGCTGTAAGCGCGTGGGCCGCCGCGGCCTCCCCCCAGCGGGCGTGGACGCGAGCGACGGTGTCCTCCCACGGCCAGCCCGGGCTGCCCTCGGGGATCGTGCGCCGCTCCGGCCAAGTGCCGCCGCGGGTGGTGTGGACCTTGACCTCCGCGTCGAGGCGGAGCTGCCACTCGTCGAGGCGGGCGTCCGCGAGATCGGGGCTGGCTCGCTGGATACGCTCGAGCAGGTGCCGCGGCCGGGCCTTCACGACGGCGAGGAGGTCAGCGGCGCCTGGAGTGGGGAGCCCGCCGCCGTAGACGCCTTGGGCGCGCATCCCCACCTTTTGGAGGTCGGAGAGGTTGAGGCCGGCGAAGAGCGGGGCGGCGACATCGACCATGTGCTCGACCAGGGCGAGGGTGCGCCCCCAGTCGTGTCGGACCTCGACCTTGCCCACCACGGCGGTGACCTTCTCCTCGTTGGCCGCGAGCCACTCGGCGGAGAGCTGGTCGGGGCCGAGCTCGTAGGCGACGCTCTGCACCGCGATGAGGCGGCGGGTGGAGCAGGCCACCGTGGCCGGATCGAGGCCGCTGCGGCCGGACATGAGGCGGTCGAGCGCGAAGCCGGGCGCCCCCACAGAGACCTCGATCCGATCGATCTGGTCGTGCCGCAGCCGCTTCTCGGCGGCCTTCACGTGCCGCTTCAACACCTCGGCCACCGCCTGGACGGGCACCTGGGTGTACGGATGGCCCGGGCTCAGCGAGAAGCTGAGGGTGTTGGTCAGCCAGGTCTGGCCGAGGCCCGTGAAGGCCGCGCGCAGCGGGACCCAAGACAGCGCCTCGAAGAGGCCGTCGCTGCGATCGAGGAGATCCGTCGGGCCGGTGACCCCGGCCATCGCCAGCTCGAGGGCCTCGAGCCCCGCCATGATCGGCGCGAGGGAGGTCATCACCCGCGCGTCTCCACCGAGCTGGACCGCCATCGGCACGCGCTGGGGCGCCGCGAGGGCGAGGGCGAGGGCGTGGGCCAGCCGATCGGCGTCCAGGCCCTCGAGCAGCCCCGCCGCGACCACCGCCGCCGCCGCCTGGGCGGGCGCGCAGCCGGCGCCCGTGGCCGGCCCGAAGAGCAGGCTGGCGCCGATGCGCCCTGCGATCTCGTTGGCGGCCACCGTGGCGGAGAGCACCTCCCCAACGCTGTGACCACGCCCCCAGGCCCAGGCGGCGCTCACGGCGCCCGGGCCGGGGTGGGCCAGGAAGAGGGTGTCCTCCATGCCGAGCCAGCCGACGAGGCCGGCGTGCAGGCGGGCCGCGTCTCGCCGCGGGGCGGTGCCGCCGGTGACGACCGTGGCGGCGCCTCGCTGGCCGCCCACCTTCCGGAGGGCGCGCGCCATGGGCCGGCCCTTCAAGGCCCGAACGGTGGCGGCGGCGCTCAAGTGTTGGAGCCGAGCCCGCTCGAGGACCGCGGGGGGCAGAGCCTCCGCGTGGAGTTCACGGGCCCAGTCGGCGAGGCGGTGCAGGGTGTTGGCCATCAGTATTCGAAGCTCCATTGGAGTCCGGCGGCCCAGAGGTGCCCGCCGATGGGGATCGCGGCCCCGTCCACCGGCGCGCCAGCCCGGTCCGGGTCGCCCCCCGGCTGGAGGTCGCCGCTCGCGATCTTCTGGTACTCGAAGAAGGTGTCCCAGGCGACCCGCCCCTCGGTGATCGCGAAGGGATCTTCGTGGCTGACGCCGATCCCCACCGTGCCGATCAAGCGGTCAGCGTCCAGGAAGGCCGTCCCGCTGCCCTGAGAGACGAGGGGGGTGGGCTCGAAGCCACCGCCGGCCCGCCCGGTGAAAGCGAGCTCCCCGAAGCGGGCGCCCACCTCGCGGCGGGAGAGCTCGACCTCACCGCCGGCCCGGGTCGACCAGGTCGGCTGCAGGCGGATCGCGTAGGGGTTCCCGTCGTGAATGGTGGGGTCCGAGAGCGTGATGATCTGGCTCTGGACCTCGGAGTTCACCACCGTGGCCACGTTGAGCCGCATCCGATCCCAGCCGGTCCGGCGCACGTCGACATAGGCCCGCCAGGCGGGGGCCTCCCAGGCGACACCCCCCGTCCACTGCTCCGGGAGGTAGTGGTCGAAGACGTCGAGGCCGATCGGCGCGACCAGGGTGTAGACGAGGGGGTCGAGGTCCCCCACCTCTTCGGCCCGGAAGTTGCCCTGCAGCTCGACGTCGACCTCGACGGGGAGGCCGACGGCGCCGCGGTAGGTGAGGCCCATCTGCAGCCCGTCGAGGGCCGGGAGGAGCTCGCCCACATCCCACTGGACGCCCGCCAGCGGGGCGAGCGCGGGCGAGACGTCGAGCTCCATCTCGTGGGGATCCAGGGTGATGGGCCCGACGAGCTCGCCGAGGGTCTCGTCGTCGTCCGCCGCGCCGTGCACCGGCACGTCCATCGTCAGCCGCAAGGTGTACCGGGAGCGCGCGATCATCTCGACCGCGCCGCCCACCCGCACACCCCGAAATTGCTCCCAGCCGAAGCCCAGGGCCAGCTCAAAGCGCTGGGCGCTGTTCTCGAGCATGAACCAGCTCGGCAGCGCGGGCTCGAAGGTGTGGATGCGGAGGAGGGAGCGCGACGGGGCGAAGGCCGCGAGCGCGATGCCAAAGCGCTCGCGGATGGGCTTTCCGATGGCGACGGAGAAGCCGTCCGCTGGCTGGGGGTTCGGATCGAGCTGAAGCGGCTCGTCGGTGTCGTCGACCACGCCGTCCTGGTTCGTGTCCCATCGGACCGCAGGCAGCGCGGCGAGGCGCATCCGCAGCAGCGAGTAGCCGACCATCGCCTTGGGCTCGGGCATCCGAACGAGGGCGGCCGGGTTGAGGAACACACCAGCGGGATCGTCTACGATCGCGACGCCACCACCCCCACGCCCGATCGCAGGGGCGCCGAAGCCGTAGAGGTCATTCGGCCCCGCCTGCGCCACCGAGGTCAGCGTGAGGCCCGCCAACGGGAGCATGGCGAGCGCGAGCCGCCGACGCGGCGCGCCCTCGAGCGGAGCACGACCTCGAGTCGGAGCGCCGATTGTGGCCAGGGCGCGGTGGGAGGGCTTCAGGATGAGGCACATCCAGCGGCGATCAGGCGTAGCCGATCTCGGGGATCGGGATGAGCGCCTGACCGCTCACGATCTCGACCAGCTTCGACACCGGCTCGCCCGGCAGGGCCTCGCGGATGCAGGCGAAGCGCCCGGAGAGGTAGGCGGTGGCGACGCCCGAGCCCTTGAAGGCACCGCGCTTCCCTTCCACCAGCTCGTAACCATGGGTGAGGAACTTACCGGTGAGGTTCCCCCACTCCGAGCGGGGGAACCGATGCGCAGGAAAATAAAAGACCTTCTCGAGCGGACAGTCGGGGTGGGTGGCCACGCCGACGGTGTCCGGGAGGTCGGCGGGGTAGGCTCGCTCGCCCTTCGGGTGCGCGGCGGCCAGCACGACGGAGCCAGCCTCCACGGCGAGCGCCGCGGCTTCGCGGAGGAGCAGCGCCTTGCCCATGTTGGGCGTGCCCAGAGAGAGGTTGATGACGCCGGCGCCGTGGCGGAAGGAGGTCTCGATGCCGGCGGCCATGAGGTCTGCGCTGGTGCGCAGGCGCTCGTCCATGATCTTGACGGCGACGATGTTGACCTCGGGGGCGAGCGCGACGACGGCCGCCGCGATGTCCGTACCGTGGCCGTTGTCATCCCTGAACTTCGAGCCGAGCGTGGCGTGACCGGTCGCATTGAACTGGATGTTCCAACCCTCAACCTTGACGCCACGGAGCCGTGGATCGTCCGGATTGACTCCGCTGTCGAGGATGGCGACGGTGACGCCCTTACCCGTGTACTCACTGCCCCGGAACCGCATTCTTGGCCAACCTTCTGTCGGTGGCAGATAAGCGCCCGTCGGCCATCTTGCAAGCGGGGTGTCAGGATACGCCCGATCCCGACAGTCCCCGCGCCGGGGCGCGCGCTCCGCCCCTCGGCCAGCCAGCGCCCCCGACCGCGGTTACCCTCGACCGGACGGGGGCGGCTCGTACGGAGCGCTCCTCCACCTCCCCTCTCCCCGACGAGCGCGCCGTTGACGTCCCCCTCCTCTCCGCCATCGCCCCCCCTGGGGGCTGGTTCGAGCGCAGACCGCCTAAACGCGGCGCCCACGGGGGACGCACGCGCGGCGCTGCCCGCCATCGCCGACGGCCTCGTTCGGCGGGGCCGAACGGTCGAGCTCCACGGGACGGTGGTTCACCCCAGCAATGGCTCCGCCCTCCTCGGCTATGGCGCCCTGCTCGGGGTCATTGCCCTCCTCGGCCTCTGGAGCCCGCTCGGCGCCCTCGCCCTCAGCCTGGCCGGCCTCTTCGCCGGTCTGGTCGACCTGGACAGCGGGCGGAGCTGGCTGCGGAGCCTCGTGCCCCGGCGGATCAGCCGCACGGTGGTCTGTTGGGGTGGCGACCCTGCGGGGAGCCGAACCCTGCTCATCGCCCTCCCCGCCAACGCCGAGGCGCGCGGGCTCGCCCTCTCACCCTTGCTGCCGATCGCGGGGGGGCTGGTGGTCTTCATCGGCCTCATCACGCGGCTGTTCGAACCAGAGGCCTCGCTCCCCTTCCTGGGCGTCGCGGGCGGCTTGGCGCTGCTCACCTCGCTCGTAGGGGCCCTCCGCGACGCCCGCGGGCGGGTCGAAGACGGCGTCGCCGCCGCCCGCCTCACCGACGAGCTGCTGCGAAACCTCGATGAGCAGCCGGTCCCCGGCCTCAAGATCTGTGTGGGCATCTTCGGCGGCCTCTCCACCTTCGCCGACGGCCTGGAGACCCTGCTCCTCAATCACCGCGGCCGCCTCGATCCCACGGTCACGCGCGTCCTCGTCTGGTCACCCGCCGCCGGAGAGCTCCGCGCCCTCGATCCCGAGGGTCGAGTGCAGCGACGGGCCGCCGACCCCCTGCTCCGCGGGCTCAGCCAGGCCGCCGGGCTCCCCTTCGCCGCCGGCACCTCGGCGGCTCGCCGCGCCCAGGGCCTCGGGTGGCCAGCCATCGGCTGGCGCGGCCCGGCCGATGCCCTCACCGAGCCGCTCCTGGCCCTCCTGCGCGGCGCGGCGCCACCCTCGACTCCCTCGACGAAGGACGGCCCATGAACCTGCTGCTGTTCGCCCCGTCCGTCTTCGCCGCCACCCTCTCGGGCACGGTCCGGGACGCCGACGGCGCGCCGCTCGCCCGGGCCACCGTGCAGGTGTGGAACCAGGCGCTCGACTCTCAGCAGATCACCGCCGAGTCGGACGGCAGCTTCACGATCGCCGATCTCCCTCCCGCGATCTACCGCCTCCGCGCCACCCCCGCCCGCACCGACAACCGCGCCCCGCGCTTCCTACCGGACGAGCGCGACTTCTGCTCGAGCGTCGCCGTCACCCTCACCGATGAGTCGGCGACCGAGCTCGGGCTCGACTTCACGCTGCCGGAGGGGGCCACGGTCTCCGGCCGCCTCCTCGATCCCGACGGGGCGCCCGTCGAGGGCCTGACGGTGTGGATCATCGGCGCCGAGGAAGAGAACTCGGGCTGGGGGCGACCCGCGCTCAGCGACGCTGCCGGGGAGTTCGTCGCCGTCGGCCTCGACGCGCCCGCCTCCGGCCCCGGCCTCTGGGCCGTCGGGGTGGTGGGGGAGGGCTGGCCCACCCAATATGGCTTCGGCACCTACGACACAGACCTCGCCGAGCGCTTCGAGATCCCCGCCCTCTCGGACCAGGACCTCGGCGACTGGGAGCTGCTCCCCGGCATCGTCGTGCGCGGCATCGCCACCGGGCCCGACGGCCCCCTCGCCGACGCCGACGTCCACGTCTATGCCAACAGCCAGATCCGCACCGTCCAGACCGAGGCGGACGGCTCCTTCGAGGCCGACGGCCTGCCCGCGGGCGACGTGCTGCCGTGGGTGAGCGCGGAGGGCCACGGCCTCACCTACTTCCCGAACGTCGATCGACCGACCAGCTTCCTCCCCGACCCCGGAGAGGGCAACACCCTCGAGGGCGCCGATCTGGTGGCCCCCTTCGAGGCCACCCTCCCCCTGCGGGTGGTCGACGCCGCCACGGGCCTCCCGCTGGCAGAGGTGCAGGTCCTCCTCTACAACGACACCCACACGGTCGGTCGCGGCGACCGCACCGACGCCGATGGCCGCGTCACGATCGACCAGCTCTTCGGGGGCGAGTACGAGCTCTACGTTTGGGCCTCCGACTCCGGCCACGCCGACGACTGGGTGCGCGACGCCGACGGCGAGCCCGCTCGCTTCGTGGTCGCGGGCGAGCAAGCCAACGAGGAGGTCGAGGTGGCGCTCGTGCCGGCCGCCAGCCTCCACGGCACCGTCACCGACGACGCCGGGCTCCCCATCGAGGGGGCCTCGATCACGGCCTCTCTCCCTGATGGGGCCGGCATCCTGGCCCAGACCGACGCCGCCGGCGAGTGGGCGCTCACCGGCCTCGCCCCGGGAGAGTGGTCGATCCACGCCGGTTATGCGTCCTACTGCCCGGGAGACCCTGGGTACGTCACCGTCTACTGGGAGGACGAGGTCGATCCCGGGGTTGACGACACCCTCACCATCGAGGACGACAGCGCCATGCGCGACATCGCCTTCGTGCTGCCCGTCGACATTGACCACGACGGCATGTCCGACCGTTGGGAGGAGGCGGTCGGCCTCGACCCCAGCCGCGACGACGCCCTCGAAGATCCCGACGAGGACGGCGCGCTGAACCTCCAGGAGTACTGGGCCGGCACCGACCCCTTCGATCCGCCCGTCACCCCCCGCGAGGGCTGCGGATGTGGGGACAAGGGTGACGAGCGCGCCGCCGCCGGTCTCCTCCTCCCGCTCCTCTATTTCGGCCGCCGACGTCGCCCGGCGCGCGAGACGCCCCCGGCCCGGCGGTGACCGACCCCTCGCCCCCGAGCGAACCCGCTCCCCCCGCCGACACGGGCTGGGGCCGGGCCTTACGCCGCCGAGCTTGGGGGATCGGCGCGGGCCTGCTCTTTGGCGCCTTCGCGCTCAGCCTCGCGCTCTACGGGGTGCCGCTGCGCTCCGTCCAAGACGCCCTCGCCGAGACCGATCCCGTGTGGCTCCTCCTGCCTGCGCTCCTCTTCCTGCTGCAGCAGGCCGTGCGCGCCTGGCGACAGGCCCTGTTGATCCGGGCGAGCCACCCAGCGCACCGCTTCCGCGACAGCCTGTCGGTGCTCTGCGTGAGCTTCTTCTTCATCAACACGCTGCCGGCCCGTATGGGTGAGGTGGTGCGCCCGCTGCTGCTCTTGGAGCGGGAGGACATCCCGCTCGGGCAGGGCTTCGCGGTGGTCTTCGTCGAGCGGGCCATCGATCTCGCCGCGATGATCGGGATGCTCAGCCTCGCGGCCTGGTTCGTGCCGATGCCCTCCCACCGGCTCGTGGTCGGCGGGGCGGAATTCGATCCGGTGGAGATCGGCCGCCGCCTCGCCGGCGTCACGCTGCCGCTCTTGCTCCTCGGCCTCCTCGCGCTCGTCCTCGGCGGGGAGCGCCTCCTCGACCGGATCGAGCCAGCCGTCCAGGCGAGGCTGCCCGCCCACCCTCGCCTCGGGCGACTCGCGGCGGTGCTCTTGGCCTTCTCGCGGCAGTTCGTCAGCGGGATCCGCGCCATCCGCGATCCGAAGCGCCTCGCCGCGGTCCTCGCGCTCACCGTGCTCACCTGGACGCTGACCGCCGCGATGTACGGCCCCGCAGCGCGGGCCTTCCACCTCCCCGTCCCCATCGGCATGGGCGAGGGGGTCGCGATCCTCGGCATGACGATGGCCGGCATGGCCCTGCCGGCCGCCCCCGGCATGGCCGGAACCTACGAGGCCTTCGTGCGAGCCGCTCTCGCGCTGCTCGGCGTCTCGGGCTCGACGCCGCTGCACCCCGGCGGGCCTACGCTCGACGCCCTGGCCGTGGCCTACGCCCTCGTGATGCACTGGGGGCTCAACCTCGTGCAGTCGGCCTCAGCCCTCGTCTTCCTCGTCCTCGACCGAATCTCCGTGCGCCGGCTGGCCCTCGCGCTCGGCCGGAGCCTCGGGGGCCTCCCCGGCGACACGGCGCAGCAGCAGGGCGTGGCTCGGTAGGCCTCGACGCATGAACTTCGACTGGTAGTTCGTGATGATGTCGTCGCCGGACTCCCAGGGGTAGCCGGTCTTCTCGACGTCCTCGGTCCGCCCCACGACCTCAAAGGGCAGCCCATCCATCGCCGCGAGCAGCCGCTCGAGGTTGGGCAGGTGGTCGCTCTTCAGGCGGAGCGGGGCCCCCACCGCCATGGCGCGCGCGGCCCAGGCGGCGAAGGGCGGCGCGAGCAGGCGCTTCTTGTGCTCCGAGGCGCGGGCCCAGGGATCGGGGAAGTGGATGTAGAGGCCCTCGATCTCGCCGAGCGCGAAGACGTCGTCCAGCCACCAGGCGTCGTAGCGGGCGATTCGGGCGTGCGGCAGGCCGGCCTTCTTGATCTTCTGGGCGCAGAGCATGACACGCTTGAAGCGGATCTCCACCCCGAGCAGGTTCCACTCGGGGTGGAGCGCCGCGAAGCCGGAGAGAAAGAAGCCATTTCCGGAGCCGATCTCCACGTGGAGCGGCGCCTCGCGGCCGAAGGCCTCGGCCCAGCGACCGCGGAAGGGGGGGGCCTCGGAGGCCGTGACCACCGGCGGGCCCATCTCCTTGTGCTGGACCATGTACGGGTTGCTGTCCCGGTACCGGTACTCCTCGATCGCCTTGTCCCGAAACCGCGGCTGGCGCGGGTTGTCCGACCTCAAGATCTGCTCCTTCGATGTTCCTGCAGGGTGCGCGGGGCGGCGCCGGAGCGCCGAAGTTCAACCGCTGTCCGCGGGCGGAGCGTTGGCCTTCCAGGCCGCGCCGTCTGCGTAGCGCTCCTTCTTCCACACCGGCACCCGCTCCTTGAGGGCGTCGATGCAGAAGCGGCTCGCCGCGTAGGCTTCGGCGCGGTGGGGCGTAGAGACCGCGATGATCACGCTCACCTCGCCGACCGTCAGCGAGCCGGTCCGGTGCACCATCGCCACCCGACAGCCCGGCCAGCGCTCCCCCGCCTCGGCGGCGATGGCCTCCATCACCGGCACCGCCATCTCTGCATAGACCTCGTACTCGAGGCCCAACACAGTCCGACCCTCAAAGTTGTCCCGGGTGGCGCCCGAGAAGACAAGCACCGCGCCCGCGCCCGACCAGGACACGGCGGCCTCGAGGGCGCGGGGATCGAGGGGGCCATCCGCGAGTCCGATCATCAACCACCCCCAAGCGGCGGGATGAAGGCGACCTCGTCGCCCTCGGTGAGCACCTGCGCGGCGGAGGCGTACTCCCGGTTGACCGCGAAGAGCACGGGGATCGCGCCCTCCCGACCGGCCGGGAAGAGCGCGGCGTAGAGGCCCGCCGCCGTGGTGCCGACGGCGACCTGCACGTCCTCTTCGTCTCGCCCGCGGCGCTCCCGCAGCACCGCGAAGAGGCGGACCCGCACCGAGAGCGTCGCCTCCGAAGCGGGGCCACGCGGAGGCGCGCTCGGCTCACCGGGAGCCCGTGGTTCGTTCGCCTCGCTCATCGCCGCTCGGTCCTCATGCCAAGCACCCCCTCTCGGTCCGGCCGTTGGATATCATGGGCTCCATGCGACTGCCGGACCGCCCTCCCCCCACCGCGCGACCTGCCCGGCCGACCGCGCGCGCCCTGGCCCTGGCCATCGGCCTCGCCTTCGGCTGCGGCTGCGGCGGAGAGGAGCCGGTCCTGCAAGGCGTGCCGGCGGCGCCGCTCCTCGCGCCGGACGTCCCCACCGCTCCGGAGGGCCAGGCCGAAGACGCGGCCCCGCCCACTGACCCCGAGGCCCCCTACCGACGCGCGGCCAACGTCTACGTCGACATCGCCTACCTCGGCGGCAAGGAGCTCGACGAGGTGCGCGACGCCCTCGCCGATCAGCTCGGCACAATGGGCCACAGCGCCGAGCTCCCCGAGGGAGGAGGCCGAGAGCTCATCTACTCCCGCGGCACCATCCGGGTGGCCGACGGGCGGATCTACATGCTGCGGGTGCCCCTCCCCTCCCCCACCCAACGCGCCGAAGCCCTCGGCATGATGGGCTTCCCCACGCAGGTCGGCCGCGCGTTGACCCTCCACCGCGAGTACCGCCTGAACCACGAGTGGGACTTCCGCCGCATCCGCATGAAGCGCCTCGATCGGGAGAGCGAGCTGGTCACCGAGATCGAAGCCTGGCGTTGGGTGCCCGGAGAGTACAGCAACCGCCGCTGAGCACAGCGAGCAACACTGCGCCCTCGTCCCCGCGCGGGGGCCTTGACACGAATCGCACATAGGCGGACAATCAGAGCGCCTCGCTCCAGGCTCGCCTCGGCGGCCAAGGTTACGAGCCCATGGCGCTCCCTGCGCCCCATTGGCCTGGATGTCTCTCCAACATGCTCGTCCCGGTGGCCCACCCCTCGCGCTCCTGCAGCGGCCTCCCGTTGGCCCTCGCCGCGACCGCGTGGGGCTGCGGCGACTTCTCGCTCGGCGGCGTGGATGAGGCCTACATCGAGCCCGTGCGTATGGAAGAGCGCTTCGTCCAGTCCTCCGCCTCCCGCATGGACGTGCTCTGGGTGGTCGATGACACCGCCTCGATGGGGCCCGAGCTCGAGCGCCTGCAGGTCCTCGGCCCGGGCTTCCTCAGCCGGCTCAACGAGACCCCCATCTCCTGGCAGATGGGCGCAGTCTCAGCTTCCCACCCCGATCAGGTTGACGCTGGGCTGCTCCGCGGCGATCCCTGGATCCTCACCCCCGAGCTCGCCGAGCCGGAGGCCGCGCTGGCCCTCGCCCTCGACGTCGGCACACAGGGCCGCGGCACCACGAGCGCCCTCTACGCCGCCTGGCTGGCCCTGAACGCCCCCCTGGTGAGCGAAGAGAACCGAGGGTTTCGGCGCCCAGACTCCGCCCTGGAGATCATCGTCTACGCCGACGGCGACGATGAAGGGGACCCCTCCTTCGACGACGCCGCCGGCGCCCTCAGCGACTGGCTGGAGGAAGAGGCCGCACGGACCGGGCAGCCGGCTCGCCTCTCCGCGATCGTCGGCGACGCCGGCGGGGGCTGCGGCGACGGGGCGCTGGAGGCGACCGAGGGGGCGGCCTACATCCGGGTTGCCGAGGCCACGGAGGGGGTCGTGGCCAGCATCTGCTCCCCTGACCTCACGCCGGTGCTGGAAGCCCTCGTCGATGGTCTGGCCCGCCTCCCCACCCGCTTCCCCCTCCAGGCCGCCGCCCGCCCCGCCAGCATCCGGCTCTCCGTAGACGGCGTCCGCCAGGACGCAGGCTGGGCCTACGACGACGCCGACCCTGCCGTCGTCTTCGACGTGGCGCCCCCCGCGGGGGCCGCGCTCGAGCTCCGCTACGAGGTGGCCGAGTGAGTGCGCGCTGGCGGCTCCCCCTCGGCGTTTGCCTCGGCCTCGGCCTCCGCGCCTCGGAGGCCCGCGCGGGTGAGCTCAGCCATTGGACCCTCGACAGCGACGACGGCGGCTTCGTCTCCGGCGGTGACACCCTGCAGTGGGAGTGGGGCGCGCCTTCGACCGGCCCGGCCGTCGAGGGCACCGAGGGCAGCAGCGAGCCCACCTGGGCCACCGTGCTCGACGGGAACTACCTCCACGACAGCCTCGACTGGCTGCGCCTCCCGCCGGGCTCGCTGACGAACTCCCTCCGCCCACTGCTCGGGATCCGCTCCTGGATGGACATCGAGCCGGACGGTGACGTCGGCTACGTCGAGATCTGGGACGGCCTCACGTGGCAGCGGGCCGAGCCCATCTACGGCTACCCGAGCCCCGGCGGCTTCACCGGTGAGAGCGAGGGTTGGGTCACCACCTGGTGGGACCTCTCCGGGGTCGCCGACTCCAGCTTCGTCCGCCTCGTCTTCTCCTCCAACCCCACGGTCTCTCGCACGGGCTGGTACATCGACGACGTCGTCATCGAAGACGGTGACCCCGTACCACCCACCCTCACGATCACGGTGGCGCCCTCCGACACCGATGACCTCGACGGACCCTACCCGATCGGCGTGTCGGTCGAAGATGACGTCGCGGTCACGGGCGCGGTCCTCACCTTGAGCGTGGACGGCGCCGCCCCGATCCGCAGCGCCTTGGTCCCGCCGCCCCTCGGCTCCACCGAGTGGAGCGGCACCATCCCCGGGATGCCGCCCGACACAACCCTCACCTGGACCGTCGAGGCCACGGACGGCGTCAACACCACCACCTCCGCGCCGCAGTCCTTCCGGGTCGCCCTGCCCGCCCCCACCGATCTCCGGGGGCCGGAGGGCCGGGTCGTCGCCCGCACCGCCGCGCTGAGCTGGACGCCGCCCGAGTCCTCGCACCGGGTCACGGGCTACCGCGTCTACCGCGACGGGGAGCCGCTCATCGAGGTGACCGCCCCCGAGACCGAGGCCGCCTTGGTCGGCCCCGAAGATCGGTTCACGGTGAACGCGCTCTTCGCCACCGGCGCCGACAGCCCGCTGGAGGGGGATCCGAGCGGTCCCCTGGTCATCGAGGCGGCGGTCCCCGTGGTCCGAGCGCTCGAGCCGGCCTCGGCCTGGCAAGGTGATCAGCTCCGCCTCCGCTTGACGGGCGAGCACCTCTTGCTCGAGCAGGACGCCGTCTCCCTCGATCTCGGCGAGGGGATCACCGTGCTCTCCGTGGAGGTGGAGAACGTCGACCTCGTCACCTTCACCCTCCGCGTCGAGCACGACGCCCCCGTCGGGGCCCGCGTCGGCGCGGTGGAGAGCGGCGCCGGGGTCGTGCCGCTCGACCTCCCCTTCACGGTCGAAGACGGCGCAGACCGCCCAGCGCTCCAGGGTGTCGAGCCGGAGGCGGTCTCCCAAGGGGAGGAGGTCGAGCTTCGGCTCCGCGCCAACCGGTCGCTCAACCCCACCGGCGCCTCGGTAGACCTCGGCCCCGGCCTGCTCGTGACCACCCTCCGCGCCGAGGGCGACGAGATCATCATCGGCGTGGTCGTCGAGAACACCGCGCCCGTGGGCCTTCGAGACATCGTGTTCGACGACGGTACGCGCCTGTACGAGGGGGTCCAGCTCCGGGTCCGCGACCGAGCCGTCGCCGGCGAGGCGGGCTGCGGCTGCACCACCCAGCCGCCCGGCGGCGCGCTTCGCCTCTTCGGCCTCAGCGGCGCCGCCCTCCTCTTGCTCCGCCGTCGGCGGAGGGTGACCGCACCCTGAACGCCCCCACTGGCTGCGTGAGCTGCGGCGCTCGTCGCGCCCCGGAGGACCCCCGCTGCGACTGCGGCGCGGTGCGGCCCTCGCACGGCTGGGCGGGCCCGGTCACCCAGCCTGAGCAGCCGCTCAAGGGCGGCACCAGCACGGGCTGGATCCTCGGCGGACCGCTCCCGCCGGAGGGGCCGGTGCTGCGGTACCGGGCCCGCCTCCATCGAGAAGGAAAGCCCGAGAAGAAGGGCGTGGTGCGGATCGTCACCGAGCCCGCCCTCTACGCTGAGATGGAGGCTCGCACGGGAGCCCTGGCCGGGCTCCGCCACGCATCCCTGGTCGCCGTGCTCGACCATGGCCGCTACCGCGGTCGCCCCTTTCGCCTCGACGCCGAGCTCGACGCGCCGACGGTGCGAGACTGGGCGCGAAGCCAGGGGCCCATGCGCTGGGGAGCGGTGAGCTCGGTGGCCGGCGAGCTGGTCTCCCTGCTCGAGGCGCTGCACGCCGCCGGCCTCGTCCACGGCCACGTCTGCCCGGACACCGTGCGCCTGGTCCGATCCGGCGACCGCCTCCTCCCCATCCTCACCGACACGCCCGCCCTCGCCGCCGGGCTGTGGCAGCCCTTCGCCGCCCCTGAGCTCCGCCAGGACAACCGCCCCGACGCCCGCGCCGACGTGTTCGGCCTCGGCCTCGTGCTCCACGGCCTGCTCAACGGGGAGGCGTCGACCGCCGAGCCGGGGCGCAGCCCCTGGGGTGAGGGACGCCCAGGACCGGCCGTGACGCTCGACGAGGCCGTCACCCTCGATCCCCCGCTGCGGGAGCTCCTCTCCGCGATGGTGGATCGTTACGCCTCTCGCCGACCAGACTCCGTCAGCGCCCTGCGCGCCCTCGCCGGGCCGTCGGGAGCGACCGGGACGCCCACCCCGCCGGTGCTCGCCCGCCGCCCACCGTCGACCGCGCTGTGGTTCGCCCTCCTCGGGCTGCTCGCCCTCCTCACCCTGATCGGGGGCCTCTGGGCGACGCGCGGCTGAGGGACCTCCCCGTCAGCGCGCCTTCCCCACGTCGAGCGTGACCCCGAGCTCCAGCCAGCCGTAGAAGGCGGGGCCCTGATCGTCGGACAGCCAGTCCAAGCCCAGGTCTAGCGCGAGGCCGAGGCGGTCGGGGAGGATCGGCGTGCGGTCTACCGGGAGGGCCAGCCCGGCGGCCGCCTCGAGCCCGCTGCGGTGGTGGATACCCTCCCCCGATCCGATGAAGGCCCCCGTCGGATCAGCCTTGAAGGCCGCGGCGGGGACCTCGTGATGGTGCGCGAAGCCGAGGCGGGCATAAGCCGGCCCGGGGGGGCTCCAGCGTGCCCCTGCGAAGATCGCGCCGACGCTTCGATCATCCCCGAAGAACCAGCCCTCCCGCGCGGCCGCCTCGCCAGCCCACCGGCCCGACTGCACGATGAGGCGCCCCACGCCCATCGCACCTCGGGAGGACTCCCCGCCCTCCGGCGCCGTGCCCAGACCGCCGCCCAAGGCCCCGACGAGCCGGACGGGGTACTCCCCCGGATCGCCCGCCACCGCTGAGTGGCCAAAGAGCAGGAGCGCCCAGAACAATGCCGCGGGTCGGCCCCGAAGCCCCCGGGCCGCCACGGGAGGATCGTGGATTGACGCACACCCCCGCGTGGATAGCTTCCGCCCTCCTGGTGAACTGGCCTGCTCCTCGACCGCTGGCAGTCGCCCCATCTCTCCCTCCAGTCCCCTCACCGACCCCCACCCCGACCGACCCCACCGGAGCAATAGCATGTCCGCCCTCAAGGGTACTCAGACGCACGACAACCTCAAGGCCGCCTTCGCCGGCGAGTCTCAGGCCAACCGCCGCTACCTCTACTTCGCAAAGCAGGCCGACGTGGAGGGCTACGCCGACGTGGCGGGCCTGTTCCGCGACACCGCTGAGGGCGAGACCGGCCACGCGCACGGCCACCTCGACTTCCTCGCCGAGGTCGGCGACCCCGCGACCGGCCTGCCGATCGGCGACACCGAGTCCAACCTGAAGGCCGCCGTCGCCGGTGAGACCTACGAGTACACCGACATGTACCCGGGCTTCGCCAAGACCGCCCGCGACGAGGGCTTCCCGAAGATCGCCAGCTGGTTCGAGACCCTCGCCAAGGCCGAGAAGTCCCACGCGGGCCGCTTCCAGAAGGGCCTCGACGGCCTCTAGTCGCCCCGGGGGGCCCAGGCCCCCTGCCACGGCCGGACCGCCCCATCGCGGTCCGGCCGAACTTCAAGCCGCGCCGCTGTCCCGCCCCGCCCTGGAGCCCCGTTGACCTTCGCCATCCCCACGCCCCGAGAGCCCGTCTACTGGGAACGCAGTGCGCTCGAGGCCGAAGAGAAGCGTGTCTTCGAGATCTGCAACGGCTGCCGTCTCTGCTTCAACCTCTGCCCATCTTTTCCCGCGCTCTTTGACGCCGTCGACGCCCTCGACCCCTCCAACGGGGAGGCGGTGCAGCCCTCCGGTGTCCAGGTCGACGCCCACGGCAACCACGCTGGTCTCGCCGAAGGCCACCATGCGGCGCCCCCTCGCCACGACATCCTCGGGCAGGCAGAGGCCCTCGACAAGCTGCCGGCCTCGGTCAACCAGCGTGTGGTCGACCTTTGTTATCAATGCAAGCTCTGTGAGCCGATCTGCCCCTATGTTCCGCCTCACGAGTTCGCGGTAGATTTCCCTCGGTTGATGCTGAGACACAAGGCGATCGACGCCCGAGAGAAGGGGGTCCCCCTCCAGGATCGTTTCCTCGGTGACCCCGACCTCGTCGGCAAGCTCGGCACGCTGCTCCCCGCGGTGGCCAATTTTGGCGCCGGCTTGAAGGTGAACCGCGTGCTGATGGAGGCCGCCCTCGGAGTCCATCGCGACCGCCAGCTCCCCGCCTTCGCCAACGAGACCTTCCTCACCTGGTTCAACAAGCGGCACCCGAGCCCGCGCTCCCCGGATCAGGTGAGCGGCCCCAAGGTGGTGCTCTTCTACACCTGCTCGGTGCAGTGGAACGAGCCGCAGGTCGGCCGGGCCGCCGTCGAGGTGCTGGAGCACAGCGGCATCACCGTCTTCGCCCCCGAATTTCGTTGTTGCGGCATGCCGGCCCTCGACGGCGGTGACGTGCCCCGGGCCACCGCCTGGGCCGAGCACAACGTCCGCCTGCTCGAGCCCTTCGTCGCCGCCGGCTGCGACATCGTCTCACCCGGCCCCACCTGCTCCTTCATGCTGAAGCGGGAGTGGAAGGACTACCTCGGCACCACGGCCGCCGAGGCCGTCTCCGCCCGCTCCTTCGACCTCATGGAGTACCTCTTCCGACTGCGGAAGGAGAAGCGGCTGGCCACCGACTACACGGTGGAGGTGGGCGACATCGGCTACCACCTCCCCTGCCACCTCAAGGTACAGAAGATCGGCTTCCGAAGCCGTGACATGATGAAGGGCCTCCCGGGGGCGAAGGTCACCCTCGTGGACAAGTGCTCCTGCATGGACGGCACCTGGGGCATGAAGAAGGAGTATTACGAGCTGAGCAAGAAGGGGGCCGAGCCCCTGATTGAGGGGCTGACGAAGAACAAGCCCGCCACCCTCTCGAGTGACTGCCTGATCGCCAAGCTGCAGATCGAGGAGGCGACCCAACAGGCCGTGATCCACCCGATCGAGGTCCTCTGGAAGGCCTACGGGGGCAGCCCCACCACCCCCGTCCTGCCAGGCCCGGTCGTCGTGCCACCACCGGCGGAGGAGCCCGGATGAAGCCCCTGGTCGCCGCCGACATCCTGCCGATCGCTGAGTTCAAGGCCGTCCGCGGGCGCCTCGAGCGGGAGCTCCTCGAGGTGAAGGCCGCGCGCCGCATCGCGCTCGGCGAGCACATGAGCCTGCTCTTCGAGAACCGAGAGACCTGCCGTTGGCAGATTCAAGAGATGTGCCGGGTCGAGGGCATCACCGCCCCCACCGCCGTGCAGCACGAGCTCGACACATACAACGCCCTCCTCCCCGGTCGGGGTGAGCTCAGCGCAACGCTCCTCATCGAGTACGTGCGTCCCGCCGAGCGAGAGGTCGCCCTCCGCGGGCTGGTCGGCCTCCACGAGCACCTCTGGCTGGAGATCGCACGCCAGGAGCCGATCCACGGCCGCCTCGACGTCGAGCAGTTCAGCGATGAACGCATCTCGAGCGTTCAATTTCTCCGATTCAACTTGAATGAAGCGCAGATCATCGCCTTTCACGACCACCGGGTCGAGGCGGCCATCACCTGCACCCACCCGGCCTACCCCGCCCGCGCGGTCCTGCGTGGGGCGAGCCGGGGCGCCCTCGCCGAAGACCTCGCCTCGACCCTCGACTGATTCCGGTGAGACGCGGCCTCTCGCCTCGTCAGGCCTCGCGCTACGACCCCCTGCACACTCTGTTCAACTCGCGCACGTCGCGCATCCTTCGCTCTCTCTGGAGATCCCATGAGCCTCATCGGTCAGACCGCCCCCAGCTTCTCCCTCCCCAACCAGAAGCGAGAGTGGATCTCTCTCGAGAGCCTCCGCGGGAAGAAGGTCGTCCTCGCCTTCTACCCGGCCGCCTTCACGGGAGTCTGCCAGAAGGAGCTCTGCGCCTTCCGCGACTCGCTCGCCGAGCTGAACGGCCTCAACGCCACGGTGCTGGGCATCAGCGTCGACGCCCCCTTCTCGAACGCGGCCTTCGCCGAGAAGAACGGCGTGGAGTACTCCCTCCTCTCCGACTACAAGCGCGAGGCGGTGCACGCCTACGGCATCGCCCTCGACAACTTCGCCGGCCTGCCCGGCTACACCGCCAGCAAGCGCGCGGTCTTCATCGTCGATGAGGGCGGCACCATCTCCTACGTGTGGGAGGGCCCCAACCCCGGCGTGGAGCCCGACTACGAGGCGGTCAAGGCCGCCCTCCGCTGACTCCCCGGCGCCAGCCTCGAGGACGCCGCGCTCCGGCTCACCGAGGCCGGCGCTGGTAGCGCAGCGAGAGAGACCTGGGGTCGGCCCCAAGGCGATACGCGAGGCGTAAGGCCCAGAGTCGAACGACGGTGCGGTTGACCCCCTCCTGCTCCCATCGGCGGGCCGAGGTGGTGACCGTGGCGGGCACGACGACCGCGGGCCAGCGAGCCTGCGCCCGGTCGGCGAGGTCGAGATCTTCGAAGGCGGGCAAGGCGGCGAACCCGCCGAGCTCGAAGAACGCGGATCGCTCAAACCAAATCGCCATATCCCCCGAGCAAGCTCCGCTCCGGCGAGCGCGCCGGTTCATCCAGGCACCCGTGAAGCGGAGGCGAGGGTCGTCGCTGTGGACGCGGACCTCGAAGCATCCCCAGCGGCCCTGCCCCGAGGCCAGCCGAAGGGCGGCGCCCGACCCCTCCGGCACCCCGGCGTCTGCGTGGACGAACCAGAACAGATCCCCGATGGCGACGGCCGCCGCGGAGTTCATCTGCGGGCCTCTCCCGGAGGGGGCCTCGATGACCCGCGCGCCCGCCGCCCGCGCGCGATCACGGGTGCGATCGCGGCTCCCACCATCGACGACGATCACCTCGTCGGCTTCGACGCGCAGCTGCGCGACGATCCGCCCGACGCCGGCTTCTTCGTCGAGGGTGGGCACGATGGCGCTGATGCGGGGCGGCGAGGGGTGGCTCACCCCGACCAACTATCCCGGCGCCGCCCACGCCCCCTTTGACAGGCCGCCTGCTCGTGTAAAGCTCTCCCCCCATCTCTCTACCCATCTCTCGACCCATCTCTCTCCCAACGACCTCCCCCCAGACCACCCAACGGGCCGCATCTTGGCCGCGGAGACCTCCATGTCCTTCCAGCTCCCCACCCTGCCCTACGAGAAGAACGCGCTCGCCCCCACCATCTCGGAGGAGACGATCAACTTCCACTATGGCAAGCATCACCAGACCTACGTGACGAACCTGAACGGCTTCGTCGAGAAGGACGCCTCGCTGGCCGGCAAGAGTCTTGAGGAGATCGTCCGCACCAGCAGCGGCCCTGTGTTCAACAACGCCGCCCAGGTCTGGAATCACACCTTCTACTGGCACAGCCTCAGCCCCCAGGGCGGCGGCCTCCCCACCGGCGCCCTCGCCGAGGCCATCAACCGCGACTTCGGGTCCTTCGACACCTTCAAGGCGGAGTTCACCGCTGCTGCCCTGGGCCAGTTCGGCTCGGGCTGGGCCTGGCTCGTCAGCGACAAGGACGGAAAGCTCAAGGTCGTGAAGACCGCGAACGCCGAGACCCCGCTCACCACCGGCGCCACCCCGCTGCTCACCTGTGATGTGTGGGAGCATGCCTATTATGTGGACTTCCGCAACAACCGCGGCGCCTACGTGCAGGGCTTCTGGACCCTCGTGAATTGGGCCTTCGCCTCGGCCAATTACGCCGCCGTCACCGGCTGATCCGGGGAGGCTGATCCGGCGAGGCCGCCCCGATCGCATCGTGCATCGTGCATCGTGCATCGTGCATCGGGCATCGGGCATCGGGCGCCGCTCAGCGGGCGAATTGCGCCTCGATGAGATCGGCGACCTCCTCGGCCGTCCCCGGGTGGCCCTGCCCGCGGGCGGCCGACGCCATCTTGTTCAGCGCCGTACGGTCGAGCAGGAGGGCCTCGATGCGCTCGATCGCGGCGCCGATGTCCATGCCCTCCTCCACGATCACCGCGGCGGCGCCCACCGCCTCCAGCCCGCGCGCGTTTCCCTCCTGGTGATTGTCGGTCACGTTCGGCGAGGGGACCAGGACCGATGCCTTGCCAATGGCGGTGAGCTCGGCCAAGGTAGACGAGCCGGCGCGGCAGAGCACGAGGTCGGCGACGGCAAAGGCATCGGCCATCCGGTCTTCATAGGGTCGCAGCGCGAGGCCGGGCGGCGCAGGTTCAAGCTGCGCCCGGACGGCGTCGAAGTAGCTCGGTCCCGTCACGAAGAGGAGCTGGTAGGGCCGCTCCGGGCGCTGCGCCAGGGCCACGCCGAGCTCACAGAGCGTCTTGGCGCCGAGCGAGCCACCGACGACCAGCAGCGTGGGCCGATCCCCGGAGAGGCCGTACCGCGCGAGGGCCGCCCCACGGTCACCGGTCATCACCGCAGGGTTGACGGGACAGCCCACCACTCTACGAGGCGCCTTCCCCGGGAGCCGCGCAGCGGTGGCGCCATACGTGAGCAGGACGAGGTCGGCGACCCGCGCGCAGAGGCGGTTGGCGAGCCCCGGGGTGACGTTGGCTTCATGCACCGCGCGCGGGATACCGAGCGTCCAGGCGGCGAGCACGGGCGGGGCCGAGATGTAGCCGCCCACCCCGAGGACGAAGGTGGCCCCCTGCGCCTTGAGGTGGCGCCGCGCCTCCACCACGCTCGTCAGCAAGGCCCCGAAGAAGCGCAGCTTGGAGACGAGGCCGGCCCGCGGGAATTGGGGAGCCTTCAACGGAACGAAGGGGATGCCCCGCTCCGGGACCACCCGCCCCTCAAGCCGCGAGGCCTCCCCAAAGTAGACCAGCTTGTGCCCCCGCGCCTGGAGCGCCGCCCCCATGGCGAGGGCCGGATAGACATGGCCACCCGTGCCGCCTCCGGCGAGCACGATGGTGAGGTGACGACCGACGGGCGCAGGAACAGCAGACAACGCAGGACCCTCCGAGCGCCGCCCCCTAACCGAACCGACGCCGCGATTGCCTCTCAGGGCCTTCCCGCCCCGCGACGGGGTGGCTACCCTTCGGTCCCAGGCTAGAGCCACCGCGACCGGCTCCAGCGGACGGTTCAAGCAAAGCTGCCTTCGAAACTCAGAACAAACAGCGAAGACTACATCATGAAGTCCCTCCGATGAAGAACTACAGCCGAGGCCTGTTTCTTTGGGTGTTCCTCGCCCTCGTCGTGATGCTGGCCTTCACGGTGGTGGACCAAGAGGGCCGGGGGCGAAGTGAGGAGATCCGCTTCTCCGAGTTCGTCACCCACGTAGAGCGCGGCGACATCTCCGACGCGCGCATCCAGGGCCAGGAGATCGAGGGCAAGCTGAAGGACGGCACCGCCTACAAGACGGTCGGTCCGAATGACGCCGACGCCGTGCTCGGCCTCCTCCGGGAGCGTGGGGTCACCCCTGACTTCGAGCCCGCCCCCACCGGCGGCCTGCTCGCGGTGGTCTCCACCGCCCTGCCTCTCGTGCTCATCGTGGTGCTCTTCGTCGTGTTCATGCGCCAGCTCCAGTCCGGGGGCGGAAAGGCCATGAGCTTCGGAAAGTCAAGGGCCAAGCTTCTCTCCGAGACAGGCCGTCGAATCACCTTCGAGGACGTCGCCGGATGCGAGGAGGCGAAGACCGAGCTCGAAGAGATCATCCACTTCCTCAAAGACCCCCGCAAGTTCACCCGCCTCGGCGGCCGGATCCCCAAGGGTGTGCTGCTGATGGGCCCTCCGGGCACCGGCAAGACCCTGCTCGCCCGGGCGGTCGCCGGAGAGGCCGGGGTGCCCTTCTTCAGCATCTCGGGCTCCGACTTCGTCGAGATGTTCGTCGGCGTGGGCGCGAGCCGCGTCCGTGACCTCTTCGAGCAGGGAAAGAAGCAGGCCCCCTGCATCATCTTCGTAGACGAGATCGACGCCGTCGGGCGCCACCGCGGCGCCGGCATGGGCGGCGGTCACGATGAGCGCGAGCAGACCCTGAACCAGCTCCTCGTCGAGATGGACGGCTTCGAGTCGAACGACGGGGTCATCCTGATGGCCGCCACCAACCGCCCCGACGTGCTCGACCCCGCCCTCCTCCGCCCGGGTCGCTTCGACCGCCGCGTCGTGGTCTCCAACCCGGACGTGAAGGGCCGCCTCGGCATCCTCAAGGTCCACACCCGCCGGACCCCCCTCGACGAGTCCGTCAACCTCGAGATCGTGGCGCGCGGAACCCCCGGCTTCTCCGGCGCCGACCTCGAGAACCTCGTGAACGAAGCCGCGCTCGTCGCCGCCCGGGAGGGAAAGCAGAAGCTCGAGAACATCGACTTCGACCGTGCCAAGGACAAGGTCTCGATGGGCGTGGAGCGGAAGAGCATGGTGGTGCCCGAGGCAGAGCGCCGTCGCACCGCCTACCACGAGGCCGGCCACGCCATCGTCGCCCGCCTCCTCCCCGAAGCCGACACCGTCCACAAGGTCACCATCGTCCCCCGCGGGCGGGCCCTCGGCCTGACCCAGATGCTGCCCGACGAGGACCGCCTCGGGGCGACGGTCGCCGAGCTCCGCACCCGCCTCGCGATCTTCATGGGGGGGCGCGCCGCGGAGGAGCTGGCCCTCGACGAGCTCTCCACGGGCGCGTCCAACGACCTCAAACAAGCCACCCGCATCGCGCGGGCGATGGTCACCGAGTACGGCATGAGCGAGGTGCTCGGCCCCGTCTCGCTGAATGAAGACAGTGAGGTCTTCCTCGGTCGCGACTTCGGCAGGGTGCAGGAGTTCTCGGAGCACACCTCAAGGATGGTGGACACCGAGGTAAAGCGGATGCTCGACGAGGCGTACAGCATCGCCCACTCCGTGCTCAAGGCGAACTTCCACATCCTCGAGCGCCTGGCGCAGATCCTCCTCGAGAAGGAGACGGTTGAGGGCCGCGAGTTCGAGGAGGTCGTCGTCAACTTGAACCCCGTCTTCCCCACGCTGCCGCCGGCCTACGCGCAGAGCCGATGAGCGCAGACCGCACCGCGCGGCCGCTCGTCCAGGGGGTGCTCAACTGCACGCCCGACTCCTTCTACGATGGGGGGCGTCACGGCGATGTAGACGGGCTCATTCGCCAGGCCCACCGCATGGTAGAGGCCGGCGCCGACTGGATCGACGTCGGCGGCGAGTCCACCCGCCCCGGGAGCGCGGCCGTCCCCCCCGAAGAGCAGCTCCGCCGGGTGCTGCCGGTGATCCGAGCCCTGTCAGGCCTCGCTCCGATCAGCATCGACACCACCTCGGCCAGGGTCGCGGCCGCCGCGCGAGAGGCCGGCGCGACCCTCCTCAACGACGTCCGCGGCCTCCAAGACGCCGAGCTCGCCGCCGTCTCCGCTGAGTTCCAGGCCACCGTCGTCATGCACAGCCGGGGCAGCCCGGCGACCATGGGCCGCCTCACCGACTACGACGACCTGGTGGCCGAGGTTCGCGACTGGCTGATCGAGGCCGCCGGCCGCGCCAAGAGCCCTCTCGTCTACATCGACCCCGGCCTCGGCTTCGCCAAGACCGCGGTCCAGAGCACGCGCCTCCTCCGACACACCGACGAGCTCGTGGCCACGGGGCTCCCCGTGCTGATCGGCGCCTCACGAAAGAGCTTCATCGGCGCCGCCCTCGGCCAACCCTCCCCCGAGGATCGCCTGCCAGGCTCGCTGGCAGCGGTGGCCTTCGCGGCGGCGGCCGGCGCACGCGTCTTCCGCGTGCACGACGTCGGACCAACCGTCCAGCTCCTGGATATGCTGGCCGCGATCCGGGCGGCCTGACCGCCCCCGCTCCCGCCCACGCACCTTCGCTCCCCCAGCCCCGGGAGCCCGACGGTCCCATGCCTCACCGGTCGCGATGAACCACTGGATCTGGGAGACCCTCGAGTGGGCCGATGCGATCGACATCGGCGTGATGGCGTTCATCCTCTATCGGACGATGCTCGTCATCCAGGGCACCCGAGCCATCCAGAGCCTCGTGGGGCTCCTCGTCCTGCTGGGCCTCTACCTCGTGGCGAACGCGCTCCACCTCGTGAGCGTGACTTGGCTCTTTGACAAGCTCTTCGTCTACATCGTGTTGGCCGTGATCATCCTCTTTCAGGACGACATCCGCCGCGGCCTCGCCAGCGCAGGCGGCCGCCTCTTCAC
Source organism: Myxococcota bacterium (assembly GCA_044344255.1). Classification (GTDB taxonomy): domain Bacteria; phylum Myxococcota_A; class UBA796; order UBA796; family UBA2385; genus JBIJDH01. Next base: position 55,994 of record JBIJDH010000032.1, read on the forward strand.
CCGGCTCCGGCGTAACGCCGAGCTCTCCGTCTACGAAGAGATCATCAAGGCGAGCTTCGTGCTGGCCTCCCGGCGTATCGGGGCCCTGATCGCGATCGAGCGCGGCGCCTCTCTCGAGGAGTACGTGGAGCCCGCCACGCAGATCGAGGGCCGGGTCAGCCAGGAGCTGCTGCTCGCGATCTTCCACCCGACGAGCCCCTTGCACGACGGCGCCGTCATCCTCCAGAAGGGTCGGATCACCGCTGCCAAGGCCTTCCTGCCCCTCACCCAGTCGAAGAACATCTCCCGCTTCTTCGGCACCCGTCACCGCGCCGCGATCGGCCTGGCCGAGGAGACCGACGCGGTCGTCATCGTCGTGAGCGAAGAGCGTGGCACCGTCAGCATCGTCGAGCATGGCGAGGTGCGGCCCACCGCGGACGCCAATGAGCTCCGGGAGGCCCTGCAGAAGCTGCTGAGCCAGCCGATGCCCCCGACCTCCAACCGCACCATCCCGCCCGCGGGTGACCGATGAAGGCGCTCCACCCTCGAATCCGCCAGTTCCTGCTCGAGGTGCTCACGGACAACCTCGCCTTCAAGGTGCTCTCCCTGTGCCTCGCCGCCGGGATCTGGGTCGGTGTACAGAACGAAGACGTGACCGATCACCGCGTCCGTGCCCGCATTCAATACACGTGGCCCGAAGGTCTGACCCGCGCCGAGGACGCCGTCAGCACGCTGTCGGTCTCGATCAGCGGCCCGCACGGCCTCGTGCGCCTCGCCGAGAAGCGGGAGCTCATCTTGCCGGTCGACCTCTCGGAGGCCGAGGCCGGCAGCGTGACCGTCGACTTCACCGATCGCCCCATCCTCGGCCTGCCCGCCGGCCTCGATGTGGTTCAGCGCTCTCCGCCCTCCGTCGAGATCGTGCTCGACAAGATCACCACTCGCCCGTTGAAGGTGAAGCCCGTCCTCAAGGGCGACCCCGCGCCGGGCTGGCAGCTCGTGAGCGTCACCACGGAGCCGAAGCTGGTCGACATCTCCGGCCCGCTCACCGTCGTTCAAGGGATGTCGGAGATCGGCACCAACACGATCAACATCAGCGGCATCAACGCAGACCTCGACGTCGAGATCGGCCTCGCCGTCCGAGGGCGCACGCTCACTCCCCGCAGCCGAAACCCGGTCAAGGTGCACATCGACGTCGAGCCCATCTTCACCGAGCGGGCCTTTCCTGCGGTGCCGGTCCTCGTCCGCACCCCCGGCTGGAAGGTGGAGCCAGCCACCGCCGCCTTGGTCCTCCGCGGCACCAAGAGAGATCTTGAGGCCCTCAAGCCCGACGAGGTCAACGTCGTGGTGAGCCTCCCGGAGCCCCTCCCCCCGCCCGCGGCCGAGGGCGTCGCCCCCGGCCTGGACCTCAGCTGGAGCGCAGAGAGTCGGACGGTGCGGGTCATTCACACCGGCTCGGCGGAGGCCATCCAGGTGGGCGAGCTCAGCCCGATCACCTTCCACGTGGAGCCCCTACCGTGAAGACGCCCCCCCTCCAGCCCCGCGCCCCCCTCCGTTTCGGGACGGACGGTGTCCGCGGCGCGGCCGGTCAATGGCCGCTCACCGAAGAGGGCGCCATGCTCGTGGGCCAGGCCCTCGCAGACACCCTCCGCGCCGAACAGCCCGAGGCCACCGTCGTCATCGGCATGGACACCCGTCGTTCGAGCCCCTGGCTCGCCCGCTGGCTGGAGTCGGGGCTTCGCCGACAGGGTGTCCACGTGCTGCGGGCCGGCGTCCTGCCCTCCGCCGGCCTGTCGCTGGCCGTGGTCGCGAGCCGCGCCGACGCCGGCGTGATGATCACCGCGAGCCACAACCCGGCCTCCGACAACGGCATCAAGCTGATGGGCCCGGATGGGCGGAAGTGGGTCGGCCAAGAGGCTCTGGAGGCGCGCTTGGACCAGGCCCTCGAAGCGGCGCCCCCTCCAGCCCCGATCCGGGGTAGCGCTCGAGACCTCGAAGACCCGGCTGGACCCTGGCGGGCCGCGATGCCCCGCCTCGATCTCTCTGGCCTCCGCCTCCTCCTCGACTGCGCGCACGGCGCCGCCGCGCCCCACGCCCCCGCCCTGCTCCAGTCGCTGGGCGCAGCGCTCCAACTGCGCGGCTGCGATCCGGACGGGGACAACATCAACGCCGCCGTGGGCGCCCTCCACCCACCGAGCGCCGCCGAGGTGGCCGCCGCTGGCTGCGCGCTCGCGCTCTGCCTCGACGGCGACGCCGATCGTCTGCTCCTCGTCGATCCCGAGCGCGGCGTGCTCGACGGCGACGACGCCCTCTTCCTCCTCGCCGCCGAGGGGCAGGGGCCGGTGGTGGGCACGGTGATGAGCAACGGGGGCCTCGACGCCGCGCTCCCTGGCCGCCTCCTGCGGAGCCCCGTCGGGGACCGCTCGGTCGCCGCCAAGATGCTCGAGTCCGGCGCCCGCTTCGGGGCCGAGCCCTCCGGTCACATCCTCTTCTCCGACGGCCCGCCCACCGGGGACGGCGTCTACGCCGCGCTCCGCCTCCTCGCCGTGGGCGCCACCGAGGGGCGGCCCCGCCTCCCCTTGCTCTCCGGAGACGGCCCCAGCCCGCCCTCAGAGGTCGGGGTGGGCACGTCGAGGCGACGCTGGAGCCGGTGGCCCCTGTTCACCCGCGACGTCCGCTTCAGCGGGGCCCGCCGCTCCCTCGAGGGCCTCACCTCGATCCACTCCGCCGAAGCCGCCGGGAACCGCGTCGTGGTGCGCTACTCCGGCACGGAGCCGCTGCTCCGCATCTTGGTGGAGGGGCCCGCCTCGCCGGGCGGGGAGGGCGCGCCGGACGCGGGCCAAGGCCCGGCCGCCTGGGTAGAGCGCATCGCGCAGGAGTTCCAGTCATGAGCTCGAAGGGCCCCTCCGTCTCCCCCCGCCGCCTCGGCGTGAACATCGACCACGTCGCCACGCTCCGTCAGGCGCGAAGGGCGAGCTACCCGGACCCCGTGGCCGCTGCGATCGCCGCTGAGCTGGCCGGGGCGGATCAGATCACCTGCCACCTGCGAGGCGACCGGCGCCACATCCAGGACGCGGACCTCCCCCGCCTGCGCGACGCCACCCAAACGATGCTCAACGTCGAGCTTGCCACCACGGAGGAGATGATCGGCATCGCGGTCTCCCTGCTCAGCGTCCGGGCCTCCCCGAATCGGCAGCACCAGGTCACCCTGGTCGCCGAGCGCCCTGGCGAGGTCACCACCGAGGGGGGCCTCGACGTCGCCTCCCAAACGAAGGTGGTCGGACAAGCCGCCGCTCGCCTCGTAGACGCTGGGATCCGCGTGAGCGCCTTCGTCGATCCCGACGAGCGGCAGGTCCGCGCCTGCTCAGAATCCAGCTACGCTGCCATCGAGCTCAACACCGCGCGCTACGCCGAGGGAGCGCCTGGGGAGCTCGACCGCCTGCGACGGGCGGCCTTGCTGGCCCGTGAGCTCGGCCTGGAGGTGGCGGCGGGGCACGGCCTCACCCACCACAACCTTCCGCCGCTGGTAGCCGCCGTCCCGGAGATCATCGAATACAACATCGGTCACAGCATCATCGGGCGGGCGGTCTTCGTCGGCATCGATCGCGCGGTGAGGGACATCCTCGACCTGATCCGTCGATGATCCCCGTCTCCACCGCTGGCGGCGTCCGGGCGCTCGACGCCGCCGTCATCGAGCGCCTCGGGCTCCCCGGGCGCGCCTTGATGGAGGTGGCGGGCGCCGGCTGCGCGGAGGTCATCCACAGCCGTTGGCCCGAAGCGCCGATCACCGTGCTCTGCGGCCCGGGGAACAACGGAGGGGACGGCTATGTCATCGCCCGCCGGCTGCAGGATCAAGGGCACTCCGTCCGCTTACACTCCGCGTGCGCCCCCGCCAGCCCCGACGCCTTGGCCAACGCGGAGAGCTGCGCTCGGCTGCAGATCCCCATGGTCGCGCTCCCCTTCACGCTCCGCCCCGGAGAGGTGCTGGTCGACGCGCTGCTCGGCACCGGCCAGCGGCAGGCACCGAAGGGGGCCGTAGCCAACGCCGTGACGTTCCTGAACAAGGCGATCGGGCACCCTCGGGTGGCGATCGACACGCCCACCGGCGTCGACGCCGATCGCGGGCAGGTGTTGGGAGAGGCCGTCACCGCCACCCTCACCCTGACCTTGGGAGAACATAAGGCGGGCCTCTTCTGTGAGCCCGGCGCCACCCTCGCCGGGGAGGTGCGCCTCATCGACATCGGCCTCGGACAGGGCCGCGCCCTCGACCCCTCCCTCCGGCCGGCCGCCTGGCTGCTCGAGGACAGCGACACCGCGCCATGGTGGCCCCCGAGGGGACCCGGGATCGCCAAGTGGGACCGCGGCTATGTCGGTATCCGCGCTGGTGGTGGCGCGGGGGTCCTCTCCGCCCACGCTGCCCTCCGCGCTGGCGCCGGCCTCGTCACCCTCTTCGTTCCACGTGAGGACTGGTCCGGCTTGCACGGACTCTGGCCCGAGGTGGTGCTGGCCGAGCCCGACCGCATCGGCGTCCGCCGTCAAGACGCGATCGTGCTCGGACCGGGGCTCGGCCTCGATCCGGTCACGCGAGAAGAGGTGCGCCGCCTCTGGCGTGAGCTCGCCATCCCCCTGGTCGTCGACGCCGACGCGCTCACCCACCTCGCCGACGCCACCGACCGGGGATGTGGCGGACCGCGGGTCATCACCCCTCACGTCGCCGAGGCCGCCCGCCTGCTGGCCACCGACCGCGCCGCCGTCGAGGCCGACCGTTTCGCGGCCCTCCAGTCCCTGCGCCGCTTCGGCGTGCCCGTGCTGAAGGGGCGCTTCACCCTGATCGGCGCCACCCTAGAGCCCCCCCCTCCGGGGGAAGACGACGCGCCGTGGATCAACCAGACGGGCAGTCACCGGCTGGCCACCGCCGGCTCCGGCGACGTCCTCGCGGGGGTCATCGCCGCGCTCCTCGCTGCTGGCCTCCCCCCTCGACACGCCGCGGCCCTCGGGGTGACCCTCCATGGCCAGGCCGGAGAGAGAATGAGCCCCGGTGACACCGCGAGCGACCTGGTCCGCCTGATTCGTCCCGCCTGAGACCCTCAGCACACTGATCGAGGAAACGAGAGCCCGAAAAGAAGAACCCCCGACCGCCAGAGGCGATCGGGGGTTCAGAAAGATTGGTCGGCGATAACCTACTCTCCCACCGGGCTACCCCGGCAGTACCATCGGCGCCTTGGAGCTTAACTTCCGTGTTCGGAATG
>JBIJDH010000017.1:0-183727 GCA_044344255.1 Myxococcota bacterium
CCATCCGATGGGGGAGGCAGGAGGACCGGGGAGAGAAGGGTTGGGGCAACCACAGCAGTCCCCCTACGTCGCGGGTGCAGCGCCGATGCGGCGACACCTCCCCCATCGGATGGAGGAGGCAGGAGGACCAAGCAGATAAGGGTAGGGGCAACCACAGCAGTCCCCCTCCGTCGCCGATGCGGCGACACCTCCCCCATCCGATGGGGGAGGCAGGAGGACCGGCGAGAAGCGCGATACGCAATTACGAGAATGCTCCCTGCCTCCCCCATCATATGGGGGAGGTGGCGCGGCATCCGCGCCGGAGGGGGACGCTGGCGCGTTCGCTACACCACGTTGGTTCAGCGTGATTCGAGCCACAGCGCATCGAAGATCGCGCGTCGCACAGCATCCCGGTCACCCAGCACCTGGCCCGACGAGAAGCGCAGAACGCGGACACCACGCTCCCGTAGCAGCCAGCCGTCTCGCTCCAGATCGTGGGCGATCGCCCCCGGCTCTGCGTGCTGCTGGCCATCTACCTCGACCGCGAGGCGGGCCTGCGGGCAGTAGAAGTCCAATACATATGGACCACAGGGCACCTGTCGACGAAAACGAGCGCCCTCCAGGCGGCGACCTCGGAGCATCTCCCAGAGAGCCGCCTCCACGGGGCTCTGCGATGCACGAAGCTCACGGGCCTGGCCGGTCGTCGCGTAGGTCTGGCGTCCACTTGTCATTCGTCATCTTCCGACAGGCAGCCGGCCGAACAGCAGCCGTCAGGTGATCAGGGGATCAAGGACCAAGGGCCGTCACGGTCTGTCAGACCTCGCGAGACGAAAGCCGAGGATGTTGTAGCGGACGGCCGGGTCGTCCCCGTAGCGGCGGGCGACCCGGGCGTAGGCGGCAGAGTCGAACCAGCAGCCGCCGCGGACGACCCGGTCGGAGCCGCTACCTGCACCCTGCGGGTCTGCCTGCTTGCCGCTGCTGTAGGCGCCATACCAGTCCCACGTCCACTCCCACACGTTGCCCGTCATGTCGTAGAGGCCGTAGCCGTTGGCTGCCTTCTCCCCGACCGGGTGAGCGGTGTTGTTGCTGTTCTCGCTGGTCCAGCCCACGGCACCCAGCTCGGCGCCTCCTGCGTACAAGCTGCCTCGACCGCCCCGCGCCGCCACCTCCCACTCCGCCTCCGTCGGCAAGCGGTAGCCCGTGCAGCTCAGGCCCCGCGGCCAGCTCACGCTGTCGCCGCTGATCGTGTAGCAGGCTTCGAGACCGTCCTTCTTCGAGAGCGCGTTCGCGAATTTTGCTGCGTCTATCCACGATACGCAATGCGCCGGGAGGATGCTGCCCACCCCGCCGACGCTACACGCCGCTTGTTCCTTCCCGCCGTAGAACATGTTCCCGGTCCAGGGTGTGCTCCCCATCACGCTCTGCCACAGCCCCTGCGTCACCTCGATCTTCCCCATCAGGGTGCCCCGGCTCAGCTTCACCGTGTGCGCCGGCTTCTCGTCCGCATCGCAGCCCGACTGGCTCGCCGTGCAGCCCACCTCGTAGCTGCCCGCCGGCACGGCCATCATCGTATAGCCGCTCGGGCCCGTCCAGGTTCCGCCAGACACCGCGCCCCCGCTCGCGGGCGCCGCCAGCCAGGCCCGCATGCCATCCAGCGCCGAGACGCTCACCGACCGCCGACGCTCACCGAGGTCGTTCGTACACTTCACCTCGGCCGACCCGTAGAGGTCGATGTACCGCTTCACGTCCGCGGCCCCCAGCTCCTTCGCCTTCGCGCTCGTCTCCTGCAAGCGGGGGGCGAGGCCGGAGGCGTCCGCGTTGGCCTGCGCGACCAGCTTCCGCTCCTCTTTGTCCAGGCAGGCGTCCAGCTCGCCGTTCAGGCGAACCTCCAGGTCTGCGGCCTCGTCTTTCCGGCCGCGCGCCCAGGCTCCGGTTCCCGCACAGACGCCCAGTCCGAGGATGATCCCAATCGCCTTGTCGCGCATCGTCAGCCTCATCGCTCTGGAGCCTACTTCGGTCGAGGCCCCGCCTCAACCGCCGACGACGTCGGACGCGCCCCTCGCCGCGGCCCGGGCCACGGGGGGCCCTGCTCCGACGACCGCAGCAGGATCGCGACGCCCACCGTCGCGGCTGGCAGCCAAAGGAGGTCGAGCAGCGGGAGGGACAGGAGGCAGAGCTGGACGGCGAGGAAGCCGACGAGGGGGCCGGGGTTCGCCATCATCCAGCGGAGCTGTGCGGCGGAGCCGAGCCCGGCGCGACGGAAGGGCAGCGCGAAGACCTCCCGGAGGAGCCAGGCGAGGCCTGCGAAGACGCCCACCGGCAGCGGCAGGAGGAAGAGCAGGAGCAGGACGAGGCAGAAGCGGGGGAGGAGCGCCGCCAGCGCCCCCGGGGGAGGGAGGGGCGTGTCGGCGAGCGCCTGCACTCTGGGCCCCGAGGCCTCGGAGACGGCGTGCAGCTCGAGCTCGTCGAGCAGTCGAGAGCAGACCGGGCGACAGAGCGCCACCGCGAGGGCCGCGGCCCCGAGCACCCCGACCCACAGGCCCCCGAGCTCCAGCGCGCCGCGGACCCAGGGCCGCAGGTGGCGGGCGTGACGGAGCCTCCAGCCGACCCCGAGCGCCCCGACCGGGCCGAGGATCAGGGCGCTGGCGAGCAAGACGCCAGCCGGGACGAGGGCGAGGCGGAGCCGCGTTGGCCGCTCGAAGAGGAAGAGCCAACCGCCCAAGGCCGCTCGGACGCCGCCTTCGACACCACCTTGGGAGGCCTCCGGAGCGGGAGGGGGCCCACCCTCGGCGGCGCTCGGCGATGGGGTTCGGTCGTCCGGCATCGAGGTGGGCCCCCCCAGCCCATCGACCGACGCCTATCCCCGCGGGGGCGGAGGCCCGAGCGGCGCGCGCCAGCGGGGAGGCCGCGACGGCGTCCGCCAGCGCCTCCGAGCCTCGCTGGAGGTCCCCGGCGCGGACGGTGAGCCGGCCGTGGATCAGGCTGGCGTCTGCGCAGGCGATCGCGACGGGACGATGATTCGGCCACCTGTGGCGCATCGACCGCGAAGGCCAAGCGCGCGGCGCCGTCCTCCGGAGCGGCCAGCCAGGCCTCCGCCGGCCCAGCCAAGGCACGGGAGAGGAGCAGGAGGGTGAACATCATCCTCTCCCAAACCCAGCGGCCCGCCGGCCAGGGTCGGACCTCGACGCTCCGCGACCGGCGGCCCTCGATGGCCGGACGACGGGCTCCCCGACACCCGAGAGGCCACATGAGCAAGGTTACACACCGAGCGGAGGCGCGCCCCTCCACGAGCCCAGCCGACGAGGTCTCCCATGCCCACCTTGCCCGTCTCTGTCGTGACCATCGGCCTCCTCCTGGCCTCCAACGTCTTTATGACCTTCGCGTGGTATGGCCACCTGAAGTTCAAGTCCACCGGCCTGATCACCGTCATTCTGGTGTCTTGGGGCATCGCCTTCTTCGAATATTGCCTGCAAGTGCCCGCCAACCGTATCGGCTCGTCACAATTTAACGGGGCCGAATTGAAGACCATTCAAGAGGTGATCACCCTGTCGGTCTTCGCGGTATTTTCAGTGTTCTACCTAAAAGAACCACTGACCTGGAACTATGCAGTAGGGTTCGCGTTCATCGGGCTGGGAGCCTTCTTCATCTTTCACAAGTGAATGAACGCCGGTCGCCTCCGGGCGCCCTACAGCCCCTCGCGCTCCGAGGTGCGGAGCGCCCAGCCGTTGATGAAGCGCTCGCCGATGGGCAGGCTCACCGGGGCGTACACCTGCAGGAAGGTCGGGCCGAATTCGCCTGGATCGGACAATGCGATCGGCGCCGATGAGATCAGGCCGGCCTCCGGTAGGATGAGCGAGGGCCTCCGACCGAACACATAGGCGTAGTCCACGCGCTCGTGCCCGGCGAGGCCGGAGCCGAGGCCCTCGGCCGGCGCCCGGGCGATGTGGGCGTCGGTGAGGCCGAACATGTCGATCGTCGGGAGCTCGGCGTAGTAGGGCAAGATCCCGGCGGCGTGTACGGCTATCCAGCGATCGTGAGGCACCACCTCACGCAGGCGCAGCCCGGCCTCTCGGCGACCCAGGAGGTCGACCGCGAAACGCTCGGCGAAGGCCGCCATCGACCGCCAGCCCGGGATGGCCCAGACCACCCCGAGGAGCACCACCGCGGCCCGGCCCAGGGGCGGCAACCGCGAAAACAGCGCCCTCGAGAGCACGGCCATCGGCACGAGCAGCGGGATGAGGAAGCGGTAGGTGCCCTTAAAGTCGCCACCCACGAGCAGGATGTAGGACAGGAAGAAGGCGATGAGCGCCAGCGCCGGACGCCAAGGCCCAGCGCCCTCCGAGGGCATGGGGGCCCCTTCACCGCGGGTCCGAGCCCCTCGGATCAACAGGCCCGCCCCCAGCGCCGCCGCAGCGAGGAGGGGCAACGAGGAGGTGGCCCCGTCGCCGAGGTACCGGAGCCCCCGCAGTAAGGCGCCGCCGGCCACGCCCTGCCCGTCGCCCACCTTGGCGTGAAAGGTGTTGGGCACGAGGTCGCCGTAGTAGGCGAGGCGGAAGGCGATGTGCGGCAGGGTCATCGCCAGGAAGCCCACCGCCGGCCACCTCTCGCGCCGGAACAGCCAGAGGACACCGAAGACCGCGTAGCCCTCGGGGCGGGTGAGCGCCGCGAGGCCCGCGAAGGCCCACCAGCCCTTGCGCGCCTCGAGGGCGAGCGCCACCAGCACGGCGTAGAGCAGCGTCTCGAGGCCCTGCACCGCCTCCAGGGCGAGGCCCGGAAAACAAGCGACCAAGGCAGCGGGGCGCCAGTCGCGGCCGCCCAATCGCCAGGCCGTCCCCAGCAGCGCCGCGCTCAGGAGGTAGCCGTAGGCAGTGTTCACCGGCCCGGGGTCAAGACCGACGAGCTCGGTGGGCACGAACAGCAGCGTCCACAAGAAGTTGGTGTAGCCCTCCACCACCTCGCCGGGGTTGTAGACGAAGCCCAGGCCGCGGGCGAGGTGCTGCGCTTAGCGGAACGAGATGTAGGCGTCGTCCTGCGAGCAGACGCCGTAGCTGGCCTCCAGCAAGAGCAGCCCGGCGATCACCACCAGCAGGCCGATCCGGCCGGAGGGAGGGCGCGGCTCAGCCACCCCGCACCCCGGCGCTCGCACCCCCGACGTCCGGGTAGGGACCAGCGGCCTTCGACAGGCGGTCCTCGAGCTCCTGCCACTCGCTGTAGAGCGACTCGATGTGGCCCTCGGTCTCGGTGCGCTTGTTCGCCAGCTTGGAGATGCGGGCGTGATCGGCCCCGGCGGCGATCAGGTCCTCGTCGATCTGGACGAGCTCGGCCTCCGCGCGCTCCACCAGCCGCTGCACCTCGATCACGCGCTTCTTCCACCGATCGAGGTCGCGCTTCGCCGACTTGCGGGCGGCGTGACTCTGGGCCCCCTCCTCACTCTTTCCGTCCTCGTTGATAGCGAGGGGGCTTAGCTCGAAGTCGCTCGGCAGCACGCCCGCGTGGATGTGCAGCCGGCCGTCGATGATCTGGGCGACGTGGGTGGCCACCGTCTCGACGAGGTGCCGGTCGTGGGTGCTGACGATGAGTGCGCCGTCAAAGCCGCGCAGGGCCTCGATGAGCACATCGACTGTCACGACGTCGAGGTGGTTGGTGGGCTCGTCGAGCAGCAGCACGTTGGCCGGCCGCACCGCGAAGCCAGCGAGGGCCACCCGGGCCTTCTCACCGCCGGAGAGCGTGCCCACCGGCCGCAGCGCCATGTCGCCCACGAGGCCGAGCGCGCCGAGCGCCGCTCGCACCTTCGACTCCGGCGCGATCGGGACGAGCTCCTGGACCACCTGGAGGCCCGTCTGGTCGCGCGGGAGGTCGCGCGCGAGATCCTGCGTGAAGACGCCGAAGCGCACGCCGCGGCCGACGGTGCGCCGCCCCGCCCGCAGGGGGAGGGTGCCGGCGATGCCGTGCAGCAGCGTCGACTTGCCGGCCCCGTTCGGACCGAGGAGGGCCACCCGCATGCCGCGCTCGAGCACGAGGTCGACCCCCTCGACGATCACTGGCCCCTCCGGCCAGCCGAGGGAGACCTTTTCGAGGACCACCGCCTCCTGACTGCAGGCCGGCGCCTCGGGCAGCCGGAGGATCGGATCGCGCTCCCACTCGGGCTCCTCGAGGCGCTCCATTCGATCGAGGCGGTTCTGGCGGGACATCGCCTGGGTGGCCTTGTTGGCCTTGGCCTTGAAGCGGTCAACGAAGCGCTCGAGGCGCTCGATCTCCTCTTGTTGAGCCTCGAAGGCAGCCTTCTCCTGCTCGATCCGCAAGGCCCGCTGCTTGACGAAGGAGCTGTAGTTGCCGGTGAAGCTGTGGAGCTTCTGGCCGCGCACCTCGACGATCCGCGTGGTGACCCGATCGAGGAGGTAGCGGTCGTGGCTGACGACGACCACCGCCGCCGTGCTCGCGGCGAGGTGCCCGGCGAGCCAGGTGCGGGCGAGGATGTCGAGGTGGTTCGTGGGCTCGTCGAGCAGCATCAGCTCGGGCTCGGAGAGCAGCAGGCGGGCGAGGCCGATGCGCACCTGCCAGCCGCCGGAGAAGGTCTCGCAGGACAGCGGCCACTTCGAAGCCGCGAAGCCGAGGCCGGAGAGCACCTCGCCGATGCGCTGATCCATCGTGAAGCCGCCGGCGAGGCGGAAGCGCTCGAGCACGCGCTCATGCTTGAGCTCGGCGCCCTCCTCTTCGGCCACGACGGCCTCTTCGGCACGGCGAAGCTCCTCTTGCAGGGCGAGCAAGCGGGTCATGCCGCTCTTCGCCTCGTCCCAGAGGCTGCGGCCGGGGGTGACGTGGCCGTGCTGGTGCAGCCACCCGAGGCGGCTGTTGGGGCGGCGGTGAAGGACACCCTGATCGACCTGCAGCTCACCGGCCACCGCGCGGAGGAGCGTGGTCTTCCCCGTTCCATTTCGGCCGACCAGGCCGACCTTGTCGCCGGGATGGACGTGCCAGTCCGCGCCGAGCAGGAGGTCTTCCGGGCCGATGGAGAGGGTGATGTTGTCGAGCCGCAGCATCGAGGACTCCCGAGGGCCCCCCCGCTAACGCGCCATTGCAAAGGGCGGCCCGACCGTTAGAATCGATGCCCCGCGCACATCAACTGCCCGCCCCGGAGCTGCCTTGGCCACCGCCTCCTTCCAGTCCTTCGCCGAGATGTTCCTCCACCGGGTCGCTTCCACCCCGGACGCCGACGCCTTCTACTACCCCGACGCCTCCGAGCAGTGGATCACGCTCAAGTGGTCTCAGGTGGGCGAGCAGGTGTCCCGCATCGCCGGCGGGCTGCACGCCCTCGGGGTGCTGGCGGAGCAGCGCTGCGCGATCATGTCGAACACGCGCTACGACTGGGTGGCGATCGACATCGGCATCCTCTGCGCGGCCTGCGCCACCACCACGATCTACCCGAACAGCAAGGCCGAAGACTTCGAGCACATCATCAACGACTCGCAAGCCCAGGTCGTCTTCGTCGAGACCGACGCCCATGTGCGAGATCTCCTGGGCAGCCGCGAGAAGATGCCCGGCCTGAAGAAGATCGTGGTGATCAACGGCAAGGCCACGGCGGACGGCTTCGTCACCACCCTCACCGAGCTCGAGGAGGTCGGCAAGAAGTGGAACGCCAACAACGCAGGCGAGTATGAGAAGCGGGCCCGCGCCGTGCGCTCCGAGTCGCTCGCGACCCTCATCTACACCTCGGGCACCACCGGCAAGCCGAAGGGCGTCGAGCTCACGCACGACTGCTGGGTCTTCGAGGCCGAGGCGATGGACGGGCTGGGCTTCCTCACCCCCGCTGACAAGCAGTTCCTCTGGCTGCCGCTGGCCCACTCCTTCGGCAAGGTGCTCGAGGCCGCCGTCGTGCGCATCGGCATCCCCACCGCGATCGACGGGCGAATTGACCGCATCGTCGAGAACCTCGGAAAGGTGCAGCCCACCTTCGTCGCCGCCGTGCCGCGTATCTTCGAGAAGGTCTACAACAAGGTCGTCTCTGGGGCCAAGGCCGGCGGCGGCATGAAGTACAAGATCTTCCAGTGGGCCGTCGCCACCGGCCGCGAGGGCTCCGTGCTGCGCCAGGCGGGTCGCGAGCCCTCCGGCCTGCTCTCCATCAAGTTGAAGCTCGCCGACAAGCTGGTCTTCCACAAGATCAAGACCCTCTTCGGCGGTCGGCTGCGCTTCTTCATCTCGGGCTCGGCGGCCCTCAACCGCGAGATCGCCGAGTTCTTCCACTCGCTCGGCATCCTCATCCTCGAGGGCTACGGCCTCACCGAGACGAGCGCCGCCAGCTACGTCAACCGCCCCGACAAGCTCAAGTTCGGCTCGGTGGGCGTGCCGCTGCCCGGCGTGCTCTCCAAGCTCGACCCGGCCGACGGCGAGATCCTGCTCGGCGGCCGCGGCATCATGAAGGGCTACCACAACCTGCCCGAGGCCACCGCCGAGTGCCTCACCCCGGACGGCTGGCTCCGCACCGGCGACATCGGCACCGTCGACGCCGACGGCTTCTTGCGCATCACTGACCGCAAGAAGGACCTCATCAAGACCTCCGGCGGCAAGTATGTGGCCCCTCAGGAGATCGAGGGTCGGCTCAAGAAGTCGAACCCGCTCATCAGCCAGGCGCTCGTACACGGCAACAACCGCAACTTCTGCGTCGTGCTGATCACGCTCGACGAAGAGGCCGCGAAGAACTGGGCCAAGGCCAACAACAAGGGCGAGCTCAGCCCGGAGGCCATCGCCAAGGACCCCGACATGAACGCCCTCATCAAGGCGTCGGTCGATGAGCTCAACGGCAGCCTCGCCCGCTACGAGTCGCTCAAGTACTTCTCGATCCTCGAGCGGGACTTCACCTCCGACAACGGCTTCCTCACCCCCTCGATGAAGCTGAAGCGTAAGTTCGTGGAGTCCACCTACAAGGCGCTCCTCGACGGCTTCTACGTCGGCGCGAAAGAGGAGTCCTGAGCGGGCTGGCCCCAGGGATCAGGCCCCGCGGAAGACCCTGCGGAGCCAGCCCCGGAGCCCCCTGCGAGAGGGGAGCTGCCCGCCGTCGAGCAGCCGCGGCGGCTCGATGAGGGTGGGCTTCACCACCACCTCGTACTCATAGGTGACGCCCCTCCCCTTCGGGGTGGCCGCCTGGATGCGGAGGGTGAGGGTGTCGCCGGTGTCGGCCCAGCCCCGGAGCTCCACCGGGCGACCGGGCCGCGCGGGGCCGAGGTCGACAGCGTCATCGCTGCCCACCTTCACCTCGAAGGAGGCCCACTCGACGTCGGGCTCCACCACCACCCGGTAGCGACCATCGGCGGCCAGCGTGGCCCAGGTGAGCGGCGGAGCGCCGGGGTCTGCCGGCGGCGCGGACGCGGGGCGCGGCGCCGACCAGCCGCCTGCGCAGAAGGCCAGCAGGGTGAGCAGGGGTCCGGTCACGCGCGCTCCTTGGCGCGGCGGTTCCAGCCGCGCAGCAGGCTGAGGTAGTCGATGGAGGCCGGGCTGCGGAGGGGCGGGCTGCTCGCGGAGCCACGGCGGATCGCGCGACGTGCGGCCTCCCGCGCGGCCTCCGGGCCCTCCACCCGGTCGGCGAGCTCCGCGCCGATGAAGCCGCGGCGCACCAGATCCTGGGCGAGCCCCGCCGCGGCCCAATCGTCCTGGCCCGTCTCGACGAGCCAGGCTTCGAGCACCTCGCCAGCGCCGGCGGGGTCGAGCAGGCCGTCCTGCAGCAGCACCAGGGCGGCCTGCCACCAGGAGTAGATGGGCACGAGGCGCCCGCCCAAGGCGGCGAAGTCCTCCGGGGGGCGCCCCCGGTCGAGGCGGATGAAGATGCGGTCGACCACATCGGCCGTAGAGAGGCGGCCCGCCGCCTGGAGCGCCGCCTCGATGCGCGCGGGGTAAGCCCCCGCCGCCTCCATCAGGCGAGAGAGCTCCGCCGGCCCGATGCGGCCCGCGAGCACGTCGGCGTAGATCGAGTAGACCAGCGCGTCCACCTCGGCGTCATCGCCGAAGAGGGTCTCCCGAACGGCCCGCCCGAGGCCCTGTCGGCCCTCCAGGAGCGTGGGCAGCTTGTAGCCGACCTGCCCCTTGATGGCGCGGAGCTCGCCCTTCTTCAAGTGGGCGAGGCTGTCCTTGAGGGCGAGGTGCTCGAAGGTCACCCCGTCGAGGCGGAGCTTCTCCTCCAGCACCGGGCGGAGCTGGGTGGGAGAGCCGGACACGATGTAGACCTTCGAGCCCTGGTGGGCGCTGAGGGCCCGCATGAGGGCCGCCGCCCCGGGCACGGCGCGCTTCGCCGAGGCGGGCTCCGTGGCGCTGCGCATGAGCCCGCGCAGCGAGTCGAAGTCCGTCTCGAGGTAGGTCTTGTCGAGGTCCCAGCGGTAGACGTACACGCGCACGGCGTATCATGGCGCCACGAGCGAGCCCCATGCACGAACCGACTCAACGCCCCCCCCCCGGAACCCTGCCGAGAAGCGGCGGGGGGCCCGCCGCCCCCGTCCCCGCCGTGCCGCCCACCGGTTGGGCGGAGCTCACGCCGCCCGAGCCGGGCGCGATGACGGAGGACAGTCGGGCCGGCGAAGTGCCGATCGAAGAGGTGTCCTACCCTGGGCTGCTGCGCCCGGTCCGCCTCCCCAACGCCAAGAAGGTGCGCGACCTCGTCGCCGCCCCGCCGCGGGAGCGCTACCGCGAGGGAAACCTGATCGGCAAGGGCGGCGCCGGAGAGGTCCGACGCAGCCTCGACCGCGCGCTCGGCCGCGTGGTGGCCGTCAAGACGCTGCGCCCCGAGCTCGCCAAGGACGCAGGCATGGTCGTGCGCTTCATGCACGAGGCCCAGGTGGTGGCGCAGCTCGAGCACCCCGCCATCGTCCCGGTGCACGATCTCGGGCGCCTCCCCGACGGCCGCTGGTTCCTCACGATGAAGGAGATCCAAGGGCGCACGCTCCGCGAGCTCATCACCGGCCTGCACTCGGCCCGGCAGCTCGGCTCCTTCGTGCCCACCTCCGACGGCTGGACCCTGCGCCGCCTGATCGAGGTCTTCCGCACGGTCTGTGAGGCGATCGCCTTCGCCCACTCGAAGGGGGTGCTCCACCGGGACCTCAAGCCCGACAACGTGATGGTGGGAGACTACGGCGAGGTCTACGTCGTCGACTGGGGGCTCTCCCGCCTCCTCAACACCCCCTCGGAGGACGAGGACGAGCACCCCGCAGGGTCGCCCCGTCGCCGCGAGGGGCAGACGCGCCACGGCGTCGTGGTGGGCACGCCCGCCTACATGCCGCCCGAGCAGGCCCGCGGCGACCGCGACCGCATGGGCCCCTGGTCCGACGTCTGGGCCCTCGGCGCGCTGCTGTACGCCATCTCCTACGGCCGGCCCCCCTACCGCGGCTCGGCCGAGCAGGTGCTCCAGCTCGTCCAGGCCGGCCCCCCGGCGCCGGTCGAGGGGATGCACGTCCCCGAGGCCATCGTCGATGTGTGGCGCCGCTGCATGTGCATGAACCCCGAAGACCGCTACCGGGAGGCGCGCCAGGTCGCCGAGGACATCGACGCCTGGCTCGAGGGCTCGCGGGCCCGAGAGAAGGCGTTGGTGCTGGTCGACGCCGCGCGGGCGCTCGTCCCGAAGCTCAAGGAGACCCTCACCCGCACCACCCGCTCCCGAGAGAAGGCGCGGGCAGCGGTGGTGGCGCTCCGCCCCTCCGACAGCCTCGACGCCAAAGAGTCAGCCTGGGCCCTGGAAGATGAGGCAGAGACCGTCCAGGAGGAGCTTGAAGACCTCTACCTCGAGATCTCCACCAAGGCCCGCCTCGCCCTCGCCCAGGTGGCCGACCTCGCCGAGGCCCGCTCGATGCTGGCCGACGTCTACCGAGCCCAGGCCGAGACCGCCGAGACCCAGGGAGACCGTAAGGCCTCCCGAGAATACCGAGCTTTGCTCCAAGACTACGACGACGGCCGCCACGCGGACTACCTCAAGGCCGAGGGTGAGCTCTCCCTCGACACCGAGCCGCGCGGCGCCCGGGTCCGCATCTTCCGCTACGAGCAGAAGGCCCGCCGCCTCGTGCCGAAGAAGTGCGCCACCACCGGCCCGACCCCCGTGCGCGACCTCCGCCTGCCAGTCGGCAGCTACATCCTCGAGATCCAACAAGACGACGACAGCCCGCGTGTTCGCTACCCCGTGCGCATCGGCCGCGGCGAGCCGTGGAAGGCGGTCGCCCCCGGCGGCAAGGACCTCCACCGTGTCCTCCTGCCCCCCAAGCAGAAGCTGCTGCCGATCGAGCGCCTCGTGCCGGCGGGCTGGTTCATCTCCGGCGGGGACTCCGAGGCGATGGGCGGCCTGCCCCGCCAGCGGCTCTGGCTCGACGACTTCACCATCGCCCACCGGCCGGTCTCGCACCGGGAGTACCTCTCCTTCCTCAACGATCTGCATGACCAGGGGCGTCAAGCCGAGGCCGAGCGCCGCCAGCCCCGACTGCCGGGCCGCCACCGCGAGGAGCTCGTAAAGATCTACCGCGAGGAGACCGATGGGCGCTTCATCCTCACCGACCGGGTGGGCGAGCTGCGCATCGACGCCGAGTCGCCGGTCATCGGCGTCACCTGGTACGACGCCAACGCCTTCTGTCGCTGGCTCACCCAGCGCACCGGCCTGCTCTGGCGCCTGCCCGGCGAGCTCGAGCGCGAGAAGGCGGCCCGCGGAGTAGACGGGCGCGCCTTCCCGTGGGGCGACCTCTCCGATCCGGCCTTTCACTGCATGCAGGACTCCGCCCTCGGCGTCCCCGGCCCGCCGCCCCCGGGCGAGTTCGACATCGACAAGAGCCCCTACGGCGTGCTCGGCCTCGCCGGAGGCGTCACCGAGTGGTGCGCCGACCTCTACCGCCCCACGGGCCCCGACCGAAAGGGCTCGACCGCGGTGCCCCCCGAGCCGCCGGACGCCGCCGCCACCGAGCCCCGAGACCACGCGCCGCGGCGGGTGATCCGCGGCGGCGCCTGGAACCTCCCAGCGCGGGCGGGGCGGGCCGCCTCCCGTTCGGCCAGCCCCCCCGACCGACGGTCCGACAACCTCGGCTTTCGTGTCTGCCGCGGCTACCTCGTGGTCGACGGCGGCGGCTGACGCGCCGGCGGTGAGGAGCGGGCCCCTCGGGCCTGCGCAGGTGGTAGGATCGCCCCATGTCCTCGACCTACCAGGCTGGCTACTTTTGTGATCGCGGCGTGGGCCCCGAGGCCGGGGGGCGCGAGGCGAACGAGGACAACTTCATCGTCTGCCTCGATGGCCGCTCACGGATGGTGGCGGCCGGGCGGATCGTAGAGGAGGAGCTCTCGGGCAAGGGCCAGCTCTTCGCAGTCGCCGACGGGATGGGCGGGCACGAGCACGGCGCCCTCGCCAGCGCCGCGGCGGTGCAAGCCCTCACTCGCCTCTTTCGGCAGGACCCCGGCGACAACGCCGAGCTCGCCCTGCACACCTTCTTCATCCGCGCCCATCACCGCCTCCGCGAGCGGGCCCGGGAGAAGGGGGCCGCGAACATGGGCACAACCCTCTCCGCGGTCTGGGTCCACGGCGCCGAGGCCGCCTGGGCGCACGTCGGCGACAGCCGCCTCTACCACATGCGCGGCGGCACCCTCATCACGCTCACCCGGGACCACACCCGCGGAGAGTTCGCCTGGCGCGACGGGCGGCCGACCCCGGTGGAGGCCCGCGCCCTCACCCAGAACTTCATCTTCGGCTCGCGCGGCTTCGGCCACGACGAAGACGTGCGCATCGACGCCGGCACCGACACCGGCACGCTGACGCTCTTCCCCGGAGATCGGCTGCTGCTCTGCACCGACGGCGTCCACGGCAGCATGCAGCCGGCCCGCATCCGCGACCTGCTGTCGGAGGGCGACGACCCCCAGGCCCAGGCCGAGGCGCTCTGCACCGAGAGCATGGCGAACGGCGCGGTCGACAACGTCACCGCCGTCGTGGTTCACGTCATCATCCCCTCCGGCTACACCGAGCGAGGCGGTGAGTACCGCGAATGGCGGCCCGACGAATGAGCCCGCGTCTCCCCCTCTCCGCCGCCGCGGCGCGCGGCCTCCCGCTGATCGCGCTGGCGGCCGCCTGCATCCAGCAGCAGGACCCCGAATTCGGAGGCGGGGGTGACAACAACCCGAGCGGCGAGCTCCACGGCGGCGGGAGCGGCGGCGACGGGGCAGACGGCGGCGGCGGCGGCGACGGTGCCACCGACGGCGCGACCGACAGCGGCGGAGACGGCGGAGACGGCGGAGAGCCCACCTTCACCGGCACGGGCTACCAGGTGGGCGACGTCGCTTACAACCTCGTGGCCACCGATCACACCGGCCAGGAGTGGTCGCTGTGGAGCGCCGCGGGCGAGCCGGTGGTGCTCGTGGTGGGCTCGCTCACCCCGGGCGCCAGCCTCGACCAGATGCTCACCTGGCTCGACGACGTCGACCGCGAAGAGGACGTGACCGTCGCGATCCTCCTCGGCTACGACGAGACCACCGCCGTCGCCGACCAGGCCGACGCCGCGGCCGCCTGGGGCCGCTGCCCGGTCACGAGCGTGCTGATCGGCGACACCAACCTCACCGACTACACCCTCTGGTCGGACGCCAACCCGCCCAAGCTCTACCTCATCGACCGTGACATGGTCATCCGCGTGACGAGCTACGGCGCCGCCTCAGAAGACAGCGTCCGCGCGGCGATCTCGGCGCTCTGAGGCCCTCAGCAGCCGGGGAGCTGATCTCCCGCCGCGCCGTCGGGCCCCGCGAGGGCGTCGTGCAGGGCCCGGGCCTCGCGCAGGAGGCGAGCCCCCGCCGCGGTCGGCCGGCCCAGCTCCTCGACGATCTGAAGCCCGCGTGCGTTGGAGGCCAGCACCGCCGCCCGCCGCCGCTGAAAGGCCGCGGTCTCGGCGAGGGGGTGCCCGGCCTCCTCCAGCCCCGCGTGGAGCGCGGCGACGGGCACGAAGGCGTGCACCGCCAACAGCACCCCCATCAGCGGCCGCAAGTCCGGCCGCACAGGGGAGGCTGTCCAGGTGGTGCGCCCATTCTCGAGCACAGCGTCGAGCAGCGAGAGCACGTTGAGCTTGCTGTGCTGGGTCTCGTGGACGATCGCCTCGGCGAGGGTCAAGGGATCGGGGTGGAGCGTGAGGTAGGCGAGCCCGGGGGCCTCTCGGTAAGAGGCGCTCAGGTGCCGCTCCGGCTCGAAGCCCACGGGCAGGAGGCGCTGCAGCGCCAGCGGGAGCTCAGCGGCCCACGCCGGCAGGCCCCGCTCGATCAGGCCGAGCGCCTGATCGAGGGCCGCCGCCCACTCCTCGGTGGAGCGACCGCCGAGATCGAGGCGATTGCCCTGCTTGTCCGGATGATCCTCGACCGATGCCAGGGGGTTCGAGTCGAAGAGCGAGAGCGAGATCCCGGGCCGCAGGGGCAAGAAGGGCTGGCTGGCCTGAAGCTCGGGGTGCTCGGGGGCGAGGCGGCGCCCGTCCGCGAGGCGGAGCTCCACCCCGGCGGCGTCGCAGAGCAGGGCCGAGGCGGGGGTGGAGAGGTGGAGGACGCGGCCGCCGACGCCGTCGACCAGGGTGGAGAGCGGCCCCTCCCAGACCACCGCCTCCGGCAAGGCGCCGCGGCGACAGAGGCCGACGAGCAGCGCCGGGACCGCGGCCTCGAGCAGCGGGCCGGGCTCATGGCGCCCCCCCTCGAGCAGCAACAGCGGCGTCAGCACATCGACCGCGCCGAGGGCGGCGAACAGGGCCTCGGGGTGGCGTCGGGCGAGCTCCGGCAGGAGGACCTGCACCCGACGGAGGGAGGCGGCCTGAGCGGGGGCCATGCCCGGCGGCGGCGGCGCGCCGAGGAGGGCGCGGAGGCCGAGCAGGCGCACCTTTCGGAGCAGGGCGGCGAAGCTCCGGTCGTCCGGGCCCGGGTGGAGCAGGAAGGCGAAGGGCGCGCGCATCGGCGAGGTGTAGCACGCGGGCGAGCCGCCTCGGCCGCGCTCCGGCTGGCACCCCAGGGCCTCACGGTGGTAGGGAGGGAGATCCCACCTCCGTCCGCGCGGTCCCCTCCCCCTCGTCCCCGAGCTTGATTTGCAGATCCTCGACCCCGCTGATCTGTTCGCGGGTGACGCGTCCGGGAAGGTGCTCGCCGCCGAACGCCACTTTCGGCTGACCCTCGTACGGGACCCCGAGAGCGAAGACTTCGACATCGCCTACTCGATGATGGCCGGCTTCTTCCAACCCCGGGGTGAAGTCGAAGACCGCGGGGTCCTGGAGCAGTGGCTCCGCGCCGATCGGCACCATGAGGGGCTCATCATGCGCTACGCGCTGGTGCTCGCCCGCGATGAACAGGGCGCGCCTGCGGGCGTGCGAGACCTGATGATCGCCGTCGATCGCGGCCGGCGACGCTGCGTCTCCCTGCTGTCTCACAGCTTTGTCACCGAGCCGAACCGCCGCAGCGGCCTCGCCGCGGTCCTGCGCACCGTGCCGGTCACCATCTCTCGGGGCTACTGCAGGGAGCTCGGCCTCGATCCCGCCGAGGTTGACACCCTGATCGTCGCCGAGATGGAGCTGCTCGACCCCGACAACCGAGACTCCCTCATCCGCCTGCTCGCGTACGGCCGCGGCGGCTTCGGGGTCATCCCCTCCTCCGCCCTGCCCTACGTCCAGCCCGACTTCGGCCTCCTCTCCCGCCCCGGCCGCCTCGCCGCCCCCATCCCGATGCTCGCGGTGGTGCGCTGGGTGGGCCACGAGGCCGAGCCCACCCTCCCCGCCACCCTCGTCGAGAGCGTGATCACGCACTTCGAGGGCATCCACCGCTGGGCCACAGACCCCGACGAGCTCCACTTCTGGTCTCGCATCACCCTCGAGGCCCTGCGGAACGACCGCCGGGACCCCATCCCCCTCACCCCCATCCCCGCTGAACCGAGGCTTATCGAGGGCTTCTTCCCCTTCCTCCAGAGTGAGGCGCTGCTGTGGTACCCCCCCTTCCAGCGCGGCGGACGGAGCCTCGACGTCGCGGTCGAGCGTGAGGCGCTCCGCCTCACCTGGGCACAAGCCCCGGAGCCCGAGACCCCCATGACCCCACCCCTCCTCACCGACATCCCCGGCGAGCCGCGGCAGGCCGAGGTCCATACCCGCATCCCCGGCCCTCGCTCAGAGGCCCTGCGCGCCCGCCATCAGCTGTTCCAGGAGGCGCGCACCGTCCACCTCTACCAGGACGCGAAGCGCAGCCTCGGCAACTACCTCATCGACGTCGACGGCAATGTGCTGCTCGACATCTACGCCCACATCGCCGCCCTGCCGCTCGGCTACAACCACCCGGCCCTGCTCGCGGCCTGGAAGGGCGGGCGCTTCGACTGGTGCGCCGGCTACCGCCCGGCCCTCGGCATCGCCCCCTCCGAGGAGTGGGTGGAGCTCGTGGAGGGGCCGCTCCGTCGCCTCGCGCCCGCCGGGCTCGACCACCTCGTCACGGTCACCACCGGCTCCGAGGCCGTGGAGAACGCGCTCAAGGCGGCCTTCATCCGCTTCGCCGCGAAGCGGCGCGGCGGCGCGGGCTGGACCGAAGAAGACCGCCTCCTGTCGATGGTCAACCGACAGCCGGGCATCAACCAGCTCAAGATCATCTCTTTCGAGGGTGGTTTTCACGGCCGCAGCATGGGCGCCCTCTCCACCACCCACAGCAAGGCGATCCACAAGCTCGACATCCCCGCCTTCGAGTGGCCGGTCGCCCCCTTCCCGGCCCTCAAGTTCCCCCTCGCCGCCCACCACGACGAGAACCAGGCCGAGGAGGCCCGCTGTCGCCGCGCCGTGGAGGCCATCTTCGAGGCCCACCCCGGCGAGATCGCCGGCCTCATCGTCGAGCCCATCCAGGGCGAGGGCGGCGACCGCCACGCCAGCCCCGGCTTCTTCGCCTTCCTGCGCGCCATCACCGCCACCCACGGCGCGGCCTTCATCGTAGACGAGGTCCAAACCGGCGGCGGCGCCACCGGCCAGCTCTGGGCCCACACCGCCTGGGGCCTCGACAGCCCGCCCGACATCGTCACCTTCTCAAAGAAGATGCAGATCGGTGGCTTTTACCTCCAACGCGGCTGGCTCCCCGTCGAGACCTACCGCATCTTCAACACCTTCCTCGGTGACCCGCTCCGCGCGGCCCAGCTCGGCGTCATCGCCGAGGTGATCGAGCAGCAGGACCTCCTCGCCCTCGTACGCCAGAGCGGCGCTCTGCTGCTCGCCGGCCTCCACGAGCTCTGCGAACGTCACCCCGCCACCCTCTCGGGGGCCCGCGCCGCCGGCACCTTCGCCGCCATCGACGTCACGGACGCCGCCACCCGCGATCGCCTCGTCGATGAGATGCGCCAGCGCGGTGTCGAAGCCGGTGGGTCGGGCGACCGCTCGATCCGCTTCCGGCCCGCCCTCATCTTTGCCCCTCGCCACGTGGCGGAGGTCCTGTCTGTCATCGGGGCCGCCGCACGGAGTCTGTCATGAGCGCCCAGGACGTGAAGACCCAGGGAATCCGGGTCTTCCACTCGCGTCGATACTTCGCCGATCTCGGCGAGCACATCATGCCCATCCGCAAGTTCGGGCTCGTGCGCGACGCCATCGCCCGCTACGGCCTGCCGGTGCGGCTCAATGAGCCCGAGCCCGCCACCAACGTCGACCTGATGCGGGTCCACAGCGCGGCCTACATCCGCGCGATGGACACCGGCGAGCCTCGGTCCCTGGCCGAGTCGCAGAAGTTCCCCTGGTCGGCCAGCCTCTCCGAGGCCGTGCGCTGGACCAACGGCGGCACGCTGGAGGCCCTCGACGCCGCCCTCGAGGACGGCATCGCCGGCAACCTCGCGAGCGGCTTCCACCACGCCCACGCCGAGCACGGCGAGGGCTTCTGCACCTACAACGGCCTCGTGGTCGCGATGGAGCGGGCGCGGGTCCAGGGCCGCATCCGCCGCGCCCTCGTGCTCGACATGGACCTCCACTACGGCAACGGCACCGCCTCGCTGCTCGCCAGCCGGCCGGACTTCCACCAGCTCTCCATCTACGGGAACTGGTACGAGAAGAACCTCGCCCACCGCGACGTGAACGCCGGCAGCGCGCCGGACACCGCCAACTGCCGCGCCGTGCCCGTGCCCGCCGGCACCAAGGGCGAGGCCTACAAGGCCCTCCTCGCCGCCGAGCTCGGCCCCGCCATCGACCGCGCCCGCCCCGACGTGGTGCTCTACCAGGCCGGCGCCGACCCCTACAAGGAGGACCCCTACTCCCCCCTCGACCTCGAGGTCGAAGACCTGAAGGCCCGCGACCGCTTCGTCTTCGACACCTGCAAGCAGAAGGGGATCCCCGTGATGTGGGTGCTCGCAGGGGGCTACACGCCGGACGTCACGAAGGTCGTCCAGGTCCACCTGAACACCTTCCTCGCCGCCTGGGCCGCCTTCCGGAAGTGAGGCGGCGGGGGGGTGCCTCCCGGGGGCGCCGATGCGCGGGAGCGGAGAGCCGGCCAGCCGCTCCTGCTCGCAGCGCGGACAGACCCTCAGCGCCCCGGAGAGTTCACCCACATGCTCTGTCTCCCCGCCCTCCTCGTCTTCATCGGCCTGGCCTCCGCGGTGAAGGTGCCCGCCACGGTGAACATCGGCCTCGGGCCGACGGTCGGGGCGCTGGCGAACCCGCTCTCGGGGGCCTTCGAGCCCGCCTGGGGCCTCAGCCTGCAGGTCGAGGGGCATGTGAGCGGCAAGGTCCTGCACTCCCGCAAGGTGATGCGGCGCGTGCCCAAGGCCTACAAGAAGCGCGTGCGCGAGATGGATGACGCCCACGTCGTCCCCCTCCCGGTCATGCTGATCCCGGACACCGTGATGCTCGGCGGGCTCGGCTCGCGCGAGGTGGAGGTGCTCCCGGTGAGCTGGTCTCCGGTGGAGCTGTACCTCGCCCACCACACCGGCGGCCTCCACCGCCAGGTCGGGCTCCAGCTCCGCGGCTCTTGGCTCCGCGTGAAGGACGAAGACGCCGGCCCCGCCAATGGGTTCTGGCTCGGGGCCACGATCGCGCCCGAGATCCAATCGCCCTACAAGCAGCGGGTGGGCTTCGCCCTCGGCGGCCGCATCGGCCCGGGCCTGCCGGTCGTCTTCGGCGGCGCGCCCACCCACAAGGAGACGCTCTGGCTCGACATGGCGGCCCATGGCCGACTGGAGCTCCGCTTCCCGATTGAGGTCAAACGCTGAGGTGAGGGCCCCGGGCGGGAGCGCCCGAGCGGGAGCGGGTCGGTGTCGACGGTCTCCCGCTCGCCTCGGCCGGCATTCGCGAACCCGACCGCAATAGCTCTTGATTCAAGGCCGCATGCGGTGGAGTCACCCCCTTGATATGCTCCCGGGATGTCGAGCCCGGCCGCGGCAGAGCCTGAGGACAACGAGGTCGCGCCACCCCTGGGCGCCGGCCGCTTTCGGCTGCGGGACATCCTCGGGCAGGGGGCGACGGCGACGGTCTTCCGCGCCTGGGACGAGGAGCGCGGGGAAGAGTGCGCGGTGAAGGTCCTCTCCGCCGCGGCGCGCGCCGATCGTGTCACGCTCGCTCGATTCGAGAGAGAGGCCCGGCTCCTCGCCCAAGTGGAGCACCCCGCCCTCCTCCGGGCGAGGGCCTCTGCGCTCAGCGGCGAGCACCCCTACCTCGTCCTCGATCTCGCACCGGGGGGGAACCTCCGAGAGCGGATGCAGGGCGGAGCCCAGGCGCGGGGGTCGGGCGGCATGGAGCCGGCGGCGGCGGTCCGCCTCCTCCTGCCGGTGCTCGATGCCCTCGAACGGGTCCACGCGGCGGGGATCGTGCACCGCGACATCAAGCCCGAGAACATCCTCATCGGCGACGACGATCAGGCCCTCCTGGCGGACTTCGGCGTCGCCCAGTTCGATCTCGAGGCCACGCTGACCGCCGCCGGTGACCGTCTCGGGAGCTTCGCCTACATGGCCCCCGAGCAGCTCGATGGCCGCGGCGCCGTCGGACCGCCGGCAGACCTCTACGCCATCGGCGCCACCCTCCTCGCGCTCACCTCAGGGCGGCCCCCCTTCGGCCTCCTCGAGCCCGAGCGCAGGGCGGCGCTCCTCGACTCGCTGCCTCCCTCCTACCGATCCGTCGTGGCGCGCGCGACCTCCGCCCGCCCAGAAGACCGGCCAGCCTCTGCGGCGGCGCTCCAGGCCGAGCTCCGAGCGCTGTTGGATCCAGCCCCGCAGCGGCCGGCGCACCGGAAGGCCGGGGGCCGTCGCGCCCTCGGGGCCGGGCTCTGCCTGTTCAGCCTCCTCGGCCTCACCCTCGGCCTTGGTTGGCGAGCCACCGCCAACGGGCCGATGGGGGCCCCAGGCCCGGAGAGCGCACGGGTGGACATCCTTGAACCACCCCGCGGAGCCGCGTCGGTGGAGCGGCCCTCTCCCACGACCTCCGCTGACCCTGAACCGCGAATGACGGAGTCGCCCTCCGAACCCTTCTCCGCCGCGGCCGGCGAGCCCGCCGGCCCCTCGTCGCCCCCGCGCCGCGCCCTCACCCCCGTCTCGGAAGACCCGGTCGAGGAGACGCCCTCGCCACCGGCCCCGGGGACGCTCGCGATCAACAGCCGACCCTGGAGCGAGGTGACCCTCGACGGCAAGCCGCAGAAGCGGAGCCCCTGGGTCGGGCCGATCTCGGCCGGGCCCCATCAGCTGGAGCTCCAGGCGGCGGACGGGCGCTCCTTTTCCCGCTCCATCGAGATGGAGCCCGGTGGCTCCATCGCGCTCTGCTGGGACTTCGACGCCGAGGCTCCCTGCCCGCGATGAGCAGCCTCCCCCTCCTCCCGCTCCTCGGCCTCTCCTTGCTCACCTTGCCTCTCCTGAGCGCGGCGGCGGCGGAGCCCACCGTGGGCCCAACGAGCCGAGAGGGCCTCGTCTCCCTCTCCCTGCCGGCCCTGCTCGGCCGACAGCAACCCTGGCTCGAGGGCGGGGGACACCTCGGCCGCTGCGCAGGGGCGGGACAGAGCCTCGACGCCGCCCTCGACGCGCTGCAGGCCGCCGAGCGCGCGATGGCCTACCTTCAGCACGCCGAGGCAGAGCGGGCCTTCCTCGATGCGGAGGCCGCCCTCCTCTGTTCGGCGGGGCCGGTGGCCGCCAACATCGCGGCGCGGGTACCCTTCCTCCGCGGCGTGGAGGCCGCGCTCCTCGGGCAGGGGGACGAGGCCCGCGCTCAATTCCTCGCGGCCCACCGCATCCGACCCGGCATCCCCTGGGATGAGAATTACCCCCCCGAAGCCACGCTCCCCTTTGAGCTGGCCCGAGCCGACGCCGCCACCGAGCCCGCCCTGCGCCTGCGCCTCCTCCCTCCGCCCGCGGAGATCTGGGTGGACGGGCGGCCCGCCGACACGCGGAGCGAGGAGCTGCTCCTCGGGCCGGGGCGACACTACATCCAGGTGCCGGCGATCGGCTGGTTGCCCCTGGTCGTCGAGCTCCCCCCGCAGCGGGATCGCCCCACCGATGAGCCCCTCCGCCTCTTCCTCCCCGCGCTCGTGGAGGCGGAGACCCTCACCTGGTTCGCCGACGAGCACCGCCGATCCGAGCTCGACGGCCTCCTCCGCGGCGCCGTCGCGCCCGGCACCCGGCTGGTGATCGACCAGGGGGGGGAGAGCTTCAGCGGCTCCGCCGGCGAGGCCCGGTGGGAGCCGATCCACCTGGAGACACCCCGGCCGGGCCGGGTGTGGCGAGTCGCGGCATGGTCCGGGCTCGCGCTGGCCCTCGACGGCGCCATGCTGGCGGTCGTCGGACAGGCGGGTATGGCCAAGAGCGCGGCGGCGGCCGAGCACAGCGACACCCCCGCCGACTATCGGCAGGCGCGGGGCGCGTTCGACGCCTGGCGCGGCCTCGGCGTGGCGGGGCTGTGGGTGACGGGCGGCGGGGTCCTCCTGTGCGGCGGCGGCGTCATCGGCGACGCGCGGAGGTCGCCGTGACGGCCACCTCGCGTGTCCCCCTCGCCCTGTGGATGTCGGCGCTGCTCGGGGCCTGCCTCCCCGACTTCCCCGTACGTCGTTTCCCAAGCGATCCCACCGACGACTGGGACGGGGACGGTGAAGACGAGGTGCACGGGGACTGCGACGACCGAGACCCTGCGATCTCCACCGCCGCCGCCGAGCGCTGTGACGAGGTCGACAATGACTGCGACGACCGCGTCGATGACGCCGATGACGACGTGGAGCCCTCCACCCAGGTCCTTTGGTTCGCCGACGCGGACGGGGACCACTGGGGTGACAGCAGCCGCGCCGGTCGGAGCTGCGCCCCCCCCTCGATGGCCCTGGTCGCCGAGGCGGCGGGGGACTGCGACGACACCGACCCCGAGGTGCACCCCGAGGCCGAGGAGCGGTGCGGCAACGGGCTGGACGACGACTGTGACGGTGGTCCCGGCGACTGCGGCTGGGAGCAGGAGGAGACGCTCGAGAGCGCGACCCTCTCCCTCGTTGGCTCAGAGAGCGGGCAGCTCGTCGGCGATGGACTGGAGTCCCTCGGTGACATCGACGGAGATGGCCGCAACGACGTGCTGATCGGCGCGGTTGGCGCGAGCGGCGTGGGGGGAGAGGCGGACGCCGGCGGCGTCTGGCTGGTCACCGGCGCCGAGCTCCAGGCGATGGCCGAGGCGTCGACCGGGGAGGCGGTCGGTGGAGCGCGGCTCCTGGACGAGGCCGCCGGCCTGAGCCTCCGAGGCACGGCCGAGAATGGCCTCTTCGGGATCGCGGCCACCCGCACCGACCGCGCGCTCGGCGAACCGGGCTTCGCCGTCGGCGCCCGCTGTGAGTACCCCTGCCCGCTGGAGGGCGGTCGGGTCTACCTGTTCGGAGGGCTGACGCCGGGCGCCCACACCGCCGAGGAGGCCGAGGTAGAGCTCGCCGCGGCGGCGATCGGCGATCTCCTCGGCGTGGTACTGTCCACCCTCGGAGGCGACCTCGTCGCGCCCGCTCCTGGCCACGCGGACGCCGCGGGGCGGGTGTACCTCGTCCGGGAGCCACCCTCCGGCACCCACGCCCTCGATCCGCTCCCGGACTGTGTCGTCTCGACCGTCGACGGGGTCACCGAGGGCGACTACTTCGGGGAGGCGCTGTCCGGGCTCGCCGACCTGGACGGGGACGGCGTGGCCGACCTGGTCGTCGGCGCCCCTGCGGAGCATGTGGGCGGCGAGACCTTGGGCGGCCTTCATGTCTTCCTGGGGCCGCTGGCCGGCAGCGTTCGGGCCGACGACGCCGACCACATCGTCATCGGCCCGGGGGCCGACAGCCTCTTCGGGCGCAGCTTCTCCGTGGGCGATGACCTTGACCAGGACGGCATCCCCGACCTCGTCGTCGCCGCCGAAGAGGCCGCCCCCCACGGGGAGGGCGAGGGGGTGGTCTACCTCCTCGACGGGGGGAGCCTCGGCACAGGGCCTACGGCGGTCGAGGCCATCACCAGCGGCCGCATCGAGGGCGGCGCTCGCGACCCGGCGGTCGGTCGAAGCGTGGCCACCCTCGACTTCAACGGTGACGGAGCGCCGGACATCGCCGTGGGCTCCACGCGCTCCGGAGAGGGCCGTGGCGTCGTCGCGACCTTCAACGGGCCCTTCAGCGCTGGCGGCTGGACCCTGACGACCACCGACGCCGACCAGCGCTTCAGCGGTCTGGAACCCGAGGACCGGCTCGGCCGCTCCATCCTCGGCGCCGGGGACATCAACCTGGACGGGCTCGACGACCTCCTCCTCGGTGCCCCCGAAAAGATCGGGGTCACCCCTTCCGGCGCCGGGGCTGTGTACCTCTTCCCGGGAGCCGAGGGGATATGACCAGACTCACCGCCGAAAGGCCCGCCGGTCTCCAGCAGGCCATCGAGCTCATGGCCGGCCTCCGCGCTTGTGCGGATCGCGCCGCCGCCGCGAGCTGCGGGCTCGGCGCCGTCGAGGGGGCCCTCCGGTCCGCCCTCCCCGCCGCGGCGCGGATCCGTCGGCTCGTGCTCCACCTCCGCCCGGAGCGGGGCTACACCGGACTGTACCTCCGCGAGGCGGGCGCCGCGGAGGCCCGCCTGGCCACGCCGTCCGACGACGCCGCGAGCTCGGCGACCGCCTGGCTCTGGATCGCCCAGACCGAGCGGTCCGTGCTGTTGGACGTAGAGGCCGACACCGTCTCTCACCCGGACGGCGCCCGACCCGAGGGGGCCGACGCAGGACCGCGCTGGGTGGGCCTCACGAGCGCCGCCCTCCGCCGCCGGCGGAGCACTCACACCTTGTCCATCCCCTTGAGACCCCCGCGGGGCAAGCCGATCGGCATGATCGTCTGCGAGGTGGACTGGCCGGAGGCGGTCGGTGCGCAGCGCCCCGCCTGGGGAGGGTCGGAGCCCGGAATTCAGCTCCTCGCCGATCTCTTGAGCCCCTTCCTACTGCAGCTCCCGAGCGGCCCCGACCAGCCCGTGGAGGTCGACCCCCTCCTGCCGGTGGTCGGACGAGCGATGGCGGGCGTGGTGCGCACCCTCTCGGCCTTCTCGCGGTTCGACGAGACGCTCTTGCTCCGCGGGGCGACCGGGACCGGGAAGTCCCATCTCGCCGCGTGGTGCCACGCCCGCTCGGCGCGCGCGCGCGGGCCCTTCATCGTGGCCGATCTGCGGAGCGGCGCCGACGGCCTCGGTGACGCGGCGCTCTTCGGCTGGAAGCGGGGCGCCTTTACGGGCGCGGTCGCAGACTCCCGCGGCGCTGTGGCCCAGGCGGAAGGAGGGACCCTCTTCATCGACGAGATCGACAAGCTCGACCTCACCGCCCAAGGTCGGTTGCTGCGGCTCCTCGAAGAGCGGCGCTACCGGGCGATCGGCGAGGAGAGAGAGCGGACCGCCGACGTCCGCTTCATCGTCGGCACGAACGCGGACCTCGAAGGCGCGGTGTCCCAGGGACGCTTCCTCCGCGACCTGTACTACCGCGTCAACGTCCTTCCCATCGAGGTCCCCTCGCTGTCCGGCCGACGGGACGAGATTCGCCCCTGGGCCCGGCGCATGCTGCGAATCGCTGGCGAGAGCGGCGCGGTCCTCTCCGCCGCGTTCAACGACGCGGCCGAGGACCTGCTGGAGGCCCAGCCCTGGCCGGGCAACCTGCGCCACCTTCACAGCGTCGTCGTGCGCGCGCTCGCATTCTGCCTCGCCGACACGACCGATCCCGCACAAGCCGACGCTCCGCCCTGCGAGGTTTCGGAGCGTCATGTCCGCCGGGCCCTCTCCCTCGACCGCTCGGAGCCGCCGGGCGTCGAGGGCTCGGTGAAGGACGCGCTCGGCACCGTCTCCCGCGCCTTCGTGACCGAGGCCCAACGACGTCGGCGCGCGCAGGAGCCCTCGCTGGACCTCGACCTGACCGAGGGCCTGCGCGGCCTCGTTCTGCAGGCGGCGCGCGAGCGGATCGGCGAGACCCGGGAGGCGTTCAGCCTCTTCGGCCTCGACCAACAACTCCGGGGCGGCAACTACCTCCGGACCTGGCGGCGGGAGGTGGAGCGGAGCGATGAGCTCCTCGCCGCGCTGGGGATCAGCCGGTCGGCCCCGAGTGAGCGGGGGGACTGAGGGGCGCGCCATGCTCGAAGCCGCCGGGTTTTAACGCCGGTGGCTCAGGTGGCCAGGCAGCGGGCCGCGGCCGCGAGCATCTTCGGCCAGAGCGAGGGAGTGCGGAAGAGGGGCGGGCTGTGGAAGCAGTGATGAAAGCAGCCCTCACAGGTGGGGTGCTGGCCGGTGGAGGCCCGAAAGTGGTCCGCATCGGGCGAGCGCCACAGGCGGCCGAGGTCGAGGTCTACAGCGCGGAGGTCGCCGAGCAGCTCCTCTCGGGGCTCGCAGCCGCGCAGCACCCCGTGCGGCAAGATGACCGCGGTCTCTCGGCCCGCCGCGCAGGTCACCGGAGAGCGGCCGGTCCGCTGGATCTGATCGATGAGATCACGCTGCACGAGCTCTTTGACGTCGACGAGCGTGCCGTAGGCGGTCGCGTGGCCGGGGTGGCCGCCGAGCCAGGGGTCATCTCCGCTGACGACGCGCTCCCACCGCTCCCGGTGCGGGATCTCCAGCGTGCGGGGGTCCTTGGGGCTCCCCCGCACGAGGATCGGCTTGAGCACGTCGATGGGCAGGTTCGCGCGGGCCCAGCGGGCGGTGGCCTCCGCAGAGGCGTGGTTGAGCCCAGAGACCGTGATCGCGGCGGTGAGGCGGAGCCGCCCGCGCGCCCCCTCACGGAGCGCACCCAGGCGCCAGAAGGTGGCTTGGAGCCGCTCGAAGAGGCCCGGCATCCCCCGCAGCCGGTCGTGCTCCTCCCCGAGGCCGTCGAGCGAGAGCCCGACGGTGAAGGTCTGTTCGGGCATCCGCGCCAGCACATCCTGGATGTGCCTCACGATGCGCTCCGTGTGGTAGCCGTTCATGCAGAAGGTCACGTTGACCGGACGGGTTCGACGGACCCAGGCCTCGGTCACGTCCGGGAGATCCGGCCGCAGCTCTGGGCTGCCGCCCGTGAGGGTGAGCTGCAAGAGGGGCCCGAGGCTGTCGGCGACCCGCTCATGCTCCGCCACGCTGAGCTCGTCGCGCACCCGCTGGTTGAGCTCCCGCCAGTAGAAACAGTGCCCGCAGTGTGCGTCACAGCGGCTCGTCACGAACATCAAGACGTAGACCGGGCGATGTACGCCCGGCGCGAGCAGCCGGCCCAGGGCCCGCGTCGTATCGAGGGGTCGGCGGATCATCGGCCGGCCCCGCGGAGGCGCTCGACGCCCATCGAGGCGAGGCCGCCGACCAGCGCGAACCCGCGCACCAGGTCGAGCAGGAACATCGTCGGCGCCGCCGCGGCACGAAAAGAGAGCGGCTGGCCAGCGAAGGCGCGGGCGAGCTCGGCGCGGCAGATCGCCCACCCGACGAGCGCGCCGCCCGAGCCGAGCAGCGCCGGCGGGAAGACCGGGCCGAGGAGCGCGGCCCCCAGCGCCGCGCCGCTGAGCCCGACCGCGAGCATGTCGCGCCGGCCGGCGTGTCGAAAGTCGTGGAGACGCCGACCGCCCCCGAGGATCACCCTCACGGAGGTCACGCCCTTCCGAAGGTCGTTCTCGACGAGGGAGCGGAGGCTGTGCTCCTTTAAATGGCGTCCGACCGCTCGAGGTTCGGCCATCACGACCGCCGCAGCCGCCCCGAGGCGCTGCCCGAACTCTGTGTCCTCCCCGGCGGCCCCCTTGAAATCCTCCGCGAACCCACCCACCCGATGAAAGACCTCCGCCCGCACCGCGCCGAGGGCGGTCCAGAACTCGTCGCGCAGGGGGCCGCTCCGGCGGCTGTAGACGTGGGCGAGGTAGAGGTGCTTGTAGGCCGCGGCGAAGGAGAGGCCCTCCACGTCAATGCCGTAGCGCCCGACCGCCGCGTCGGCCCCGCCCGAGACCGCCTCGACCAGCCAGCGCAGCGCGTCGGGCGCGACGACCACGTCTGCGTCGACAAAGATGAACAGGTCGACGGGTTCTGCCCCCTTGACCCCGGCGTTCCGCGCCGCGGCCGCCGAGCGGAGACCAGGCCCCTCGACCACCCGCGATGGGGGGCCTGGCAGCCAGCTGTTCCCACCCTCATCGACCACGACGAGCTCGCCGTCGAGGCCCTCCAGAGCGAGGAGCAAGGCCTCGACACAGGGCCGCAATGCCTTGCCCGCCCCGGCCGCGGGGACGATCACGCGCACCCGCGCGGGCGTCGCCTTAAGAGCGACCGTCGAAGCGTCGGCAGACTCTTCCATGCTCACCCTCCACGGCGCACCCGGCAGCAATTGTCGTGCCCAACCCGAGCGCCCGCGAGGGGCTGCTGGGATCAGCCCGGCGCCGCCCTCTCCACGTCGGCCGCACCTGGGCGCCCCCGCTCCGACGCATCCCGCGCAGACGCGGCGCATCCGCGGCGGATGCTTGGAGCCCGTTGCGCGGATCCCCCGAGTCCTCCCCCCCTGCCGGTTAGACGACGCGGGTTCGCCCCAGGAGCCTCCCCAATGGTCGCACGCCCTCCCCTCCTGCCGCCCGAGGCCCGGAAGCGGACCGAGGTGCCGCGCACCCCGCACACGCGCCGCCCGAGGCCCGAGCTCGAGGCGCGCCCATGCGACCGCTGATCCCCTACTGGGAGCACGACCCGAGCATCCCGCTCCCCTTCCGGATCCCGGTCCTGGGGGTCGATGCCATCCACCTGTTCGGCCTCCTGCTGGCGGTGGGCTTCCTGGTCGGCGCGCTCATCGCGATGAACAAGGCGCGGCGAGACGGCCAGAACCCGGACCTCATCAGCGACGCCCTGCTGCTCATCGTGGTGGCCGTGTTTGTCGGTGGCCATTGGGGCCACCTGCTCTTTTATGAACCGGACCTGATCCGAAAAGATCCGATGGTGCTCTTTCGGGTCACCAGCGGGCTCTCCAGCATGGGGGGGTTTCTCGCCACCATCCTGCTCTGCACGCCGTACTTCTGGCGAGAGATACAGAAGGTGGAGCGGACGAACCGGGAACGGGCGCGGAAGGGTGAGAAGCTCCTCACGCCAGTCAGCTATTGGGGGCTGGTGGACTGCTGCTGCTACGGCTTCACGATCGCGTGGACCCTCGGCCGCCTCGGCTGTTTCGCGGCCCACGACCATCCGGGCACGGCCACCAACTTCTGGCTCGGTGTGCCCGGAATGAACCCCTCCGTGGGATGCACGAAGGACGTGGCCTGCCATGACCTCGGCCTCTACGAGGCGATCTGGTCGCTGCTCATGTATTTTGTGTTTCGGGTGCTGGACCGGAAGGCGCGTTTTCCAGGCTTCTTTGCTGCCGTGTGGTTGATTTCATACGGGATCACCCGCGTCGTGCTCGATGTCTTTCGGAACCCCGACCTCGACACCCGATACTTCGGCCTCACCCCCGCCCAGTACGGCTCGATGATCATGTTCGGGATGGGTGCGGCGATCTATTGGACCCGTCGCAAAGGCACGCCCCTGCGAGACCTCCAGGCTCGCGAATCACAGCCTTAAGCTGAGGGGGATCGGCCCTGTCGCCGAGGGCCGCGTCCAGATCGAAGGGGAGGCGGCGCGCTCCAAACTAGGCCCCCGGCCGCTCACCCTCGGTGCCGAAGCGCCCCTGCGCGTCCCGGGTGACACGCGCGCTGCCGACCTCCGGGTCATGGGTGAAGAAGAGCCGCCCGCCGCGGGCGACGAGGCCCTCGAGCAGCGCCGTCTTCTCGTCAATGAGGAGCTCGGGGAAGCGGTCGTAGCCCATCGTGATCGCCCGGTTGACCCAAGCCTTGCCGGGGATGAGGTCGGCGGCGAAGACCAGGGGGCCCTCTGCGGTGTCGAGCTCGGTGAGCAGCAGGCCGGGCGTGTGGCCGTGGGAGACGTGGAAGCGCCAGGCGGGCCCGAGGGTGGGGCTGTGGTCGATGATGCGCTCGAGGCGGCCGCTGGCGGCGAGGAGCGCGTGCAGCGCCGGGATGAAGCTCTGGCGGTCGCGGCTGTGGGGCGCCAGGGCCCGCGCCCAGGCCGCCTCGCTGACAACGTAGGTGGCGCGCGGGAAGATGATGCGCGGCGCCTCGCCCTCGGCCCAGGCGGAGAGCAGGCCGCCGGCGTGGTCGAAGTGGAGGTGGGAGAGCACGACGACGTCGATGTCGGCGTCAGTGAGGCCGAGCGCGGCGAGGCGGTCGAGCAGCACGTGGCCAGCCTCCACCACGCCGAAGCGCTCGCGCAGCGCGGGCTCGAAGAAGGCGCCGATGCCGGCCTCGAGCAGCACCCTGCGGACGCCGCCGTCGGGGAGCGGCTCTTCGATGAGCAGGCAGCGGCAAGCGAGCGGGATGCGGTGGAGGGCGTCGGGCGCGATCCAGCGCGACCAGAGGGCGCGGGGGGCATTGCCAAACATGGCGCCGCCATCGAGCTTCTGGCTGTTTCCGAGGAGGGCGGTCAGGCGGAGCGGCGCAGGATGGGGCATGAGGCGGTGGGCCTTTGAGGGGTGCTGCGTCCGGGGGGGCGCGGTCGGGCGCGGTCCGGGGGGGGACCTCAGGGGGCGGGCTGACCCGGACGACGCCCGACGCCCTCGGTGCGGCAAGTGTGGACGGTGTCGGTTGGCGGCGGCGTGAGGGCGGCGAGGCCCCAGGCGCGGCCGTCGTAGCGGAGCTCGACGCGGCTCGGGCCATCGACCCAGGTGGCGGTGTCGCCGGACCAGGTGAAGCCGCGATCGACCAGGGCGCAGAGGGCGAAGCTGTTCGTGCCCTCGGGGACGTTCTTGCCGCCCGCCCAGCCCGCGCGGAAGCGCAGGATGGCCACGAGCGGATCCTCAGAGCCGCCCGGGTGGCCGGCGGCGCGGACCGTGCCCAGGGGGAGCCAGCCCTCCGCGCCCTCGGCGGCGCCCGTACAGCCGGCGCAGCGCACCCGCATCCGCGCCTCGAGCACCTGCACGACGTCGACCCGCACGCCCTCATAAGCGAGCACGGCGAGGTTCGTGCCCCCCGGGCCGACGAGGGTGAGCGGCACCTCGGTGGTCCAGGCGGTGAAGGGCGGAGCGGGGAGCTCGGCGGTTGGGGTGGCCTCGACCTTGGGCGAAGATCGAGGCGGCGCGCCCACCGCCGAGGGATCGGCGGGGCCCTGACCCGAGGCCTCTCCCGGCGGGATGGGCTCCCCGCCGGTCGACGGCTCCGGCGGCGGCGCGGAGGGGGCCGACGGCGGCGGCGCGGGGGTGGCCGCAGGCAGGGCCTCGGCGGCGGGGCCGGAGGGCTCTGGAGGCGGGAGATCGGCGATCTCCGGCGCAGAGCAGGCCGCCGACCAGAGACAGAGGCCGAGCGACCAGAGGGCGCGCGGCGACCAGAGCGGGGGGGATGAAGGGGTGATCACGGGATACCGATAACGAGCTCTTCGCCGGGAGGCTGGACGTGCTCAAGCCGGGATCGCTCGTGATGGTCATCGCTCCCGCGGGGGTGCACGACGCCGCTCGCCTCGAGGCGGGCATCCGCCTCATCGAGGGCTGGGGCCTGCGGGTGCGGCGCGCGCCCCACCTCGGTGACCGACACCGGTACACCGCTGGCACCGACGCCGACCGCGCCGCCGACCTCCGGGCTGCCCTGCTCGATCCCGAAGTCGAGGCGGTCTGGTTCTCGCGCGGCGGCTTCGGCACCGTGCACACGCTGGCCAGCGTCCCCTGGCGGCGCCTCGACGAGCGGCCCATCATCGGCTTCTCGGACGCGACCGCGCTGTTCTCGGCGGGCCAGCGCCGGGGCCGCGGGCGCTTCGTCCACGGGCCGGTGCTGCACTCCCTCGCCGACACGCCGGACGCGGAGAGCGTGGAGGCCCTGCGCGCGCTGCTCTTCGAGGGGGCGCCCGCCCGGCTCGTCGGCCGCCACCTCTGCGGGCCCGCCGCGCCGGTAGAGGGCCCCGTGGTGGGTGGCAACCTCTGCGTGCTGGCCAGCCTCGCCGGCACCCGCTGGGCAGCCCGCAACGAGGGCCGTATCCTCCTCCTCGAAGACCTCGGCGAGCCCGCCTACAAGCTCGACCGCCTGCTCACCCAGCTCCAGCTCTCCGGCGCCCTCCGGGGGGTGGTCGGCGTCGCCCTCGGCGACTTCCTCCACGCCGATCCGCCCGCTGACGCCGGCTGGACGCTCGACGAGCTCTTCATCGATCGGCTCGGCCCCCTCGGCGTCCCCGTCCTCGCCGGCCTCCCCGTCGGCCACGCGTCCCGCAACCACGCCTGGATGGTCGGCGCCCGGGGCCGCCTCGCAGGGGGGGTGCTCCGTGTCGGCTGATCGGGTGTCACCCGACCCCGAGTGGGCCGACGTCCGGGCCCTCCTCCAGACCGCCCACCAGCGCGGGGCCTTCGCCGGTTGCTCCCTCGCCGTCCGCGCCCGAGGCGGCCTCGCGGTGGACCTCGACCTCGGCGACGCCGAGCTCATCCCCCGCCGCCGCCCCGCCCTGCCCGGCCAGCCCTGGGACCTGGCCAGCCTCACGAAGGTGCTGGCCACCACCGGCGTCGCCCTCGGCCTTCACCAGGCCGGCCGCCTCGACCTCGACGCGCCGTTGTCCCAGTGGCTCCCCGACGCGCCCCTGGGGGTCACCGCCGCCCACTGTCTGTCGCACGCGAGCGGCCTCCCCGCCTGGAACCGGCTCTACGACGCCGTCGTCCAGGCCGGCCTTCCCTGGGGCGGCGCCGAGGCCCGCGCCCTGGTCTATCGGCTCGCGCGCACCACCCCAGTGGTCGCCGCGCCGGGCGAGCGCCACCTCTACTCCGACCTCGGCTTCCTCCTCCTCGGCGCGGCCTGCGAGGCCGCGGGCGGCGATCGGTTCGACCGCCTCTATGAGCGCCTCGTGCGCGCCCCCTCCGGCGCCGACCTGCGCTGGGGCTGGCCGAACGCCGCCTCGACCGAGCACTGCCCCCTGCGGGGCGCCGTCATCACCGGCACCGTGCACGACCTCAACGCCGCCGTGATGGGCGGCCTCGCCCCCCATGCCGGCCTCTTCGGCAGCGCCGCCGAGGTGGCCGCCCAGGGCCTCTGGTGGCTGCGCGCCTTCGAGGGGGACCCGACCACCGGCCTCGATCCTGCCCTCGTCCGCCGCGCCTTCACGGCGGTGGGCCCGGGCAGCCACCATCTCGGCTGGGACGGCGTCACCCCCGGCGCCGCCTCGGCGGGCGCGGCCTGGCCACAGGACGGCGTGGGCCACCTCGGCTTCACCGGCTGCAGCCTCTGGATGGCGCCGCGACAGGGCCTCGTGGTCTGCCTGCTGTCCAATCGGGTGCACCCCGTGGTCGAGGGCGGGAGCGTGCCCGGCGCGCCGATCTCCGCTCGTTATGAGCTGCTCCGCGCCCTGCGGCCGGCCCTCCACACCGCCGTGCTGCAGGTGCCCACGGTGGCGCGCTACTTCAAGTAGGAGAATCCGCCGCGCGGCATCGCGGAGACCGCGGAGAAGACGAGCCAGAGCGCGCAGGGCACCGCCGCGGCGACCCCAAAGACAAGGGCGCCGCTCACGAGGGGCCCGAGCAGCATCAGCGTGTCGAACAGCAGGTGCGCGAACAGGCGGCCGCGCCCGATGCGATCACGCCGCCGCTGGAACAGCCGGGCCACGATCTTCGCCTGTCCGCCGCAGTGCCAGGTGTCAAAGTGCTGGCAGCGCCGACAGACCGTGAGGCTCGACTCCAGCCACCACAGCGCGCCGAGCGCCAGATAGGCGACGAGATAGCCGACACCGAGCTGATAGAGGGAGACGACGCCCACCGACAGGTAGAGCGGCGTGGTGATCAGGGCGAGGCGAAAGCTCGTGGGCGACATCCAACGATCGAGTCCGAGGCGGAGGATGCCCGGGCGGTCACTCATAATAGACGAGCTCCCAGGTGGCGCCCTGATAGGCGATCAACACCGGCCCCACGCCCGCGGCGTAGACCGCCTCCCCGGCCCAGTCGCCGCCCTCCACCGAGACCGTGAGGGTGTCCGGGAAGGTGCCATACCAGGTCGTCGCCTCGCCCTCGGCGACCACCTCGCAGCCCTCACCCGCGCCGCCCACGTTCTGGTTCTCGGGGATGAGCTGGTCGTCGTTGAGCCAGAGTCCATCGTCTGTCGCGTACAGATAGGAGGCGACCGGGGCGGCGTCGGCCCAGCGCTCGCCGAGGCGCAGGGTCCAGGTACCCTCCTCCATGCGGAGCGACAGGGGAGGCTCATCGGGGAGGCCCAGGGGGGCGAATTCGATGCGGCGGCCCTCGGCGCCCCAATAGGCCTGGGCGCTCACCGGCTCGCGGGGCGCAGCGGCGCAGCCCGCGGCGAGGAGGGCGGCCGACAGGGTAGCCGACAGGGTAGCCGACAGGGCGGCGCCGAGGCCAGGCGGCCGCCAGACGGGGGTCACTCTTCCGCCCAGACGGGGATGTGGTTGTTCTGCGCTGGGTCCTGGTTGGGCAGCCAGAAGGCGGGGAAGCTCGGGTCAGCCCCCGCCTCGGCGCGGGCGGGATCGAAGGCTGCCACCCACACCTGCGGGATGCCGACGATGACGCCCCCATAGGCGCGCTTCGAGGAGAAGGCGAGCCAGAGGATGTCATCGTCGGGGAGCGGCCCCCACTTGGGCCAGGAATTGGTGATGCCCCCCACCTGATTGGCGGCTTCGAGGGGGATCATCACCGCGCCGTCGGCGGAGAGCACGTGGAGGGCCGCGTCTTCGTCGTCATAGGTGTCGCCGGTGGAGGTGTTGAAGGCGATCCAGGCCCCATCGGGCGACCAGGCCGGGTAATAGGCGTTCATCCCCGCGGGCGGGGTGTAGAGGGTGACCGGCGCGCCGAACTGGTCGTCGCCCAGGTAGTCCATCACCGCGATGCGGTCGCCGGTGGAGCTCCAGTCGAGGGCGTGCTCGGTGGTGAGCGTCAGGGCGACGGCCCCGCCGTCGGGTGACCAGTCGACGTGCGTGGCGGTGCCGCCGGTGGCCACCTCGGAGATGAGCGCGCCTGTGAGCCCATCGTAGAGGAGCAGCGCCCCGTTGTACGTGGTGAGCAGCCGGCTCCCGTCGGGCGAGAAGGCCTTGAAGTTGCCGAGCACACCGGCGTCGTGGCCGACCACCGTGGCCCCGCTGTCCATGTCGTAGAGGCCGAGGGGGCCGTTGCCGCCGTCGTAGGTGAAGGCCATGCGGCCCTGGCTCGAGACCACATGACAGGCGACACAGTAGCCGCTCGTGGCCGAGGTGTAATAGTCCTCGGCGAGGCCGCCGTACGGGAGCCGCTTGACGCCGGCCGCAGACGAGCTCCAGTAGTAGATGCTGCCCCGGCCGTCCATCCGGTTGATGTGGATCGTGCGCTGCGGCCCGCCCCAGACCCCGGTGTC
This sequence comes from Myxococcota bacterium, assembly GCA_044344255.1. GTDB lineage: Bacteria > Myxococcota_A > UBA796 > UBA796 > UBA2385 > JBIJDH01. The sequence continues at coordinate 35,686 of JBIJDH010000017.1, forward strand.
GGTGGCGGCGAAGAGCCCCACCTTCACGGTGCCCCCGGCGTTGGTGCTCGCGATCTCCTGCCAGGTGGCCTCGTCGGCGATCCAGGAGGTGCCGGTGGTGTAGACGCGGAGGTCCATCGTCTCGGATTGGAAGCGGAGGTACCAGGCCACCACGGGCTCGACGAGGTTGGCGCCGGTCCACTGGAACTCGATGCTCGGCGTGTTGCGGGGGAGGTTGACCCCGTCCTCCGGATAGAGCCAGAGGGAGGCGTCCTGGGGCTCTCCCTGGAAGAGGCTCGGGTCTGTCCCGGGCTCGACCCACTCCTCCTCGTACTTCACCGTGAGGGTCGACTCCCCCTCCACGTTGTTCAGGCGGGCCCGCACATACGTTACACCGCCGTTCTCCACAGAGGGAACAAAATAGCCTGTCTCGTCAATCGAGCCGGTGGAGTTGTTGGACAGGGTCCACTCGGCGACATCGAGGCGGAGGATGGAGCCGTCGTCGAGGGTGGCCTTGGCCTCGAACTGGACGGGCGCGCCGCCGTCGGGGCCGGTGCTGGCGGCGGCCGTGCCAGGCTCGACGTGGATCGAGATCAGCGCCCGCTGGCTGTCCTGGGCGGGGAACTCCTCCGAGCAGCCAGCCCACAGCGCAGCGCCGAGCAGCCCGACCCCCGCGGGGGCGCCCAGACGGCGCACCGGGAGGGTGGTGAGGCGATCGTGTGTTTCACCGGCGGGGCGACCGGGGAGGAGAGCGGGCATGGCTTCCCGGGGGTGGCCCCGCAGTCTATCATCCGGCCATGGCCCCGTCCGACTCCCGCGCCCGCCCCCTTGCCCGCCGCCGTTCGGGCCGCGCCCGCCCCCTCGCGGTGGGGTTGCTCGGCCTGCACGCGGGCTGCTCGGACTACGAGGTCAAGGAGGTCGGCTTCGGCGACGAGTTCCACCAGGCCGGGGAGGTGGTCCCCGCCGACATCCTCTTCGTGGTCGACGACTCCGCCTCGATGGTCGAGGAGCAGGCCCGCCTCGCCGAGAACTTCCTCTCCTTCGTGGCCGTGATCAGCGACACCACGGTCGACTTCCAGCTCGGAGTCACCACCACCGACGCCACCGCCGCGCCCGGGCTGCTCGGCCCCGTGCTGAGCCCCGAGACGCCCGACATCGAGGCCGCCTTCCTCGACCAGGTCACCGTCGGCACCCGCGGCAGCCGCGACGAGCAGGGCCTCCAGGCGGCGCTCGGCACGCTCAACCCCACGGTCACCCCGGGCTTCATCCGCCCCGACGCGAAGCTCGGCATCGTCGTCTTCTCCGACGAGGACGATCACAGCGCGGAGGCGGCCTCCTTCTACGTCACCGAGCTCCGCTCGCTCGCCGGCAGCTCGGGGGTCGCCATCCACTCCATCGTCGGCGACGTGCCGGACGGCTGCGTCAACGGGGTCTCCGCGGCTGACCCCGGCGCTCGCTACCTCGAGGCCACGGCGCTCTCCGAGGGGCTGTCCTGGTCGATCTGCGATGACGCCTACGCCACGATCCTCACCCGGGTGGCCTTCGAGATCTCTGGCTGGACCGACACCTTCCACCTCTCCGACCTGCCCGAAGAGGAGAGCATCGTGGTCACCGTCGACGACGTCGAGATCCCGGGCCGCGACGAGGACGGCTGGACCTACTCCCTCGGCGACAACGCCATCGTCTTCCACGGCCGCGCCGTGCCCCGCCCGGGGATGATCATCCGCGTGGACTACGAGATCGCCGAGGGCACCCTGTCGGGCTCGGGCTCGGGCTCGGGCTCGGCATCGGAGGCGCCCTGAGGGCGCTCTTCCGGGTATAGAAGGGGCCTTGATCGAGAGGTCCCCTTGACGCGTCCCCAGATCCTCCTGTCCCGCTCGGCTACCCCGACGTCGGCCCTCCTGATCGGGGCGCTCCTCCTCGCGGCCGCCTGCCGGTCGGCGAGCACCGGAAAGGACTCCGGTGCGCCCGAGGGCGAGCTCGCCGAAGACGGCGACGGTGACGGCGTCCCCGCCTCCGAGGACTGCGACGACGCCGACGCCTCGATCTCCCCCGGCGCGACCGAGATCTGCGACGGTGTCGACAATGACTGCGACGGCGCCGTGGACGAAGCCGTGACGGGCACCTGGTACGTCGACGCCGACGAGGACGGCTTCGGGGACGAGGCGGTGCCGGTCGAGGCCTGCGAGGCGCCGCCCGGCAGCGTCTCCAACCACACCGACTGCGACGACGAAGACGAGCTCGTCTATCCCGGCGCCTTCGACTTCTGCGACGAGAAGGACAACGACTGCGACGAGGAGATCGACGAGGACGAACCGCTCACCTGGTACGCCGACGCCGACGCCGACGGCTGGGGGGACGCCGACGCGCGCGTCCTCTCTTGCAGCCAGCCCGAGGGCTACACCGCCGACGATGGCGACTGCGACGACACGAGCGACGCCGCCTTCCCCGGCCACGCCGAGCTCTGCGACGAGATCGACAACAACTGTGACGGCGACGTCGACGAGGGGGTGCGCCAGACCTTCTACGAAGACCGCGACACCGATGGATATGGTCGCCTCGACGCCACAACCGAGGCCTGCGTCTCCCCCGAGGGCTACGCCGCCCTGTCCGGGGACTGCGATGATGACGACCCCGCCTACAACCCCGGGGCCGCCGAGGCCGACTGCGCCGATCCGAATGACTACAACTGTGACGGGAGCGTGGGCTACGCCGACGCCGACGCCGACGGCTGGGCCGCCTGCGTGGAGTGTGACGACGCCGACGAGGCCGTCCACCCCGCCGCCACGGAGGTCTGCGACGGCAAGGACGACGACTGCGACGGCCTCAGCGACGACCTCGACCCCAGCCTCGACCTCGCCACCGCCCTCTCCTGGTACGCCGACACCGACAGCGACACCTATGGCGATCCGTCCGCCCTCACCGTCTCTTGTTTGGCCCCCGCCGGCGCCGTGGCCGACGACCGCGACTGCGACGACGCGCAGGCCAGCGTGAACCCGGCCGGCGTCGAGCTCTGTAACGAACAGGACGACGACTGCGACACGCTCATTGACGAGGGGGTCGGCACGACCTTCTGGCTCGACGCCGACGCCGATTCCTACGGCGACGCCGCGGCCCCCACGGTCGAGTGTACGCTGCCCACCGGCCACTCCACCAACGACGACGACTGTGACGACAGCGACCCCCTCGTCTACCCCGGGGCCCCGGAGCGGGCAGACGGCGAAGACGACGACTGCGACGGCACCATCGACGACCACACCTGGATTGGCACCGGCGTCGACGGCGCCCTCTCGGTGACCGGGGTGACCGTCCTGTCCGATGCCTGGCCGGTCCTGGCGCTCGGCGCCGACACCGTCACGCTGGCCAGCAGCCCCGGCCTCTCGGTCGGCGACGAGGTGCTGCTCATCAACATGCACGGCTCCGACGCCGCCCACAGCCACGTCGGCGTGTACGAATTCGCCTTCGTGGGCGCGGTGTCCGGAGACACCGTCACCCTCGACGCGCCGCTCTCCGGGATCTACGGTGAGGCCACCAACAGCGACCTCTCGGGTCAGGCGCTGCAGCTCGTCCGGGTCGGACAATACACAGACGTCACCGTGGCGGCGACCGGCCTCCTCACCGCCGAGGCCTGGGACGGCAGCACGGGCGGCGTGCTCGCCCTCCGCGCCACCGGCACGGTCTCCGTGCTCACCGGCGGCGCCATCTCGGTCGACGAGCTCGGCTACGCCGGCGGCGCGACGGGGACCTGCTCGGGCTGCGACGCCTTCCAAGGGGAGTCTTACGCCGGGTCTGGGGACGGCAACCTCCCCTCGATCGCCGGCTATTACGGAAACTATGCCGCGGGTTACTACCTGAACAATTACGGTGGCGGCGGGGCGATGATCACGGGCGCGGGCGGCGAGCACGGCGGCGGCGCTACCGACGGCGGCTCCTGGTACCCAGGTATCTACCCCGCCCCCGAGAGCGGGCAGCCCTACGGCACCGCCAGCCTGTCGACCCTCTTTTTTGGCTCTGGCGGCGCGGGCGTCTGGAACGGCAGCTCATCGCCGGGATCGGGCGGAGACGGGGCGGGCATCGTCTACGTGGCAGCCCAGGACGTCGTGCTCGCCGGGAGCGCCGCCCTCTCCGCGATCGGCGGCACCACCACCGCATGGGCCACCGGGAGCTGGACCTACGGCGCAGGCGGCGGGGCGGGCGGCTCCGTCTGGCTGATCGGCGACACGCTGACACTCTCCACCGGCTCCGTGGAGGCCAGCGGCGGCTTCGGGGAGTCCACCCACATCCGCGTCGGTGGGGACGGCGGCGTGGGGCGGGTGCGCGTGCAGTACAGCAGCCTCAACGGGGCGGCTTACGGCACGACCGCCGACACCGTCGAGCAGCAGGCCGCCTGTACGCCCGACGCGGGCTCGGTGGCCGCGCCCTGAGCGGCGCCCCCTCCGGGCTCCACCGCGGTTGCCCCCCGCTCACCGGGCCAGCAGCCACCGGACGAGCGTGACGAGCGCCCAGAGGCCGAAGGCAGCCGCGAGCAGCTGGACCACCGCCGAGCCTACCATCAGCCGGAGCGGCACCGGCCGGGCCAACGTGGGCGGCGGCGGCGCACGGGTCCAGGTGCGAGACTCGGCAGGGGGCGGCGGCGGCGCGTCGAGGGGCAGGCGGGCGCCTCGGCGCTGGAAGAGCAAGCGGCGGAGGGCGTCGGCGCGGTCCGCCTCGGTGTCGAACGAGATCGAGGGAGCCCCCTCGAGGCCCTCGGGGAGCTGAGCGGCCTCCCCGACGCGCAGCAAGAAGATCCCGACGTCTCCTCGGCGCAGCATGGCGGCGATCAGCGCGGCCTCCCAGGTCCCGGAGGCGTCGTCGGGCTCCCTCTCTCCGGCCGGCAGCACGAGGCGGAGGATCCCCTCACAGCGGGTCATGGCGAGGAGGCGCTCGCCGGCCGAGCCGTCGACGGGGGGCTCACACCAGCGATCGAGCCAGACCTCGACGCCCCCCTCGCGGAGCTGCGCCGCGAGGCCGAGCGCGACCTCGGCGGCCCCGGCCGGGTAGCTGAGCCAGACGGTAGGCGTGGGGAGGCGCATCCCGGCGCTCTAACCGCGGCTCGGACGGAGATCAGCGGATCCAGACCCGCCCGCGCCCGCCGTCGACGGTCACGGTCTGCCCGTCGCTCAGCAGGCGGGTGGCGCCGGAGACGTTGACCACCGCGGGGCGCCCATACTCCCGGGCGACCACGGCGCCGTGGCTCAACATGCCGCCGAGCTCCATCACGAGGCCCCCCGCGACCAGGAAGAGCGGGGTCCAGCCGGGATCGGTGGCCCGGGTGACGAGGATCTCACCGGGCTTGAGCGAGGCGGCCTCGGAGGGGGAGCGGATCACGCGCACGGTGCCCGTGACCACGCCGGCCGACACCCCCATCCCCGTGAGGCCGGCCTCGTGGGGGGCCTCGGCGACGGCCTCATCGCCGACGAGGAAGTCAGGAGGCTCGTCTCCACGCTGCCGGCGGGCCTCCTCCTCCTGGTGCGCGGCCTCTCGTCGCTCGATGAGCTCGAGGGCGCGCCCGCGGCTGAGATCGTCGTCGAGCAGGGCCTCCGCCTCGCGGAGCTCGAGGAATCGCAGGCGGAGGCCGGCCGCGGCCTCGAGGTGGAGCCAGGCCTCCTTCCAGCGCCAGAGGATGCGGTCGAAGTGGGCGCGCTGGTCTTCCCGGAGCTGGAGGTAGCGTCGGGTGAGGCGCACGACCCTGCGGGCGAGGGGCCCGAGCGCGTCGAGGGCAGCCTCCCCGTGGTCGCCCTCCGTCAGCGGCGGCGCGGAGGCTGCGGCGCGGGCGAGCGCCCAGGCCCGAGCCGGCTCCTCGCTCCAGCGGGGACTAAAGAGCTCCCACGAGCTGGTCGCCCGGTGGCCGAACTCAGCGGAGAAGGAGTCCCAGTCGAGCTCTCCGCGGCCGAGGCGCCCGAGGGCGGCGTTGGTGCGCGCGGTCGAGGTGGAGGCCGGCGCCACGAGCAAGGTGGGGATCAGGGCCTCGTGCCCCTCAGCGACGAGCAGGGCGGAGGCCGCCTCGTAGCCGATGTTGGCGAAGAGCAGGCTGCAGATGTGGACGCCGACGTAGCGCCCCGCGAGATCCCGGCACCCTTGGATGCGGGCCCGCGCCTCGGCCACACTGTGGAGGGGCGTCGAGAGCGGGCCGAGCGCCGGCCCCAGCCCGCGCTCGAACTCCTCCCAGGCCCGCCAATTCGTGAGCGGATTCCAACGGAAGCGCCGCCAGCGCGCCTCGGCGAAGGTCTCGCTCAGGATCGAGCGGTAGACCGCCAGATCGGGGAGCTCGGCCCGGCGCCGCATCCAGCTCGACTCCTCCACCGGCGGGAGGAGCTCCACCATGAAGCGGGGCGGGGCGGCGCCCGGCGCCTTGAAGGCGAGGTGCCGGAACACCGTGACGTTGAAGTAGGGGGCGAAGCGGAAGAGGCGGGCCGGCTCCTCGCCGCCGAGCAGGCGCCGGCTCGTGATCGGGTAGGCGATGAAGGGCTCGAGCAGCGCCCGAATTTCAGACCAGCCGAGGGGGGTGGCGGGCTCCGTCCAGCGCTCGCCGATGAAGCGCCGCGTCCAGATCACCCGCCCCGTCGGCCGCACGTCGCGGGCCGTGGTGACCGGGCGGGCCTGGAGCAGGGTGAAACGACCCGCCTCGTCTTGGGCCCACTCGATGTCTTGGGGTCCGCCGAGGGCCGACTCCACCTTCAGCCCGAGCCGGCAGAGGGCGAGGAGGTCCGCCTCGTTGAGCTTACGGGACACGCGTCGGGCGGCGGGGACGGCTCTCTCGACCTGTCCGCCGCCGGGCGAGCCGATCGGCGCGGGGTGGGCGGCGGTCTCCTGGCGGGCCACCGACACCTCGGCCACCCGCAGCCGGACGCGGGCCAGCACCCGCTGGAGCGGCCCCGGCGCCCGCCTCGGGCGGCTCACCTTGTAGAAGTCGGGCTGGATCCGCCCGCCCACCACGGCCTCGCCGAGGCCCCAGGCCGCCTCCACGGTCATCTCGCGCCAGGAGCCCGAGTGGGGGTTGATCGTGAAGAGGACGCCGGCGCAGCGGGGATCGACGAGGGTCTGCACCAAGACGGCCATCTCGGGGAGGGCGGCCGAAGCTCGGTAGGCGCGGGCGGTGGCCGAGAAGGCGCTGGCCCAAACCTGGAGGATCGCGCGCTCCAAGGGCTCCCCGGCAGTCACCCCGATCACGCTCTCATACTGTCCGGCGAAGCTCGACTCGCCGCCGTCTTCGTCCGCCGCGGAGCTGCGGACGGCGAGCAGGGGCCCGAGGTCGCGGACGGCCCGCTGCACCGACGCCGAGAGGCGAGAAGGGAAGCGGGAGGCGCGGAGCTCGGCCCCGAGGGAGGGGTCGGCCGCCTGCGCCCGGTGTGACCAGCCGCGATCGAGCAGGAAGGCCTGGAAGAGCTCGACTGGCAGCACCACGGCGGCGGGAACCGGCGCGCCTGCCGCGAAGAGGCGGTGCAGGCCCCAGGCCTTCCCGCCCACGCGCGCGCGGTCTTCCGGTCTGAGGTCTTCGACGCGCGGCATCCGCATCGCCCCCCCGTAATCCGGTGGCCCCCCCGGCACGGGGCGCTCTCCCGTCGGCCGCGGGCGCGGGGGCCCCCGTCGGGGTTAGGCCTGCCCATCCGCGATCGGAGCGCCCATGATCACCTCGAGCGGCATCTCACAGACTCCTCTCCCCCAGAATGAGCCTGTGCTCGGCTACGTCGCCGGCTCCTCCGAACGGGCGGCGCTTCAAGCGGAGCTCATCCGCCAGAGCGGCCTCGTGGTGGAGATCCCCTGCGTGGTGAACGGTCGCGCGGTGTTCACGGGCCGCACCGTGGACATCACGATGCCCTGCTCCCATGGCCACACCCTGGCCCGCGCCCACCTCGCCACCCCCGAGCTCGTCCAAGAGGCGATCGACGGCGCCCTCGCGGCTCGGCGGGCCTGGGCGGGCTTGCCGTGGGAGGAGCGGGCCGCCGTCCTCCTGCGCGCCGCCGAGCTCCTCGCCGGCCCCTGGCGCCAACGCATCAACGCCTCGACGATGCTCGGACAGGCGAAGACCAGCCACCAGTCCGAGATTGACGCCGCTTGCGAGCTCATCGACTTCTGGCGCTTCAACGTAAGCTATTACCGCACCATGCTGGCCGACCAGCCGCCCGTGAGCGGGCCCGGCACGTGGAACCGCACCGATCTCCGTGGCCTCGAGGGGTTCGTCTTCTCGGTCTCCCCCTTCAACTTCACGAGCATCGCCCTCAACCTCCCCACCGCCCCGGCGCTGATGGGCAACGTGGGCATCTGGAAGCCGTCGAACACCCAGCTCCTCAGCGCCTGGTACGGCTACGAGCTGCTCGTCGAGGCGGGCCTCCCTCCCGGGGTCATCCAATTCCTCCCCGGTGACGGCCCCGATGTGGGCGATCCGGTGCTCGCCAGCCCCCACCTCGCCGGCCTGCACTTCACCGGCAGCACGGCGACCTTCCAGCACCTGTGGCGACGCATCGGCGAGAACATCCACCGCTACCGCGCCTACCCGCGCATCGTCGGCGAGACCGGCGGCAAGGACTTCATCCTCGCGCACCCGAGCGCTGATCCCGCCGCCCTCGCCACCGCGATCCTCCGCGGCTCCTTCGAGTATCAAGGGCAAAAGTGCTCGGCGGCCAGCCGGATGTACATCCCTCAGAGCCTGTGGTCAGAGGTGCGGGATCGAGTGGTCGCCGGCATCGGCGAGATGCGCCTCGGCGACGTCCGCGAGTGGGACACCTTCGTCGGCGCCGTGATTGACCAGAGGGCCTTCAAGAAGCACGAAGAGTACCTCCAGATCGCGCACCAGACGGGCTCCGTGCTCGCCGGGGGCCGCGCCGACGATCGGGTGGGTTGGTTCGTCGAGCCCACCTTCGTTCGTGTCGATGAGCCCCAGCACCGGCTCATGGCCGAGGAGATCTTCGGCCCCATCGCCACCGCGTGGGTCTACGCGGACAAAGATTGGTCCGAGGCCCTCCGGCAAGTCGATCAGACGAGCCCCTACGCCCTCACCGGGGCCGTCTTCGCACGGGAGCGCACGGCGATCCAGGAGGCCCTCGGGGGACTCCGAGAGGCGGCCGGGAATTTCTACATCAACGACAAGCCCACCGGGGCGGTCGTCGGTCAGCAGCCCTTTGGGGGGGCTCGAGCCAGCGGCACAAACGATAAAGCAGGTAGCTGGCTCAACCTCAGCCGCTGGACCAGCCCGCGGACCATCAAGGAGACCCTCAACCCGCCCACGCGCTGGCCCTACCCCTTCCTCTCCTGAGCGTGCCGCCGGCGACCGGTTCACCTTGACACCTGTAGGCGCGTCGTTAAGGATAGGCTCCTGGAAGGGTTGAAGAGCAATCGCTCCTGCCCTCAGGCCCTCTCCGCATTTCGGCTCTCCCCTGCCCTCAGCTCCCGACCCTCAGAATTCTGAGACGGGCCCCTGAACCGGGTGCCAGAACGGCGGATGGCCTGGGAACGTCAAACGGCGTTCGAACGGCACAACCACCAGGCGTCGCGACCTCGTCCCTCTCGGGCGTCCCCGAATCGGACTGGCTTGTTTGGATAGGTCGCGTGGGTCCGCCTCGTGCGGCCTCGCCGCGCGCGCGGCCCCGGTTGCCCCGCCCTCCCTCCCGGCGTCGATGACGACCGTGATGGGGCGTGTCTCCTGGCGGAGCCCCACCTGCGCATTGTTCGATTTCACCCACGATGGCTCCACCCCGGAGGCCCCCGATGCCCGATGCAAGACCGCCGACCCCAGCGCGGCTGATGTCCGATGCATATACGGCCTGAAAACCCGATGATCGTCCAGGGGGACGGAAAGGTCCTCCTGGAGACCCGTCACCCTCGGTACGAAGAGGCGCGTGACTTCCTCGGCCGCTTCGCAGAGCTCGAGGCCTCCCCCGAGCTCCTGCACACGTACCGGATCGGTCCCCTCTCCCTGTGGAACGCCGCCTCAGCCGGCATGACCCTCGAAGAGATCACCGATGGGCTCCGGACCTGGTCGAAGTTCGACGTCCCTGCGGAGGTGATCACCACCACCAAGGAGACGCTCGAGCGTTACGGCCTCGTCAAGCTGATCCCCCACCCCGAGCAGCCCGGCAAGCTGCTGCGGCTCATCTTCACCACGGGCTACATCGCCAAGCTGGTCGCCAAGGAGCCCATGCTGCGAGAGCTGCTCGTCGAAGACGGGCGGCGCCACTGGGCGATCCAGGGCGGGCACCGAGGGATCTTCAAGCAGCGCGCGCTCCAGGCAGGCTGGCCCGTCGAAGACCTCGCCGGCTTCATCCCCGGCGAGCCGCTGCCCTTGGCCCTCCGCACCACCACGGTCAGCGGCCGTCCCTTCATCGTCCGGCCCTATCAGGCGGAGGCCGCCCGACGCTGGTGGCACGAGGGCAAGCCCTCGGGCGGCTGCGGCGTGGTCGTGCTCGCTTGCGGCGCCGGCAAGACGATCGTGGCGATGGCGGCGATGAACCTCGCCCAGACCAAGACCCTCATCCTCGCGACCAACCAGGCCGCGGTGAGCCAGTGGAAGCGGGAGCTGCTCGACAAGACCACGCTCACGGAAGACGAGGTGGGCATGTACACGGGCGACACCAAGGTGATCCGCCCGGTGACCGTGGCCACCTACCAGATCCTCACGTGGCGCCGCCAGAAGGATGAGGCGTTCGAGCACCTTCACCTCTTCGAGGACGAAGACTGGGGGCTGATCATCTACGATGAGGTCCACCTGCTCCCGGCCCCGGTCTTCGGCGCGACGGCCACGTTGCAGGGCCGCCGGCGGCTTGGCCTCACCGCGACCCTCGTCCGCGAAGATGGCCGCGAGGGCGACGTCTTCGCGCTGGTCGGCCCCAAGCGATATGACCTCCCCTGGCAGGTGCTGCAGCAAGCCGGCTTCATCGCCGACACCCGCTGCTACGAGGTGCGCGTCCCCTTCCGGCCCCTCGACGCCGGGCGCTACGAGCGGGCCGAGGAGAACGAGAAGTTCCGCATGGCCAGCGCGAACCCGGTCAAGATGGACATCATCCGCGAGCTGCTCCTCAAGCACCGCGAGGACAATGTGCTGATCATCGGCACCTACCTCGACCAGCTCGAAGAGATCGCGAAGCGATTCAAGGCCGCGCTCATCACCGGCTCCACACACCACGCCGAGCGAGAGCGGCTCTTCGCCGCCTTCCGATCTGGGAAGCTCAAGCTGCTCGTGGTGAGCAAAGTGGCGAACTTCTCGATCGACCTCCCCGACGCCAACGTGGCCATTCAGGTGTCGGGCACCTTCGGCAGCCGTCAGGAAGAGGCCCAGCGGCTCGGCCGCATCCTCCGCCCCAAGGCCAAGCCCGCCATCTTCTACACGGTGGTGACGGGCGCGACGAAGGAGCAGGAATTCGCCATGAAGCGGCAGCTCTTCCTCACGGAGCAGGGCTACCGCTACCACATCGACGACCGCGCCGCGATGAAGGCGAGCGCATAGCTGGCAACCCGCCCCGGGCCTGGCGCCCGGACGAGGACAGGCGACCATGGGTGCAGACGAATTTGAGCAGGGCGGCGAGGGCGGTGGAGAAGGCGCAGGGCGGCGACGTCGCAGGCGTCGGCGGCGGGGGCGCGGCAATGAGGGCGGCGGCGACCACGCCCCCCACAGCCACCCCGAGCCCAACAACCGGCGCGGCCCCCCGAGCCGGAACGCCCACCGCGGCGCCGCTTGGGAGGAGGAGAGCCCGCCGGTGAGCCTGCCCCGCTCGGGCCGGATGCCACGCCACCGCTCGGCCCTCCACCCGCACCGCGGCTCGGTGGCGAGCGGCCTCGCCCGCCGCCGCCGCATGTCACGCGGGGAGCTCGACGGCCTCGCCGACTACATGGCCCAGATGCCCGACGCGCTGGTCGCCGCCCTGTACTCGGGGATGGGCGGACAGCCCGGCCGGGTGGCGGGCGCTGACCGCATGATCCAGCTCGCCGTCAAGGCCATCGCCCAGGGCAACCGCCTCGGCAGCCTCGTCAAGTCGCTGCACCAGCGCGACCGCCAGGCCCTTGCCGTGCTCGTGCAGTGCGGCGGCATCGGTCACCACGAGGAGCTCAAGCAAGAGCTCATCCTCTCTCTCGGTGGCCACGAGCGGGAGTGGAAGAAGGTGCTCTCCACGCTCGGCGATCGCGGTCTGATCGCCGCGACCGAGGAGCGGGAGGGGGAGTTCTTCTACCTCATCCCCGAACCCCTCATGGACGCGCTGATCGAGCAGCTCCACGAAGACCTCGTGCTGCCGAGCTTCGAGCACGAGGAGGTCCGGGTCATCGACCCCCGCCCCTTCTGCCCGCCGCTCGACTTCAGTCTCGTCACGCTGGCCACCTACATCGACCAGCACCCGCCGCGGCTCACCCAGCGGCACGACATCTTCAAGGTCCACAAAGACGAGATGGACCAGTTCTTCACGCAGCTCTGGACGCCGGACAGCGAGCTGTTCAGCTTCCACATCCAGTTCTTGATGGTCCACGGCATGGTGGAGCTCAAGGGCGACCGGCTGAGCGTGAACCGCGCCGTGGTGGACGAGTGGCTTCAGCTCGACGCTGAAGACCAGCGCGACCTCATCTACGCCCAGCTCGAGAAGGTCTTCCCCCAGGCCGAGTGGGTGCTCTGCGCCATCGAAGACGTGGGCGGCGCCTGGGTCCCCGAGCGGCCGCTGCAGGCCGTCTACCGCCGCTGGCGGCGAGGAGAGGATTGGCGCGAGCGCTTCCACAAGGGCCAGTGGGCGCCCCCCAAGACGGCCGCGCGGGAGAGCTACACTTTCGCCGGCCTCATCAACACCGGCATGGTCGAGCTCGGGCAGTGGGGGCAGGAGAAGTTCTACCGCCTCACGCCGAGGGCCAAGCGCCTGCTCCAGCCGCCGGTAGACGAAGGCTTCACCCAGTTCTACCTGACGCCCAGCTTCGAGATCATGGCGCCCGCCGGCATGGCGCCCATCCTCTTCTTCCGCATCGGCGAGCTGGCCGAGCTCACCGCCTGCGATCGCGCCAACACCTACAAGGTGACCGAAGTCGCGATCGAGCAGGCGCTGGAGAAGGGCTGGCGTCGTGACGACGTCATCGAATTCCTCCGGGAGAACAGCCAGATCGGCCTCCCCGAGAACGTCGAGTCCACGCTCCGCGGCTGGATGGGCCACCACGGCGACGTCGAATTCCACGACGTCGTGCTCCTCACGGTGCACCGCAGCCAGATCCGCCGCTTGGAGAGCCACCGCAAGCTCAAGCCCTACCTGCTCCACCGCTTCGTGCCGGGGATGTACGCGGTCGATCGGTCTCGGCTGGCGGAGATCCACGCCGCCCTGCGCGAAGTGGGCTTCAGCCCCGGTAATCAGCTCCGCAAATACCCCGATGATCCGCAGCAGGTCGACGCCCGCGAGCGGCTGCTCGAGCTCGTGTCGAACGCCCGGGAGATCCGGGAGGACATCCTTGGGCGCGCCCACGCGGCCGACACCCGCCCCGACACCCTCCACCCCATCCCCGGCTCGGGCGCGCACCAGAAGGCCCAGGGCGGCGGCGGGAAGAAGAAGAAGCGGGACGACCTCCCGCCGCGTCGGAGCCCGCGCGAGGTCAAGGAGATCTGCGAGAAGGCCATCTCCTTGAAGCAGCAGCTCGACATGCTCTACGTGACCCGCGACGACACCCGCAAGCTCGTGCGCGTCGCCCCAGAGCGGATCGCGGTCAACCAGCAGGGCCAGCAGGTGCTGGTGGCCACCGATCTCGCCAAGAACGAGCGGCTGTCCTACCAGCTCATCCAGATAGAGCGGCTCGCCGCCCTCGAAGGGCCCCCGGAGAAGTCCGAGAAGGGGCGGCCTGAGGGGCGTTCGGGCTCGGGCCAGGGGGGCGGATGACGATGGGAGCCGAGATGACACGCAACCGCAGCTTCGAGGCGGCCCTCGCCGAGCTCGAGGATCGGGTCCGCAAGCTGGACGCTGGCGATCTCCCTCTTGAGGAGGCGCTCCGCCTCTTCGAGGAGGGAGTGGCTCTGCAGCAGGAGTGCCAAGACCTGCTGGAGGCGACCGAGCAGCGGATCTTGGAGCTCGTGGACGGGCCCGGCGGCCCCACCGAGCGCGACCACAGCGGTGGGCGAGGTTGATTCTTCGCGGATCGCGTCAAGGTGGTGCAAGCGACGGCACCGCCGACCGTCTGTCAGTTACTATCCGCGGCGGCGCCGGATGTCCGTGACCCTGCGGTTCAGGCCTCGGGCGTAGCCCCCCGAGGGGACCCTCCCAAGAGGAGCAGAATTCGATGTTCGACACGGTCGGACGAACCAAGAAGCAGGACCCTGTGCGTCAGGCGAGCGCGGCTGTCATGTCGCTCTTGCTGTACGCCGGTGGGATCGGCGCCGCGGTGGGCCTCTACATGGCGGGCAAGACCGTCGTGGACGTGGTCACCGAGGGCGACAAGCCCATCGAGGTCTTCGTCGACTCGGCGCCCCCCCCGCCACCCCCCCCGCCCCCGCCCGCAGGCGGGAGCAAGCCCAAGACCGAGAAGAAGAAGCCCGATGAGGTCAAGCCCGACCCGGTCCAGGTCGAGCCCGATCCTACCCCGCTCTCGGTCGAGACCCCTCCCGAGGAGGAGGTCGCCTCGGCGGACGGTGGGGTCGAGGGCGGAGTGGAGGGCGGCGTCGAAGGCGGCGTGGTCGGCGGTGTCGTCGGCGGTGTGGTCGGCGGCGTGATCGGCGGCCAGCTCGGCGGCACGGGCACCGCCATCCGCTCGGTGCACTGGTCGCAGGTCAAGGTCAAGAAGCAGGTGCGCCCCGAGTTCCCCGAGGCGGCGAAGTCCCTCGGCATGACCGGCGAGCAGCGCTGCATCGCCCACTTCACGATCGACGCCAAGGGCGAGCCGAAGGAGGTGCAGATCAAGAACTGCCCCGAGGTCTTCGAGAAGCCCGTCCGCGAAGCCGCGCTGCAGTGGCGGTTCTTCCCCGCGAAGGACGAATCGACCGGCAAGGCCTTTGAGCAGCAATTCGACCTCGCGATCACCTTCAAGCTCAAGGGCTGACAAGCTCAAGGGCTGACAAGCTCACGGACTGACAAGCTCACGGACCGCGCGCGCCGGCCTGCCGGTTGAGCCCCGCCCCCTGAACCCCGCCTTCGGACCGAACCACCCCGAACCGCCATACATCGCCCGCCGAACTCGGAGTCGGCCGCAGAGGAGACCATGGAGCTCAGCTTCTCACATGTCATTTCGCAGATCAGCGTGCCGGTCTGGTGCGTCATCGTCACCCTCGCGGTGATGGTGCTGTGGTCACTCTATGTGCTGGTGGAGCGGATCCTCGCCCTGAGCAAGGCCGGCAAGCAGTCGCGCGCGCTGGCCGAGGCCATCGGGAAGCCCCTCGCCGCCGGTGACGCAGCAGGCGCCCTCGCCATCGCCAAGAAGGCTGAGTTCGAGGCGAGCTACCTCGGGCACATGCTCATCGCCGGCCTCACCGAGTTCGTAGGGCGCCCCGACCGCCACGGCATCGACTCCGTCGGCCGCGCCCTCGAGCGCACCTCGATCAACGAGGGCCAGGATCTGCGGCGCGGCATCGCGATCCTCGCCACCACCGGCTCCACCGCCCCCTTCGTTGGTCTCGTCGGCACCATCTTCGGCATCATCAACGCCTTCGGCGGCATGGCCGAAACAGGCGGAGGCGGTATCGCGGGCGTGTCGGCGGGCATCGCCGAGGCTCTCGTGACGACGGCCATCGGCATCGTGATCGCGATCATCGGCGTCTGGTGCTACAACTTCTTCAACGGCTGGATCGAGCGCATCACGAACGACATGACCGTCTCTTCCCAGGAGCTGATCGACTGGGCCGAGAAGCAGGTCTTGCCGCCTTTCGACGCCTCCGCGAAGCACTAATCGGGGTCGACGCCCATGGGCATGCAGGTCGGTGGCAAAAAGGGCGGCCCGATGGCCGACATCAACGTGACCCCGCTGGTCGACGTCGTGCTCGTGCTGCTCATCATCTTCATGGTGGTCACCCCGATGCTGTCGTCTGGCGTGGACGTCTTCCTGCCCGAGTCAAAGACGGCGGAAGAGGCGGCAGATAACGGGCATCACCTCGTGGTGTCGATCAAGCAGGACGAGTCGGTCTACGTCGAGACCACGCGGACCTCCAAGGAGACCCTCATCGAGGATCTCAACGCGGAGTGGAAGAAGAAGGCCGATCGCGCCCTGCTCATCAAGGGAGATCGACGGTTGACTTGGCGACAGGTCCACGGGGTGCTCTCGGTGGTGCAGGAGAACGGGCTGACCACGATGTTGCTGGCGACCGAGGGCAAGAAGGGCGCTGAAGGTGCCGCGGCTCCCGCGGCTGGCGGTGCGCCTTGAGCGCCAAGAAGAAGGGGCTCAACCTCAAGCTCTCTGATGGCCAAGGCGCGGTCTCGGACATCAACGTCACGCCGCTCATCGACGTCGTGCTGGTGCTGCTGATCATCTTCATGGTGATCACGCCCATCATGCTGCACCAGATGGCGATCAACCTCCCCGAGAAGACAGAGGCCGTGCCGGAAGAGAACGTCCCCCAAGACCAGCTCGTGGTCGCGGCCTGTAAAGACGGGACGGTCTCCCTGAACCGCACCATCTTCAAGACCCTGCCGGAGCTGCACGACGAGGTGGCGAGGCGGATCCGCAGCAAGTCGGAGAAGGTCGTCTTCGTAGACTCCGATCCGGACGCCGCCTACGAGGCGGTCGTGGCCCTCATGGACAGCGTCCGCGACGCCGGTGTGACGCGCATCGGCATCGCCTCGCTGAAGGAGGGGGAGGACTTCATCGCCTGCACTCCCGTGGCCGCTGCTCCGCCCCCCGCTCCCGCAGCGCCCGCTGCCCCCTGAGCCGCTCCCCCGCGGAGGTGCTGCTCAGGGCACGATGAGCTCGCCCCCCTCCTGGGGCGGGCCTTCGTCGATCCAGCGCGCATACTGATCGTGGAGGGTCGATGCCTCGGCGCGTGCGCCCTCGGCCGTCCACCCGCGGGGATCAATCTCCGGCTGGATCACCAGCACCACCTCCCCCGGGACCACCACGGGAGCGCCGGGGCGGATGAGCCTGAACGCGCCGTGGCAGACCACCGGCAGCATCGGCGCGCCGGTCTCGCGGGCGAGGTGAAAGGCGCCGAGCTTGAAGGGCTGGAGTTGCCCCGTCCGGCTGCGGGTGCCCTCCGGGAACACACACGCGGTGCGCGGCCGCTCCCGGAGGAGCTCCCCGATGCGCCGCACCCCCTCTCGGGCCTTCACGGGGTCCTTGCGGTCGATGAAGACCATGCCCAGGAGCCAAAAAACGAGGCCGATGAGCGGCATGTAGAGGAACTCCCGCTTCACGAGCCCGGTGAAGCCTGGGGGGTTCAACGCCGCGATCACGATGAAGTCGAGGGTGCTCGTGTGGTTCATCACGAAGATGCGGCTGCGCCCCTCCATCACCCGCTCCCGCCCGATGACCCGCAAGCGCACACCGCCGATGCGGAGCACGGTGCGGGCCCAGACCGGCGCCCAGCGGTTGATGAAGCGGGCGCCGAGCAGCCCCCCCGACAGGATCACCACCGCCGAGAGGAAGCTGAAGTAGACCGCGGTCCACAGGACCGCGAGGGCTGTGCGAAGGGGGGCCATCTCGCCTTTGTACCGCGGATCGGGGCGCGCCGACGTCGCTGCGATAGAGGCGCCCGCGAGGTGCCTGCGATGGATCCCTGGCTCGCCCTTTGGACCGCCCCCCGCCGTGAGCGGCTGGACGCATGGATGACCGCTCGGTTCCGCGAGACGTCGCCTGCCCGCTTCGGCGAAGCCTGCCGGTACCCCATCGAGACCGGGGGGAAGCGCTTTCGCCCGCTGCTCACGCTGGCCGCCGCCGAGTCCCTCGGGGCGCCCTTCGTCGAGGCGGAGCTCATCGCGGTCGGGGCCGCCGTCGAGCTCGTCCACACCTACTCGCTCGTCCACGACGACTTACCGGCGATGGACGACGACGACACCCGACGGGGGCGCCCCACCGCGCACAAGGTCTATGGCGAGGCGCCCGCGATCCTCGTCGGAGACGCCCTGCTCACCGAGGCCTTCGCCGTCCTCGCCGGTCGTGCCCTCCCGCCCACGGTGGTGATCTCACTCGTGGCCGAGCTCGCCGCCGCCGCAGGACCGGACGGCATGGTCGGCGGGCAGGCCTTTGACATCGGCATGGGCGGCCCGATCACCACGGTCGACGGCCTCTTGCGCCTCCACGCCGGTAAGACCGGCGCCCTGATCCGCGGCGCCGTCCGCCTCGGCGCCCTCGCCGCGGAGGCCGACCCCGAGGCCCTCGCCCGGCTCTCCACCTACGGCAGCGCCATCGGCCTCGCCTTCCAGATGGCGGACGACGTGCTCGACGCAGAGCAGGACGCCGGCGAGGACGGCCCCCCCTCCTACGTGAAGCTGCTCGGCGTCGAGGGCACCCGCTCCCGCGCCGCCGAGCTCCTCGAAGAGGCCCTCGCGGCCATCGCCCCCCTGCCCGAACCCCACGCCCTCGCGGCGCTGGCCCACCATGCGGTCGAGCGCAGCGTTTGAGGCCGATCGCCTCGACCGCGTGCTCGTGGCGCGCGGGCTGGCCCCGTCCGTGGAGCGAGCCGCCGCCTTGATCCTCGCCGGGGAGGTGCTGGTCAACGACGCGCCCGCTGACAAGGCCGGCTCCAAGGTGCCAAAGGGGGCCGTGCTCCGGCTCCGGAGCGCCCCCTCGCGCTACGTCGGCCGCGGCGGGCTGAAGCTCGAGGCGGCCCTCGACGGCTTCCCCTTTGATCCCGCCGGCCTCGTCGCCGCCGATCTGGGCGCCAGCACGGGCGGCTTCACCGACTGCCTGCTCCAGCGCGGGGCCCGACGGGTCTACGCGATCGACGTCGGCTACGGTCAGCTCGACTGGCGGCTCCGAAAGCACCCCGATGTGGTGGTGATGGAGCGCACCAACGCCCGCACGATGGCCGCCTTGCCCGAGCCCATCGACCTCGTCGTGGGCGACCTCTCCTTCATCTCCCTCCGCCTGCTCCTACCGGCCATCTGCCGCCTCGGCCGCCCGGGCGGGGCCGGGATCTTCCTCGTGAAACCTCAGTTCGAGCTGCCACGGGGCGCGCTCGGCCCCGGGGGCAAGGTCGAGGACCCCGCGAGGCGACAGGAGGCCATCCAAGGCATCCAGGCCGAATTCCGGGAGGCCGGCTTCACGGTGCGGGGCTCGCTCCCCTCCCCCATCGCCGGCGTCAAGGCAGGCAACGTCGAGGAGCTCGTGTGGGTGCGGCTCCCGGAGGTGTCACCCTGAGCTGGCTCCTGCTCCTGCTCCTGGCCTGCGCCACCGAGCCGCCGCCCGCCCCCCTGCCGCCCTCGGCCCTCGAGGTGGCCGCCCCGATCGGCCGCATGGCCCGCCTGGGCGACCTCGAGGGCTACATCGCACGACCAGCCGACGATGATCCGCACCCCGCCTTGCTCCTCTGGGTCGGTGACCTCGAGGGCCCCACGCGCGAGCGGGCGATGACCGAGGCGAGGTCTGGCCAGATCGTGCTCGCCGCGCCCCCGCTGGCCGACGCCGCCCGCAGCCGCGCCTGGCTCCAGGGCATGCGCGGCGCCACCACCGTCGCGGAGCGCTGCCTCCGACCGAGCTGTCCTGATGCGCCGCCGACTCCAGCAGGCCCGTGACGCCTGGACCTTCGTGCGCGGCGTCTCCCGGGGCGTGCGCAAGGGAGACCTCTTCCCCGCCGCCGGTCGTCGCGGCCCGGCGGCGGCGCCCGGGGGCACGACCGAGCCCGAGACCCACGGCGGCCCCTGGCGACGGCTGCGGGAGGAGGTGGGCTGGTTCGTCCAGAGTGAGCACCGGATCGAGCTCCCCGGCCTGACGGCCCCCCTCCGCGTGCTGCACCTGACCGACGTCCACCTGCGCGCCGAGGGCCCCTGGCTCGACGCCCTCTGCGCCCGCCTCGCGGCGCTCCCCGCCCCCGACCTCGTCCTCCTCACCGGCGACGTTGTCACCCGCGGCTGGACGGAGGCGGCCGTGCTGCGCTTCCTCGGCGCTCTCCCTGCGGCCCGCCTCGGCCGCTTCGCCATCCTCGGCAACTGGGAGTGGTGGGCCGGCGCGCCGCCCATCCGCTGGCGGCCCTTGCTCGAGGGCGCGGGCGTTCGACTGCTCGTCAACGAGGTGGTCGACCTCGGGGCCCTCATCCTCGGCGGCACCGACGACCACCTCGCCGGAAAGGTCGACCTGCCCGCCTTCCGCGCCGACCTCCCCGTGGGTCGGCCCACGGTCGTGATGTCCCACAGCCCCGCCGCCTTCGCCGCGCTGGCTGGCCCGCCCGTCCACCTCGTCCTCGCAGGCCACTCGCACGCAGGTCAGCTCCGCCTGCCGATCCTCGGGGCGATGTGGGTGCCGAAGGGCACCGACCAGTGGATCGCCGGCTGGTACGAGGCGGAGGGGAGCCACCTCTACGTGGGCCGGGGCCTCGGCTGGTCGATCGCCCCGGTCCGCCTCCGCTGCCCGCCCGAGCTGGCGCTGATTCACCTCCTCCCTGGCTGATCAGCGCGCCGCAGGGGCTCAGGCGAAGGCGGCCTGCATCGCCGCCGTGTCACTGTACTCGTGATAACCGTACACGAGCCCGTCACGAACGGTCGCCAGCGCCGCGTACTCGTTCTCGCAGATCCGCCCCGTCGCCCGCACCCGAAAGCGCTCCCGGGCGCGTAAAAAGACGTGATCCCCCGAGGGCCAGAAGCCGAGCACTCGGATCTCGAGGTAGTCCGTGTGGTCGATGATGTGGTCGATGAAGCGGCGGATCTCCCGCCCCCGATACGGCCCCGCCCATGGGATGACCCGCGGGTCTCCCGGGAAGCTCCACGTGCAGTCTGGGTGGGTGAGGGCCTCTATACCCTCCCGATCGGCGAGGAGATAGCAGGCAAATGCCGCCTTGACGACATCGATCGGCGAGGCCGCGATGGCAGGATCACTTGGAGCGGACGATGCGGAATTCACGTCGGACCTCCGGGTTGCGCACCTTGCGGGTCACCTCGAAGGAGGCGGTCTGTCGGCCGACCCGACTGTCCATCTTCCACCATCGGCCGCCCTCCTTCCGCTCGATGTCCACCTCGATGTCGCCGTTGTAGGTGATGTGCGTGTACAGGAACTCGTCATCCGGCAGGGGGTGGACGATGAGGATCTGATCCTCGGGCTTGGCGGCGACCCGGACGACGAAGCGGAGGTCGCCCCGCTCGGCCTGGAAGCTCCAGGTGGTCAGGTCGGCGTGGTGCTCTCGGTTGAAGTAGAAGGCCTCGACCAGGTTGCTGCGATAGACCTCTCCCCGGTAGACGAAGGTGGCCCAAGTAGTGGCCTGAGACCAGTCGTTGAAACGGGCGCCGATCGCCTCCATCATGAACTCGGGGTCGCCCTCGAACTCGCCACAGTGGGCCCACGACC
Source organism: Myxococcota bacterium (assembly GCA_044344255.1). Taxonomy (GTDB): domain Bacteria; phylum Myxococcota_A; class UBA796; order UBA796; family UBA2385; genus JBIJDH01. The sequence continues at coordinate 57,067 of JBIJDH010000017.1, forward strand.
AGGCCTTCAGGTGCCGGGTGTTCCAGTAGTGGCCGTCGCTGGCGAGCTGATCGGTGATCGTGTAAGGCTCTCCGTTCACGACCACGGTTCCGGAGAGGCGGTGCCGCACCGCGTTCGACTGGAAGTGGGGGTAGAGCTCGAAGGCGTCCATCCCCGTCACCCGCTCGACGCCGATGGCGTCCCGCTTGTCGAGCTGGAGGTCCCAGTCCACCGTGCCCTCGGGCCCCTTCACGCGGCCCCAGGTGCGACTGTCGCTGTAGCCCGAGGGGCCGATCCGCAGCAGGATCTGCTCGTCGTTGATGACCTCGGCCCGCCCCACCGGGTATCGCTGGCGCACCGCCACGTCATTCGTGGGGTTACGGCGATCGCGGAACCAGCACCAGACCTCGGCGATGCGCGCCTCCTCGATCGGACCGTTGTGGAGCACGTACCGAATGACCATCGACCGTTCGAGGACAGGGTCAGTCCAGAGGATGTAATAGGCCTCGGTGGCGTTCACCGTGGACAGATCGAAGCGGACCCGGTCGTCCACCCGATCGCCGACGATCGGGGCCTTCGCGACCCGCTGGTGGAGGCCGGAGAGCGAGGGGGGCCGGCTGGTCCCCTTCATCGTGTGGGAGCGGCGGCTCTGCGGGCCGCTCGGCAGGTTCTCGTAGAAGGCGTTGTCGACGAAGTAACGGGTGTATCGGCCGAGCAGCTCGAGGGGCGGCACGAGCTCGTGGTCCAGATCGGCGATGGCCTCCATGAAGGCCGTCTTCTCGGTCGGCGGGAAGTAGATCTGCTCCTCGGACAGGGCGCGGATGAAGTCCACGAAGGGGAAGAGCGCGTTCTTTCGGAGCCGCTCGGTGCCGAGGTTCAAGAACTCGCGCTTCCAGACGTCCCAGGGCAGGCCGCGGAGCTGGTAGCCCTGGGCGCGATGCCACTCGATGTAGTCCACCACGGGCTTGCTGTCGGGGTGGAGCACGAACCAGGCCCGGTTCAGGTTGGCCTTCCGCTTCGCGATGTGGACGATCGCCTTGGAGACAAAGTCGATCGGCGCCATCTCCCACAGGGTGTCGAGCAGCGGCCAGCTCCCGAGCTGGAGGCAGCCCTTCAACATCTGGGGCAGGAACTCGTCGAGCTTCGGGTATCGGCCGTCGGAGGGGCCGCCCACCATCCCCGGGCGATAGACCCCACCGGGGATGCCCCGCTCGCGAAAGGCGGTCCACACCATCTTGTCGCTGGCGTACTTGGTCTGCTCATACCCGTTGAGCAGGTCGTCGGCGTAGAGCAGCGGGTCGGCCTCGCGGATGAGGGTGCTCCGACCGTATCCGGTCGACATGATCACGCCGAGGGTGGAGACGAAGTGCACCTGGATGGGGTTCGGCAGGTCGGCGATGGCGAGCCGGAGCACCGTCTCGGTTGAGTCGACGTTGGTCGGCTTGAGGTGCTGATAGGGATAGACAAAGTTCACCCAGGCCGCGGAGTGGACGATGGTGTCGATCCGGGCCGCGAGGCCCTTGAACTCCGCCTCGGAGTGCCCGAGGCGGGGCTCGAGCAGGTCGCCCAGCACCACCTCGACGCGGCTCAGGTCCACCCGGTCGAGCAGCTCGTAGCGACGCAGGTTGGCGATGATCCGCAGCAGGCCGTCTTCGGGGGTGGCCGAGCGCACGAGGCAGAGCACCCGGGCGCTCGTCTGCTCGAGCAGCTCGACGAGCAGGTAGATGCCGATGTAGCCGGTGACCCCGGTGAGCAGCACCGAGCGCATCGGCCGGTCATAGGTGGAGACGTCGAAGCCGGGGTGACAGATGTCGGGGGCGAGCTGCCCCTCCTCGGCGAGGGAGAGCTGGTCGGAGAGCAGGGTGGGGGCGCGACCGGCCTTCACCTCCTCGATGGCGTGGGCGAGGCCGGCCACCGTAGGCTCGGGGATGGTCTGCAGCGAGATGCTGTCCGGGACGCCCTGATCCCACATGCGGGCGAAGGTCTCGGCCGCCTTCAGGCTGTCGCCGCCGAGCTCGAAGAAGTTGTCGTAGATGCCCACCCGGTCGATGCGGAGCACGTCTCTCCAGATGGCGGCGATCTTCTTCTCCCAGGCCGAGCGCGGGGTGACATATTCGGTGGCGAGGCTCGGGCGGTGGATGCGGGAGGAGGCCTCGACCGCGGCCTGGAGGGCCTGGAGGTCGTGCCCATAAGCGGCGATGCGGGCATACCCCTCCGCCGCGGCGGTGCGGGGGGTGGTGTCAGTCCCGCCCTCGACGGCCGGCTCCTCGGCCGGCGCGGCCGCCGCGAGCAGGGCCTCGGCCTCCGCGGCGTGGAAGCGGACCCGCCCCTGTCCGGCGGCCGTCTCCTCCAAGCCCAGCCCCGCGTAGAAGCCGCGGGCGACCGCGTTTCGGGGGGCGGCCTCAAAGCGCAGGTGGACGGTGGACAGTCCGGCGGCGACGGCGGCGGCGGTGATGTGGCGCACCATCTCGTGCTCGACCCGGCGCCCGAGCACCCGGCAGCTCAGGAGGAAGAGATCGGCCTCCATCACCGGCTCACCCTCCGTGCCCACGCATCCGACCGGGCGGGCCGAGAAGAGTCCGACCATGCCGTAGTCGCCGAACCGATCGGCCACGCGCACCCGGGAGAGGACCCGCCCCGGCTCCGCGGCGAAGACCCGCAGCTCACCCTCACCCATCGGGCGGCGGGCGGCGTTGAACTGGTTGGTGCGGTGGGTGAGCTGGGCGGCGCGCGCCCACTCGTCCGGGGCAAGCGGGCCGATGTCCAGGCGCAGCTCCAGCCGGGCCAAGAAGTCCTCGAAGGTGGAGGCCACCGCCGCCACCGCCGCCCGCGCCTGGCCCTGCTGGTATTGGGCCGTGCGCCCCCGGTCCTCCTCGGTGACCACCGCGCTGTCGAAGGCCCAGTGGTGCGCGACGAAGTCCGTCAGCCGCGCGGGATCGCCGGGGAGCTCGATCGCGAGCACCCCGGGCAGCGCCTCCCGGACGAGCGCACACTCCATCGGGCTGTCGTCGAGGAAGAGGAAGCTGTCGAGGCCGAGGTTGAGCTCGCGGGCGAGGCCGCGGAGGTTGTCGGACTTCGGCTCCCAGTTGATGCGCCAGCCGACGAGGTGCTCACGTTGGAGCGGCATCTCGGGGTGTGCGTCGAAGACCCGCCACACGAGCGCCTCGTCGTTCTTGCTGGCGAGGCAGAGCAGCTTGCCGGACGCCTGCTGGGCCACGAGGAAGCGCTGCAGGGCCGCGTACGGCCCGCTGACATCGACCCCCTCCGGGCCCTCCTCCCCCACGACGCCGCCCCAGATCGTGTTGTCGCAGTCCACCACGATCACCTTCGCCGGGCTCGTGTGGAGCGCGGCGACGGCGCGGGCGATCTCCGCCCCGATCGCCGCGCAGGCCGGCGGGGTGAAGGGGATGTGGCCGAGGCGGTCACGGGCCTCATCCCACATCCGCGCGATCGGGAAGCGGTCGTCGACGTGCCGCAGGTCCAGCAGGTGAGCGCCGGGGGCGGCGGACACCGCCTCGATGATGCGCTGGTTCAGTCGGCCGAGCTCGGTGGACAGCCCGAGCCGGCGGACGGCCCCGGGCGAGCTCGGCGCCAGCGCCACGATCATCGGCGGTCGGCCGCGCCGCTGGAAGGCGTCGAGGGCCCGACAGAGATCGTCCACCGTGCGCTCCACCTCACCGAGCTCCACCGCGGCTCCGTATCGGAACCAGTCCTCGATCCGCAGCAGCAGCACGCTCACGCCGGACTGGGCGGCGGAGAATGTGCTGGCGGGGCTCATCAACTCCTGGAACACCTGATTGTAACGAGAGAAGATCACCTCCGGCTCGAAGCGCAGGAGGCCGAGCAGGTGCCGGAGGGCCTCCTCGATGGGCTCGGCGGTGAAGGTGGCGGCGATGCGAACCGGCAGGCGCGCGGCGGCAGAGGCGGCCCTGGCCGCTCGGTTCTCGCGCATCCGGAGCAAGGTCTCGACCATGTCGTCGAGGGTGGGGAACTCATAGAGGAGAGTGGGCTCGAGCTCGATCTCGAGCACCTTCTCCAGCTCTCCGGTGAGGCGGACCACGTGGACCGAGCTGATGCCGAGCTCGGAGAGGGCCATGGTGAAGTCAATCCGAGTGTAACCGAGGTCGGAGGACTTGGAGAGCTCGTGGTGGAGCCAGTCGCGGAAGCCCTGGACGCTGCTGCGGGCGGTGGAGAGGAGGGTGCTCATCGGTTCACTCGACGGGGAGGAGAGGGTGGAAGGCGTGGAGGAGCCAGCGCGCCAGGACGCCGAGCTCGGGCGGTGGACAGGGCTCGGCGAGGCCCGGAGCGACCCGCAGCGGGAGCCCGTCGAAGAGCTCGAGCAGCGTCTCGGTCGCCCCGCTCGGCCGCTCGAGCAGGAAGGTGTGGACGGGGAACAAGGGGTTGTCGAGCGGGAGGCCGGCGCGCAGGCGGTCGAGCCAGCGCGGCAGCGCCTCCGGGGAGAGGCGGGCGCCCTCGGCCTCGAGCGCCGCCATCAGCTCGGACAGGCGAGTCGGGCGGGCGGTGGTCCAGTGATAGTAGTCTATCGTCTCGATCGGGCGGCCGATTGAGGCGGCGATGCCCTCTGCCACGTCGTCCACCGCCACCAGATCGAGCTCGATCTCGGCGTCCGGCCAGCGGCCGAGCGCCGCGCAGCCGAGCAGGAAGCGGCTCAGGAAGTCATCGAGGTGCCCGACCCCCGTCTCGCGCGCCCCGACGATCAAGCCCGGGCGATGGATGACGAGAGGGATGGCGCAGTGCCCGGCCACGCGCAGGAGAGACTCGGCCACCCACTTGGTGCGCGCGTATCCCGAATAGAGAAACTCCGGCTCCAGGACCCGGTCTGTCGCGAGCACGAGGCGCTGCTCCCGCCGGTTGCGGGTGTTGAACACCGCCGTCGTAGACACGAAGTGGAGAGGCCGCGCCGCGCCCCCCGACAGGGCGAGCGACACGAGCACCGGGATCGGCCCCACGTTTACGGGGGCGAGAGCGGAATAGGGCGCCACGAAATTCACGTCGGCCGCGTTGTGAAGCAGTCCGCCGAGCTCCTCCCCCTGTCGGGCCCACTCCGCGCTGGACAGGCCGAGGCCGGGCGCCCGGAGGTCTCCCGGCAGGGCGACGACGCGCCCCGGGAGGCCCAAGGCCTGGAGACGGTCATTCAGGCCCCCCGTCGCCGCGGCGTCGGCCTGTCCGTCCAGCCCAGGCAGCGGGCCGTGGGCGAGGGCCCGGAGGAGCCTCCCCTCCGCCTCAACGGCGTCGGCCGCCCGGACGAGGCAGCGCACCTCCCCGCCGCGGCGCAGCAGCGCGGCGAGGGTGTGCGCGCCGAGGAAGCCGGTCGCACCCGTGAAGAGCAGGGGGCCCTCCGTCGCCCGCTCCGGCGGTCGCTGGTGGGGGAGGGCCCGGGTGAGGTCGCGCACGGCCTCCCGCCAGCCCGGGACGGCGTCGAGCTCGACCTGGCGCGCGCGGCCCGCGCCTCGCATCGCCTCCGCGAGCGCCACGGCCACCGCGCCGAGCGAGCTGCCGTCAAAGAAGGCGCGGAGGGGCGGCTCGACGCCGAGCAGGCCGCGGAGGGCGGTGATGAGGGTGGCGAGATCGAGCGAGGAGAGGCCGAGCTCGAGGGGCGGGCGCTCGAGGGCCTCGGGGCCTGCGCCGAGGCGCTGGAGCAGAACAGCGGCGATCGCGTCGACCAGGAGGGGGCCCTCGAGCCCGACCAGCGAGGGAGCGGGGCCCGCGGCGGGGGCCGACCCGCGACCGAGGTCCGCGCGCTCCCCCCAGGTGCCGGCGTGGGCCAGGGCGGCACAGGCGGCGCGGGCGAGCTTCTGGGTGGGGGTGCGCGGGATCGCGCCCGGCGGCAAGAGGTAGAGGGCGGCGATGGCGAGCCCGTGGCGCTCCGAGACCGCTCGCCGCGCCGCGCGGCGCAGCGCCCGAGCGCCCGCCTCGCCGTCCTCGGCCGGGGGCTCCGTCGCCCGGCGCTCCATCGCCAGCCCGAGGGCCTCTTCACCCTCTTGGAGCACGGCGAAGGCGGCCACCTCCACGAGGCCGTGCTCGTCGCAGGCGACGCGCAGGGTGGCCTCGACATCGACCGGGTCGTGGTTCTTACCCCGGACGATGATGAGCTCCTTCAGCCTCCCGGTGACATAGAGCTCCCCCACCTCCCCCACCTCCCCCACCTCCCCCACCTCCCCCGCTGCTCCGCGCTCCACGACGCCGAGGTCGCCGGTGCGAAACCACTCCCCCTCCGCGCCCTCGAGGGTGGCGGCGCAGCGGGCCCGAGAGTCCTCGGCGGGGCCGGTGTAGCGGCGGATGACGCCGGGCCCCTGGGTCCAGAGCTCACCCACCCGCCCGGGGGGCAAGGCGACGCGGCGCTCGGGGTCGACGGCGATCACGCGGGTGTCGGGGCCGAGCGGCGGGCCGTTGCTGATCAGCCAGCGCGTGTCGGCGGTGTCGAGGGGGGCCTGGAGCCTCCCCGAGGCCAGCCCCGCGCGGCTCACACTGAGTCGGGCGGGCGGGCGACCCTGGGGGATGCTGGTGCAGAGCGTCTCAGTCAGGCCGTAGTAGGGGTGGAGCGCGGCCGGGCGCAGGCCGGCGGGGGCGAGGCGGCCGAAGAAGGCGTCCACCGTCGCCGGGCGCACCACCTCGCCGCCCGAAACGGCCATGTCCAAGGCGGAGAGGTCGAGCGCGGCGATCGCGTCGTCGGTGAGCAGCTTCGTGACGAGGGCGTAGGCGAAGTCCGGGGCCGCGGTGACGGTGGCGCGGGCGCGAGACAGCACCTCGAGCCAGAGGGGGGGCCGCTGTAAGAAGGCCTGGGGCGAGAGGATCACCCCCTCGGCGCCAAGGAAGACGGGCAGCAGCCGCGTGTAGAGGCCGGCGACGTGGGCCCAGGGCAGCCAGGTGCAGACCACGTCCGCGGGGCCTCGCCCGCAGCACCGCGCCAGGGCGGCGAGGTTGTGCGTGAGGGCGCCGTGGCGGAGGACCGCCCCCTTCGGCGAGCCGGTCGAGCCCGAGGTGTAGAGGAGGACGGCGGTGGCCTCGGGATCATCGGGCAGGGGCCGCGCGTCTCCGGGGGTCTCGGCCTCGGGCTCCACCCTCAGCTCCACCCAGCGCAGCGGCCGCCCGTCGGCGCGCAGCAGGGGGAGCAGGGGCTCGGCCAGGGCCCGCGGGGCGAGGAGCAAGCGGGCATCGGCGTCCTCAGCCACCCGGAGCAGTGCGGCCCGGCCCGCCTCATCGGTCGGGGGATAGAGCGGCACGGCCACCGCACCCGACACCGCACAGGCGAAGAGGCCGACCGGCTGCTCGACCCCCGGGCCGGTGACGAGCAGGACCGCGGCCCCTTGGACCGCGCTCTGGCCGTCTGAGAGGGCCTCCGACAGGGCCGCCGAGAGGGTCGCCCCGAGGGCGCGGGCGGCGCGGGACAGGCCGCGCGCGCCGAGTCGGGCGGCGGGCTCCCCGTGCAGATCGAGGAAGGTGTAGAGCGGGCGGTCGGGCGCGGCCGGATCGGCGAGCAGCGCGGCGAGGCTCCGCGGTCGCGCGGTCATTCGGCCGCCTCGAGCGCGCCGCCCGACCAGCGCTCCCGACAGAGGCGCCGCTGCACCTTGCCGCTCGTGGTCTTCGGCACCTGTCCGGCGCGGACCAGCCGGATGTCGACGATGGGCAGCTCGTGGCGCTCGCCGAGGGTCCGGCCGATGTGCCGACAGAGGGCGACCCGCTCGGGCGCCGACAAGGGGCTCCGAAGCTCCGCCACGACGACCACCCCTTCTCGCTCGCCTTGATCGACCCCAAAGGCGGCGACAAAATTGCGCCGGATGGCGGGGTGGGCGTCCTCGACGCTGAGCTCGATGTCTTGGGGATAGTGGTTCTTGCCGGCGACGATGATGACGTCCTTGTCCCGTCCGGTGATGAAGAGCTCGCCGTCTGTGTCGACGAAGCCGAGGTCTCCCGTGCGGAGGAAGCGCCTCGGGTCTCCCTCGAAGCGGGCCCCGAAGACGTCGGCGTCGGGCCGGCCCCAATAGGTCTCGGGGAACCAGGCCGCCGTCGAGCAGATCTCCCCCACCCGCCGCGGGGGGAGGGCGAGCCCGGTCTCCGTGTCCCGGATCTTCACCGACACACCCCCGAGCGGCTGGCCCGCCGACACGATGGCCCGCGCACCGGGCCCCTCCGAGGCCTGGACCCGCCCGAGGCTGAGGGCGGAGGGATCGAGGTTCAGCCGGCGGTGCGCCCGACCTCGCGGGGTGCTGGACACCGCGAGGGTGGCCTCGGCGAGCCCGTAGCCGGGCTGCATCACCTCGGCCCGAAAGCCATAGGGGCCGAATTTCGCCTGAAAGCGGTCGATCGTGGCCGCCCGCACCGGCTCGGCGGCGTTGAGGCTCATCGCCAAGCCAGAGAGGTCGAGGCCTGGGATAGAGCTGGGATCGACGTCATCGACGCAGAGGTCATAGGCGAAGTTGGGCGCCAGGGTGAAGGTCACCCTGTGTCGCGAGAGGGCGGCCAGCCACTCGCCGGGCGCCTTTACGAAGGCGGTCGGCCGGGCCAGCAGCAGGGGATAGCCCGTATAGAGCGCCTGGAGGGCGCCGAGCACGAGGCCAAGGTCGTGAAAGAGGGGGATCCAGCACAGCGCGCGGTCTGTCGCGCGGAGCGAGAAGCTGTGTTCGAGCGCCTCTCCCTGAAAGATGAGATCGCCGTGGCGCACGACGACGCCCTTGGGCGCGGAGGTCGAGCCCGACGTGTACTGGAGGAAGGCCACCTCCTCCGCCTGGGGATAATGGTCGTCCCAGTCCTCACAGCGGCTGTCCGGCACCGCCTCGACCGCGATGCCCTGGATCCGGTCGAGCGCCGACGACAGGCCCGCCTCGGACCTCATCCGGGCGAGCAGGGGGGCGTCGGAGAGGGCGAAGGTCGCTCCGCAGTCCTCGATCACCCGCGAGAGGCGCAGGGCGTGTCGGGCGTGGGCGAGCGGGGGCATCGGCACCGCCACCGCGCCCGCGTAGGCGCAGGCGAGGAATGACATGAGATAGTCGGGGTCATTCTCCAGGAGGATGAGCACCCGCTGGCCGGCCGCGCCGGTAGCCTGGAGGGTCGCGGCGAGGGCGCGCACCCGCCGGTCCAAGGCGGCCCAGGTGTAGGGGCGTCCGGGCTCTGTCCAGCGGGGGAGCCCGGTCAGGATCACCCGCTCGGGCTGAGACTCGGCGCGGGTGCGCACGAGGTCGACGTAGCTGGTCCAGGGCAGACGTGAGAGGTCCGCCCGCGTGGCGCTGTGCACCATCGGTCACTCCGTGTTGGGTGACGAGGGTGTAGTGCGCCCTGCCCGCGGCTGTGGATTTACATTGGAAAAACTCGCGGCGCTATCGCCGCGCGGGCCCCTCATCGCCGGCCAGCGCGGCGAGGACCTGCCCCCGCACAGCGCGCTCGTCCAGGGCCCGCGCCGCCGCCCGCTGCTCCGGCGAGGGCGGCGTCGACCGCGGGTCTGACGCCGTCTCCCGGTCGATCTGGTCACAGAGCTCCAGAACCTCGTAGACCGGCGCGGCCTGCCGGAACCAGTCGAGGAGGGCGAGGAGCTCCGGCTGCGGGCGGAGGCGGAGGGCCCGCTGGAGCAGGGCGAGGGCGCCGAGGCGGGAGGACACCAGCAGCGAGGGCTCGGCCGCCCAGGCCAGGGGCTCCGCCGGCCCTGCCTCATCGGATGCCCACCACGACAGCGCCCCCATGAGCAGGCCCTGGTCAGGCACCCGGGCGAGCCCCCGCTCCGCCCACGCCCGCTCGATGTGGGGCCTGGCGAGGGCGCGGGGGAGGCGGAGCCAGGCGATGACCGCCCGGTTGGCGCTGGGGAGGAAGCGCGCGCCCTCATCGCCGAGCTCACGGCCGAGGGCCTCGGCATCGTCCAGCATGCGGAAGGCCCGATCGAGCTCCCCTTCGAGCCCGAGCACCATGCCGACGCCGAGCAGCGCTCCGTGCTCCGCGCGCCGGTGGCCCTCGTGGCGGCTCAGGCGGAGCCCCTCCTCGAGCCCCTGGCGCGCCTCGGCGAGGTGACCCGCCGCCCGCTCGACCAGGCTGAGGTTGTTGAGGATCACGCAGGTAGACTCCGTCGTCCCGACCCGACGGCTGAGGGTGAGGCACTCCCGATAGAAGCGGGACGCCGTGTCGGAGTCACCGCGCAGCCGGGCGATGTTGCCGAGACCGTTGAGCGCGGGGAGGGCCACCGACGGGTTCTCGATGCGGTCGGCGAGGCGCACCGACTCGGCGTAGAGGCGGCGCGCCTCCTCGAGCTGGTTCTGCTCGTAGAGCGCGGTGCCCCACGACATCAGCAGGCTCACCACATATCCAGGGGCGCGGGCCGCCCGCGCCACCTCGATGAGCTCCGGCAAGCGCGCCAGGATGCCGGCGGGATCGCATCGCCAGCCGCTCTCGCTGAGCTGGTGGACGATCCGCGCCCGGTGGTACGGATCGACCTCGTGGCGGAGGGCCTCGTCGAGCTCGCTCATCGCGTCGGCGGCCCGACCGCGGTCCATCGCGGTTCGGCCGAGGGCGAGGGCGCGCTCCGTTCGGAGACCGGGGGCCGTGGCGCCCGGAGCCTGGCCGAGGACCTGCAGCCGCTCCCAGTCCGCGGCGGCGCCGTCGGGGCGCGGGGGGTTCTGGAGAGCGATGTACTCCCAGCGCAGGGCCTCCGGGCGGCCGAAGGTGGCGGCGGCCTGGGCGGCGGCGAGCAGGGCGCGGCGCACGAGGGCCGACTCCGCGCGGGCCCAGGCCCACGCAGCGAAGCCGGTCGTGGCGCGGGAGAGCAGCGCCCAGTCGCCCTCCAGCACCGCGTCGTCCCAGGCGGCGAGCAGATCGGCGCGGAGGGGGGCCATGGCGCGGACGGCGGCCCGCTGATCGGGGCCGACAAAGCTCGCCTGGAGCTCGATGAGGCGCCCGAGGAACCAGCGGCGGTGCCGCTCCTGGACCGCGGGCCTGCCCTCGAGGCGGGCGGCGAGCTGTGTCCGCAGCATGGGGTGGAGAGACCAGCGGCCGCCCTCTCCGCAGCTCAGGAGCGAGCGGCCGCCGAGGGTGTCGAGCTCGGCGGCGCTGAGGCCTGCGACCTCGGCGGCGGCCTCCTCATCGAAGGTGCCCCGCAGCACGGACAGCGCGGCGGCCGGCGCCCGGAGGCCCACGGGGAGGCTGGCCCAGGTGCGCCCGAAGGACCCTGCGAATCCTCGCTGCTCTCCCACGCCGTCGATCACGGCGCGAAGGCCCTGGTCCTGGGCGACCGCCGCCGCGAGCGCGATGCCGAGCGGGAGCCCCCCGAGGCGCTCCGCGAGCTCGGCGATGGCCATCTCCTCTTCGACGTCGGGGATCCATGCGGGGCGCCCGTGGCAAAGGCGCTGCCGGAGCAGGGAGGCCGCCGCCGCGGGCTCCAAGGGGCCGAGGCGCAGGAGGAGCTCGCCGGGGAAGTCGAGGCTGGCCCGCGAGGTCATCACGACGCCGAGGCCCGGATCGCGGGCGCAGAGCCGCTGAAAGACCGCGCCCAGGCCGAGGACGCTCTCGAGGTTGTCGAGGATGACGAGCAGCCGCCGTTCGAAGAGGATCCGCCCGAGCAGGGCCTCGGCGCCCCGCTGCGAGGAGGGGACGCTGCCGAGGGCCTGCAGGACGGTGAGCAGCGCCTCCTCCTCCTCCCGTTGGGCGCTGAGGTCGACCCAGAGGACCCCCGAGAAGCGCGGCGCCTGCTCCGCTCGCCGCGCGAGGGCCCGCGCAAGGGCGGTCTTGCCGACCCCGCCGATGCCGACGACGCTCAGCCAGGGCTCATTGCCCGCCAGCCAGCGGTCGAGGAAGGCCAGCGCCTCCCCGCGGCCGAAGAGCTCGGCGTCCGGCGTGGGGGCCGGGAGCAGCGCCTCCTCGCGCACCCCGGTGAGCCGGTAGCCTTGGGCGCGGATGGACTGCAAGCAGGCGCCCGCTGGCTCGAGCTTGCGGCGGAGGTTGGACAGCGTGACATCGACCACCCGCGTCCGGGTGGAGGGCGAGTATTGCCAGACCTCGACGAGCAGCTCGTCGCGGCTCACGTCCTCGTCGCGGCGCCGGGCGAGGTGGCGCAGCGCCTGGAGCTCCTTCGGGCGGAGGAGCTCCGCCTTGGCGGCCCCGCCGACCAGCCCGCTGTCGAGGTCGACGGTCACGGTGAGGGCGGCGCTGGAGCCGATGTCGAGGCGGAGGATGGCCATGGCGGGGTGGCGCCTAACGCGCCGCGGTCTCGAGGGCGCCGAGCTGAAGTTGTATACAACTTGTGAACGGCCCGGGCTGGACCGCCGCAGTACGGAGCGCCATCAAAAGCGGCCCCATAATCCCTCCCACCACCCCGGCAGACCCGCGGGGCTGGAGCACCTATGTCTCCGTTCATCTTGCTCGCGCTGCTCCCTGCCCAAGCTGCAGAGGAGGTCATCTTCAGCAACTCCGCAGGGTGTACGCTGGTGGCCGATGGCACTCGACTGATCGTACGCGGGTGCAATCTTGAGGTACAGAACGGCTCGGGCTCGACGACCACCAGCAATGGGCTCGGCAACGTCATCGTCGGATACAACACCTCCGACGCCGCTGACCTCCGTACGGGCTCTCACAATGTCGTGGTGGGCGATCTCAACGACTACCAGAGCACCGCCGGAATCGTCGCTGGCTACGACAATACGCTCAAGGGCACTCACTCCGTGCTCGCAGGCGGCTCGAAGAACAAGGTCTACACGAGCTACAGCGCGACCCTCGGCGGCCGCCAGAACACGGTGAGCACCCAGACCTACGCGGTGGCAGTGGGCGGCCGACTGAACACGGTGAGCGGCCAGTTCGCCACGGTCATGGGCGGCGATACAAACTCCGTGACGGGGAAGTGGGGCACGGCGGTGGGCGGGATGTCCACCGCGATGAGCACCGTCTCCGGCACGCAGCTCGGCGGCATCACCACCACGGAGCTGGACGACACCGCGTTGGACCTCGCCGTGCTCGACAGCTCGGTGTCGGCGCTGGAGCTCAATGACCTCGACCAGGACAGCACCCTCGCCGATCACGAGACCCGCCTTGGCCTCGCCGAGGCCTGGCTCGCCGCGCTCGACGCCACCACATCCACTCTCGGCGAGTCCTTCTCCGGAGTGACCGCCTCAGTCTCAGCGCTGACCACTGACCTCTCCTCCCTGGCCGGCGTCGTCGGGCAGGTGTCCACCGACCTCTCGGCCCTCAGCTTGTCTGTCGGTGACGCCCTCCTCGACATCGTCACGCTCCAGTCTTCCGTCGCCGCGCTCGAGAGCGACCTCGCGGCGACAGACCTCTCCGGGATCAACGAGCTGCTCGCCTTCGTCCGCGTTGACACCGCCGGAGACGTGGTCTTCGAGGGCACCAACCTTCGTGTCGAGAGCGGGACCGGCAACACCTGGTCGGCTCCGAATGGGAAGGGGAACCTCATCATCGGCTACGACGAGGACAGCACCCTCGGCGACTGTGCGGGCTACGGCGTCGACAAGACCGGCTCCCACAACCTCGTGATGGGGGCATGCAACGAGTATGCCGGCTACGCCGGCCTCGTCGGGGGAGCATTCAACCGGATCAGCGATGGATATTCGGCGGTGGTCACCGGCAACTACAACGACGCCACCGGAGCTTATAGCGCCGTCCTGACCGGCAACGCCAATGACGCCACAGGGGCCTTTGGCGCGATCGTCTCCGGCTCGGCGAACACCGCATCCTCTACCGGAGGCGCCGTCCTCTCGGGCTACGGCAACGACGCGACCTACGGGATCTACAACGCGGTGCTGGGCGGACAGAACAACACAGCCTCGGGCAACTACGCCTCGGTCGGGGGCGGGATGGACAACATCGCCTCCGGGACCGCCGCGGCGATCGGCGCGGGCTGGGCCAACACCGCCTCCAACCACACCTCCTCGGTCACGGGAGGGGCAGGCAACCTCGCGAGCGGGGTGACCTCCGTGGTGGCATCCGGCTCTGGTAACCAGTCAGACTGTGGGCAGTGTGCGGTGCTCGGCGGCTATGAGAACGACACGACAGGTGGATTCTACGCCACCGCCGCCGTGGTCGTGGGCGGTCGCTCCAACACCGCGGACGGATACTACGCGGTCGCGCTGGGCGGCTATTTGAACAAGGCAGACTGGACCTACTCTACGGCGGTCGGAGGGACCGAGAACCTCGCGACCGGCCAATACAGCGTCGCGGTGGGCGGCGAGGAGAACGACGCCAACGGTGACTACACCGTGGCGGTGGGTGGCTTCAACAACACCGCCTGGGGAGCCTACGCATCCACCCTTACAGGTATCTCGAATGACGCGTCCGGCGCGTACTCCGCGGTCCTCGGGGGGAGCCAGAACGACGCGATCGGCAACTACGCGCTCGTGGGCGCCGGCTTCAGCAATCAAGCCTGGGCAGAGTACTCGGCGGTCCTCAATGGAGGTTCCAACATCTCCAACGGATATGCCGCCACGATCCTCGGTGGAAGCGGGGTCAGCACCACCACCTCCTACGCCGTCACCCCCTGATCGCGGAGACGGTGCCGCACGGTGCCGCGGACGCTGATAGCTCGGCACCTGCGGCCGCGCTCAGCGGAGCGAGCCGTAGACCCCTACGCGGCCCCGATTGGGAGAGACGTCCGGGGAGGCCGCCAAGCGTGCCCGGGCGAGCGCGAGGATGCGTTCTGGAGCGAGCTCCGTGACCGTGACGGCAGCGTCGTCTGACCAGGCGAGGAGGCGCTGGCCGTCGGGGCTCCAGGCGAGGGCGTACACCAAACCGGGGGTCCGTTCGAGGGTCTCCTGCCGCGCCCCGCCGAGGTCAAAGCGCTCGAGACGGTTGTTCCCCGTCGCCAGCACGAGGGAGCGACCGTCGGGCGTGAAGCGCGCGGCGGTCACAAGCCCCCCGACGATCTCGTACCGAGCGATCTCCTCTCCGTCGAGTCCCCACAGGCGGGCCACGCCCTCATGCCCGGCGGTGAGCACGTGGGCGCCGTCGGGCGACCGCTGCACATCGACCAGCGCGCCCTCATGCCCGACGAGCCTCGCGGAGACAGTGCCATCGGGGCGCCACAGCTCCGCCTCGCCCGTCGGCCCGCTGACGAGGAGCAGCCCCCGGTCGGACAGGGCGAGCGAGGCCGGCCTCACGCTCACGCCGTCCTGCGCCCGAATCAAGCGCCCCCCGAGACCGAGGAGGCGAAGGCTGTGCGCCGCAGTGACGAAGGCGCCCTCACCGAAGCCACCGATGGCACCGACAGGCTCGCCCGTCGGCGGCGACGCCCAGGCCGGCACACCGCTGGGGGTCCAGGATCGGACTGATCCGTCCTCGTGACCCGTCCAGAGCTCGCCCGCCCCGCTCCGCCCGATCGCGCCGATCGCGGCGGCCGAGGCCGCGGTCCAGCGGGGTGCCCCCTCGGCGTCATAGGCGTGGAGCCGACCGTCCCCAGCGCCGACGAAGAGCCCCCCGTCGGCGTCGAAGAAGAGCCGGCGGGCCTCGGGGACCAGGGTCGCGCCGAGGCTCCGACCCTCCTCCGTCCAGCGCTCGATCCGCCCGTCCGCGGAGGCGGTGACGAAGACCGGCCCCCCCGGCCCAACGGCGGCGTCCCGAAAGGGCCCTCCATTGCTCACCAGCGTCGCCACGAGCGCTCCCTGCTCCGTGTCCCAGATTCGAGCGAATCGGTCGCCGGACAGGGTGAGGGCCCGGCGACCGTCGGGGGTGACCAGGACACGGTCGACGATACGCTCCGTCGGATAGGAAAATCCGAGCGTGGTCCCGTTCGGGGACCACATCTCTTCGCGTCGCCGATCCACCTCGAGCGAGGGGCGGACGCCTTCACCGGGGAGGTATCGGCCGAGCGCCACCTCAACCCGACGATCTTTCAACCTCACCAAACTCGCCTCGTCGAGGCGCCACCTCCGGAGCACCCCGTCCTGCCCGGCCGTGAAGATGCTCTCCCCATCGGATGACCAGACAACCTGGGACACCCACCCCACATGACCGGCCAGCGTCGAGAGGAGGTCGCCGGAGAGGGTCCACAGGCGCACCCGGGCGTCGTCCGAGGCGGTCACCAACGCGTGCCCGTCCGGAGAGAAGGCCGCGTCCGTGATGCGGCCGAGGTGATCGCCGAGCGCAGTGGTGGCCACGCCATCCTGCCAGATCCGCGCGGTGCGGTCATAGGCCCCAGTGACGAAGGTCCGACCGCCCGGGGCGAAGCGGAGCAGGGTCACGGGCCCAGTGTGCCCCGCGAGCAGGCCCATCGCCCGCCCCTCGGGGCTCCATCGGTGAACGAAACCTTCCATTCGACCGAATGTATACAGGCTCTTCGAGTCAGAGGAAAACTCAAGATCGACCACGAAGCGGGGAGCGGCCTGAATCCGCCCGATCACCGAACCTCCCCGCCCGAAGACCGTGACCCTGCCTCCGTCGTCGCTGAGCGCGATGAGCTGCTGATCGGGGCTGACCTCCACCACTCTCCCTCCAGGGCGGTGCACAAGCACCGGACCGCCGACGAGCGAGATCTCCGCCCAGGCCGACTCTGTCACCGCGAAGACGGAGGCGCCTCCGGGCATCATCGAGAGCCGCAACACGTAGCTTGGAGACGCCCACAGCACCGCCGAAGAACCGTCCCCGATTGTCCACAGACGCACGGTTCCGTCCGCCCCATTCGACACCAAACGCCGTCCATCTGAGGTGTAAGCGACCTCGAAGACCGCGCCCGCGTGCCCGCGCAAGACCGCGACCGAGCTGCCCGCCTCTGTCCACACCCGGATGGTCCCGTCCATCCCCCAGGTCGCGAGCTCCCCCCCGCCGGGGCGCATGGCCACTCCATTGATCAGCCCCTCATGGCCGACCATCGCCCGATCCACCCACGGCACGGCCATGGACTCTCGGAGCGCGGTCAGGCTCGCGGGGGAGCGGTCGGCCTCCACCGCGGCGAGGGCGAGGGCGAGGGCCTCCCGGTTGTCCCAAGCGAGGGCACCCGAGGACTCGAGGGCGAGGGCCCGGGCGGTGGTCTCCCTCCGCGCGGACTCGGCCGCGGCGGCGGCCAGCTCGGCCTCCTCGGTGCGGGCCCGATAGGCGATCATGCCGACGGTCGTCAGCGCGGCGAGCAGGAGGGCCCCTGCGATGACGCCCAGCCGAACGCGGCGGCGACGGAGCCCGGCTCGCTCGGTCAGGGCCTGCCCCGCGGTGATGAAGGCCACCAGCAGTGGATCGGCGCCGCGCGCGCGGGAGGTGCTGGCCGCGACATGCAGGGCCTCATCCCGCCACAGCAGCCCGTCGGGTCGCCCTTGGTCATCCCAGTGGCGGGCCGCAGCGGCGATCCGCTCCCGAATGACCTGTTGGTCCCGATCCTGATCGATCCACGAGACCAGCCGACCCCAGACCCGGACGAGGGCCTCATGGGAGAGCTCGACGTAGGCCCGACCCTCGACCCGACGCGCCACCAACAGCCGCCCAGCCACGAGCTGATCGAGGACCCTCCCCGCGGAGTCGGGTGACCCGCTCGCCTCCAGCAGCCGAGCCCGGTCAACCTGCCGTCGGGTGCGGTCCGACGTCAACAGGGCACGGAAGAGCTCTCGGGCCAACGCCTCATCTCCAGGCTCGGGCAGCGCGGCGATGACCTCATCGGCGTGAGCGGCGAGGATGCCGGGTACGCCGCCCATGGCGTCCAGCGCCGCGCGGGGGAGCAGCCTTCGCCCGGCGTCCCGCCCCTCCCAGAGCTGGCTGGCGGCGAACTGGAGGAGCGGGAGCGGCGCCGCCTCGCTGGCGACAGACTCCACCATCTCGAGGGCGAGCCCCTCCTCGAAGTGGAAGCCCACTCGCGCCGCCGGGCCGGTGAGGGCCTCGACCAGCGCCGACTGTTCCGGCGGCGGCAGCACGAAGATCCCCGTCCCGCCTTCGCCTTCGGCGTCGAGCAGCGCCGCCATGCGAGACAGATAGTCCTCTCGCACCGTGAAGAGCAGGCGGATCGGCCCCTCTCGTGTGTCAGCGGCACCGCGCAGGGCGGTGATGAAGAGCGGCGCCTCGGCCGTGGCGTCGGCCTGGGTGAAGAGCTCCTCCGCCGCGTCCACCACGATGAGCTGCTGGTATCCGCCCTCCCGAGCGAGGCGACGGAGGCCCCGACCCAGGCGCCCCGGCGCCCGACCGAGGTCATCGGCCTCCGCGCCCGCCAGCGCAACCTGGAGGGCCTCGAGCGGTCCGCGCCCCGGCCGGAGGATCACGACCTTCCACGGCCCCTCTTGACGCAGCCGCGGGATGAGCCCAGCACCGACGAGGGAGGTCTTGCCGGCGCCCGACGGGCCGACCAGGAGGCAGCAGGGGTGGTCGAGGACGAGAGAGCGGAGGCGGGAGACCTCCCGGTCTCGGCCGTAAAAATCCAGCCGGTCCGCCTCCCGAAAGGGCTCGAGCCAGCGGTAGGGAGAGCCCTCGGGGGCCTCGGCGCCTCGCAGCCGGGCCAAGGCCCTCGACAGGAGCTCGAGGGCAGAGGCGGCCGTCGGTCGGCGGTCTCGCTCGATCTGCAAGGCTCCGTCAATGATCTCAACGAGCGGCGGCGGGAGGTCCGGGCGCCCGATCGTGACGGAGGGCAAGGGTGCCCAGGCGTCCGGGCCAAGCGTCGAGTCGGGAGCGGCCTCCGGGCGACGGGGCAGCGCCCCGGTGAGCATCCAGTACAGGGTGACGCCGAGCGCATAGACGTCCGTGCGACCGTCCTCCGTGCCACCGCTCCGCTGCTCGGGGGCCATGAAGCCGGGCGTGCCCGCGGCGCCGCTCCGGACCCCCGCCGCCGTGCGGGCGAGGCCGAAGTCGATGACCTTCACCCGCCCATCGTTCAGGCACCAGATGTTGGATGGTTTGAGGTCACGGTGGAGCACACCCGCGGCGTGGGCGGCCACGAGCGCCGCGCCGACCTTCAGGCCGACGTCGACCACCTCCTCCAGCGAAGGGGGAGCGCGCTCGGCGAGGGTCTGCCCGTTGAGGAGCTCCATCACGAGGTAGGGCCGACCCCGCCAGTCGCCAGCGCGGAAGACCGTGACCACGTTCGGGTGGTCGATCTGCGCGGTGGCTTGCGCCTCCTGAGCGAAAGACTCCGCCCAGCCCTCGACATCGGTGATCTCGGGGGCCACCAGCTTCACCGCGACCATCCGCCCGAGGCGCAGATCGCGGACCCTGTAGACCCTCGCCATCCCGCCGCGGCCGATCGGGCCGACCACCTCGAGGTCTTCGGCGAGCAGCTCTCCGGCCGCGGGGAGGCCGGCCCCCGGCGAGACCGGCGGGGCGCCCCAACGCGGCGCCCGATCTGCCGGGTTGGGGAGGGTGGGGCTGTCGCCTGTCGCCATCCCTGCGGTCGTATCCCATCGGCTATGGTGAGGCCGTGGGCGCCATTCGACCCCTCCCCGACTCCCTGCCCTTCTCGCTGCCCGGCGGGCCGCCTTTGTCGGGGCGTGTCCCGCTGCCTCGCCGCCTCCGGATCGGTCGCGCGGCGGACAGCGGCCTCGTCATCTCCCACAGCTCGGTCTCCCGCGATCACGCCCTGCTCGGCTGGACCGGCCTCGCCTGGGAGCTCCGAGACCTCGGCAGCCAGAACGGCACCACCGTCGACGGCCAGCAGCTCCCCGGCGGGGGGCGCGCAGAGCTCGGCCTGGGGAGCCTCGTCCAGCTCGGCGGGGTCGCCGCCTTCGAGCTCGTGGACACCCTCGGCCCCGCGCCCTTCGCTCGGAGCGCCGACGGCCGTGTCATCGAGGGCAGCCTCGACCTGCTGTGCCTCGGGGCCGAGGAGGCCAGCCAGGGGGAGGAGCCCGAGGCCGAGCGGTCCGTCTGGTTCAGCGCCAGCGGCGACTGGATCCTCGAAGAGCGCGGGCGCGTGCGCCCCATCGGAGACGGAGAGCGCCTCCACCACCAGGGGGCGCTCTGGACGCTGTCCCTACCCCCGCCCCAAGCGCTGGACGCGACCGATCGGGCTCCCGGCACCCTCCGGCCGCGCCTGCGCCTCCGGCTGGAGACCGGCACCCTCGACGTCGAGGGGCGGATCTTTCAGCGGGAGCAGGGTGGTGAGACCCAGGCCTGTCCGCTCACCCCCACCGAGGCGAGGCTGCTGCTCTACCTCTCCGAGCACCCGGGGCGCACGATCTCGCACCGCGAGCTGCTCTCAGCGGTGTGGGGTTACCGAGAGTCCATGGAGAGCCGAACCGTCTATGTCACCGTGAATCGGCTCCGACAGAAGGTCGAGCAGGACCCTGCTGCCCCTCGCCACTTGCTCGCGGTGGCCGGACAGGGCTATCGATTTGTCCCGCTCCCCCCGTCCAGCTGAAACTCTGTCTACCGGTGGCCCACTCCTTTCAGAAGCGCCAGCGCCAATAGAGGGAGGCGTCCGACACGCCGGCGTCCCCGGTCACCATCTCCGCATAGAGCCGGCGGGTGATCAGCCACTGGAGGTTCACCGAGAAACGGTTCTCCTCGGTGGTGGAGGTGGT
Organism: Myxococcota bacterium; assembly: GCA_044344255.1. GTDB lineage: Bacteria > Myxococcota_A > UBA796 > UBA796 > UBA2385 > JBIJDH01. Next base: position 77,469 of record JBIJDH010000017.1, read on the forward strand.
CTCGGCGCTGGCCCGCCACTCGGCGCCGAGGAAGAGGCGATCGGCGCCCGGCACCGGCCAGCCCGCCTTGAAGGTGCCCTCATCGAACTCGAACTGACCGCCGCGCAGCGAGCTGCCGACCACGCGAGAGAGCTGGTTGCCCGCGAGCGAGAAGAGGGTGGTGAGCCCCACCTGGCTCTCGTTCTCGGTGAGGTCGGACAGGGGTTTGCCGAGGATGAGGATGGAGAGGATGTCGGCCTGCTCGAGGCCCTGGTCGCTGGTGAAGGAGAGGATGGGCTCGGCGTCCCCCGAGCTCCCCTGCATGCCGGCGCTCGTCAAATCGCCGAGGTACCCCTTCACCTGGGCTGAGATGTCGCCGTACTCGCCGGTGTGCCGCACCGCCGAGAAGTCGAAGGTGGCCTCATCCATGTCGTCGCCCACGAAGGACATCGAGCCGCCGCCCACCTCGAAGGCGCGGTTGAGGATGTTCATGTCGCCGCGACGCACCTCGACAGTGCCGTTGAGGCCGAAGTTGCCGTCCCGCAGCCAGACGTCGAGGGGCTCGGGGCTGTCCAGATCAACCTCGGCGGACACGGTTGAGACCTTGGCGAGCTGCCCCCCTTGGAGGGGGACGGTGACGTTGAAGTGCAGGGACTGCTGCAGATCGACCTTGATCTCGACGTCGATGCCCGTCAGGCTGTCGGTCGGCGCGGGGGCTCGGTCGCCCACCTCCTCGCCGCCCTTCACGCGATGGATGCGGAGGGCGGGATCGACGCCGAGGGTCTGGTCGGCGAGGAAGAGGTCTTCGCCGAGGATGACCTTGCCCTGGACGAGATCGACGTCGCCCCGCAGGCGGAGCTCAGGGAGGTCGCCCGAGATCACGAGCTTGCTGTCGACCTGGATCTTCATGTCGTCGGTGTGCGTGAGCCAGAAGTCGTCGAGCTCGAGGTTGACCTGGAGGCGCTTGGGATCGAGCTCGTCGAAGGTGAGGTCACCCGAGCCCTCGAGCGAGCCCTTCCCGGCGCCGAGCGCGCCGCCGTACATCGGGCCGTCTTGGATGAACAGGCGATGGAGCAGCAGGCGCTCCCCGGCGAGGCTGAGGTCGAGGTCGATGTCCTGGTAGCGGGTGCCGAGGGGGGCGTAGGAGAGCGCGCCGTCGCGCAGCTCGAGCTTGAGGGTGGGCGTGGGCTTCTGGAGCGAGCCCCGGAGGTTCCCCGCCACCTTGAGCCGGCCCTGGGTGTCGCTCACCCCAGGCACGAGGCCCTCGAGCAAGCGGAGCGGCAAGCCCCCACCGTGGAGCTCGAGGGCGAGGCCGGGGGTGGCCAGCATCGCCTCGGTGCTGAGGTCGGGGCGCAGATCGAAGGGGACGTGGCCGCTGACGGAGATGTCGCCCTGCTTCTTGAAGCCGAGCCGGAGGTCGAGCTCATAGCCGCCCGGCACGGGGCTGACGCCGAGCACGCCGAGGTCGATCGGCACGGTGCCCACGCTGCCGTCGAGCAGCATGAAGCCCCCCTCCAGCACCGGCGACTCGGCGCTGCCCTGCACGACCACGCCGCCTGCGAGGTGGCCCGACAGGCCCGAAGGGAGGTCGAGCCAGCGGGCGAGCTCCTCGACGGCGATGCCCTCGTTGACCGTGCTCATGCGCAGATCGAGGGAGGAGAGCCAGGTGGAGGGGGCGTCGAGCGGGGGCTCAGGAGCGCCGGCGAGGGCCCAGGCGAAGACCTGCCCGAGCCGGGTCTCGGCCTCCCCGGTGAGGGCGAAGCGGCGATTCCAGCGCTGCTCCACCGAGGCGTCGAGGTGCAGGTCCCCGCCGCGGCGGTTCACGCGGGCGTCCACCCGCACCCGGTCGCGGCCGTCGTCAAAGGGGAGCCGGGCCGCGGAGACGAGCTCGACGTCGGGGTCGCAGGCGGGGCCGGTGAGGTGGAGCTCCGCGCTCGCCTCCCCTTCGAGCTCAGGCAGCACGAGGAGGTGACGGTGCAGCCGCCCGAGCTCGCCGGGCGCGAGGAGCAGGCGCAGGTCGACCGCCTCCCCGCAGGCGAGCCCGGGAGCCTCGAGGTCGAGCGGCAGCCGCCCTTCGCCGACGAAGAGCAGCCCCTCCTCCGCCGAGACGCGGATCCCGAGCGTGGGCGACTCCACCGGTCCCTCGATCTCCACGGCCACGTCGATGCCCTCGGCCACCTCGGGATAGCGGAGGCCGACCAAGGCGCCCGAGGCCTGGAGGGACCAGGCCCCTGCGGCGTCGGCGAGGAGGGTGGCGTCGATGTGGGTGAGGCCGTCGAGGCCGTCGATGGGCCCGGCCTCCCCCTCCTTCGGCGGCGCGATGAAGAACGGCGCCAGGCCCGCGACGAGGCCGAGGTCGAGCTCGTCCACGACGAGGTGGAGATCGGTGCCGGGGCGACCCCGGGGGAAGAGGGAGCCCTGCACGGAGAGGGCGCCGAGCGGGCCGGCGAGCCCGATCTCGATGTCCTGCACCCCTCCGTCGGCGAGGCGGAAGCGCCCCGGGCCGGGCGAGCGCATCGGCTGGGCGGGATCGAGGCCGAGCACGAGCCCGTCCACCTGCCAGGCGCCGCTGCCGAGGTCTCCGGTCACCGCGCCCTGGAGCACCGGCAGGCCGAGCCGCTGCAGATCGGCCTCGACGGCGATCTGGTCACCGTGCACGGAGGCGATGACCGGCCCGCCGTCCACCCGATAGCCGGTGGGGGTGTAGGTGATGCCGCGCACCCAGATGGGCTCGCTGTCGACCCTCAGCGCGCCCTGGGGGTCCAGGTTGGCGGCGACCACGCCCTCGACCGACTCGACCTCGACCACCCCGCCGCCGAGCCGCAGGCCGTCGGCGCGGAGGCTGAGCTGCCCCTCGCCGGCCCCGGAGCCCTGGGTCCAGCGCCCCTCAAAGCCGAGGTCAGCCTTCGTGACCTCGACCTGGTCGCCGTGCACCCCCTCGACGTCGAGGCGGACGGCGCCGCTGACCCCGCGCGCGTCATAGCGGGCCTGGAGGGGGCCGGAGAGGCGGTCGACCCGGTAGCCGGAGTGGCCAACCCCTGCGCCGCTGAGCCGGCCCTCCACCTCCACCACCGGCGCCGATGCCCAGTCCGCCCCCACCAGCCCGGAGAAGTGGGCGCGCCCCTCCGCCCCGGTGAGGCCATAGGCCGACAGGGCGCCGAGGCGGGGGACATCAACGGCGGCCTGCACCGACGCCCGGCTGCGCTGGAGGTCGATGTCACCGCTGGCCTCCAGGTGGCCGAGGGGGTGCTCCGCTGCGATCCGCCGCACCTTGACCTGACCGGCCGCGAGCTCGGCCTCCACCTGGAGCCCCCGCAGCGCCTCCCCCGCGAAGCGCTGCTCACCGCCCTCCACCGCCACCCGCGCGGTGATGCCCCCGGGCCAGTCGGTGCCCTCTCCCTCCACCGCGTATCGACCGGCGAGGTGGATGAGGGCGGGGCTCATCGGGCTCAGGCGCTCGACGTCGAGGCCCGGGCTGTCGAGCGCGAAGCGCCAGGCGAGGGGGCTCGCGGTGGTGTCGAGCCAGCCCTCGAGGTGAGCGCGGCCCGCCGCGTCGTCGAGGTCGAGCGCGAGCGACAGATCGGAGAGGCGGCCGCTCACCGTCCCGGTCGCGGCGAGATCGTGGTCGAGCACGGTCTCCCCGGCGAGGCGGTTGACGTCGGCTGCGGAGACCCGGTCGAAGCGGGCGCGGAGGTCGAGGGCGAGCTCGCGCTCCACCCCCGCTACCGAGCCCGAGAGCGAGGCGCGGGTCTCGTCTGCGGCGAGATCGAGGCGGCGGACCGTGAGGTCGCCCCCCTCATAGAGCAGATCGCCGTCGATGGAGAGGTCAAGGGCCTCCGGCGCCGCCATCGCACCCTCCACGCGCAGCCGGGGCAGGTCGATCCGGGTCCCCTCCACCTCCCCGTTGGCCGCGAGCGCGAGGCCCAGCAGGTCAACCCGACTGCCATCCGCCTCGACGATGTGCAGCGCCCCGCCCTGCAGACGCAGCTCATCGACGAGGACGTGGAGCGGCAGGCCCGCCCAGGGGCCGGCGGCGGGATCGGGGGGCGTGGCGGGGCCGAAGAGGGCCACGAGATCGTAGCGCCCGTCGGCGCCAGCGCGCAGGTTCACGGTGGGCCGATCGACAAACAGCCCGGTGACCCGGACTCGCCGCTCGAGGAGGCCGTCGAGGTCCCAGCCGAGCTCGACGGCCTCGATGGTGACCAGCTCCTCTCCGCTGGCGCCGCGCAGGCGCAGGCCCCGGAGGGTGAGGCCGTGCAGGAGGTCGGTCTCGAGGCCCTGGAGCTCCACCACCCCGTCCGGCACGAGGATGGCAGCCTGCTTCAGAGCCTGCTGGCGGATGAACTCGTTCCCACGCTCGGTACGGAGCCAGGCCACGAAGGCGACCCCACCGAGCAGGCCGGCGAGCCCCAAGCCCAGACCGCCGAGCCCGAGGCCCAGGAGCCAGCGGCGGGCCCGAGTCAAAAGGCCTCCGAGACAGAGAAGTGCACGCCGTACCGGGGCTCGAGGCTGAACATCGGCTCGTCGTCGAGGCGACGGGCGAGGTCGAGGCGCACCGGGCCGATCGGGCTCTTGTATCGGAGGCCCGCCCCCACGGAGGGGAGGAGCACGGGGGGCCAGGCGGCGGCGAGGTCTTCCCAGGCCATGCCCGCGTCGACGAAGAGGGCCCCCCCGAAGCCGCCCGCCCCGTAGAGCCGGAGCTCCGCGCTCGTGAAGAGCGAGGCGAGGCCGCCGATCGGCTGGATCTCCTCGGTGGGCTGCTCGGAGCCGAGGCGGCCGGGCGGGCAGGACTCGAGCGTGTAGGGCGATCCCTCCGGCAGGCCCACCTCTTCGAGGGCCGTGAGGTCGCAGATGTAGGGCCCGAGGTGATCCTGGCGCCAGCCGCGCACGGTGGTCGAGCCGCCGAGGCGGAGGCGCTCTGCCACCGGCGCCGCCGCCGAGGCTCCTTCGCCGTAGGGCCGGAGCAGGCCGCCCCCGAGGCGGAAGGCGAGCGCGCCGCGGGAGGCGTTGAGCAGCCGGTTCAGGCCGGGGATTCGCACGAGGCTGAAGTAGACCCGTTGATCGGCCCGAAAGCGAACGTAGTCGTAGAAGCCGCCGAAGGGCCCGCCGGCCTCGGAGACGTCGTAGATGCCGTAGAGGCCCGAGCGCGGCGAGAGGATGTCGTCGCGGGTGTCGTACTGGACGGACTGTGTCAGGTACGACAGGAGGTATGGGTCTCGAAAGTTAAGGTCAAAACGGCGGAGCGCCTTGCTCGGATCGATCGTGAGGTCGATGTAATCAAAGTAGACGAGGTGGTACGAAGAGCCCACCGTCCAGTGTTCGCCCAGGCGGCCGCTCAAGCCAGGCGACCAGGCGGGCGTGGAGAAGCGGTAGCCCTCCTCGACGCCGAGCTCATAGGAGACGGTGTTCGAGACCTGCCAACGCTTCCAGGGGATCCGCGGCACCACGAGCTCGACGCTGCTCATCACGGTGGGGCCGTGGGTGCTCGACGCGGCGTCCGCGGCGGGCTCGCTCGTCGCCACCTCCTCGACCACGCTCGTCAGGTCGGACAGGGTGGAGAGCGAGGTGTAGCCCACCTCATTCGACAGGTTCAACCGTACGAGGTGGTTGCCGACGTTGGCGTGGTCGAAGTCGACGGAGCCGTGCACGTCGAGCTTGCCAGGCGCCACCTCGAAGCCTCCGCCGAGGCGGAGCTGGCGAGCGAGGCCCTCGACGAGCACCACGCGCACGGGCACGATCTGGTGCAACACCACAGGGCTGCCGTCGGGGCCGGGCTTCTTGGCGAAGACGGGCGTGGCGTTCTCGAGATCGGGGATCACCCGCACCACCGAGAAGACCCCGAGGCCGAAGAGGCGACGCTGGGTGCGGGCGAGGGCGCTCGTCTGGAAGATCTCCCCCTCAGGGACGTCGAGCTGATCGGTGACCAGCGCGACCGGGAGCCCGATGTCGCCCTCGACGCGGGCGGGCCCGAAGCGGCAGAAGTCCCCCCGCGTGACCTCGATGTGCACGTAGGCGGCATGCTCCTCGGGGAAGGACTCTACCGAGGCCGAGACCTTGGCGAAGGCATACCCTCGGTCTTGGAGGGCCTCGGTGACGAGGGCCACCGTGGCGTTGACCGACTCGAGCTCCAGCCGCTCGCCCTCCTGCACCGGGATCTCCCGCTGGAGCAGGCGGAGGAAGGCCGAGCTGCTGCCCTCCTCGGGGACCTCGGCCCCCGACGCGTCGAGCCAGCTGAAGCGGAGGCTGCGCACCAGGGTGGCCGGGCCGACGTCGAGGTGGCCGATCACCTGCACCGAAGGACGGGAGCTCAGGCCCAGCGCCCGACGCCCGCGCCCGACCCCGACCACCTCCCAGCCGAGGAAGCGGGCGTCGAGGTAGCCGCGGTGGGCGAGCCAGGTCTCGATGCGCCAGGCGTCTGCTTCGAGCTTGTCCTGGTCGAGGCTCACCTTTCTGTGACGGGGCCGCACCCAGGCGAAGGCGGGGTTCTGGGTCTGCTCCATCGCGGTGCGAAGGTTCACGTCGCTCGTGTCGGAGAAGAGGCCGCCGTCGCCCTCGAAGCGGATCGCCTGCACGGCGGGGAGCTGCGAGGGCGCCGGACGCCGGGCCGCGCAGCCGATCACCCACAGCGCGAGCAGCCCGCCGAGGCGGAGGCGCGACGGGAGGGCGGGCGGCGGCAGGGATGGAGAGGGGCGCGGCGGCATTCGGTGCGAGCATGTATCGCCGATCTCACGCGGCGCCCTTGCCTCGACGTGTTCGGCTGCGGCGGCTCAGGGTGCCCCGCCGAAGGTCCAGGTGGTCGCGAGGCCCAGGCGGTGCTCGATCGGCAGGGTCGCGTCCATCGGCATCTCCATCTCGTAGGCGAGGCCGGGGAGCACGTCGCCGCCCGCGTCGACGGGGAGCGAGAGGCCGAGGCCGAGATCGAGCAGCAGCCAAGCGTCGGCGTCGGTGGTCTCGGCCTGGGGGTCAAAGTAGCCCCAGCGCCCTGAGAGGACGAGCGCGCCCATCGAGGCGGCCGGCAGCGGCAAGCGCGCCTCCGCCGCCGCCTGGCCGCCGATGAAGGCGACCGCCGCGCCCTCGACCCCTGCGGCGCCGTACTGGATGAGCGGCCCGTAGCCGGGGGCCGCGTTGCCCCCGAGGTACTCGCCCAGCACCCTCACCTGCTCGCCCTCCCACTCCACCGCCGCCGACACGCCCACGGTGGGGGCCCGGTCGAGGGGCTGCGGGGCGAGCTCCCCGGAGGCCACGAGCTTGAGCTTCGTGCCATAGACGAGGCGGGCCGACGCCGCGAGGGGGAAGGCGCCCGTGTCGAGCACCGGCCCGGCCTGCCCGTTGCCGAGGAGGACCGTCAGCGCGAGGCCCTTCCCCACCGCGCTCGCCGAGAGGCCGAGCTCCCGGTGAGGGGCCAACCCGGCCAGCTCCGCCACCGACTGACCGCGCACCGCGAGGGGCAGGTAGGCCCCGTCGGAGACGCTCGCGAAGTGGCCGACCAGGCCGAAGACCGGGTCCTGTACACCGAGGCGGAGCGAGGCCCCCGCCTCCCCCATCGAGCCGGGCTCGCCGTGGAGGTCGATCCAGGCGTCGTGGAAGAGGGCCGCCTCTCCCGGATCGAGCTCAGGGCTCCGGCCGTCGGGCGCGCTGAGATCAACCCCGGGGGCCGCGCTCAGCCGGAGCCGGGCGCGGGCGTGGTCGCCGAGCCGAGCCTCCCCGCCGAAGAGGGCGCGCGGCAGGCGGAAGGAGAGCCCTGGCGAGCTGTCTCCTTCGTGTTCGAGGTCGAAGACGAGGTCGGCCTGCAGCTCGGCCTGGACCGCGACACGCCCGAGGGGCGCCGGCTGGGCCAAGGCGGGCGGCGGGGCGGCGGCGGGCAGAGGGGCGGTGACGGGCAGCGGGGCGGCGGCGGGCGGCGGGGCGGCGGCGGGCGGCGGGGCGGCGGGCGGCGGCGGGTCCTGCGCGCCGCCTTCGCCAATCCAACCGCCGGCCCTGCGGATCACGCCCTCGGCCCAGTAGACGTCTGTCTTGGCCCCTCCCTCGTGTACGACGGTCCAGCGGCCGGTGGGGTCCGTCGCGACCGCCTCCCGCACGGCCGGTCGGCCCCCCACCGCGCCGTCCACGACGAAGACCCCGTCGGGCTTCACGAGCAGCTCATGCTCCGCGGCCCAGGCCCGGCCCGGGAGGCCCGCGACCCCGAGGGCGAGGGCCAGCGCGAGGGGCACGTTGAGCAGGGGGGCACGTCTCATGCGGATTCCTTCGGCCTGGAGCGGGGCCACACGTTAGCCACCCGAGCCGTGACCATCAATGACGACCACTCGCCTGCCCTCGAGCCCCGCGTCTACCGCGGGCTCACCCTCGATCCCTTTCAAGCGCAGGCCATCGGCGCGCTGGAGGCCGGGCACAGCGTGCTCGTCTGCGCCCCCACCGGGACGGGCAAGACCGTCGTCGCCGACTGGATGGTGGAGAAGGTGCTCGCGCGCGGGCAGCAGGTGGTCTACACCGCGCCGATCAAGGCCCTGTCCAACCAGAAGTTCCGCGACTACTGCCGCATCTTCGGGGAAGACCGCGTCGGCCTCGTGACGGGTGACCTCGTCATTCGCCGAGACGCCCCCTGCCGGGTGATGACGACCGAGATCCTGCGCAACATGCTGCTCGTCGGGGATGACCTCCCTGCGCTCGGCGCCGTCATCATCGACGAGATCCACTTCCTCGACGACCGCGAGCGCGGCACGACCTGGGAGGAGGTCCTCATCTACCTCCCGAAGAGCGTGCAGGTGGTGGGCCTCTCCGCCACGCTCAGCAACCTGCACGACTTCGCCGACTGGCTCGAGCACGTGCGCGGCAGCCGAGTCGAGGTGGTCGAGGAGTACCGCCGCGCCGTCCCCCTCGGCTTCCGGGTGGCCACCGCCGAGGGCGGCCTCCGCACCCCCGAGGACATGAGCCGCTTCTACAAGAGCTGGGTGCGAAAGAACGCCCACGCCTTGAAGAAGGCTGAGGTTGAGAACAAGGGCCGGCGCCGCGGCCGCGGCGAGCGCATCCGAGTCGGCCAGATGACCCGGCACAGCCAGGTCTTCCGCATGCTGTGGCCCGACGACGCGCCCTACATGTACTTCGTGTTCTCGCGCCGCGACGCCGAGGGCATGGCCCGCGCCCTCTCCCAGAAGCTGCCCGAGAGCTTGCTCACCGAGGCCGAGCACGACCAGGTCGTCGAGCGGCTCACCGCCTTCGCCGCCACCCCCGGCGCCGAGACGGCCCTCGAGCAGTCGCTCGGCGACATGTACCTCACGGGGGTCGCCTTCCACCACGCCGGCCTCCACGTGATGCTGAAGGCCCTGGTCGAGGAGCTCTACGAGAAGCGGCTGGTCAAGGTGCTCTACTGCACGAGCACCTTCGCCCTCGGCATCAACATGCCGGCCCGCACCGCGGTCTTTGACGGCCTGATGCGCTTCGACGGGCGGGAGATCATCCCGCTCCCCTCCCGCGAGTTCATGCAGATGGCCGGCCGCGCCGGGCGCCGCGGCATGGACGAAGAGGGCCTCGTCGTGGTGCGCACCAACATGGAGGAGTGGGAGGAGCTCGAGCCGCGCCTCAAGGTCTACCTGCAGGGCAAGGTGGAGCCCGTCCGTAGCCGCTTCTCGCTCTCCTTCAACTCGGTGGTCAACCTCCTCGAGCGCCACCCCTCCGACCGCATCCGCGCCATCGTCGAGATGAGCTTCCTCGCCTTCCACCGGCGGCGACAGGCCGAGCGCGACCAAAAGCAGGCCGAAGACCGCCTCGCCGAGCTCCAGGCCGAGCCCCACGGGGAGCGGAGCCCGAAGGAGCGCGAGAAGGAGCTGCGCCGCCTGCGCGACAGCCTGAACCGCGCCGGCAGCACCGCGGACCGCACCTGGGACGAGCTCCAAGAGAAGGTCGCCTTCCTCAAGAACTACGCCTACATCGCCGAGGACGGGAGCTTCAACGCCGGCGCCCGCGTCCTGCGCCATATCCAGATCTCGGAGATCTTCGTCACCGAGCTGTTCCTGGACGGCATCCTCGACGAGCTCGACGCCAACACCCTCTTCGGCGTGCTCTGCGGCATCTGCGCCTCCCTGCCCCGCGGCGCCACGACGAACGCTGGCAAAACCACCCGCAGCCTCGGCAAGCGCATCGACCTCATCCGCTTCAGCGAGATCGTGGTCGGCGCCGAGGAGCTGACCAAGGTGCAGGTCACCTGGGACGCCGACATGATCGCCTTCGGCTGCTGGTGGGCCGAGGGGCGCAGCCTGGGCGAGCTGATGATGAACGTCCAGAGCACCACCGACATCTCGGGCGACCTCGTCGGCGCCTTCCGCCGCGCCAAGGACCTCGCCCAGCAGCTCAAGGGCCCCTGGGCCGAAGACCGCGCCCGCGTCTCGATGCTCGACGGGCTGATCCGCAAGGTGACCCGGGACGAGGTCGAGGTCGTCGATTGACCCCGCTCCTCGACAGCGGGCTGCCCCCGGTAGAAGACGGCCCGCTGCCGGTCTTAGCGGAGGGGCCCGGTTGGCTCGTAGTGGACAAACCCTCGCGGGTCATCGTCCACTACAACCCGCAGAATCGAAACGGCGAGCGGCCGGCCCTGCAGCGGGTGCGCGACCAGGTCGGCCGGCCGGTCTTCCTGATCCATCGCCTCGATCGCCAGGCCTCGGGCTGCCTCCTCTTCGCCACTCTCCCGGAGCTGGCGGGGCCGCTGTCGGCCTGCCTGAACGGACCGGATAGCGAGAAGGAGTACCTCGCCTTCGTGCGCGGGCGCTACAAGCTGCCGAGCCCCCAGGTGATCGAGACGCCGATGAAGGACTCCCGCGGCGTGCTGCGCGAGGCGCGCTCCGTCGTGCGGTGCCTCGGCGCCAGTGAGGCCCCGCGCTGCAGCCTGCTGCACGTCGCGCCCGAGACCGGGCGCTTCCACCAGGTGCGGCGCCACGTCCGCGACCTCGGGCACCCCATCCTCGGCGACGGCGAGCACGGCGACTCACGGGTCAACCGCGACTGGCGGGAGGGCTTCGGCCTCAACCGCCTCGGGCTGCACGCCCGCCGCCTCTCAATGCCCCTGCCCGAAGGGGGCCGCCTCGACGTGAGGGCCCCCCTCCCCGAGGACCTGCGCCACGTGCTGTGTCGCATGCCCTGGTGGGAAGATGTTCGGGAGGCGGTCGGCGGCTAAGAAGGGAGCCTACGGCAGAGCAGACTCACGCAGATCTGCACAGCGACGGGCAGCGCCGGCCGACGGAATGAGCAGGTTCGACGTGGGCACACGGACGACGCCCGGTGATGTTGGGGGGGTGGAGGAATCACCATGCGCCCCGCCCTGCCCCTCGGCCTCAACCTGCTCCTCACCCTCAGCCTCAGCCTCAGCCTCGGTGCCACCCTGCTCGCTCACCCGGCCGGCGCCTGTCCCACGATCGCCACCGGCACCACCTCGCAGCTCTCCTTCGACACCGCTCAGGTGGCCATTACCCACGTAGACGGTCGGACCACCTTCAGCGTGTCGATCAACCCGCTCGGTGAGCCGCAAGACTTCGCCCTCGTCATGCCGGTCCCCACCCTCCTCCGCGAGAGTGACATCCGCACGCTCGACAGCGCGATCTTCGCCGAGCTCGACGGCTACACCGCGCCCCGCCACGTCGCAGACGCGGGCTGCGGGTACGTCGGCTACGTCCCCTGCAATGACGGCTCGATGAGCGGCTCGGACGGCTCAGGTGAGGGTGAGGGTGAGGGTGAGGGTGAGGCCTTCGAGGAGGAGGGCGGCGTCGATGTCGAGGCCCACTACCTGATCGGCGGCTACTCCATCTCCATCCTCTCCGCCGAGGAGTCCGGCTCCCTCAGCCTCTGGCTCGACACCAACGGCTACCACCTCCCCGAGGGCGCGGAGGAGCGGCTGGCCGAGTACATCGAGGCCGGCAGCTACTTCATGGTCGCCAAGGTCGACGACAGCGCCGCCACGGCCGACGGTAGCCCCCTCTCTCCCCTCCAGGTGGCCTACGACGCCGACATCTACGCCATCCCCATCCGCCTGGCCGCGCTGAGCGCGATCGAAGACCAGGACATGGTGATCTACGCCTTGAGCGACGCGGAGCAAGGGCAGGTCGGCATCGCCACCTATGAACAGATCGAGGTCCCCGAGGTCTGCCTGTGGGGGGGTGACGGTGAGCGCGACTTCGCGGCCTACTACGACGACCTCTTCGAGCAGCAACACGCCGCCGTCGGGGGCGCCGCCTGGGCGGTCGAATTCTCCGACCTCGCGGGGAACTGCAGCCCCTGCACCGCCTACAACCCCTTCTTTGACCGCAAGGTGATGAAAGAGCTCGGCTTCTCGGATCACGCCGACGACGGCGGGCAGGAGTGGCCCTGGATCACCCGCATCCACATGCGCTACTCCCGAGAGACCGCCGACGTCGACCTCATGCTCTACAATTCCGGCATCCAGTCGGCAGACGCGCTCACCTACGCCGACGACGTCCTCTGGAACCGCGCCTGCGTCGACCACTACTGCGACGGCACACCCGCGGAGGCGCCCCCGGCCACCGTCTACGAGGACTGTGGCGAGGAGGGAGGCGGGAGTGAGGCGACCGACACCGACGCCGACGGCGTGCTCGGGGGCGGGGGCCGCGGCTGCTCCACCGGGAGCGCCAGCGATGAACGGACCAGCAGGCTCGGCCTCGGGCTGGTCCTCTCCGGCCTCGCCTACATCGTCACGGTGTCGGCCACGTCCTTGAAGGCGGCGATGCGGTCGAAGCTCATGTAGCGGTAGATCTCCGCCGCCTTCTTGTTCACCACCTCCACCTGTGAGAGGTACTCCTCCACCGTGGGGATGCGGCCCAGCAAGGCGCAGACCGCCGCCAGCTCCGCCGAGGCGAGGTAGACCCGCGTGTCGAGGCCGAGGCGGTTCGGGAAGTTCCGCGTCGACGTCGAGACGGCGGTGGAGCCTCGCTTGATCTGCGCCTGGTTGCCCATGCACAGAGAACAGCCGGGGAGCTCCAGCCGCGCGCCTGAGCGGCCGAGGACGCCGTAGTAGCCCTCCTCGGTGAGGATCATCGCGTCCATGCGGGTGGGCGGGGCCACCCAGAGGCGCACCGGCAGATCGGGCTTGCCGTCGAGCACCTTCCCGGCGGCGCGGAAGTGGCCGATGTTGGTCATGCAGGAGCCGATGAAGACCTCGTCGATCTTGTCCCCGGTCACGGCCGAGAGCGGCTTGATGTCGTCGGGGTCGTTCGGGCAGGCGAGCAGGGGCTCACGGATGGTCTCGAGGTCGATCTCGATCACCTCGGCGTACTGGGCGTCGGCGTCGGGGGCGAGGAGCTTCGGGTCCTGGATCCAGGCCTCCATCGCCTGGATGCGGCGGCGGATGGAGCGGGCGTCCTCGTAGCCGCAGCCGATCATCCACTTGAGGAGCGTGATGTTCGACCGCAGGTACTCGATGATCGGCTCTTTGTTCAAGCGCACCGTGCAGCCGGCGGCCGAGCGCTCGGCGCTGGCGTCGGAGAGCTCGAAGGCCTGCTCGATCTTGAGGTCAGGCAGGCCCTCAATCTCGAGGATGCGCCCGGAGAAGACGTTCTTCTTCCCCTTCTTCTCGACGGTGAGCAGCCCCCGCTGGATGGCGGCGTAGGGGATGGCGTTGACAAGGTCGCGCAGGGTGACCCCGGGCTGCATCTGCCCCTTGAAGCGCACCAGCACGGACTCCGGCATGTCGAGGGGCATCACGCCGGTCGCGGCGGCGAAGGCCACGAGGCCCGACCCGGCCGGGAACGAGATGCCGATGGGGAAGCGGGTGTGGGAGTCGCCGCCCGTGCCCACGGTGTCGGGCAGCAGCATGCGGTTCAACCAGGAGTGGATCACCCCGTCGCCCGCCCGGAGAGAGATGCCGCCGCGGCTCGTGATGAAGGCGGGGAGCTGCTTGTGCAGGGCCACATCGACGGGCTTGGGGTAGGCCGCGGTGTGGCAGAAGGACTGCATCACGAGGTCGGCCGAGAAGCCGAGGCAAGCGAGGTCTTTCAGCTCATCGCGGGTCATCGGGCCCGTCGTGTCCTGGGAGCCGACGGAGGCCATCCGGGGCTCGCAGTAGGTACCGGGGCGTACGCCCTGGCCCTCGGGGAAGCCGCAGGCGCGGCCGACCATCTTCTGGGCGAGGGTGTAGCCCTTGCCGCTGTCCGCCGGCGTGACCGGCAGGCGGAAGAGGGTGGAGGGACCGAGGCCGAGGGCCTCGCGGGCCCGGCCGGTGAGCGCGCGCCCGATGATCAGGTTGATGCGGCCTCCGGCGCGCACCTCGTCAAGCAGCACGTCGGAGCGCAGAGAGAAGGTGGAGACCACCTGCCCGTCCTTCTCGATCCGGCCCGCGTAGGGGTAGATGTCGATGACATCGCCCGTGTTCATCTGTGAGACGTCACACTCGATCGGGAAGGCGCCGGCGTCCTCCTGGGTGTTGAAGAAGATGGGCGCGATCTTCGAGCCCAGGCAGAAGCCGCCGAAGCGCTTGTTGGGGACATGGGGGATGTCGTCCCCGGTCCACCAGAGCACCGAGTTGGTGGCGGACTTGCGGGAGGAGCCCGTGCCCACCACGTCGCCGACGTAGGCCACCGGGTGTCCCTTTTCGCCGAGGGCCTGGATCATCTTGATCGGCCCGCGTACGCCCGGCTCCTCGGGGACGATGCCCTCGCGCGCGTTCTTGAGCATCGCGAGGGCGTGGAGCGGGATGTCGGGGCGGCTCCAGGCGTCGGGAGCGGGGGAGAGGTCGTCGGTGTTGGTCTCGCCGGTCACCTTGAAGACGGTGACGGTGGCCTTCTCGGGGAGGGCCGGGCGGGCGCTGAACCACTCGCCGTCGGCCCAGCTCTGGAGCACCGCCTGCGCGTGGGCGTTTCCGGCCTTGGCCTTCACCACGACGTCGTGGAAGGCGTCGAACATCAAGAGCGTGCCCTTGAGCGCGGTAGCGGCGACGGTGGCCACGGCCTCATCGTCGAGCAGCGCGACCAACGGGGCCACGTTGTAGCCGCCGACCATCGTGCCGAGGAGGGCCGTGGCCGCGGCGCGATCGATCAGCGGTGAGGCGGACTCTCCCCGCGCGAGCTCGAAGAGGAAGCCCGCCTTGACCTGCGCGGCCTCATCGACGCCCGCCGGGACGCGGTGCGTGAGGAGCTCGACCAGGACGGCGCCCTCGCCCTCTGGCGGGCTGCGCAGGAGCTCGACGAGTCCGGTCACCTGGGCGCGGTTGAGGGGGAGCGGGGGGATGCCGAGGGCGGCGCGCTCGGCGACATGGGCTCGGTAGGATGCGAGCATGAAGGACCTCTCGTCAGGGGCCGGAGCCTATCCACGGCGCGGGGCCTCGGCACCCGTCGGGGACGCGGAGACGACTGGGCTACACTCGCGGCCGGGACGCCGGCCCTAGCGGGCCGCCGGGGGAGCCGATGGACGAGCAAGGTGAGCGAGGGGGGCAGCGTCTCGCGTGGACCGATCATCTCGCGGAGACCCATCCCGGCGAGCAGGACGGCCTGCTCCGGGGGCCCACCTGGAAGGGCTGGTCCCTCCGCGCGGATCACGATGACCTCACGGCCCTCAAACGAGCCGTCCGCTCGGTGACCGGCCCCGCCACCGCCCGCGGGCGGCTGGCCGATCCCCGGCGGCTCCGACGCCGCGGGGGGCGCTTCGTCCTTCCGGTGGCGGTCGGCGCGCACCCCGATGATCGGTCGGCCTGGGCCCTCACCCACGCCCTGCGCGCCCTCCCCGGCGTGCTCGCCGCCGAGCCCCTCTTCGAGCTCGCGCTCGGTCCCGCCGAGGCCACCGCCCACCCCGACGCGCCGCCGGCCCCGACCGACCCCGAGTGGGCGCTCGACCGACTGCAGGTGCGGGCGGCCTGGCCCCTCAGCCGCGGCGCAGGGATCCGCATCGCCCATCCGGACAGCGGCTACCGCGCTCACCCTCAGCTCTGGACCGCCGAGAGCCCGAACCCGCGCATCGACACCGCGGCGGAAAAGAGCTTCTTCGCCTTCGATCGGCGGGTGGAGAACCACCAGGGAGACCACGGGCTCGGCACCGCCAGCGTGATGGTGAGCCCCCGCGAAGACGGTCCCACCGCGGCGCGGGTCACCGGCGTGGCGCCGGAGGCCACCCTCATCCCCCTGCGGGTGACCAAGCCCCACGCGGTCGCCCCCGCGCCCGTGCTGCTGTGGAGCGGGACCGAGCGCCTGGTCTCCGCGATCGACTACGCCGTCCGCTCGGCGCGCGCGCACGTCCTCTCGGTGAGCCTCGGCTGGATCGGCACCGGCGAGCTCCACCGCGCGGTTCGCCGCGCCTATGAGGCCGACGTCATCGTCATCGCCGCCGCGGGCAACTATCTCCCCTTCTTCGTGGCCTGGCCGGCCGCCTACCCCGAGGTCGTCGGCGTCGCCGGCTCCACAGCGGGGGACGGCCCCTGGCCCTGGTCGGGGGTGGGCCCCGCGGTCGATGTGGCCGCCCCCGCCAGCGGGGTCTGGCGGGCCGTCATCGACCCGGAGGGGCGGCCCACCGTGCGGCCGGGAGACGGCACCTCCTTCTCCACCGCCCTCGTCTCCGGCCTCTGCGCCCTCTGGCTCGCCCACCACGGCCGCGCCGCGCTCATCGCCGCGCACACCGCGCCCGGGGAGGGTGTGCAGCTCACCGACGTCTTCCTGTCAGCGCTGTCCCGGACCTGCACGCCCCTCCGCCACCCCCTGCTGCCCAGCCCACCGCTCATCGAGGCGGGGGCAGAGGGCCCGCTCAAGGGCTTCGGGGCCGGCCTGCCAGACGCCCGGCGCCTGCTGACCACGCCGATCCCGCCGCGCAGCACGCTGGTGGCCGAGGCCTCGGCTCGTCGCGCCGCCCACCCGAGCTCGATGATGGAGACCCTCAACCCCGCCGCCCGAACCCTCGTCCTCGAGGCCCTGGGGCTCGATCCCTCTGGCGAGGCCATCCGCGCCGAGCCCGGGCTCGACGAGGAGCTGGTGTTCCTGCTCCTCACCCGCCCGGCGCTGCGTCACGCGCTCCTCGCCACCCTCCCCGGCGCGCCGCCCGCCGCGGTCCCGCCGGCGCCGTCCTCGTCCCCCGCCGCAGGCGCCTTGGACCGCCTCCGAGCCGGCCTGACCAGCGCCGTCGCCGAGGCGGGCTCACCGGCCCTCCGCGCCGCGCTGCGCTCCCAGGTCTGAGCGACCCGCGGCCGACCGTCAGGCCCCGGCGAACTGCCGCTCGACGAGGCGCCGGTAGAGGCCGTCCACGGCGACAAGCTCATCGTGGGTGCCCTGCTGGACGGCCTTGCCCCCGTCGAGCACCACCACCCGATCGGCGTCCCGCACCGTGCTCAGCCGGTGCGCGATGACCACCGTCGTGCGGCCCTTCATCAGCCGATCGAGGGCGTCCTGGACGAGGTGCTCGCTCTCGGCGTCGAGCGCGCTCGTCGCCTCGTCGAGCACGAGCACCCGCGGGTCCTTGAGGAGGGCCCGCGCGATGGCCACCCGCTGCTTCTGTCCACCGGACAGCCGAACGCCTCGCTCGCCCACGAGGGTCTTGTAGCCCTCCGGGAAGGCCGAGATGAACTCGTGGGCGTTAGCGGCCCGCGCCGCGTCCATCACGTCGGCGTCGGTGGCCTCGGGGCGACCGTAGCGGATGTTGTCGCCGATCGTCGTCGCGAAGAGGATGGGCTCCTGGGAGACCACGCCCACCTGCTGGCGCAGCCAGTCGGGATCGAGGCTCGGATAGGGGCGGCCGTCGAGGGAGATCTGCCCGCCGATCGGATCGTAGAAGCGCGACAGCAGCGCCGCGACCGTAGACTTTCCGCCGCCGCTGGGGCCCACCAGCGCCACGACCTCGCCCGGGTGGAGGCGGAGGTCGAAGCCCTGCAGCACGCGCACATCGGCGCGGGTCGGGTAGACGAAGTTCACCTGGTCGAAGACGACCTCGCCGCGCACCTCGCCGCCTCGCTCGGTGCCACCGCCCACCTTCGGCACGCGGTCGACCAGCTCGAAGACGCGCTCCGAGGCGCCGAGCGCCTTGCCGAAGTCCTCGAAGAGCCCGGCGAGGGCGACGATCGAGCCGCCGAGCATCATCGTGTAGAGGATGAAGCCGGTCAGGTCCTCGACCGAGAGCTGCCCGCTCGCCCGGAGCTGCCCGCCGTACCAGAGCAAGGCCGCCACCGCCGAGTAGAGCCCGATGCTGAGCCCGCCCTGGAAGAAGGCCCCGAGGATCGCCCGCAGTCGCGCGACCGAGTAGGACTCGTTCACCGCCGCGGCGTACCGCTCCGTCTCTTCGTCTTCTCGCGCGAAGGCCCGCACGGTGCGCACGCCGGACAGCGTCTCTTCCGCGACGGACGAGGAGCGCGCGAGTGCGTCCTGCACCTGCCGGGAGACGCCGCGGAGCCGCTTTCCGTACAGCGAGGCCCCGATCGCGAAGACCGGCACCACGGCGATCATCAGCAGAGACAGCCGCCAAGAGGTGAAGAAGAGGATGGCGAGTGAGCCGATCGAGGAGATCGTGAAGCGCAGCGCCATCGAGATGTTGACGGTGACCGCGTTCTGGAGGACCGAGGTGTCGCTCGCGAGGCGGTTGGTGAGCTCACCGGTGCGCTCGGCGTCAAAGAAGCCGATCTCCTGACGGATCAGGGAGGCGAAGAGGTCTCGGCGGAGGCGGGCCACCACCCGCTCCCCCGCCGTGGTGAACAGGTAAGCCCGCAAGGCGGCGAAGGCCCCGCTCACCACCGCGATGACCAGCGCGAAGATGACGATCTGGTTGACCTCGGCCGAGCCCGCCTCCCCCACCACCTTGGCGATGAGCTTGCCCGCCACGCCGGGCATGATGAGCCCGACGCTGGAGCCCAGCAGGAGGGCGACGGTGCCCGCGGCGAGCCGCTTCTTTTCGGGGCCGGCGAGGGAGAGGAGGCGACGGAGCGAGCTCTTTTTGTCCATGGGCCGAACCATGCTCCCCGAGCCGGCGCGGTCAAGGCGTGCGGCAGCGAAAATGACTGCCCGTCCCGTACAGCGGGCCACGCTCGCGGGTCTCAGGGTTAGGTCGCGAGGCCCCTCCACCGGGGCGCAACCCGAGGTGTGCGTGCGCCCGTCCCCTACCCTCCGCCGCCCGCGGCTCGCCCCTCTGGTCTGGCTGCTGCCCGTGTTCCTGGGATTGTTCGGCCTCGGTGGGGGCGCGGCGCCGGACACGCTGGTCGCCGCGCTGGTGCTCGACTTCCAGCAAGACGGCGTGGTGGTCGACCGCCCGGCCCTCGACGCCGCCTACGCCGCCGCCTGTACGGCGGGGCACCCCGTCGCCTGCGCGCCGCTCCAGTGGCACGGCCCCGAGGGCCTCGACCGCGCCCGCGCCCGCGCCACCTTTGACGCCGCCTGCGCCGCCGGGGATCCAGCCGCCTGCCTGGTTCCCGGCTGGCTCGACAGTCAGCTCGAGCTCGGCCTCAGCAATGTGGGCGCCCCGGCCCCCACCGCCGCCGTCACCCGCTTCCGCGGACTCTGCGATCAAGGCCTCCCCCGCGCCTGCGCCGAGCTCGGCTACCTGCTGCGCGCCGGCACTGGCGTCGCGAAGGACCTCCCCGCCGCCCGGGCGCTGCTGGTGCGGGCCTGCGAGGACGGCGTGGGCAACGCCTGCACCTCGGTGGCGGCGCTCGAGGGCGAGGAGCCCGGCGCCGCCGGCGATCCCGCCGTGGCGCTGCGGCAGTTCGTGCGCGGCTGCAACCGGGGCGACCCCATCTCCTGCCACTCCGCGGGGCTCCTCCTCGAGGGCGGCGCCGACGGCGCCCCCGACCCGGGCCGCGCCCGCGCCTACTACGACCAGGCCTGCCAAGGCGGCCTGTCAAGCGCATGCATGGAGCTCGCCCTGCGCGGTCCCTCCGAGGCCCTCCCGGCCCTGCGGGAGCGGCTGCACAGCCTCAACGAGGCCGGCTGCGCCGCCGGCAACGACCGCGCCTGCGCCGACCTCTCCGAGATGCTCCTCGCTGGCTGGGCCAAGGGGGACGCTGACCTCGGCCGCGCCGAGGCGCTGCGCGACCGCGCCTGCGCCGCCCACGTCGCCAAGGCCTGCCGAGCGGCAGCCGACGCCGTGATGCAGAGCCGCAACCCCGACTTCGAGCGGGTCCGCGGCCTGCTCGACCAGGCCTGTCGCCAGGACGACGGCCCCGCCTGCGGGCGCCTCGGGGCGATGCGGCTGGCGATGGCCGAGGCCGACCCCACCGCCACCGCGGAGGCGATCACCCTGACGGAGCGCGCCTGCAGCCTCGGCCACGCCCAGGCCTGCGTGGAGCGCGGCTGGATGTACCTGCGCGGCACCGGCGCCCCGGCGGACCCCGCCGCCGCCGAGCGGGCCTGGTCGAGCGCCTGCGAGCGCGGCGCCAGCGCCGGCTGCACCGCCCTTGCCCACGGCCTCGTCGGCGGTCTCCACGAGGGGCGGCCCGATCTGCCGAGCGCCCTCCCCCTCTTCGAGCAGGCCTGCCAGCAGGACGACCCCGCCGCTTGCACCGCGCTCGGCCAGCTCCACCAGCGCGGCATCGGCGTCCCCTACGACATGGCCGCCGCCACCGCCCTCTTCCAGCGGGCCTGCGCGGCCGGCGACGGCCTCGGCTGCGCCGACCTCGGCTGGTTCGTCGAGGTCGGCCTCACCGGCGCCCCCGACCTCGACACCGCCCGCCGCCTCTACCAGCAGTCCTGCAGCCTCGGCTCCGACAAGGGCTGCGCCCACTTCGCGATCAGCGCCAGCGCAGCCTTCGTCACCAGCCCCGAGGCCACCGAGGTCCTGAAGCGCGCCTGCCTGTCGCGCAGCGCCACCGGCTGCGCAGGGCTCGCCCGCCAGGAGCTCGACCACCCCCGCTCCCGCGAAGACCAGCAGGGCGCGATCGATCTCCTCGAGACCACCTGCTCGCTCCCGACCGCGATGCTCTGCCGCTGGGCGGACTGCGAGATCGAGTCCCCCCTCGCCTGCCGCTGGCTGGGCGAGGTCTACTGGGAGGGCGACGGCGTGCGGCGCAGCCACAAGAAGGCCCGCGGCTACTACGAGCGCGCCTGCCACATCGGTGACCCCGTCGCCTGCAACCGCCTCAGCCGCTGAGCGACCGCAGCGACACCGGCGACCCCCGCGACGCGGGCGAAGCAGGCGCGCTCACCAGCGAGGCAGCGCCGCGTCACAGCCGCCAAGGTAGGGCAGCCGGCTCCGCGGGGCCCGCGCTCGCCGCGCGGCCGAGGCCCCGCCGAGCGTCTCCGCCTCCGAGAGGCCCTCCGTCGCCTCCGCGGCGGCGACAGCCATCTCAAGGAAGAGCACGGGGTCGATGTTGTCGGTCGTGTCACAGGCCTGATGATAGCAGGCGTCCAGCGCCTCACCGGCCTCCCCGCCGTAGGTCTCCGCCTCGGCGCCGCTCTTCCGCTGCTCCGCCCCCGTGAAGAGGCCGCCCGCCGGCACCCCCGCGAGGATGAAGGGCCCGTAGTCGGAGCGCCCGTCAAAGGCGGTGGGGCCCCAGGCGAGCCCGGCGGCGTCCAGGGAGCCGGTGAGCAGAGCCTCGAGCGCGGCGCTGCCCTCGGGGGGCGGGTAGCCGTCGAGCTCGGCCGAGCCGTCGCCGTCGTAGACGAAGCGGGCGCCGTTCGGGCTGGCCACCATGTCGAAGTTGAGGTTGCCGAGGTGGAGCGCGAGCGCGTCGTCGGTGAGGGACTCGACATAGGCGAAGGAGCCGAGCAGGCCAAGCTCCTCACCGCCCCAGAAGGCGAAGCGCTGGGTGTTGCGCCCGGCCGCGCCCTCGTCCAGCCGAGCGGCGCTGGCCAGGGCCAGCTCCAGCACGAGGGCCGTCCCCGAGCCGTTGTCGTTGATGCCCGGCCCCGCGGTGACGCTGTCGAGGTGGCCACCGATGATGCCGAGCTCGGGCCGCGCCCCGGGGACATCGACCCACAGGTTCTCGGTGGGCTCGCGGCTGGTCTCGGTCGCGGCCTCGACGGTGACCTGGAGGGTGCCAGCGGCGAGCTCGGCGATCAGGGCCTCGCCGAGGGCGGTGGTGGCGGCGAGGGTGGGGAGCCCCGCCTCGCTGTCCATCGAGCCCCCGAAGAGCCCGCTGCGGTCGGCCTGCCCCTCGTTGAAGATCACGACGGCGACCGCGCCTGCGGCCTTCGCGGCCTCGACCTTCTCGCTGAAGGTGCAGCCCCCGCGCTGAAGCAGCGCGACGCCGCCCGCCGGGAAGGCCGCGAAGTCAGCCGCCTCGCAGCCGCTGTTGGTGCTGTTCTCACCGCCGGGAGGCGGCAGCACCACGTCGACGGCGACCAGCGGCCCGCTGGCGAGGCCGGGCGGGGTCCCTCGCAGGTGCCCGAAGTCTGACCCCGCGACGAAGGGCCCGCCGCGCTCCGGCTCGAGCCGGGCCTCGCCCACCTCCCGCCAGGTGGTGATGTCGAAGCCCTGCCGCACGGGAGACAGCCCGGCGGCGAGGAGCTCCGCCTCCACCCAGTCGAGCGAGGCCCGGTGCCCCGCGGTGGCCGCCGAGCGGTTGCCCGCGTTCGTGTCGGCGATGGCCTGCAGGGCGTCGAGGTGGCCGAGCAGGCGGTCGATGTCCATCCGCGCGGCGAGCGAGGCCACGGGGGCGGTGTCCTCGCCCCCCCCGGAGTCGGCCGGCGCGGCGCTGTCCCCGGCGCCCGCCCCGTCGCTCCCTTTGGAGCCGGGACCTTCACCCCCCGAGCACGCGAGGAGCCCGAGGGCGAGGGCGGTCGAGGCCCGCCGAGCCGTTCGAGGGGGGAGGAGCGGAGACGAGGGGAAGGCGAGGCGCGTGCGCATGCCCTCACCTACCGCGGCGGCCGGCACCGGGGAGGGCGGCAGCGGCAGCGGCAGCGGCAGCGGTGCGCGCGGTCGGCCCGACGGCGGGCGGCGCGCGGCCACCTGCGACATCATGTCGCGTGGACTGCGCAGGCAGGCCGATCGTAGGAGGCGCTGTGGACGCCGCCGATCCAGCCCCCGCCCCCGAATCCGCAGAGGTGGTCGCCGCAGAGGTGGACGCCACAGAGGTGGACGCCACAGAGGTGGACGCAACAGAGGTGGTGGTCGAGGCCCGACGAAGGGAGGGCTCAGCCACCGATCGGACCCTCGACCGCGCGGCCATCGAGGCCATGCCGGGCCGCTCCGCCGACGACCTTCTCCGCGCCATGCCAGGCATGCACATCTCCGCCCACGGCGGCCATGGCAAGGCCTACCAGTTCTTCCTCCGCGGCTTCGACGCCGTGCATGGCTCGGACATCGCCGTCTCCCTGGAAGGGGTGCCCCTGAACGAGGTCTCGAACGTCCACGGGCACGGCTACCTCGATCTGCACTTCATCCCGCCGATCCTCGTGCGCGGCCTCACGCTCTCCCCCGGCACCTGGAGGGCGGATGTGGGCGACTTCGCCGTGGCCGGCTCCGCCGACCTCTCCCTCGGCCTGGAGGAGGCCGGCGGACAGGCCTGGATCGGTGGGGGCACCGACCGGAGCGGCACAGGGACGCTCGCCTGGCGGCCCGCGCGCTCACGACCCGGGACCTTCCTCGTCGCCGACGTCGATCTCGGGCAGGGCGTGGGCGAGGCCCGCGCCTGGCGACAGGCCCGCGCAGGTGCCGGCTGGCAAGGGAGCCTCGGGGAGCTCGAGACGCGGGCATACCTGCTCGCCTACGACGGGGTCTTCGAGTCGCCGGGCGTGCTGCGTGAGGATGATCTCGCCGCGGGGGCGGTAGACTTCACCGACGCCTACCCGGGGGCGGGCGGGGGAGCCTCCCGCCGCCTCCTGGGGACCGCGATCGCCTCGGGCGGCGACCGCCTGCTGTGGCGGCTCAGCCTCTACGGCGGGTGGCGGGAGCTCCGGCTCGTCCAGAACTACACCGGTTACTACGGTGACACCGAGCATGGCGACGGCAGCGCACAGTCGCATGCGGCCGGCCTCGCCGGGGCCCGGCTGGAGGGGGGCTGGGCGGGGCCCGCCGGGCTCGCCCTCAAGGGAGGCCTCGACGGGCGGGGGGACCTCTTCACCCAGACCGAGGAGGGGGTCCTGCCGGATGGCGAGGTCTGGGAGCGCCGCTTTGAGACCGAGGCCCGGCAGGCCGATCTGGGTGTCTGGCTCGCCGCACCCTGGTCGCCCGTCGGCTGGCTCCGCCTGGAGCCGGGTCTGCGCGCGGAGCTCCTCCTCGTCAAACCGGAGGCCGCGGCGGACGGCCTCGCCTGGGCCCCCGTCCTGGCGCCGAAGGCGGCGCTCAGCCTCTCTCCGGACGGGCCCGTCACCGGCTTCGCATCCTACGGCAGGGGCTTCCGCTCCCCCGAGGCCCGCGGCACCGAGGCCGGGGAGGTGGCCCCGGTGGCCCTCTCCGACTCGGGCGAGCTCGGGGCCCGCGCGCGGCCCACGGACTGGCTGGAGCTCCGAGCGGCGGGCTTCGCCACGCTCATCTCCGACGAGATCCTCTTCGACCACGCCGCCGCACGTTTCCTCGCGACCGGTGGCACGCGGCGCCTCGGCATCGACAGCGGGGCGACGCTGCGGCCCATCGAGCCCCTGCGGGTGGAGGCCGACCTCACCTGGTCGGAGGGCAGCTACGTCGCCACCGACGAGCCCATCCCCTACGCGCCGCGCCTGCTCGTCGTAGGCGGGGTCTACACCGACCACCTGCCCGCCGGCCCCCTGCGCCTCACGCTGGGGCTCCGGGGCTGGCTGCTCGGCCCCCGTCCCCTGCCCGGGGGCTTCTCCAGCCACCGCACAGGGGTGCTCGATCTCTCGACCCGCACCGACTGGCAGCGGTGGAGCCTCGACCTCGACGTGGACAATGTTCTGGGCACCGACTGGAAGGATGGGGAATTCATCTTCCCGTCCCACTGGGATCTCAAGGAGCCCCGGAGCGAGCTGCCGGCGCGCCAGTTCACCGCTGGCGCCCCGCGGGTCGCCCGCCTCTCGATGGGAAGGAGCTTCTGATGGTCCTCTTGCTGCCGGTCCTCTTCCTGCTCGTCGCCTGCGGCGCCGAAGATCCCGCGCTGCTCTCCGTCCCCGTGACCTTTCGTGCGGCGGGTGACGAGGTCACCCCGGCGGAGGGGGTGGTCCTCCTCCTCAACGAGGCCACCCTCAGCCTCTCCGACCTCCGCCTGGAGGCGCCCGCGGAGACCGCCATAAGCTGGTCGCTCATCCCCGCGGCCCACGCCCACCCCGGCCACGACTTCGCCGGAGACGTGGCCGGCGAGCTCACCGGCACCTGGACCCTCAATCTGATCGGGGAGGACCTCCGCCTCGGCGAGGCCGCCTGCTACGAGGGCGACTACGCCACCGGGCGCCTTACTGTGCTTCCCGAGCCCGTCGCGCGCCTCGCAGGCACCGCCACCCTGGGCGGCACGACCCTCCCCTTCCTCTTCGAGCTCGCCCCCGACCAGGAGATCACCGGCCTCTCCTTCGGGGCCGAGATGTCGGCCGATGAGCCGCTTGGCGGGATCGGGCTCGGCGTGGACCTCGCCCACATCTTCTCCTTCGTCGACTGGCAAGAGGGAGACACCGACGGCGACGGCACCCTCACCGTCTCCGACGGCACCTTCGGCAACACCCTCCTATTCGGCCTGGTCGCCACCCCCACCTGGACCATCCGCCTGGAGCAACCATGACTGGAGCAACCATGACTGGAGCAGCCATGAACCGACTTTCAACCTACCCTCTCTTCCTCCTCCTCAGCGCATGCGGCAGCGGCACCTGGACGGTCAACACCTGGGGCGAGGACTATATCGAAGAGACCATCCCCGCTGACATCTTCGAGGATGGCTGCTCGGTCACCTACGACCGCTTCGAGGTGGCGCTCAGCGACGTGGCCCTCCTGGACGGCGACGGCGAGGAGGTGGGCACCATCGACGGGGAGCACATCTTTGACCTCACCGAGGTCGGCCCCCAGGAGGTCGGCTCCGTAGACGTGCCCGCCACCCACTACGCCAATTCGCGTTTCTCCATCTCCCCCTCGGACGCGCTCGACGGACAGTCGGTCGTGACCGCAGGGACGCTGGAGTGCGGAGGGGCGGCGGTCACCTTCGACTGGACCTTCGCGACCGACACCACCTACGCGTGCGCGCCCGCCGACCTCACCATTCCCAAAGGCGGAGAGGACGACACCCAGTACACGATCCACGGAGACCACCTGTTTTACGACGGCCTCGAGAACCCGGACGCCGTGGTCCGCGGACTGGCCATCTTCGAGTCGGACGCCGACGGAGACGGGAAGGTCACAATGGCGGAGCTCGACGCGGTCTCGGTGGCCCCGCTCGGCTACGAGGTCGGCCAGTACAGCGCGGTCACCACCCTCGGCGACTTCGTGGCCTTCCTCACGCAGACCCTCGGTCATGTCGACGGAGAGGGCCACTGCCAGGTGGATCTGTAGCGCCCGAAGCTCGGCGCCGCCGCCTGCCCGAGGGGCTCAGCGAAGGGGCGGTAGCTTCTGTAGCTTGCGCTGGAGGGTCCGCCGATGGAGCCCGAGGCGCCGGGCGGCCTCGGAGATGTTGCCCCCGGTCGCGTCCAGCACCCGGTGGATGTGCTCGCGCTCCGCCTGATCGAGGGGCTCCATCGCCGGCTCTGTAACGGTCTCCTCGGCCCGTCGGAGTGCCTCCACGAGCTCGGCCGTGGAGATGGGCTTGGTGCGAAAGTCCACCGCCCCAGCCCGCATCGCCTCCACGGCGGTGGGGATGGTGCCATAGGCGGTGAGCACCACCGACCGACAGGCGGGCGCCACCCGCCCCAGCGCGCGGACCACGTCAATCCCCGAGCCGTCGCCGAGGTTGAGATCGATGAGGGCGAGCTCCACCGGGCGTTCGGTCACCATCCGTGTGGCGGACTCCACCCCCTCCGCCTCGATCGGCTCGAAGCCCTCTCGGCGAAGGGCTCGACAGAGCGCGCCCCGATAGACCGCGTCGTCCTCCACCACCAGCACTGGGCTCATGCAGACTCCATCGAGGCGGGCTCTATCGGGAGCAACAAGGTGACGGTGGTCCCCCGCACCGCGCGAGGCTGAAGGGTGATGTCGCCGCCGGTCGCGCGGGCGAAGGACCGTGCACCATAGAGGCCGAGCCCGGTGCCGCGTCGGTTGGGCCAGCTCGAGAAGAAGGGCTGACCGGCCCGCCGCAGCCCCTCCACCGTGGTGGGCGGGCCGCTGTCCTCCACCTCGATGCGTGCAAGCCCCCCCTCCTGTCGATATCGAATGAGGATAGGCTCCCCGGCGGTGCGGGCATTGTCCAGCACGGTCCACAAGGCGCTCCTCCAGCCTTCCTCTGTCCCTCGCATCCGCTGGGCCCTCTCCGCCTGGCTGTCCTCCCCGGACGGCGGCCCCTCCATCTGAAGCTGCACCCGAGCCTCTTGGGCGGCGACCCAGTCCTCCACCCACAGCACGAGGCGCCCATTGACCCCCTCCACATGGCCCCCCGCCCCATCATCGCGGGTGAGCATGCGGTCGAGGATGGAACGGCATCGGCGGAGCTCGGCCTGGAGGAGCCCATGAGCCTCCCGACCCGGGGCGTCGTCCGGAAGGTCGAGGGCCATCTCCTCGGCGAGCAGCATGATGGCCCCGAGGGGCGTGCCCAGCGCATGGGCCGTCCCTCCAGCGAGGGTGCCGAGCGCCGCCAGCTTCTCGGCCTCGGCCCGCTCCGCCTGGAGATGGAGGAGCGCCTGCTCCCGGTCCCGCAGCGTGGCCGCGAGCCGACCGACAAACAGGGTGATCGCGACAGCACCGAGGTCGAAGGCGAGCACATGGCCGAGGACGTGGCCGGGAATGTGGTGGGCCTCGTCCACCGGCCCCGCCAGGAGCCCGGCGCCGAAGGTCGCGGATGCCTGGAGCACCACAGCCAGCGCCGTGGCGACGGCAGAAGCCCCCCGCGGCAGGACCACGGCGAGCAAGGCCACCCAGACGAGAAAGAAGGCCTGGAGCGGGCTCTGGGCGCCGCCTTGATAGACGAGGATGACCGTAAGCGCGATGAGGTCGACGGCCGCGGTGAGGAGAACGGCGCCCTCGCGTCGCCGCCACGCCTGGCTCCAGAGCGGACCGAGTAGATCGAAGAGGCCAAGGAGGCCGAGGATGATGAGCACGGCCGCCGGCGCCTGCCGCAGGTTCGGGACGCTGAGCACCAGGACGACGATCGCGGTGAGCACGAGGCCGCGCCGCAGGCGAGAGAGCCACGCGAGGGCGAGCTCCGGGTCGGTCGGGGCGGTCATGGGCGGCGCGGTGGAGGGCAGAGTCGGGGGCACGGCGGCTGACCTAACGCGGCGCCTCCGGGGCCTGACTGAACCCGGCGGCCAGGAAGATCCGCATGCCCTCGGCGCCGCGGCAGTAGTCGAGCAGGCTCGCGGCCTCGGCCGGGTGGGCCGAGCCGCTCGTCACGGCCATCGGGTAGACGACGCGGAGGTGGCTGCTGGGCGGCAAGGTGAACGCGACCCTCACGCGGGGCTCGACCTTCGCGTCGGTCGCATAGACGACGCCGGCCTCCGCCTCTCCGGTCGCGACCCAGCCGAGCACGGTCCGCACATTGTCCCCGCTCACCACCCGTCCTTCGACGGCGGCCCACGCGCCGAGGCTGCCGAGGGCGGCGCGCGCGTACCGCCCCGCCGGCACGTTCTCTCCGGCGAGCGCGAGGTGGCGGATGGCCGGGTCGCGGAGGTCGGAGGCCGCAGCGACGGCGAGGCGCGACCCAGCGGGGAGCACGACGACGAGGCTGTTCCCGAGGAGGTCTCTCCGGGTGGCCTTGTCGATGAGGCCCCGCTGCTCGAGGTGGTCCATCCACTCTGCGTCGGCGGAGAAGAAGGCGTCGACCGGGGCCCCGGACTCCACCTGCTTGGCGAGGCGCGAGGAGGCGTCGAAGCTGAAGCTCACCGGGGGGTTCCCCCGCGCGGTCCAGGCGGCGGCCACCTTCTGGAGAGACTCGGTGAGGCTGGAGGCGGCGAGCACGGTGAGCGTCGGGCCGCCGTCGGTCTGCGGCCCGGCGATCGCAGGCCCGGACCCGCGCGAGGCCGCGAGCCCAGTGACCAGGAGGAGGCCCGCGAGCCCGCGGAGGACGGATCGACGGGTCATGTGGGCCTACTCCCCGTCGCCAGTATCCGCGGGTGACGGGCTGTCGAGCGCCCGCCCACCCGCCGCCTGCTTCGCGGGCGCCTTCAGTCCCGACGACCGGGCCCGCGCGCAATTCCAGGTTAGCGCCGCCACTCGCCGGGAGCCCGCTTGTCCAGCCATCCGTCCAGCCCGCCCTCCGATCCCTCCGCCGCCCATCGCCCCTCCGGCCGCCCGAAGAACCGGCTCGCGGCGGAGACCAGCCCCTACCTGCTCCAGCACGCGGAGAACCCGGTGGACTGGTTTCCCTGGGGCCCCGAGGCGCTGGCGCGGGCCCGCAGCCTCGACCGGCCCATCCTGCTCTCCGTGGGGTACTCGGCCTGCCATTGGTGCCACGTCATGGAGCGCGAGAGCTTCGAGGACGAGGCCATCGCCGCCCTCATGAACGCCGACTTCGTCTGCGTCAAGGTCGACCGCGAGGAGCGGCCCGACCTCGACGAGCTCTACATGTCGGCCGTCCAGGCCTTCACCGGCGGGCACGGCGGCTGGCCGATGACGGTCTTCCTCTCGCCGGAGGGGCGCCCCTTCTTCGGCGGCACCTACTTCCCGCCCACCAGCCGCCCGGGCGTCCCCAGCTTCCCCCAGGTGCTGGCCCACGCCGCCCGCCTGTGGAGGGAGGAGCGGCCAAAGGTGGAGAAGGTGGGGGCTGACCTCGTGCAGCACATCCACCGCGCCACCCGGATGCCGGCGCCCGCCCCGAGCCTCGGAGAGGACTGGCTCGGGCGCATCCTCCTCGGCCTCGCCGATGACTTTGACCGTAAGGAGGGCGGCTTCGGGGCCCGGCCCAAGTTCCCGCCGCACGGCAGCCTCGCTGCGCTCCTGGCCCACAGCCACCGCTCGGGCGACCGAGAGGCCGCCGAGATGCTGCGCCGCACGCTCGAGGGCATGGCCAAGGGCGGCATGTATGACCTGCTCGGCGGCGGCTTCGCCCGCTACTCGGTGGACGAGCGCTGGCTCATCCCACACTTCGAGAAGATGCTCTACGACAACGCCCAGCTCCTGCCCCTCTACGTGGAGGCCTGGCAGCAGAGCACGGCGGAGCAGGCCGAGGGCGCGCTCTACCGACGGGTCGCCGTCGAGACGGCCGAGTACGTGCTCCGCGAGATGACCCACCCGGAGGGCGGCTTCTGCGCCGCCCAGGACGCCGACTCCGAGGGCGTGGAGGGGCGCTACTTCGCCTGGACCCCGCGCGAGCTCCGGAGCGTGCTCGGCTTCTTCGACGGGCCCCGCGTGGCCGTGCTGCTCGGCGTCACCGACGAGGGGAGCTTCGAGCACGGCACCTCGGTGCTCCGCCTCGACACCCCGCGCGAGGCCCTCACCCCAGAAGACCAGGCGCTGCTCGCCCGCGCCCTCCCTCTCCTCAAGGCCGTCCGCGACGCCCGGGTGGCCCCGAGCCGCGACGACAAGGTGGTCACCGCCTGGAGCGCGCTGATGGTGAGCGCGCTCTGCCGCGCCGGCGCCGCCTTCGAGGAGCCCCGCTACATCGAGGCCGCCGCCAAAGCCGCGCGCTTCCTCGACACCGCCCTGCGCGTGAACGGCCGGCTCCAGCGCACCTGGAAGGAGGGCCGGGCCCACACCCCCGCCTTCGCCGACGACAGCGCGGCCCTCATCGGCGCCTTCCTCGATCTGCACCAGGCCACCGGCGAGGGCCACTGGCTCGACCGCGCCCTCGCCCAGGCCGAGGAGACGCTCCGCCTCTATTGGGACGACCAGGACGGCGGCCTCTGGTACACCGGCCACGACGCTGAGGGCCTCGTCGCCCGCTCGAAGCACCTCATCGGCGGCGCGGAGCCGGCGGCGAACGGCCAGGCCGCCCTCCACCTCGCCCGCCTCGCCCGCCTCTGCGACCGCGAGGACCTCGGCCAGAAGGCCGACCGCATCCTGCGCAGCTACCAGGCCATCCTCGACCGGGCGCCCCGCGCCATCGGCCTCGAGGCCGTCGCCGCCGCCTGGCGCACCGGCCCCACCCAGACCCTCGCCCTCATCGGCCCGGCCGAGGGGCGGCGCGCCCTGCGGGCGGCCCTCGCCCGCCGCCACGCCCCCTTCCTCGTGGTGGTCGAGGTCGAGGCGGACGCGGTGGAGGCCGCCACGGCGCGCCACCCCTGGCTGGCGGGCCAGCGGGCCCTCGACGGCGTCGCCACCGCCTGGCTCTGCGAGGGCGGCGCCTGCCGACTCCCCGTGACCACGGCCGAGGCCCTCGGCGCAGAGCTCGACCGCGTGCTGCGCCCCGCCCGCGCTGGCCGCGCCCCCGCCGGGCGGCCGAGGGCGCCGGGCCTGCCCGAGGCCCCCGCCGCCTGGCTGAACAGCCCCGCCCCCCTCACCCTGGAGGGGCTGCGCGGGAAGGTGGTCGTGCTGGACTTCTGGACCTCCTGCTGCATCAACTGCCTCCACGTCCTCCCCGAGCTCGACCGCCTCGAGCGGCGCTTCGAGGGGAAGCCCGTCGTGGTGATCGGGGTGCACTCCTCCAAGTTCACCGCCGAGAAGGACCGGGCCAACCTCGCCCGCTCACTCGAGCGACTGGGCGTGCACCACCCGGTCATCCACGATCCAGACCACGCCGTCTGGGACGCCTGGGGCGTCCGCTCCTGGCCCACCCTCGTCGTGCTCGACGCCGAGGGCCACATCGCCTCCAAGCAGCCCGGGGAGACCGACGCCGACACGCTCTCCGCCATCGTGGAGCGCCTCCTCGAGGAGGCCGGCGTTGCGGTTGTGGCCGAGCCCACCCCCCAAGCCGCCCCCCGAGTCGCCCCGCCGGTCACCACCGTGACGACCGCCCCCTCCGCCACCCTCCGCTTCCCGGGCAAGGTCGCGGTCTGGCCGGGCACGGGCGCCCAGGAGCGCGGGGATGACCCCTTCGGCCCCCACGCCCGCCTCTACATCTCCGACACCGGCCACCACCGGGTCCTCGAGTGCCGGCTGAGCAAGGGCATCGAGGGCTGGCCGCGGGCCGAGCTCCTGCGGAGCTGGGGCGGCCCCGAGGCGGGCTTCACCGACGGCCCCCGCCGGGACGCGCGCCTCCGCGCCCCCCAGGGCCTCGACCGCAGCGGCAGCCAGCTCTGGGTGGCCGACACCGGCAACCACGCCCTGCGCCGCATCGAGCTCGACAGCGGTCGGATCGAGACCCTGGCCGGGAACGGGGCCCTCGACCGGGGGCAAGGCCCCGACTCCCTCGACGCCCGCGAGGCGCCGATGCGCTCTCCCTGGGACGTGGCCGTCGCCGGCCCCGACAACGGCGGCAGCCCCGCCGGGAAGGAGGCTGTCTTCGTCGCCATGGCCGGCGCCCACCAGATCTGGATCTACATGGCGGAGAACGGCGGCTTCGGGCCCTTCGCCGGCAGCGGCCGTGAGGAGCACGAGGACGGCGCCCTCCCGAGCGCCGCCTTCGCCCAGCCCTCTGGCCTCGGGCTCTTCGGCCGCTACCTCTTCGTCGCCGACGCCGAGATCTCGAGCGTGCGCGCGATCGACCTCCAGCAAGGCAAGGTGGGCACGATCGTCGGCCGCGGCCTCTTCGACTTCGGCGACCAGGACGGCGCCCCCCGCGAGGTGCGCCTCCAGCACCCCGAGGCCGTCGCCGCCTTCCGGGGCACCCTCTACGTGGCCGACACCTACAACAACAAGGTGAAGACCATCCAGATGAACGGCGCCGAGACCCACACCCTCGTGGGCGGCGACCCCGCCGTGCTGCACGCGCCCGGCGGCATCGCGGTGGCCGGCGACTACCTGCTCGTCGCCGACACGAACAACCACCGCGTGCGGGTCATCCGCCGGAAGGACGGGGCGATCCGGGACCTGCCCCTCGCCTGAGCCCGACGCCCGTCCCCTGGATCAACCACCGACCTGGACGCCCCACGCCTTCACCACGTTCTTCGGGTCCGCGGTGGCGATGTGGAGCGCCTGGGCCGCGGGCTGGGGCTTGATGCCGACCTGGAACGCGTAGTTCACGGGCGACTGGACCTCGTTCGAGGGATCGTCCGCGATCGACAGGTGTACCCCTGGTAGATGTCCAGGTTCCTACGATATTCCGGCATGTTGGCTCGTCCTCATCAGAGCACCATCGTACAACCGTCGCCCCGGCAGGCCGGGGAGGAGGCGGTCTTCGGGGTGACAGCCGGCGCCGAAACGCGCGGGTTATCCGATGGAGGCACGCGGCGATCCGGGCCCTCCCTTCGCCTGAAGCCGCCACCCGCCTCAGGTCGCGCCATGCTGCTGTTCCTGCTCGCCTGCACCACCGAGCCGTCCCTCTCCGACGGGCGGCCGGGCCAGCCCGCCGGGGCCGCCCAGCGCGCCACAGAGGGAGACGGCGACACAGACGGGCTCCTCGCGAGCGCCGCGGCGGCCACCTGGACCGGGACCGGCATCAACGACCAGCTCGGCGCCGCGGTGGCCTTCGTCGGCGATCTGAACGGAGACGGCTTCGATGACGTCGCCATCGGCGCGCACCACGACGACGTCACCATCGGCCGAGTGGCGATCGGCCGTGTCTTTATCTACCACGGCTCCGCCGCGGGGCCGTGGGCGAGCCCCGCGACGACCCTCACCGGCGAAGGTGACCAGGACCGCTTCGGCGTCGCGCTCGCCCCCGCGGGCGACGTGAACGGAGACGGCTTCGCCGACCTCCTCGTCGGCGCCACCGACTACTTCAGCGACCTCGCCGAGCTGGCCGGCTACGCCTCCGTCTTCCACGGCTCGGCGAGCGGGCTCGTCGAGGCGACCGCCCTCACCCTCTCCGGTGCCGAGGAGGGCGCGGCGCTCGGTGGGGCCCTCGCCGGGGCCGGTGATGTGAACGGCGACGGCTACGACGACGTCCTCATCGGGGCCAGCGGGATGGCCAACGGCGCCCTCGCGGGGGCGGGGCAGGTCACCCTGCACCTGGGCTCCCCCGCTGGGCTCGACCCCACCCCCAGCCTCACCCTCTCCGGGAGCAGCGCGGGGGAGGCCTTCGGCGCGGCGGTGGCGGGGGCCGGCGATGTCAACGGTGATGGATACGGCGACGTGCTCATCGGCGCCGACCAGCACGAGAGCGGCGGCTACCCGGAATGCGGGCGGGCGGCGGTCTACCACGGCTCCGCCGCCGGCCTCGACGCCGGCCCCACGCGCACCTACACCGGCGTGTACGGCAGCCGCCTCGGCGGGGCGGTCGCCGGAGCGGGAGACGTCAACGGTGACGGCTACGACGATGTCCTCATCGGCGCCCCCGGTCAATGGGCCGGCGCGGTCCCCGAGGTCGGGGAGGTCACGCTCTACCACGGCTCCGCCGCGGGGGTGGGCACCGCGACGGCTTGGCGGCTCACCGGCGACGAAGAGGGCGACAACCTCGGCTTCGCCCTCTCCCCCGCGGGCGACCTCAACGCCGACGGCTACGCCGACGTCGTGGTCGGCGCAGACGGCTCCGGGGCGGGCGGCGTCCCCAGCGCGGGCGCCGTCCTGGCCTTCCATGGGTCGGCGAGCGGCCTCGAGCCGAGCCCGGTCCGCACCCTCGGCGGCGGCGCCGAGGGGGACCACTTCGGCGCCGCGGTGTCGGGCGGCGGCGACGTCGACGCGGATGGCTACGACGATGTCCTCGTCGGGGCCTGGGCCTACAGCGGCCTCGTCAACGCCGGGGGGCAGGCGAGCCTGTACCTTGGCTACGCCGATGATGACGGCGACGGCGTCCTCGGCGACCTGGACTGTGACGACCACGACGCCGGCGTGGGGGCGGCGAGCGCGCAGGCGGTGGACGGCGACGGGGACGGCTACGGCGGCCCCGACACCACCCTCGCCTGCCCCGGCGCGCCCGGCACCGCCGACGACACGCTCGACTGCGACGACAGCCGCGACGACGTCTCCCCCGCCGCCGCCGAGCGCTGCGACGGGGGCCCCACCGACAGCGCCGGCGGGACCGACGAGGACTGTGACGACCTCATCGACGACGACGATCCGAGCCTCGACCCGAGCAGCGCCAGCCCCTGGCACCCCGACGCCGATGGCGACGGCTTCGGCGACCCCACCGCTCAAAGGCTCGCCTGCGTGGCCCTGCCCGGTGAGGTCGCCGACGACCAGGACTGCGATGACGGAGACCCCGCGCGCCACCCCGGCGCCCCCGAGCGCTGCGACGCCGGCGACGACGACTGCGACGGTGAGATTGACGAGGGGCTCGACTGCGACGGCGCGCCGGACAGCGGCACCCCCGCCGACGGGGAGGGCGGCGGGGGGGGCGACGGGGATGGCGACGGCGGCGCCGACGGCGGCGAGGGCAAGGGCGGCTGCGCCACAGCGGGCCTCGGGGCGGCCGGCGAGGGGTGGCCGGCCGCCTGGGCAGCCTCAGCTTTGCTCGCGGCCCTCACCCGCCGCCGCAGCGGCCGCGGCCCCTCGCTCAGGGGGTGACGCGCTCAGGGGGGTGACGCGCTCAGGGGGGTGACGCGCTCAGGGGGGTGACGCGCTCAGGGGGTGACACCCTCCGCGGGCGCGCCCTCCGCCTTCGGGCTGGCCCGCACCTCGAAGGCCGGCAAGACCTCGCGGGTCCGGCTCTGGCCGAACAGATTCACGAAGGTGCGGTAGAGCCGGACGTAGGCGGCGTCGAATTGGACGCTCGCGAGGTCGAGCTCACGGCCGCGGGCGTGGCGGGCGCGGGTCGCGACCTCGTCCTGCACCGCGAGGGGCTGGAGGGCGGCGGTGGCGGCGGACAGGGCCGCGAGGTGGCCGGGGTCACCGTTGAGCTCGGGGTGACCGGGGAGCTTGAGCAGGAGGTCGGACATGCGGTTCGCCTGGTCCCCGTAGGGGAGCCGACAGAGGTCGGAGATGGCGAGCCCGCCCGTGAGGGCGGTCAAGCGGCTGACGAGGCTGCGCCCCCGCTCATCGCGGAGGCTGCCGGCCCAGCGGCGGGCCGCGTCGTCGAAGGCGACGTCAGCGCTGTCGGCTTCGGCGGAGGCCAGGGACGCCAGCGCCGCGGCCTCGCGGTGGGCGACGAGCGCCGCTGCCCAGGCCTCCGCCGAGGCGCGGAAGATGCGGGCCTCGGCGGCGCGCGCGTCCACGTCGGCGGAGGGGGCGGCGAGGAAGGCGTCTACGGCGCGGTGGATGGTGGAGCGTTCAGAGTGGGAGCGGGGTCGGACGCGCAGGGTCATGGTCCCTCCAAAGGGGATGGGGTGGACAGGCTGTCGGGGCGAGGCCGGTGACCGACCGTCGGCCACCCTCGCGGGGTCGGTCTTTGCAACCCCCGTGCCGTCGTAATTCCAGTGACTTACACGACTACACCTGTCCAAACTGTCCAATCTTCCGTCGACGGTTTCGGTCACCCCCCCCTCCGAATGTCGGGCAGCGGGCCGATCGCGCGGCGGACCCCGCCTCGCTGGTCGAGGGGCCGCCGGAACGCGCGCCGGGGTCGCCCGCGACGGCCGCGGAGGGGCCTGTCAAGGCGGCGCGCTCCCCGCCGATGGTCGAGGTCGGGCCCAGGGGACCCTCCGCCGCGCCCCCGCGCGTCGAAGGGGAGCCCGATGGACCGTCGGGGCCGAGCCGGACCGGCGCAGCCGAGCCCGCACGCGCCGCAGCGCCGTCCCCGACGCGCGAGGGAGGGCCCGACGTTCCAAGGTGGCCCCCGCTTTGCCCTGTCGGCGGCGCCCAGAGCCGTGTAGGCTGCGCGACCGGAGGTGTAATGGTCACCGCGCTCACCCTGTTCTCCATCTCCGCCCTGCTCGCCCTCTCGACGGGCCCCCGCGCTGAGGCCGGAAGCGTCTTCGCCACGGTGGAGGCCGAGACCACCCTCGGCCTCGGCGGCACCTGGTCTCGTGTGCACCCCTCTGAAGCGGGCTGGTGGTTCTTTCAGTCCGCCGGCCGGGACTACTGGGCGGAAGACCTCGACCTGGAGCTCGGCGGCTATGACGACCAGGCTCGCATCCAGCTCACCGAGCGGGGCGACCTCCAAGACGTCCAGGTGGAGCGTTGCCCCGACGGCGGCTGGCTCGTCTTCGCGAGCGCCACCGGGGAGGGCGCCGACGACTCCGGCTTCGCCTTCCGCTTCACCGCCGACTTCACGCCCACGAGCCAGATCACGATCGAAGAGGGGGCCACGGACCGCGCGCACAACGACATGGTCGGCCTCTGCACCGACATCGTCACTGGGGTGGCCTACACCAACCGCACGGGCGGCGGCTCGACCTTCTTCGACATCGAGGGCGACGCGGTGGGCGCCAGCCACACCATTGACTTCACCGCGATGGGGGCCTCGCTCTCGGTCCGGGAGTCGGACGGGCGCATCATCGGCGTGGACGTGCAGGGGCCGGCCAGCCGCGAGATCCGCATCACCACCTTTGAGACGGACTGGACGGTGGTGGATCGAATGGAGGTCACCGTCCCCGAAGGCTACGCCTTCTGGCCCCAGCGCCTGCTCCCCTACGGCGACGGCTGGCTCGTCGCCTACCTCGCCCGCAACGACACGAGCGGCCATGGGGACGGCCCAGTCTGGGTCCTCGCGCTCGACGCCAACTTCCAGATCGTCGACAGCGTGCAGGTCACCACCGATGAGATGCCGGCCGGCCGGCCTTGGCTCGCCCGCAACGGAGACACGCTGGCGGTCTCCTATGATCGGGAGGTGCAGCCGCGCATCACGCTCGTCCGCCTCGCCTCGGGGAGCCTCCCCGAGGACGACGGCATCCCCGACACAGGGCCCGCGAGCGGCGGCGCGGAGGACACGGCCTCCGACAGCGGGAGCGACGGGAAGGGCTGCGGCTGCGCCGCCGCCGACACACCGACGACCGAGGGCGGCGCGGTCCGCCCGCTCAGTCTCGGCGTGCTGGCCGCCGGCCTCCTCACCCTCGCCCGCCGCGGGCGATCCTATTCGGTCGGACCGCGCAGAGACGGAGACAATCAGCCGTCCCAGTGCACCAGGTGCAGGTCCTGGAACAGCCCCTCTTCTTCCGCGTCAAAGGCGGCCGAGAAGTTCACGCGAATGTAGTCCCGCTCAGCCATGGTCGGGCCCTTGCCCTCCGAGACACCGAGCTCAACCAGCGTGTCTCGAAACAGAGGATCATCCGGGTAACAGTACAACATCCCGATCTCTTCGAGCACCACCTGCTCTCCGAGGGCGCCGCGGATCCAGAGCTGATGCCGACCGTCTTGGTAGATCAGGCCTCGGTAGCGCTCCATCGCCTGGAGCAGCCGATCCCCCGGGAGCTCGACCGCGACGGAATTTCGAGGCTTCGGGAGCTGGCCTTTCGTCTTGCGGTCGGTCAGCTGGCTGTACAGCAGCTTGAGCGGCGCCGCGAGCGCCGAGACGAGGGCCCGGTGCACCGCCTCCATCCGCTCCGGCGGCAGGCTGATCACGAGCCGCGTGAAGCCGCCAGGCAGGAGCTCGGCCTTGAAGAAGGCCTGGGGCACAAAGCCATCCGCCTCCCCCTGAGCGGTGACACTCTCGGCCTTCGGGACGAAGCCGTTCGCGGGTGGGACGGGCGGGGCGGCGGGCGGCGGTGAGGCAGACATGCCGGCGCGCAGTAACACTACCTCCCGGGCCTCGCTTGACGAGCGGCCGGGTGGAGGGCATGACGAGGGCCCCTCGGAAGAGCCATGAACGCGACCGCCCCGCACCCCTACCCGACCGCCTACACCATCCGCGACATCCGGGTGGAGCCCAACGTGGTGCTGGCGCCGATGGAAGGCGTGACCGACCTCACCTTCCGCCGTCTGATCCGGAACATCGGCGGCGCCGGCATGACCACCACCGAGTTCATCGCCAGCGAGGGCCTCAAGCGAGGCGTCGGTCGCCTGATGGACATGGCCGCCTTCGACCCCGACGAGCGCCCGATCGCGATCCAGATCTATGGACGCCGCCCCGACTCCATGGCCGAGGCCGCGCGCATCGTCCAGGATCTCGGCGCCACGGTCTGCGACATCAACATGGGCTGCCCGAGCAAGAAGGTGTGCGCGCACTCAGGGGGCTCCTCCCTGCTCCGCGAGCCTGCCCTGGCCATCGAGATCGTTCGCGCCGTGCGGGCCGCCATTCAGATCCCGCTCACCGTGAAGATGCGGAGCGGCTTCGACCACCACAGCCGCAACGCGCCCGACCTCGCCGTCGCCCTTGAGCAGGAGGGCGTGGAGGGCATCACGATCCACTGGCGCACCCGCACCGACCTCTACGGAGGGGAGCGGGCCGTCGACAAGATCGCCGAGGCCAAGTCCCGCCTGCGCATCCCGGTCATCGGCAACGGCGACATCACCGACATCCCAAGCGCGATGAAGATGTTCGAGGACACCGGCTGCGACGGGCTGATGATCGGTCGCGGCGCCATTCGCAACCCCTGGGTGCTGCTCCAGGTGAGCCAGCACCTCCGGGGGGAGCCGGTGGTCGAGGTCACCGCGGCCGAGCGGCGCCGCGTCCTGCTGGGCTACCTCGACTCGCTCCGCCCCGTCTTCATCCGCGAGCGCGCGGTGCTCGGTCGCTTCAAGAAGATCGCCAACTACTTCACGAAGGGCCTGCCCTACGGCTCGGAGCTGCGGGTGGGGATCCTCCACTCGCAGACCATCGACGAGGCCGTCGACCTCACCGAGGACTTCTTCCGTCGCCTCGGCATGTGGGAGGCCGGCGACCACAGCGTCTTCCACAGCCTTCAGGGCGAGGCGGGCGAGGGTTCGGACGAGAGCACGGATGCGACCACCGGCGCGTAGGCCTCCGCGGCAGCGGCGTGGCCCGCCGGGGTCCAGTGGCCGTCGAAGGTGAAGTAGGTGGGGCCCACGGCTTGGGCGGCGAGGAGCGCCGGCGCGAGGTCGACGACGTGGAAGGAGCGGGGCATCACCTGGAGCAGGGCGGCCCGGGGGGCGTCGAGGTCGACGGACTCGACGGGCAGCCCGACGAGCGCGAAGGTGGCCGGGACCCGCGACGTGTCGATGGTGAAGGAGGTGGGCGCCACGCCGAGCACCACCGGGAGCCCTGCGGCCTCCGCGACGCGGGAGAGCTCGGCGAGGGCGCGGCCGGTGCAGCCGATCCAGCGGCGGAGCTGCACGGGCTCGACGTACATCGAGAGCTCGTCGCGGTAGCGCTCAAGGCGCCGACCATCGGAGCGCAGCGAGCGGCCCTCCAAGTAGATCGTAAGCCAGGTGTAGAGGTAGCTCCAGCGCCGCAGCTCATGGTCGACGATGGCCGTCGGGCGCCGATCTCCGCTGCGTCGGTCTGCGCCGCGCTGGGGGTGCCGCGGGCCGCGATACTCGCAATTGTCCCAGAGATCATTCCCGAGGAAGAAGGTCACGATCAGCGCGTCCGGCTTCAATTCGGCCTGCAGGCGTTGGAGCTGGGCGAGCTCATCCCAGGTGCCGTGGCTGTCGACGCCGCCGTTGGCCACGCTCACCGGCGCGCCCGTGCGGGCGCTGAGGTCGACCGCGAGGCGCTCGACGAAGGTGTCGGCCTCCGCGACCTGCGCGGCGAGGGTGAAGGAGTCGCCTACGGCAAGCAAGCGCCGCTCACCCGGCCCGCGCGGAGGGAGGCCGGGCCCGCGGAGGCCGAGGGCGTCGACCCGCACGAAGGTGTTGTACTCGAGGGTGCGGTAGGGGGCGCTCGCCCCGGGGGTGAGCGCGATGCGCCCCGCCTCATCGACCTGGAAGAGGGAGGCGTCGGTGAGGGCGGGGGTGTTGGCGAGCAGCCAGGAGGCCCCCATCGGGCGGGTGAGGCGCAGCCCCCCCTCCGCCAGCCCCAGGCCCACCAGAAGGCCGACGGCCGCGAGGGAGAGGCGGCCGAGGGCGCGGCCGGCCGCGCTCACTTCAGCCAGGCCGAGGGCTCATGGAAGGCCTCGGTCACCGCCCGCCAAAGGGTGGACAGGGCGTCGCGCACCGGGGCCCCCTCCACCCCCACCCGCCGCTCGCCCACCCGGCGCAGGCCCGGGGTGGCGAGCATCATCCGGTCGGCCATCTCGCGCCGGTGGGTCTCGAGCTCCGCCACCACGAGGCCCTTCACGCAATAGGGGTGGAATTCGCCCGCCCGCCGCCGGATCACCGCCCGCGCCGCCGCGTCCCGCAGCAAGGGGCCGGTGTAGCGGGGGCCCCAGCACTCGGCGATGTTGAAGCCGAGGGCCCGCTTGGTGACGGGGAGCTCGGCGTCGGGGAGGTGGGTAGCGGCCTCGGCGCGGAGGTCGTCTGCGCCCGCGACCAGCGCCACCGGCACCCCGAAGCTCCCGCAGATGGCGGCGTTTATCGCAGTCTCTCCCCAGACATCTCCGTTCACGGTGATCTCGTGGACGATCGCCCCCGCCCAGGTGTGGCTGAGGAGCCCGCCCGGCGTGCCCGCCCGGCTGTGGAAGCCGATGAAGAAGGCAAGATCGAAGCCCTCGTCGAGGCCGGCGATCTGGCAGAGCGGCTTGTTCGTCCAGAGGGCCGGCCCGCGCACCAGGCGGGCCTCGGCGGGGAGCTCCTCGAGCAGGATGTTGCGCATGTGGGCGTGTCCCTCCGAGATCACGACCTCGCGCACCCCCTGGGCGATCGCCCCCTCCGCCGCGGCGACGACATCCGCGGTGAGCATCTTGCAGCCGGCGACATAGGCCGCTCCGCCATCCGGCATCAGCTGATCCCGGTGGACGATCCCTGTCGCCCCCTCCATGTCCGCGCAGATGAACAGCCGCATCCGGAGCCCCCCCTCGCGGGACGACACCGTCCGCGCCCGACATGGGTATCCCGGGTGGCGGCGCTCAGGTCTGGGCTGGCGCAGGATCGGCTGGCCGAACACGACCGGGCCGGGATACTCTGAACATATGTTCCGGTACCTCGTCGCCTGGATGCCCGTGTTTCGCTTGGAGCGCTGTGGCTGGCCCGCCCAGGACGCTGTCGTGCTCGTCACCGAAGAGAAGAGCGCGCTCCGCGTGCAGGCAGCCACCCCCCTGGCGCTGCGGCGCGGGATCCGGGTCGGCATGACCTTGTCCGAGGCCCGGGCCCGCCTGCCCGAGCTCCAGGTCGAGCGCCTCGACGCCATCGCCGAGGCGGCAGACCTCGAGGAGCTGAGCCGCCAGCTCCTCTCCATCTCCCCGGCCATCGCCCCCCTGCCGCCGGAGGCCCTGGTGGCCGAGGTGGGCCGCTCGGCCGCCGCCGTGACGGGTGAGCGCGGGGGCGCGGCCGAGGCGGTGCTGGTCGAGCGGGTGCGCCGCCGCCTCGCCGCGCTCGGGCACAGCGCGACTGTCATCCTCGCCGATGACCCCGGCACCGCCCTCTCGGCAGCGATCTGGGGCGGCCGCACCCAGGTCATCCCTCCCGGCGGCGGCGGCCTCGCGTTGGCGCCGCTCCCCCGCGCCGCCCTCCACCTCCCGCTCGCAGACGACGCGCTCCTCGAGGGCCTCGGCGTCCGTACCGTGGGGGCTTTCGCCGCCCTCGACACCGCGTCTCTCGTGGGGCGCCTGAGCCCCCTCGGGGTCGCCCAGCACGCCCTCGCCCGAGGGGCCGTGCGCCAGCCCCTGCTGGCCCCGCAGGCCGAAGACACGCTCATCTCTCTCCTTCAGGAGCTCCCCGATCCGGTGAGCGAGCTCGAGGCCCTGCTCTTTGTGATCCAGGCGCTGCTGCGCGAGGCGACCCTTCGCCTCACCCTGCGGG
This sequence comes from Myxococcota bacterium, assembly GCA_044344255.1. Lineage (GTDB taxonomy): Bacteria > Myxococcota_A > UBA796 > UBA796 > UBA2385 > JBIJDH01. The sequence goes on from JBIJDH010000017.1 coordinate 120,009, forward strand.
CCGCCGCGGTGAGCCGCGTCCTGCTGCGCTTCGAGCTCGATGATGGGGCACACCAGGAGCAGTCCGTCCGCCTGGGAGAGCCGAGCCGCGATCCCCGCCGGATCCTCACCCTCCTCCGCGAGCGGCTGGAGCGCTTCAAGCTCGCCCGCCCGGTCGTCGGCCTCCGCCTGGAGCTCCCCGAGCCCGCCCCCTTCGACGGCCGCCAGCAAGACCTCCTCTCTCGCCACCGCGAGCAGGAGCGCCGGGCCGACCTCACCGCCCGCCTCGAGGACGCCCTCGGGCCTGGCGCCCTCATCAAGCCCCGCCTCGCCGACCGCCACCGCCCCGAGGCGGCCTGGGCGCCCGCCACCAGCCTCAGCGCCCCGCCCCCGCGTGAGGGGCCGTTGAGCGCGGCCCTCCGCGACGATCCGGTCCAGGAGTGGCTCGGCTGGCCTGAGCCCGAAGGACCGAGCCGCCCGCCGCTCCTCCTCCACGCCCCCGAGGCCATCGAGGTCGAGCGACAAGGCATCGCCCCCACGGCGGTCCACCTCGGCGGGGGCTGGCTGCCGGTCCGCGGCGCCGAGGGCCCCGAGCGCCTCGCCGGCGAGTGGTGGGAGAGCGCCTTCGAGCGAGAATATTGGCAGCTCCACCTCATCGACGGGCGGAGGGCCTGGGTCTATCGGGAGGACGGCCGCTGGTACCTCCACGGCTGGTGGGACCGATAGGGAGGCCTAGCCAGCCCGAGGGCGCCGGCCTATCGGGCGGACTCCGCCGCGAGGGCGGCGGCCCAGAAGGGCGCCGCCTCTGCCAGGGTGCTCACGTAGCCGCGCACGTCGTCCCGGGCCTGAGGCGACAGCGCCGCGAAGGGGACCACGTGCTCCTCCGGCACATACCGAAAGGTGAAGTTCACCCGCCGCGTCGAGAACCCTGCGATCTCCGGCGGGAAGGGCGCGTCGGCCCTTCGGTCGACCCGCTGCACCCGGTGGAACGCGGTGTCCTTCCAGTAGGGCCCAGCGAAGACCTGCAGACTGCGGTCTTCGAGCCACTGGTGGCGGAGCTCCTCGCCCTTTCCCGTCGTGAACTGAAAATAGGCGCGGGCGCCCAGCGAGACCGAGGCCACCGGCCCGGGCTCGAAGTCACGGTGAGCCCCCACACGGGCGGTGTCCTCCTTCCTTCCGTCGGCGAGGAGCTTGTCCCCGTAGAAATTCACGAGGCAGGTGTTCAGCTTCCAGCCAACCGGCACATAGGGCTTGGGCATCGTGCGCCGCACGAGCGCCTCCACCCGATCGACCCAGGCCCGCAGCGGCGGCGGGAAGGGCTCGGCGGCGACGCAGCGGTCCCGCAGGCCCTTCGGTGGGTGGTAGTAGCCGAGGCAGGCAAACTGCCAGTTCCCGAGCCAATAGACCGGGCGCTGCAAGGCCCGCTGCTCCTCGCGCGGCGGCGGTGGCCGGAGCGTGGAGAAGCGCATCTCCCAGAGGGGCCGGAGGGTGGCCAGCCACTCCAGGGTGGCGACGCGCTCGGCCGGGGTGACAAAGCCCGCTTGGAGACGGACACCAGCGGGATCGGGGAGGATGCGGGGGGGCATGGCCCGCCCGCCTATCCCACCCACCCCTCCGCCGACATGCGCCCGATCAGGGGCAGGTGAGCGCGTCCCAGGTCACCGTGTTGTTGCTCTCGTCGCACTCGATGACCGCGTTGGACGGGTCCACCGAGAACAAGAGCCCGTCGGCCCCGACGCTGGACTTGGGGACGCTGAAGGTGAGCGGCGCCAGCTGGACGCCCGGATCGATCGGCGCTCCCGTGGTCTGCGAGGAGATCAGCGTCTTGACGGTCCCGTTGACCGCGTAGGCCGACACCGTCACCCCGTCGGGGATGAACACCGTGCCCAGGTTCTGCACCGCCACGTAGGCCTCGATCGCGCTCACCGAGCAGTCTTCACAGACCCCCACGAGCTCGAGGGCAGCGTCACCGGCGCCGTCGGCGTTGGTAGACCAGCTCTCTTGTAGGCGGGTGGCGCCGGAGGCCGCCGGCGCCGGGAGCACGGACAGGTCGTCGTCGATCTGGCTCGGGTCATAAGCCGCCTGGCTGAAGGCCATGCGGGAGCTGGCCCAGTTCCCGTCCGTCTCGTAGAGCACATGGATACCATCCCAGCCCGAGAAGGCGTAGTCATTCGAGGCCAGCACGATCTCGGCGTGCCCATCCCGATTGACGTCCGCCACCACAGGGAACTCGCGGATGGTGCCGCTGGCGTGGCTCGTGTTCGCGTAGATCGAGGACCCGTCGGAGGCGTCAATCACATAGACGGTCCCCTCGTCTGCGTAGACGATCTCGGGGATGCCGTCGCCGTTGAAGTCAAAGGCCGAGGCCCCGGTGGACTTCGAGGAGCTGTCGTCGATCGACTTACGCCAGAGGAGGGTGCCGTCGTCATCGATGAGGTAGAAGTACGAGGCGTTCGAGACGCCCACCTCCGACTTGCCGTCGCCGTCGAAGTCCGCGATGACCGGCGGCCCGCCGCCGGAGGCCGTAGAGTAGCTCCAGAGCTGCGTGCCGTTGGTGTCGAGGGCATAGACGTCGCTGCCGCTCGTATCGACGTTGATGACCTCGAGCGCGGCGTCGCCGTCGAAGTTGCCCACGCCAGGATAGCCGGCGGTGAGCGAGGTGGACCAGACCGTGGCGCCCGTCCGCGTGCAGACGGCGGCGCCGGTGACGAGCTCCATGTCGCCGTCGAGGTCGATGTCCGCCATCACCGAGGGGGCGCCCGAGGATCCGGACGTGCAGCTTCCGAGCAGGGCGCCGGTCGAGCTCAGGATGGTGCCGCCCACGGCCACCTCGGCGGCGCCGTCGCCGTCCATGTCGCCGATGGTGGGGAAGGCGTAGTTGGAGAAGCTCGCGGCGTAGAGCCACTTGAGGGTGCCCGAGGCCGTGAGGGCCACGAGATCGCCCCCGCTCGTCATGGTAACGATGTCGGGACTGCCGTCGCCCTCGAGGTCGCCGAGCGCCACTCCCCCCGCGCCGGAGACATAGGAGCCACTCGCGACCGTATATTTCGACAGGATGACGCTCCCCGTGTCGCCGGAGAGGACCCGAAGGAAACCGCCGAGCGAGTATCCGGTGGTGGCGAAAGAGGTGTAGACGACGTCGGGGTTGTCAAGGTCGTCAATCAGCCCATCACCATTGTCGTCGGTCAGGTTTCCAACCACGGGCGTGCTCATCACATGCGTGTAGCTGGCGCCGGACGAATAATAGCTGGTGGAGTCTGTGGTCCAGAGGGTGTCGATCGACCAGCCGCTCAGCGAGTACGGATACGCGCAGGTCGTGTCGTACGAGACGGTGGTGCCCTCGGGCAGGCTGTCGCAGACGTCGGGGTCGACAGCGCCGTCGCAGTCGCTGTCCACGCCGTCATACCAGGCCTCTGGCGCGCCCGGATAGACGCTGGCGTCGGAGTCATCGCAGTCGGTGTCATCGGCGAGGTAGCCCGCGGGAGCGACGCAGGCATCCGTGTGGACGGCGGCGTCTCCGAAGTCGTCGCTGTCGCTGTCGCGGTACCAGTCGGTCGTGCCCGTCACCGAGCCGTCCGCGTCGTCGATGAGGGTGTCGCAGTCGTCGTCGATGCTGTTGCAGATCTCCGTATCGGCGGGGCTCACCGAGGCGGAGTTGTCGTCACAGTCCTCCTGGTTGGCGACGAAGCCGGCGGGGGCGAGGCAGGCCTGAGCGGCGTCGAGGGGGTCGCCGTAGCTGTCGAGGTCGTGGTCGTCATACCAGGTGGAGGTCGAGGTCTTGTCGAGGTTGCTGTCGGCGTCATCGATGAGGGCGTCGCAGTCGTCGTCGATGCCGTTGCAGATCTCCGGATCGATCGGGCTCACCGCGGCGTCGCTGTCGTCGCAGTCCCCCCCCACCGAGACGTAACCTGCGGGCGCGTCGCAGGTGCGCGCCGTCGAGCCAGAGTCGCCGTAGGTGTCGCTGTCGCCGTCTTCGTACCAGGTCGTGGTGCTGGTCGTGTCGAGGCTGGAGTCATCGTCGTCGATCGCGCTGTCGCAGTCGTTGTCGATGTTGTCACAGACCTCGGTGGCCGAGGGGCTCAGCGCGGCGTCGGCGTCGTTGCAGTCTCGATTGTCGGCGGAGTAGCCGGCCGGCAACGTGCAGGCGAGGAGGGTGTCCGCGGGGTCCCCGTAGCTGTCGCCGTCATCGTCTTCGTAGTAGGTCGTCGCCGAGCCGAGGTCGAGGCTGGGGTCTGCGTCATCGACGAGCAGGTCACAGTCGTCGTCGATGGCGTTGCAGACCTCGATGGCGCCTGGGTTTCGCGTGCCATCGGTGTCGTCACAGTCCTCACAGGCGGCGTAGGCGTCCCCGTCCACGTCCGCGTAGGCGACCGAGCCGTCACAGTTGTAGTCCTCGGGGTCGGTGCAGTCGTCTTCCGGCGCGTCGGGGTGGTAGTTCTCATCCGTGTCGTCGCAGTCTCCACCCGCGGGCGCGTAGCCGGTGGGCGTGGCGCAGGCCTCTGCGGTGCTGTCGAGCACCCCGTAGCCGTCCTCGTCGCGGTCCTCGTAGTAGGTCGTGGTCACCCCCTCGTCGGTGACGTCGTCGCAGTCATTGTCGATCTCGTCACAGACCTCGGTGGCGCCGGGGTGGGCCAGCGCCGTGCTGTCGTCACAGTCCCCGTCGTCCTCCACGGTGTCCGGCGGCTGGACACAATCGACGGTGGCCGCGGCGGCGTCTCCCCAACCGTCGCCGTCGCTGTCGGCGTACCAGGTGACGGCCTCATCTTCGTCGATCTGGTCGTCGCAGTCATTGTCCTTGTCGTCACAGAGGTCGTAGGCGCCTGGATAGATGAATTCGTCACCGTCATCACAGTCGCCGTCGTTGGCGGAGTAGCCCTCGACCGGGGAGCAGGACTGGGTGGAGGCCCCGCCATCTCCGAACCCGTCGCCATCGGCGTCGACATAGTAGGTGGTGCTCACCCCCTCATCGATGTCCCCGTCGCAGTCGTTGTCGATGCCGTCGCAGAGCTCGACCGCGCCGTCGTGGATGTCGGGCGCGGCGTCGTTGCAGTCCTCCTCGCCGCTGAACCCATCGTGATCGGCGTCCTCGCCCGCGCCGCCGTCTTCGACAGACCCCGAGCCCGCCCCGCCCTTGTCCCCCCCCGCGCAGCCCGAGAGAGAGATGGAGAGGCCGACGCCCAGCAACAGCGGGAACCACAGGGAGATGGGACGGATCATGAGCGCCTCCAGGGGCACATCCTACATCGGGAGGCACCCCGCTGGCGAGCCCACCCCGGACCGTCGAAGCGGCGACTCAGAGCGGACCGAAGAGGCCGGTCGAGCTCGATTTGTCGCCCTGGAAAGCCACCGTCAGGTACCGCTGGCCGTGGAGCGTGCCGACGCTGAGCCCCGCCACCTCCATGTCCACGGGGCTGCTCGCCACCCACTCGAGTACGCCCTGCCGCCAGAGCCAGAGGCGGCTGCGCCGGTCGTCGTTCTTGGTCGTGTCCTCCGCGATGAAGAGGCCCACGCCGGGGACGAAGGTGATGTTGTCGGCGTTGTTGACGCCCTCCCCCACCTCCACCCGATAGGCGGTGGCCACGCCCTGGTCGTCGAGGGCGAGGGCGAGGACGAGGCCGGCGTCGGGCTCGGGGAGGCCGTGGGGCTTCCCCTTCATCGGCGCCTTCACCGAGGACAGCACGAGGTAGAGCGTGTCTCCGTCGAGCGTGAGGCCCTCGGACTTGGTGAGCCAGGTGGTGGCGCCCAGCAGGGCCGCGTACCGACGCGTCTCGAGGCGGCTGGCGAGGCGATCTTGGCCGGGCCGGACGCGGAGGCACTCTCGCCCCGTCATCGTCTCGGTGCGGGTGAAGCCAGCGGGGCACTCCGCGGCGATGACCCGATCGAAGAGCTCCGAGAAGGAGGGTCGGGCGCTGAGCTCGGCGTCTGAGGCGTGTCCGAGCGAGATCCAGGAGATCTGCCCCTGCTCGAGGATCGCGGCGAAGAGCTCTCCGGCGGAGAGGTCATCAGGGCGGTCGGCGACGAACCGAAAGAGGCCCCCGCCTCCCACCTGAACGCCAGCGTCGCTCGGGAGGTAGGTGTCATCCGTGAGATAGACCGTGCGCCGATCTTCGAGCACGAGGCCGAGCTCGTGGGAGAAGCGCCCCAGGGTGGGGTGGGGGATCACACCGAAGCTGACCGGCTCTATCTCGAACATCCACCCATAATCATAGGGGGAGCGAGGCTCTATCTCGTTGTAGCCGTGGTCGGGCACGGTCTCGAGAGGCTCTTCCGGCGTGGCACGCCCGCGGTCGGCGGTCTTGGCCATCCTCTGGTCAGACCCAACGATCGCGGCGTCCGGCTCGTACTCCTCGCTGCCGAGGTGGCTGCCCCAAGGCGTGACCGAGGCGGCGCAGTGGATGTAGCCGCCCTGGAGCACGCGGAGATCGATGGGCGCGGTCTCGACGGGCACCAAGTCCGCGCTCAGGCGGGTCCGCCAGATGCCCCCCTCCGGTCGCTCGAGGTGGCTGATGAGCCACGCTCCGCCGAGGAGGGTGCTGCCGTCGATGGCCTGGGACCCCATGCCGGCGGGCGCGAACACATCGGCCCCCACCCTCTGCTCGGTGTGCAGCAGAGGGTGCCACTCAAAGCCGAGCGCCTGCAGATCACCGAGGATGACCTCCTCCGCAGCGCCAGCGGGGGTCGCCGGTTGAGCGGGGCGCTCGGGCGGCGTGGCGCCCTTCCCACAGGACCCGCCGAGGAGGGAGGTCCAGAGGCCGAAGGACAACCAGAGGCCGACGGGCGAGGATGCGGGGAGGAGGTTCATTCGCCTACCGGCTCGACCAGGCGCGCAGGCCTCGACCGAGCACCCCGATCGCTCGCCGGAGCGTGGCCTCGTCCCGGACGGCGGCGAGGCGAATCTCATCCCGCCCGTCCGCCGGGTTGGCATAGAAGCCCGGGCCCGGCGCGACCACCACGCTCTCTGTGAGTCCGCCATAGAAGGCGTCTCTAGCCTCGTCACGGAACTCCTCGACGAGGAAGCGAGCGAAGGCCTCGGTGTCGGGCACGGGCAGTCGCACCATCGTGTAGAAGGCGCCCTCCGGGTGATGGAAGAACACACCGGGGACCTCGGCCAGCGCCCCCATCATCGCGTCCACGCGGCCCCGATAGACCGCCCGGACCTCATCATAATAGGCGCTCGGCAGGGACAGCGCGGCGATGGCGGCGCGCTGGCCGCGGGGCTGGGTGCCGAGGCGGGCCTGACCCAAGCGCTCGATCCGCTCCATCAGCTCGAGGTTGCGGGAGATGAGGAAGCCCACCCGGAGCCCGCAGGAGGAGAAGGTCTTGGAGGTGGAGTCGACCACGATGACGTGGTCTTCGTGCCCTGCGAGCTGGAGGGCCGACAGGGGCGGCTCCTTAAACCAGATCGCCCGATAGACCTCGTCGGCCACCAGCCAGATCCCGTTCCGCTTCGCCCAGGCCGCGACCCGCCGAAGCTGGTCGGCGCCATAGACCGCACCCGTCGGATTGCCGGGGTTGGCGAAGAGGAACATGCGAGTTCGCGGGGTGAGCGCGCGATCAAGGGCCTCATCCGAGGGGAGCGCGAAGCCGTCGTCGAGGCCCGTGCGCAGGGGCACCACCCGAGCGGCAGCGACGGTCGCGAAGCCGTTGTAGTTGGTGTAATACGGCTCGGGCACGAGGATCTCATCGCCGGGGTCGCAGAGCGCGGTCATGGCGAAGAGCAACGCCTCGGAGCCACCCTGGGTGACCACGACGTGCTCGGCGGTGAGGCCGGGGCTCGTGGCGGCGTGGTAGGACGCGGCGGCGGCGCGACAGTCGGGGAGACCCGAGGCGGGCCCATACGCGAGCACCGGCCCCTCCTCCCGGGCGAGCGCCTCCATCACCGGGCGCGGGGTGGGGACGTCGGGCTGGCCGATGTTGAGGCGGTGGAAGTGCACACCCTTGGCCCGGCCGACCGCCGCGTCGAGCTTCCGAATCGCCGATTCTTGGATGGTCCGCGCGCGCTCCGAGATGTGCATTCCGTCTCCATGAGGTGAGCCGAGGCCGCCATGCGGCCCCCGAGGCTCCGGGGGCGCGGACTATCGCAGGCGGCGACGGGGGTGCGCAAGGCCCCCCGAGGCTCACCCGAGGCCGATGATGCGCCCGTCCACGACGTCGATGGTCTCGGCGGCGGGGTGACGCGGGAGGCCCGGCATCCGAACGATCTCGCCTGCGAGGGCCACGATGAAGCCGGCCCCGGCGTTGAGGCGGAGCCCCCGCACCGTGACGTCGAAGTCGGTCGGGCGCCCCCGGAGCTTCGGGTCATCCGAGACAGAGGACTGGGTCTTGGCGACGCAGACCGGCAGCGCGCCAAAGCCCATCCGCGCGATCTCGCGCGCCTCCCCCTGGGCCGCCTTCGTCAGCACCACCCCTCGGGCCCCATAGACCTGCCGAGCGATGGCCTCGAGCTTCTGGAGGATACCCTGATCGGGCCGCTGCACGGCCCTCACCGGGCGCGGCGCGGCGACCTCGACGAGGCGATCGGCGAGGGCGAGCGCCCCCTCCCCGCCCTTGGCGTAGTGGTCGGAGCAGGCCGCGGCGACCCCGCGCTCCAAGCAGCGCTGGAGGATGACCTCGACCTCCTCATCCGTGTCGGCGAAGTGGCGGTTGACCGCCACCACAGGGGTCAGTCCATAGACCGCGACGCTGTCGAGGTGCCGCTCCAGGTTGACCAGCCCGGTCCGGACGGCCTCGGGGTTGGGGAGCTTGAGGTCACTCAGCTCGACCCCGCCGTGCATCTTCATCGCGCGGACGGTGGTGACGACCACCACCGCGGCGACCTCGAAGCCGCCCAGCGCGCACTTGATGTCGAGGAACTTCTCGCCACCGAGGTCAAAGCCGAAGCCCGCCTCGGTGAGCACCCACTCCGCGTGATGCAGGGCCATGCGGGTGGCGAGGATGCTGTTGCAGCCGTGCGCGATGTTGGCGAAGGGCCCGCCGTGGACGAAGGCCGGAGTGCCCTCTGCGCTCTGGACGAGGTTGGGGCGGAGGGCGTCGCGCAGCAGGGCCAGCACGGCGCCCGTGCAGCCGAGCTGGCGCCCGCGGACCGGTCTGCCGTCGCGGTCAAAGCCGACGAGGATGTCGTCGATGCGTCGCCGGAGATCGTCCATGTCGGTAGACAGACAGAGGATCGCCATGATCTCGGAGGCGGCGGTGATATCGAAGCTGGCCTGACGGGGAATTCCATCCGCGGTCCCGCCGAGCCCGACGACGATGTCACGCAGGGCCCGATCGTTCATGTCGAGCACGCGCGGCCAACGAACACGGCGAGGATCGAGGCGAAGCTCGGTGTCGAAGTGGAGGTGATTGTCCACCACCGCCGAGATCAGGTTGTGCGCTGAGGTGATGGCGTGGAAGTCACCGTTGAAGTGCAGGTTGATCTCCGCCGAGGGGACGAGGTGGGCCTTTCCCCCCCCTGTACCTCCGCCCTTCACGCCGAAGCAGGGGCCGAGGGACGGCTCCCGCAGCGCGAGGCAGACCGAGCGCCCCTGTCGCCGGAGGGCGTCGCCGAGGCCGATCGTGGTGGTCGTCTTGCCCTCGCCTGCAGGCGTCGGGGTGATCGCGGAGACCAGCACCAGCTTGGGGGGCCCAGCGGCCCGTCGAGGGCGATCGAGGAGGTCGAGCCCGACCTTCGCCTTGTCCTCGCCGTAGGGAATGAAGGCTCCCACCCCGAGCTCTGCCGCCACCTCGGCGATGGGGCGCGGAGCCAGCGCCCCAGCCCCGCCTTCCTCGCTGAACAAACCCACATCTGTTGACATGAACACCTCCGCGACGCTACGCCGCCGCTTCGGCTTACTCCACCGCGGCCCGATCGGAAAGGCTATCGAAGCCGGTTGACGGGCGACCGGCCCGCGGTCAGGATACCCTCCGGCGCCAGAATTTTTGGGAGGGTGAAGGCGATCCGAACGATGACGAGAGGGGAGGGCACATCGAGTCGGTGCAGCGACGTCGCCGCCCGCTCGCCGGGGACGGTGACGAGTAACGCGGCGGATCAGCCCGACTTCCTGCCGGAGGTCACCCCCCCCCTCCGTCCCCAGCGGCAGCGGGTCCGGGCCGCCCTGGCGGTCGTTTTGCCCGTCGGCCTCGCGCTCAGCGCGTGGTCGGCGCCCGCCGATCTCTGGCTGCAGGCCCGGCTGGCCGAGGGGCTCGCCGGCCTCGGTCTCACCAAGAGCCCGGCGAGCGCCCTCCCGGACGAGGTGGCGGCCGTGCTGGCGATGTTCGTCGCCCTGGGCACCTACACGATCGGGCGGCTCATCCCGTCAGCGCTGCGCCTCCTCGCCCTCCTCTTGCCCCTGACCTGCGCCGCCGCGGCGAGCCTCGCCGCCCTCCTCGATGTGCGAGTGGCCTTCCTCCCTTGCCTGGTCGCAGGGCTCCTCGGACTCCACGCCGCGCGAGATGTGACCGACGCGTCGCGGAGACCGGCGCGATGACCGAGGCGCCGCCGCCCCCCTCGCCTCGGACCCTGCGCGACCACCTGCGGGCCGCCGCTCCGCGGGACTTCGCGACCGCGGAGGCCCTCCGCGAGCTGATCCGCGCGCTGCGCAGCCACCGAAGGCGCTCCGGCGCCCTCCCCCGCTGTGACGGCCGCGCCGCGCTCGACCAGGCCCTCGACCTCGTCCCGGAGGTGGACGAGGCCCTGGCCATCGAGGTCGCCGCCCTCAAGTCCGGGCTCCGCGCCCTCCTCCGCGAGCCCCTGTCCGACCTCGAGCGGGAGGCGGTGGCCGCAGAGGCCGACGGCCGCATCGAGCGCCTCGTGCCCCTGCTCGTCCCCGAGGCCGTCGAGCTCAAGGTGGAGGGCCTACCCGACGATCTAGACGACGACGGCTATCTCGCCCTGGTCGGGGTCCCCCGCGGCGCCCGCCTCTACCTCCCCGCCCTCGACGCCCGACGCCTCATCCACCGCCTGGATGGCCTCGTGCTCGCGGGCTGCACCGCCCGGGTGCAGGTGGAGGGGGGCCCCGACCTCCGCCTCCCTCCCCTCCCCCGCGGCGAGCGCTTCGACCGCGGCACTGTCGAACGGGACGATCCGTGGCTGCGCCACTTGGACGACGAGGGGCGCTTCTCGCTCACCCCGCGGTCGATCGCCGACGGACAGGCCCGCCGGCTCTCCGCGTCCACGGTCATCGACGGCACCGCGGGCTGCGGCGGCAACACCGTGGCCCTGGCCCGGGCGGGCAAGCGGGTCATCGCCGTCGAGCGTGATCCCCACCGCCTGCGGCTCTGCCGACAGAACCTAGAGGAGGCTGGCCTGCTCAGCCGGGTCGAGCTGCTCCACGGCGATCACGCCCGACTGCTCCCCGCCCTCCAGCGCGAGCACCCCGCGGCGGCGCTGCTGCTCGATCCGCCCTGGGGCGGACGGGACCGCCTGTTCACGCGCTGGGCTGAGCTCTTCGCAGACCCCGCCCGGGTCCTGGCTCGGCTCGAGGCCGCCCCGGAGGTCCTGCTGAAGCTCCCGAGGGCCTTCGACATCACCACCCTCCCTGCGCGGGCCGGCGGCTGGACGGTGCGCTATGAACGAGGAGCCCCCAGCACTCCCGCCGCTCGCATCATCAAGATGTTGACCGTCCACTCCGCAGCCGGGCCGCGGGGGGGACGCTCGCGCGGTTGACCCGTGTCGGAGAGACGATGCCCCTGCCCTCCCTGCTCCTCACCCTCGGCCTGCTCACCTCCCCGGCGAGCGCCGCGTCCCGACTGACCCTCGCCCTCGACGAGCCTGTGATGGTGGTGATCGACGGCGCGATGGTCAGCACGACGATGGGCGGCCAGAAGGCGGTGCTGAGCGCCATGCAGCCGGGGCCGCACCCGGTGGAGATCCGCTCGCCCGACGGCAAGCCGCTCTACGTCGGGCGCCTCGACATGCCCGACAACTCCGAGGTCACCGCGCGCTTCACCCGCGGCATCGGCCTGACCGTGACCGGCGGCGGCGCCCACGCCCAGGAGACGACCGCCACCTCGGCCACCTTCGTCGCCGGCGGCACGCCCACAAACACCGCCCGCAGCGCCGAGGCCACCCCCAGCGCCGGCTCGCCGGCGGGCACGGGCAAGACGACGGTCTCGGCGGTGCGGGACACCGTGGGCAGCGCGGCGCTGGTCGCGGGGACGGTGGTGGCGCCGGTCAGCACCTTCGTGGCCACCAATGTGGTGCCCGGCGCGGCGAGCTCGGTGGGCTCGATGGTGCGCAACGCCGACGCCGGCGGGCTCGACGCCATCCGCGGCGGCCCCACCGCGTTTCGCCAGGGGCGCCCCATTCCCCCCAAGGTGCCCACCGGCTACGTCGAGATGGTCAGCGCCCGCGGCGAGCCCGCGCTGGTCTTCCTCGAGGGCTTCCTCATCGCCGACATGCGCAACGGCGCCAAGCGGAAGGTGCAGCTCGAGGTCGGGCGACACCTGATCGAGATCTGGGACGGAGAGACCCAGCTCGTTCGCTGGAAGGGCGTGGTGGAGGTCCAGAAGAACACGGCCTTCCAGCTCGTGTTCACCGACGAGATCGCGCCCTACTCCCCTGACCGCTCTTGGGCCTGGTCCGAGCGCTGAGCCCACTCCGGCCCCGCCGGCTCAGTCCTTGACGACGTCCTGTTGCAGGGCGGGCTCGCGCGCGCCCGGCGCCACCACCAAGGCGGTCATCACCGCGCCCGAGGCCTCCGCGGAGAGCAGCACCGCTTCGGCGCTGGGCTTGCCGTCGGCGAACGAGACGAGACCGTCGTCGGTCACGAAGAGCAGGTCGAGCGCGCCGTCGCGATCGAGATCGGCGAAGGCCACCCCGCGCGCGCCGCGGGTGGGGAAACGCACCACGTCGTCGTTGTGAAAGCCGTGGCCAAAGCCGTAGTACAGCAGCGACTCTCCCTCCGGCCGGCCATCGGCGCCGACCGCCGCTGCGAAGGCGAGGTCCAGGTGGCCGTCCTGATCGAGGTCGCCGGCGGCCACCGCCACGGCACCGAGGGTCGGCAGGTCCCAGACCTCCTCGTCGGTGAGCCCGGCGGCGCCGCCCCAGTACACGCGCGCCTGACAGGTCGTGCCAGCGCACCCGTTGGTGACGACGAGGTCATCGAAGCCGTCGGCGTCGAGGTCGGCCATCCGTGCGGCCCGGACCTGGGCGGTCGCCAGCTCGGCGGTGACCGTCAACTCGCGATCCGCCCCGGCCCGCACGAGCGGGCTCACCGGCGTGGAGGAGCTGAAGTTACCGAAGAAGGCCTCAACGCTGCCATCCCCGTCGACGTCACCCGCGGCGGCCGCGGCGGCGGCGCGGGTCTCGACGATCGAGACGCGGGTCTCCGTGAAGCCCTCCGGGTTCGCCCAGAACACGACGGAGTCGGCCGACGAGCCGGAGCTGAGCCCATCGGGGCCCGCGTTGGCGAAGAGGAGGTCGAGGAGCCCGTCCCCGTCGAGGTCAGCCGCGGTGACCGCCGAGGCGCCGAGGGTGCCGAGGGGGACCCGCGCCGAGACCGGGTTGCCGTTGAAGGAGCCCGGGTAGAAGGCGGAGTCTACCTGCCGCTCGCCGTCGCTGCCCCCGGAGGCGAGGGCGAGGTCGAGGTACCCGTCGCCGTTCCAGTCGAAGATCTCCGCAGCCGCGCCGCCCACAGAGGGCAGCGAGGACACCTCGAGCCCATCCTCGCTGCCCAAGAGGAGCAACGAGCCGCCGGAGGGATCCCCAGCGACCGAAGAGGCCGCCACGACGAGGTCCGGCCAGGCGTCGCAGCCAAGATCGACGCAGGCGTCCTGCCCATCGCAGTCGCGATCGACACCATCGCCCGGGATCTCGAGCTGGTGCGAGCCGGGGAAGGTGGCCGAGTCGTGGTCATCGCAGTCGATGGCCTCCGACCAGCCGTCACCGTCGGCGTCCACGAGCCCACCGGCGCAGCCCTGGGCTGAACAGAGCGCGATGATCGTGAAGAAGCGTGAGGTGCGGCGGAGGCGGGTCCAGGGCATCGGGCCAGGATAACCGGCGCGGGTGCCGCCGCCGCGCCCCACTGCTGCCTCGCCCGCCGCCGCTACCCCCGTCGCTGCCCCGCCTCTCCTGCTCCGCGGAGCCGTGGCGGGATGCCTCGGGCTATTGGGCATGCTGCTGGCGCTGCTCCTCGCGGCGCGGATCGTGGTGGCCGCGTCCGCCCCCCTCGTCGTGCTGACCGCGGGCCTCCCTTGGCTGGGGCTGATGATCTGGGCGGCCTCCTTGTTGCTGCTGTTGGTCGGCCACCGCCACCGCGTCGCAGCGCTGCCCGCCCTCTTCATCGGCGCCCTCTGGGGCCTCGTCTGGGGTCGGGCCTGGTTCGCGCGACCCGAGTCCGGCGAGGGGCAGGCCATCACCGTCCTCAGCTGGAACGTCCAACGCCTGCAGTTCGAAGACGAGGATGACTCCCCGGCCCTCCGCTGCGTCTCCGAGGCCGTGCTCGCCGAAGACCCCGACGCCGTTGTCTTCCTCGAGGTGAGCCGCCGCGACGTGGACCGCCTCGCGGCGCGCCTCGGCCTCACCTGCGAGCACACCGACTACCACGGCACCGGTGACACGGGCTTCGGCGGCCTCGCCGCCTGCGGGCGCGGCGACCGCTGGACCCTCCGAGAGCGGAGCGCGCGCCGCTACGTGCCGGAGATCGACTGGTACTACGTCTTCGCCGAGCTCGTGCAGGGAGACCAGGTCTTCAACCTCATCGCGGTCCACCTTCAGCCCTACCACTTGTCCATGGAGGCCACCCTCTCGGTAGACGACCGCGGCCGCCGCATCACCGGCGCCCAGCATCGAGAGACCGCCTCCCTCCTCGGCAGGGTCGAGGCCCTCAAGGACCCGACCATCGTCACCGGTGACTTCAACAGCGTCCGCGACGCGGCCCTCCACCAGCAGCTCCGCGGCCACCTCCAGGACACGTGGGAGCAGGCCGCTTGGGGTCCGGGATGGACCGCCCATGCGATGTCCGCGATCCCCCTGCGGATCGACTACACCTACGTCACCCCCACCGTAGCCGTAGCTGCGGCGCGGATCCCGGAGGTGAACTGTTCAGATCACCGTCCGGTGGTGTCGCGCCTCATCCTCCGCGGAGCGAGGCCCTCCGACGGACCGTCCACGCCGCCAAAGTGAAGCCGACCAAGGCCATCGACCATCTCGGCGGGCGCGGGACCACGCTGACACAGCCGTACTGCGGCGTCACGATATCGCAGAAGGCGAGGCCACCCGGGTTCGGGTCGTCTCCGAGCGCGAGCTCGTCTACGTCGAGGGTGCCGTCCGCGTCCGAGTCGACCTCGTCAGTGGTCATCTGATCGACGGCCGCCGCGAGGGAGGCGCTGTCCGAGCCGCCGCCCAGGCCGCGGGCCATCATCGCCTTGCCAAAGTCCATGGTGACCGTACCGCCACCGCCGGAATTCGTGGCGTGGCAGACCGTACACTGCGGAGTACAGGCGCCGCCCACGTTCGACTGGAGGGCGTCGGGGTAAGGGAAGGATGCCCAGGCGGCGGAGAGGAGCCCTGTGAGCAGGAGGGGGATCATGGGGACCGCCTACAGGTAGAAGTGGGCTTGGAGAAGGCCATACGGGGTCGCCTTCTCACCCTGGGTGCAGTACAGCATCCCCTGCGCGACATCGGCGCGCAGATCGACCCGCGGCGCGAAGAACCACTGCGCCCCGAGTCCGCCGGTCCACGCAGGCGCGGCGGAGGAGGAGAGGTCGCTGTCGCAATACTGGCCGATGCCCTGCACATGCAGGCCCTGAAGCGGCTCGTAGTCGAGGATGCCCATACCGGTCAGCCCGTTGAGCTTGTCGCCGTCCTGATCGTCGATCATGAAGTCGGCCTCGGCCATGATGGCGAGGGGTTGCACCGGCGCAGCGCGGACGAACACGCCCTCCGAGATGAAGGTGCGCGGCGCCAACGTGTCGGTGTCGAGCTTGGACATGGTGAAGAGGCTCGACGCCCCCACCTCCAGCGTCTTGCTCACCGAGTAGGCCCCATAAGCCGAGTAGCCGCGCTTTCGGAAGTCGTCCGGGCTCACCTGGAAGTTGCCGGCGATGCCCATCACCTCCGCCCGCACCTTCCGGGTCTGGTAGACGAAGGAGGCGCCGACCTGCTGATCGTCATTGATGGTCGTGCCCGTGGCTGCCCGCGGGTACAGGATGTGATCCTCCGTTCGGATGCCAAAGGGGAGGTTCATCCGCCCAGCGCGCACCCCAATCGAGCGGGTGGGGTTGTAGCCGACCCAATACTCCCGCGCGACGAGGTTCCAGCCGGCGTCGTTGCTCGTGATCCAGGCCTCCTCCGCGCCTTCGCTCACGCCGCCCAGGCTCCCCGAGGCGAGGAACTTGCCGATTTGCACCGCCGCCCGCATGTCGGCCTGCATGACGATGAAGCGCAGGTTCCCAGGCTCGGGGATCAAGAGCGCCCGTACGTCTGGCTGAAGCTCTACCTTGTCTCCCAGGGGCAGCGCGCCGAAGAGGAAGGAGCTCACCTTCTCGGGGCTCGGGTTCGGCTCACCGTACTGCATGCGGAGCAGGATCTCGCCCTGCGCGCGCCCGTAATCCGTGAGGATGCCGGAGCCAGAGGGGTCGATGTGGCACTGGGCGCAGGCGGTGTAACCGTGGTGAATCATCCACGGGTAGGCCTCGGCCGGCCGGGGCGCCCCCAGCCCGACCAGCACCACCGCGGCCGTGAGGAGCGCGGAGGCCGTGTTCAGGCTGGACGAAGCGGCAGCGCTCAGGCGGGACGGGGCGCCAGGAGTAGCGCGGGGCGTACGTTCAGGGGGCATCGACCACATCCATGCTGACCTCAGCGCGCATCTTGGGGTCCACGGTGACCCCGAGGTAGGAGGGGATCACAAGGTTGGATTTCGCACAATCGAAGTTGAACTTTCCGGTGATCTTGAAGCCGGTCTTCGACTTCTCGATGACGTAGTCAACCTTCACGGCCTGCGGGACGCCGTGAATGTTGAAGTCGGCGTCCGCCTTGCCCTTCGTCTTCGCCCCGACCTCGGTGGGCCAGGTGAGGTTGGCGCGCTGCGCGGTCAGGACCGCGTTGGGGAACTGAGCAACCTGGACGTACTCATTATTCATGTGATCGTCGCGGAGGTCGATCCCCGTCTTCACGGTGGTCATCGGAACGGAGAACACCAGCTTGGTGCCGTCGTCTGCCACCGAGACAGTGCTCGTGACCCCCTCGATGTCGAGGAAACCAGGGCTACCGGTGGCGAAGAAGCTGACCTTCGGCTTTCCTTCCACCTTCAACGCCGCATCTGCAACCGAGGAGGTCACGGCCAGCGACAGCAAAGAGAGGGACAGCAGCGTGGTGGCCAGGGCGGAGCGGGGATTGAGCGACATCAGCACCTCCGAGGGCCCGGCGGCGGATGCCGTCTGGTGCCCGCTTGCATAACGCCTCGACCCGGGCGCCGCTTCACCGGTGCGGGGTCCCGACCCGGGCCGACGGGGCGGGCCCGCCACCAAATAAAAATCCTTAAACCTATATGATTCTCCGTTTATTATATGGGCCTTAGGCATTCGCACCCGCCCTGGCGCCCCCCGGCGGGCCGGCACCCTAACGGACGGCGCAGCCCTCACGTTGGGGCATTTCGAACCCGGCGATTGGTTCTTCTCGCACAGCCCCCACGCGTCTTGCCGCTGCCACCTTGGCACGAGCCTTGCATTCGTTGCGGTCTCCGAAGTGCCTGCCTTGACCGACGGAGCTCACCCATGAAGAACCTCTTGATCCTCGGCGCCGGGACGGCCGGGACGATGATGGCGGCCCGCCTGCGCCGCGTCCTCGCCCCGCGCGACTGGGCCATCACGCTGGTGGACCGAGACGATCTCCACGTCTACCAGCCCGGGCTGCTCTTCCTCCCCTTCGGCACCTCCAAGGAGGAGGACATCGTCCGCCCGCGGAGCCGGGTCCTGCCGGAGGGGGTCGAGCTCTGCCTGGGGGAGCTCGACCGCATCCTCCCCGACGCGCGGCGGGTGCACCTCCAAGACGGTCGGGCCCTGACCTACGATCTGCTGATCATCGCCACGGGCGTCGAGATCGATCCCTCGGCCACCGAGGGCCTCGACGGGGAGGGCTGGCGGAGCCGGATGTGCGACTTCTACACCCTCGAGGGCGCCCGGGCCCTCGCGCGCTCCCTCGCCGCCTTCAAGGGGGGCCGACTCGTCGTCAACGTCGCCGAGATGCCGATCAAGTGCCCGGTGGCGCCGCTCGAGTTCCTCTTCCTCGCCGACGCCTACTTCACCGAGCGCGGCCTCCGCGGCGCGGTGGAGATCGTCTACGCCACCCCGCTCGAGGGGGCCTTCACCAAGCCCCGGGCCAGCGCGGCGCTCGGGGGGATGCTCCAGGCCCGCAACATCCTCGTCGAGGCGGAGTGGAGCGCCTCCTCCGCCGACGGCTCCGCGGGCGTCCTCCGCAGCCATGACGGCCGCGCCCTCGACTTCGACCTGCTCGTCTCCGTGCCGGTCCACCGCGGGGCCGCCGCGATCACCCGCTCGGGCCTCGGCGACCCCATGGGCTTCGTGCCCACCGACAAGCACACGCTGCAGACCCTCGCCCACCCCGACATCTTCGCGCTCGGTGACTGCACGAACCTGCCATCCTCGAAGGCGGGCGCGGTGGCGCACTTCCAGAGCGAGGTGCTGGTCGAGAACGTGGTGCGCTACCTCGCCGGGCAGGACCTCCTCCCCGCCTTTGATGGGCACGCCAACTGCTTCATCGAGACTGGCTTCGGAAAGGCGATGCTGATTGACTTCAACTACCAGACCGAGCCCCTGCCCGGCCGTTTCCCGCTCCCGGGCGTCGGCCCTTTTACCCTCCTCGAAGAGTCTCACATCAACCACTGGGGCAAGCTCGCCTTTCGGTGGGTCTACTGGAACCTCCTCCTCCGCGGCGAGGAGCTGCCCCTGGATCACCGGATGCTGATGGCCGGGAAGTGGAGCTGAGATGCCTGATCTCTCGTTGTCTGATCCTTCCTTGCACGAGAAGCTCGACCAGATCTCGCGCGACCTCGCCTACCTGGCGGAGCGCCAGCGGCGGGTCGAAGAATTCATCACCGAGATGCAGCCGATCGCCCGGGAGGTGATGGGGGTGGCCACCACCCGCCTCGCCGACCTCGAGACCCGGGGGTACTTCCGCTTCGGCGACGCGGCGCTCTCGGTGGCAGACCGGGTCGTCGCCCAGACCGACGCCGCGGCCCTCGACGCCCTCGTAGACAACGTAGGCGTGCTGCTCGAGACCGTGCGCGCGCTCACCGATCCCGCCCTCCTCCGCATCGCCGTCGAGGCGGGAGACGTGGTGCATCGGCGCGATGAGCTCGAGCCCCTCGGCGTCATCGGCATGGTGCGCGCCGCAGGGGACCCGGAGGTCCAGCGCGGCCTCGCGGTGCTGATGGAGCTCACCCGGCACCTCGGCCGCGCCGCCGACACCCTCCACGGGCGGAGGGCACCGGCCGCGCCGCGCGCCGTCGCCTCCGCGAGCGGCGCGCCCGTGGTCAGCAAGCCCGCACGGAGCGTCCCCGATGCCCCGGCGGCCGGCAAGGCCAGCACCCCGGGGACCGCGAGCTCCGGCCGCTACGCCCGCGCCAAGGCGACCGCGCCGGCCGCCGGCGGGGGAGGCGCCGAGACCGAGGTGGGAGGCGTCCGCTGGGCCGCCGACGGCTCCCTCGCCGATCCCGCCCAGTGGACACCGGAGATCGCGGAGGCCATCGCCGCCGCCTCCGGCGTCTCGCTCACCGAGGAGCACCAGCGTCTGATCCGCTTCGCGCGGGAAGAGTGGACCCGGACCGGCCAGTCCCCCAACATTCGACGGATGACCACCGGCGCCCAGATCACGACGAAGGAGATCTACACGCTCTTCCCGAAGGCCCCTGGCCGCACGATCTCTCGCATCGCCGGCATCCCCAAGCCCGCCGGCTGCATTTGAACCTGAACGGAGAAGCCTATGTCTGAGTCCAACCGGCGTGTCGCCATCATCTGCTCCCACGGCGGCCTCGACGAGGCCTACCCCGCCCTCATCCTCGCCAACGCGGCCCGCCAGTCGGGCATCGACGCCTTCGTCTTCTTCACCTTCTGGGGCCTCGACGTGATCACCACCAGCAAGGTGGACAACCTCCACGTCAACATGGCGGGCAACCCCGCGATCCCGCTGCCGACGGTCCTCACCGGGCTGCCCGGCATGGAGAGCTTCGCCGCCACGATGATGAAGAAGAAGATGGAGGAGCTTGACCTCCCCACCGCCCGCGAGATGCTCCGCACCCTTGACGAGGCCGGCGCGGAGCTCTACGCCTGCGAGCTGGCGATGAAGATGTTCGGCCGCACCAAGGCCGACCTCCTGCCCGAGGTGCGCGACATCATCACCGCCGGCGACTTCTACGATCTCGCCGAGGGCGCCCAGATCATCTTCACCTGATCATCTTCCCCTGAGCGCCATCCCCGGCCTCAAGGGGCGGGCGTGGCGCTGGGCTCGGCGGGCTTCACCCACACTCGGTGGAGCGTCTGCTCGGCGAGCTCGGCGTCAGAGGGGTTCTTCTTCAAGAGCGAGACGGCGCCGATGGCCACCTCGTCCTCCACGACCGCGCCCACCGCGCAAGGGCGAGGGTCACCCCAGGGGGCGTAGATGGCCAGCCGGGCGTCTTCGTAGACGGGCGTTCCCAGCATGTCGCCGAGGGCCTTGCGGGAGCGCTTGAGGCGGATTCGGTCCATGTTGTCGCGGAGGGTGCCCTCCTCGACCTGCACGACGAAGGCGTCCTTCTGGAGCGCGACGTATCGATAGCCGAGGGTCTGGACGGTCTCTCGATCTTCATCGGTGACGACGACGTCGGTGCCGGCCAGCTCGGAGATCTCGCGCATCCGGCGCACGAAGGTGTTCTTCTCCCGGAGCTCGAGGGCCTCGGGCG
Organism: Myxococcota bacterium; assembly: GCA_044344255.1. Lineage (GTDB taxonomy): Bacteria > Myxococcota_A > UBA796 > UBA796 > UBA2385 > JBIJDH01. Next base: position 140,863 of record JBIJDH010000017.1, read on the forward strand.
GGCTGAAGACGGCGTTGTCCTCGATCATCCCGCCCAAGATGGGGCGGTGGTGGATGGTCTGGTAGAAGAGGTGGGCCTGGGTCCAGGCGTAGGGCAGCTCGATCAGCGCGCCCTCCGGCCCGTCGGCGAGGCAACGATAGCCGGCCGGCACCTGAGAGATCCAGGTCGGGTACGGCAACAGAGAGGTGCGATGGAGCTGCGCGCCCAGCTCGACCGTCAGCAGCACCGTCGCGCCGAGGAAGAGCACCGAGGAGCGGGCGCGCAGCGCGGTCAGCGCCTGCGTGAGCGCCACCATCAAGAGGAGGTCGATGAACAGGTAGGCGCGGGAGGGCCACCAGAGGCGCTGTAAGAAGCCGACGGCCCGTACGAGCTCCATGTAGAACAGGTTGGGGATCAGGCGTTGACCGACCACCACGAGCGGCCCGGTGGCCACCAGCGCCATCCCGAGCAGGGCGGGGAGCAGCACCCGCCGCTGCACCGCCCCCGGCCGCAGCGCCCAGATCGAGAGCCCCACCAGCACGCCCCAGGTAGTGGGCCGGCCCATCGGTAGAAAACGCTCGACCCCCTCTGACAAGACCAGGTAGAAGCCAGACTCCCGCAAGAATGGCTGCCACACCGAGAGGCCGACGGTCGTGCCGTCGCCGGTGACCAGGGGGGAGCTCCACAGGTCCCAGCCGCTGACGTCCAGCATCCCGGGCACGTCTGCGTCCACTTGGGTCTCGATCAGGAGCGGCAGCGCCGCCGGAGCGACCAGCAGCCCCGCCACCGCGGCGATGAGGGCGTGCCGAGCGAAGACCTCGACGCGGGTGCCCGCCCCGTCGGAGGGGGAGGCGGTGCGGGCGAGGCCGAGCAGGAGGGCCGCAAAACCACCGAAGAAGGCGTAATACCAATACTGGTACCCCGTAAGCGCGAGCAGCACCCCCGCCAGCACCGGATCTCTCCACCCCCCGCGCAGCCCGGCCCGCCAGGTCGAGCGGAGAAAGAGCACCGGGAGGACGACGATCGCCTGGGTGGGCCTGCCTTCGACGGCCTCGAAGAGGCAATACGGTGAAAACCCGAACAGGGCCGCAGCGACTCGCACCGCGACTCGGTCATCGCTCATCTCGCGGCCCAGACGCGCGAAGGCCCAGACATTGCCCGCCAGCCCGAGCAACACGAAGAGGTTGTAGCCCAGCACCTGGCCGAAGATCGCCCGCACGGGCACCGCCGCCCAAGCGTCCAGCATGTTGGCGCCGGTGTGGGCGTAGAGGTCCTTCCCCCAGGGGTAGAAGAATCGGTCGGTGTGAAGCGGGCTCTGCTCCCCCCGCAGCGTCAGCTCGGCGAACCAGTAGAACCACTGGGTCCCGTAGTGATCGACGTGCTCGATCCCCAGGAACTCCCGGTTCAGGCCCCCTAACGCGCCGCCAAACACCAGCCCGCCCAGGACGAGGGCCACGAGGGCCCCAGGGGCCCACGGCGCGAGGCGGCGGAGCGCGTGTTGGAAGGCGAAAGATCGAGGCAAGGCGCGAGCTCCGAATTGCAGGGCGGCGAGGGACACCCGGGCTCAACCGGGGGGCAAGTCCCGCCGCCAGATTCCCGCCGCCAGAACCCTGGTCCCGCACATACCCGAGCGGCTTGGGGGCTGCGGGTCCCAGGCTCCGATGCTAAATAGCCTATCCGGGCCTGACTCACCCTCCGGACCATCCCCCCCCTCCACCATGCGCTCCCCTCCGGGAGCCATGGAACGCGGTGTCCAATGCGCTCTCCCCGCCTCTCCCTGCTCATCCTCCTCGGCCTCTCTGCCTGCAGCGGCGGGGGCAAGTTCGACGACACCGGCTCCGTCGCCGGTGACAGCCCGAACGGCACCGACGGAACCGACGGAACCGACGGAACCGACGGAACCGACGGAACCGACGGAACCGACGGCACGGATGGGACCGATGGGACCGACGGCACGGATGGGACCGACGGGACCGATGGGACCGACGGCACGGATGGGACCGACGGCACCGATGGGACCGACGGCACCGACGGGACTGGCCCTGTGGATGACGACGGGGACGGCTACACCGCCCGCGAAGACTGCGACGACACCAACGCCAACATCCACCCCGGGGCCGAAGAGCACTGTGACGGCGTGGACGAGGACTGCGACGAGGAGATCGACAACGACCCCGTCGACGGCGGTGAGTTCGCCGCTGACAACGACGGCGACGGCTTCGGCGCGCTCGGCAGCACCGAGTACACCTGCGATGGTGTCACCAACGAGCTCGACTGCGACGACGCCGATCCCACCGAGCCCGTCGTGGTCGATGGCGTCTCCGGCAGCCCGTCGGGCGACGGGACCGGCTCGAGCCCGCTCGCGAGCATCCAGGATGGCATGGACGCCTCCACCCTCTGCGTGCTCGTCTACGCCGACACCTACACCGAGACCATCAACTTCGGCGGCGAGAACCTCTCGATCATCGGCGTCGAGGGGCCGGAGAGCACGGTCATCGACGGGACGGGCTCCGGCCGGCCGGCGGTGACGGTCGCGGGGGGTGAGAGCGCGGCTTCGCTCTCGGGCTTCACCATCACCCAAGGCGAAGGCAACCTCGAGACCACCAGCTCTACCTACGGCTGCGGCTCGGGCGACACCTGCACCGAGACTTACAACGCCTATTGCGGTGGTGGGGTCTACGTCTCGGCCTCCTCGGCCTCCTTGTCGAACCTCGTCATCTTCGACAACCAGCTCCCGCTCTCCAGCACCACCACCGCCGACACCACCACCACGGTGACCTACTCCTTCGGCGGGGGGATCTGCGCGCAGGGCGGCAACCTGAGCCTCGACCGCGTGGACGTCTACATCAACCAGGCCGAGCTCGGCGGCGGCCTCTACCTCGACGAGGGCTCGGTGGTGGACGCCTTCCACAACCGCTACCTCGCCAACACGGCGGGCTCCGGCGCTGGCGTCCACAACGACGGCGGCGCGCTCACGCTCAGCAACTCGATCGTCTCCTTCAACAGCGCGAACACCGAGGGCGGGGGCGTGCTCCAGGCGGGCGGCACCACCGAGCTCTCGAACGTGGTGGTGTCGGGCAACAGCGGCACCTCGAGCGGCGTCGGCGTGACCGACACCGGTGCCTTCACGCTCATCAACTCGATCGTCTACAAGAACGACGACTACGGTCTCTCTGTCGAGTCCGGTTCCAGCGCCTCGGTGTCTTACAGCGACGTGTACGGCAACACGACAGCCAACTACACCGGCATCACCGACCCCACGAGCACCCTCGGCAACATCTCGAAGGACCCGAGCTTCACCACGTGGACCGACGACTCCGACATCAGCGACGATGACTACACGCTCGGCTCGAGCTCACCCTGCATCGACAAGGGCAGCTCCAGCACCAGCTACGACGACACCGACGGCAGTCGCAACGACATGGGCGCCTACGGCGGGCCGGGCGGCGACTGGTAGGTGTAGCCGGGCGGCTCCCCGCTCCACTCTTCCGAGCCGGGAGCCGCCGCGGCTGTGTTCAGCGTGGACGGTCGCGGCGTGTGTGTGTCGTCCCGCCGTGATGGACGCGCCCACCTCCCCGGGTGGACACTGGCGTCATCACCCGGCTCGACCATGCGCCACGCCTTGCTCGCCGTCAGCGTCATCCTCGCCCACGAGGCCATGGCCTGCCCCACGATCGCGACGGGCACACCCTGGCAGCTCAGCTGCCCGTGCCCACCGTCCTGGCCGAGGACGAGATCCGCACGCTCGACAGCGAGGTCTTCCATCCGCTCGACGGCTACACGGCCCCTCGGCGCGTGGCGGACGCCGGCTGTGGGTACGTGAGCTACGTGCCCTGCTACGAGGAGGCCACCTCTGCGGACGGCACGCCGCTGATGCCGCTGCAGGTGTCCTATGACAGCGAGAGCATCTCCATCCCTATCCGCCTCGCCGCGCTCTCCGCCCTCGACAGTCAGGACATGATCATCTACGCCATCACCGACGCCTCCGACGGTCGGGTCGGCCTGTCCAATTACACCGAGGTGACGGTCCCCGATCAGTGCGTCTGGGGAAAGTATGTAGCCGGAGACTTCAGCGCCGATCAGGCCGCCACCTTTGACCGCGCCTGGGAGGCCGCCGGCGAAGCGGCCTGGGCCTCCGAATTCTCCAACTACGCCGGAAACTGCAACCCCTGCACCGACTACAACCCCTTCAATGGCACCTATGAGGGGGACATTCTCGAAGAGCTCGGCTTCGTCGGCCCCTTTGTGGAGCGACAGGCTGGCTGGCCGTGGGTCACTCGCCTCCACATGCGGTACGACCGAGAGACCGCCGTCGCTGACCTCATGCTCTATCCGTCGGGCATCCAGGAGGCCGACGTGCTCAGCTACGCCGACGACACGATCGGAAACCGGGACTGCATCCACTCCTACTGTGACGGCAGCGCCACCGAGGACCCCGAGACCGTGTATGAGGAGTGCCCGGAGGACACCGGCCCCACCGGCGATGATGGGACGGGCGGCGCGGACGGCGCGGACGGCGCGGACGGCGCGGACGGCGGAGGTGGAGGGCTCGATGAGGGCGGCGAGACAGGCGCGGAGGCCAACCAGGAGGGCATCGCCTGCGGCTGCGCCCAGGGGAGGGCCAGCGGCCTCGGCCTGTCCCTGGCGGGCGTCGCCCTGCTCCTGGGGCGACGCCTCCGCCCTCGTCCGGGCGCCGGGGCGCGGTAGATCCAAGCGGAGGCGGGAGCCCGCTTGCCGACACCGCGCCCCAGAGGTAGCCTCCGACCATGATCCCCACATCACACCACGGTCACTTCTCGGGCACCAACCGCCTCTGGTTCATGCCCGGAACGCCTGCCCACGTCTCTGCCGGCACCCTCACCGTCACGGCGGACCGCGTGTCCGTGCGCTGGGCGCACGAGGGCAAGCCGAAGGAGGGTGAGCTCGTGCTCAGCGGGCCGCGGCCGGCCTGCCGCGGCAATTTCACCGACACCTTCCACGCCGAGAGCGGGCTCGTGCTGCACGGCTACGCGCAGGGCAGCGGCGTCTTCCTGTTCTGCACGTACCCGGCTGGGGACGGTTCACCGGACTGGGGCTGGCGCATCGTGCTCGACTGGTACGCCCCCGATCAGCTCAGCTTCCGCATGTTCAACGTGCTGCCCGACGGCGAGGAGGCCCTCGCGGTCGACCTCTGCGGGTCACGCGAGGGCTGAGGTCGCGGGAGGGGCGGCGCCCGACGGGCGGCGCCTCGCTCGATAGGGTGCGGGGATGACACACTCCGCACCCCCCGCCCCCTCGGTCGACACCGAGCGCCCGATCTACCTCGACCACAACGCCACGACGCCCCTCCTCCCCGAGGTGGTCGAGGCGATGTTGCCGTACCTGTGGGAGCACTTCGGCAACCCCTCGAGCGGCCACGCCTACGGGCGCCGGGCCAAGGCGGCGGTGGACCAGGCCCGGGAGCAGGTGGCGGCGCTGATCGGGGCCTCCGCCGACGAGGTGCTCTTCACCAGCGGGGGCACCGAGGCCAACAACCTCGCCATCCGGGGCGCCGCCGCCGCGCGGCCCCACCGGCGCGGCCTGTTGACCTCGAACGTGGAGCACCCCGCCACCTCCCGCCCCCTCGCCGCGCTCGTGGCGGACGGGTGGGCGCTGCACACCGTCCCCGTGGACGGTGAGGGCCGGCTGCGCGCAGACCTCGCGCTGGCCTGCATCGAGGAGGAGGGCTGGCGGCTCTCCCTCGTCTCGGTCATGCACGCCAACAACGAGACCGGCGCCCTCCAGCCCATCGGCGCCCTCGCGGGTGCCTGTCAGGAGCGGGGCGCGCTGCTCCACACCGACGCCGCCCAGAGCGCGGGGAAGGTCGAGCTCGACGTAGATGCGCTCGGTGTCGATCTGCTCACCCTCGCCGGTCACAAGCTCTACGCCCCCAAGGGCGTGGGCGCGCTCTATGTCCGCCGCGGCACCCCCCTCCTTCCGTTCACGCTCGGGGCTGGCCACGAGCGCGGCCTCCGCCCGGGCACCGAGAACGTCGCCTCGATCGTCGGGCTCGGCGCCGCTGCGGCTGCCGTGAAGGCTGACCTCTCGGCCCAGCGCGCGCGGACCGCGGCCCTGCGCGACACCCTCGAGGCGGCGCTCCGGGCCCGCGTCCCCGGGCTCACCCTCAACGGCCCGCGCGAGGCCCGCCTCCCGAACACGCTCAACGTCCGCTTCCCCGGCACCTCGGGGGAGGCCCTCCTGGCCCGCTGCCCGGAGGTGGCGGCGAGCACCGGCTCGGCCTGCCACGCCGGCGGTGAGCGCGCATCCGCCGTGATCCTGGCGATGGGCGTGCCCGAGGCGGAGGCGCTCGGCTCGGTGCGCCTCAGCCTCGGCCGCGGCACCACAGCAGCGGAGGTGGAGGCGGCGGCGGTCATCCTCGCCCAGGCCTGGGCTCAGTCGGCGGCGAGCTCGATCAGCAGCTCATCCCAGCGGGTCTCCTGAGCCCAGGTGGCGCCCGCGCCCTCGCTGTACATCGTGAGATAGCCGGGGTAGTCGAGGTCGGTGAAGACCGTGAGGCCGCTCGTCCAGTCATAGCGCCCGTTCCCGAAGGCCCCGGCGACGGCGATGTCCATCGCCTCAAGCAGCGGGCCCGACCGATCGGTGGGAGAGACCGCGCCGAGGTCTCCGAGATCGAGGTACCAGCGCGGATAGTCGGGGTCAGCGCCTCGGGCCACGGACAGCGCGGTCTCGACCTCGGCCCGCCCCTCCGGCCCCGATAGGCCAAGCTCGGCCAGGGCGTCGAGGCCGGCGGCGACGTCGTCCATGTAGCGGAGGTCTACCGCAGAGAAGGTGCGCTCGTTGCCCTCCTCAACCGAGAGGCTGGCCGCCCGGCTGGCGAGCTCGAGCAAGGGGAGCTCGGGCTCGGCGCGCAGCGCCTGGAGGAGGGGAGTGTAGAGCACGCCCTCGCCGCCCACCCAGGCCTCGCTGGCCAGCATCACCTCGGCCTGGTCGCGCAGCGAATGGGCAACCTCGAAGCTGGCCATGTAGCAGGCATCAAAGCCGATGAGGTCAATCGGGCCCTCTGCAGCGACGAAGCTGGCGAGGCCCTGCTGGAGCTCACCCTCCGCGATCGAGATCCAATTCCCGCTCGTGTCGTCGGACGAGATCGAGGGCGGCGGCGGGGCGACGGTCCAGGAGTCGCCGTGGTTCCAGAGGAAGAGCGCGTAGTGGTCAGCCGGGGCGGTCTCCCTCCCCCAGGCGAGGAAGGCAGCCAGCTCGGCGGGATCTCCCATGTCGATCTCGCCCATCTCGGTGAGGACAGGCGAGCGGACAACGTCGAGGTCGTCATCACCGATCATCTCGTATCGGCGAGCGCCCGTCCAATCCCCGTCTCCGTCCACGTAGCCGTCGATGCGGTCTGCCTGCACCAACACGCGCACCCCTTCGCCCTCTCCGCCGGCCTCGAGCTCATTCAAGTCATGGATGACATAGGACTCGAGGTTGTTGTCTCCGTTCATGTAGACCAGCACCGTCCAACGGACGGGCTCGACCTCCGGGGTCTCACCCGTGTCCTCACCGCCGTCTGCGCCGCCGTCACCGCCGTCACCGCCGTCAGCCCCTCCCGCGCCGCCCAGCCCGAGGACGTCGGTGGACGAGGGGTTGGCGCGCGGCTCGGCCGGGCGACAGGCGCCGAGCAGGGACAGGCCAAGCAGAGAGAGGCCGAGGGGCATCCACCAGGGGCGGGCGAGGGCGGCGGTGTTCGACATCCCGCCAAGATAGCTCAGGATGTGCCGAGCTGACCAGCCGCTCGCGCGCGGGCAGGCCGGGGCTCGCGCTCAGGGGGCGGGGCGGTCGGTCCGCTCGATGGTCACCCGCACGATCCGGTCGCCGGGCTGCATCTGCTGGAAGACCTGCATCCCAGAGCTCACGCGGCCGAAGATCGTGTATCCACCGTCCAGATGGGGCTGCGGAGAGAGGGTCACGAACCACTGGCTGCCGCCGGTGTCCGGCCCGGAGAGCGCCATCCCGAGCGTGCCCTCGCGGTAATGCAGCGGGTTGATCTCGTCGGGGATCGTCCAGCCGGGGCCGCCGGTGCCGTCCCCGCGGGGATCTCCGTCCTGGACGACGAAGTCGGGCACCACCCGGTGCACCTTGAGGCCGTCGTAGTACCCGTCCTCGGCGAGGGAGACGAAGTTCCAGACGGTGACCGGCGCCTCCTCGGGGTAGAGCTCCACGATCGCCTCGCCACGCGTGGTGAGGATGCGGGCCGACCGCACCCGCGACAGCTCGTCGAGGGGGGCGGTGATGAAGCGGTGCCAGGACGGAGAGGGGCCGGCCCCGAGCGCCCGGGAGAGGAGCCCTCCCGCCTCCTGGACGGTGGGGTCGGCGTGCTGAAGGAGGCGCTTGGCGACCGCGAAGGCGCGGGGGGCCGGCTTGCGGACCACCGGCTGGGGGCCGGTGTAGAGCGCGGCGAGGGCGCCCGCCGCGGCCTTGAGCAGATCGGGCTCTTCGCCCCGCTCGAGCGTGCCCACGAGGCCGGCCTCCGTGAAGGGATCGGGGTGCTCCTTCATCCAGTCGGCGGCCACCGCGGCCACCATCGGGTCAAAGGCGGCGAGCAAGGGGACGACCCGCCGCGAGGGGAGCTCGAGCTCGGTGAGGCGGGTGGCGGCCGCGACCCGGACCCTCCCCTCCCCGTCCTTGGTGGCGAGCGTCATCAGGCGCTCGGGGTCTCGCAGGTGCTCGGTGGCGGCCTCCCGGATCCGATCGGGCCGCGCGAGATCGAGCCAGGGCTCGGGATCGGCGATCAGGCGGGCGGCGCCGAGCGCGGAGAGGGCCTCGGCCGCCTCGACGAGCCGGGTGTCGCCGCGGGTGGCCTGGGCCTCTGCGGCCTCCATGGTGCAGCCCCGCTCGACGATCGGCAGCAAGAGCGCGCTCCGGTCGAGCTGCTCGATGGCGCCCACCGCCGCGATGGCCTCCCGGCGGACGCCTGGATCGGGGTCTGAGAGGAGGGCCGAGACCCCAGCCCAGCGCGCGAGCCCGGCCGCCCGCGCCGTCGCCACCCGAACGCCGCTGTCGGTGTCCTTGGCGGTGCGCTCGTAGAGTGCCCGCTGTTGATCGGCGACCCCGCTGAGCCCCGCCGTGGCGCGCACCAGGAAGGCGCGCGTGACCGGATCGGCGTCTTGGGCGGCGGCGGCGAACAGCCGGTCGCGCAGGCCGGGGGACAGCGTCTTTGGCCGGATTCGGCCGAGGGCAAAGCCCACCGCCCGGCGGGCGTCCCGATCCAGGCGGTCGAGCTGGTCCATCAGCGCGACCAGCACAGGCTCTCCACCGACCCCCTGAACCTCTCTCAAGGCGAGGCGGCCGATCGCCACGCCCGCCGCCTCGGAGACCAAGGGCCGTTGAAGGAAGGGTGGGTCTTCTCCCAGGGCGGCGATGAGCGCGGGGAGAGCGGCCTCCGTGCCCTGCTTGCCGAGGCCCTCGACGAGGCGGGCGCGCACCCCGATGTCCGCCTCCCGCCGCAGCCGCTCGTGCAGGACGACCTCGGCGCCGGGGGTCTGACCGAGGGCGAAGGCCGCCTCCAGGCGCACGCCGACGTCGGCGTCGGTGATGAGCGCCCGCAGCTCGGCCAGGGCGGCCTCGGTGCGGAGGCGACCGAGGGCGCGGGCGGCGCGAGCTCGGGTGGGGGCGTCGACGCTGTGCGCGTAGGAGGTGAAGGCCGCGACCGGCATCCGCTGCGCCTCCATGAGCAGGAGCGCCGCCGAGTCATCGGCCGAGAGCGCCCAGGCGGCCGCGCTGAGGAGGACGAGGAGCACGGCGCACCCGAGGGAGGAGAGGGAGGGGGCGAGCGGAGGCGGGACGCCCGAAAGTATCCCCTCCCCGCGCGCGACGCCCATCGGCGGGGGCCGGTGAGGCGGCGGGTTAGACAGCGGCCCTCGCAGGCGCCCTCCCCTCCTCTCCCCCTCCTCTCCCCCTCCTCTCCCCCCCCCCTCGCCCACCGAGCCACCGATGAACCGCGCCGCCCTCGAAGCTGCCCTCGCCGGCCTCCGCTCTCGCGGGGCGATCAAGGCCTTCGGGGCCCAGGTGGACGAAGACGAACGGCTCCGCGCCTTGCTCGTCGAGCTCATCGAGCAGCGCGGTGAGGCGGTCGATCCCCTCGACGGCGGCAAACGCCTCGTGCGCCAAGCCCTCGATCGCGCCGATGAGGCCCAGGTGCTCGGCACCCCCATCCGTCGGGACGGCGGCTTCCTCTGTCAGCACTGTGGCGCCGAGGTCGCGGCCGGCGGCGCGATGGTGCGCGACCACTGCCCGCGCTGCCTCCGCAGCCTGCACGTCGACCGGGTGCCGGGCGACCGCGCCAACGACTGCCAGGGCCTGCTCGACCCCGTCGCCCTCGACCTCGAGGGCCGCTCGGGTGTCGTGATCCGCTACCGCTGCCGCCGCTGCGGCGCCGCCTGGCGGGGCCGAGCCCACCCCGACGACGAGATCCCCCCCACGCTGAGCCCCGCCGATCTCCCCGGCCCCGCCGCCCCTACGGCCACCGACGGGCCGAGCGAGCGGGCGCGGGGCCTGCCGATGCGGGTCCTCGAGCTCATCCGGCGACAAGCGCTCTGGGCGCCGGGCGCGCGCGTGCTCGTCGCCGTCTCGGGGGGCCTCGACAGCACCGTGCTCATCGAGGTCCTCGCTCGAACGGCCGGCGCGCACGGCGGTCGGCTCTCGGTGATGAGCTTCGACCACGGTCTCCGCCCCGAGTCGGTGCAGGAGGTCGCGGTGGTGGGGCGCGTGGCCCGCGACCTCGGCCTGCCCTTCATCGGCCGCTCGCTGGGCATCACCCCGGGGCCGAACCTCCAGGCCCGCGCCCGCGACGCCCGCCGCGAGGCCCTGCTCGCCCAGGGGGCCGACCACATCTGCACCGCCCACCACGAGGACGATCAAGCCGAGACGGTGCTCTTGCACCTGCTGCGGGGCTCCGGGGCGGCGGGCCTCAAGGGCATCGCCCTCGCCGACCCGCCCTGGTGCCGCCCCCTGCTCCAGGAGCCGAAGGCCGTGCTGCGCGCCTGGGCAGAGCGGGAGGGGCTGCGCTGGACGGACGACCCCTCCAACCCGAGCTCCCAGCGCGGGGAGCTCCGGCGGCTCTTGCCGGCCCTCGACAACATCCACGGCGGGGCACAAGGGGCCCTGGCGCGCTCCGCCCGCCTTATCGCCCGCGACGACGCGCTGCTCGAGGCCCTCACCGAGGCCCGCTGCGCCCAGGCCCTCGACGCCTCCGGCCTCGACGTCGCCCTCACCCGGGCCGAGCACCCGGCCCTCCAGCTCCGCATGCTGCGGCGCCTCGTCCGGGCGTCGGGCTGCGCCGAGATCGTGCGGGCCGATCAGCTCGAGGCTGCGCTCCCCTTCGAGGCCCGCGAGGGCAGCGGCCTCCCGCTCCCCGGCGGCTGGTCGCTGCGGGTGGTGGGCGGCCGGTTCACGCTCCAGGGGCCCGCCGAGCCCGCGGCGTGCGCCCCCTGAGCGCCGCGACCGGGAGGCTCAAGCCCGCGGCCGGACCTCCATCGCCATCACCCGCGCCACGGTGCTGGCCACGGTGCGCACCGTGCAGGGTTTGAGCAGCGCGGCCAGGAAGCCGTATCGCTCCGGGTGCGCGAGGATGGGGTCGTTCGAATACCCGCTCGTCACGATGGCCCGCACCCCGGGATCCAGCGCCTGGAGGGAGCCGATCACCTCTCGCCCGCCGAGGCCCCCCGGCACGGTGAGGTCCAGCATCACGGCGTGGAAGGGGCGGGACTGCTCGAGCGCCTCCCGAAAGGCCAGGACGGCGAGGCTGCCTTCGGCGACAGCGGTGACGGTGTAGCCGAGGGATCCGAGCACCTCCTCGAGCATCTCCCGCACCGGCGCGTCATCCTCGAGGAGCAGCAAGCGGCCGCCGCCCCGGGCGATGGGGGGCGGGGGCAGCGAGGGCGCCGCGGGGAGGAGATCGGTGGCGGGCAGCCAGAAGCGGAAGGTCGCCCCCTGCCCCACGGCGGAGTTGGCCTCGATGTAGCCCTCGTGCCGTCGGAGGATCGAGAAGGTGACGGCGAGGCCGAGGCCGGAGCCGTCGGCGCGGGTGGTGAAGTAGGGCTCGAAGATGCGCTGGAGCTGCTCGGGCGGGATGCCCGGACCATCGTCCTGGAGGGTGACCTCGACGTAGGAGCCGGCGCCGAGCGGGGGCCGAGCGCCCTCTTCGAGCTGCACCATGCGCGCGTGGACCGAGAGCCGCCCCCTCCCCTGGGTGGCCTGTACGGCGTTGAGGCAGAGGTTCTGGACCACCCGCCCGATCTGCCCGGGGTCGACCGCGACCGCGCGGAGGCCCGGCGCTACGTCCACCGTCCACTCCACGCCGGTGCCACGGACCGAGAAGGCCACCGCCTCTCGCAGCACGGGACCGAGATCGACGACGCCGCGGATCGGCGCGCCTCCCTTGGCGAAGGTGAGCAGCTGGACCGTGAGATCGCGCGCGAGGGACACGCCGCGCTGACCGGCCTCCACGAAGCGCTGCAGCCCGGCGCCGGCGCCCAGGCGCTCCTCCAGGATCGAGAGGTTGCCCCCGATGGCGGCGAGCAGGTTGTTGAAGTCGTGGGCGATCCCGGCGGCGAGCACGCCCACCGACTCGATCTTCTGGATGCGGCTCATCTCTTCTTCGATCCGCGAGCGCACCGTGATGTCGCGGAAGACGACCACCACGCCGATCACGCTCTGCTCACTGTCGCGGATCGGCGCCGCCGAGACGGACAAGCGCCGCCGCTCGTCGCCCCCCGCCAGGATGTCCGCCCGCTCGACGGACTCGAATGGGGTCCCGTGCGCCAGGACCCAGGCGGCGGGGCTCTGGACGACAGCCGCTCCGGCCCCATCGACGAGCCGGACCACCGACTCGAAGGGCCGCCCCGCAGCCTCGGCCTCCGGGCAGCGGGTGAGGTGCTCGGCCACGGGGTTCATCATCACCACCCGACCCTGCGGATCCGTGGTGACCACGGCGTCGCCGATGCTGCGGAGGGTGACCGCCAGGAGCTCCTTCTCGTCCTGAAGCGCGAGCCGACCGGCCTCCCCTTCGGCGCGCGCGCGCCGCAGCCGCTCGATCATCTCGGCGTACTGGGCGTAGAGCATGCCGATCTCGTCGCTGCGGCGCCGATCCCAGACGGGCATCTCGAGCCGGTTCCAGCTCACGGCCTCGACGGTCCCCTTGAGGCGCTCGAGGGGGCGGATCGTGCTGCGGTGGAGCAGCAGGCCAGCGAGGACGGTGGAGAGGCTCAACACGCAGCCGAAGATCGCGAACTGGCGCAGCACGTCCGCGTTGCCCGCCTGGATCGCGGCCCGGAGCGGGAGGGTGGGCTGCAGCACCTCCTCCTCGGTGACCACCACGCCCATCGTCCAGCCGGTGGAGTCGACGGTGGCGAAGGACACGAGGTGCTCCTGATCACCGAGCGTCAATCTGCGGGTGCCGGCGGCCCCGGGTGCGTCCATCTCGGCCACGAGGTCGGTCAAGGGCCCGGGCTGGCCGCTCCCGATCCGGGCGCGGAGCATGAGCGCCCGCTGGTCCGCCTCGGTGGCCGAGCGCGGATCCCCGTGAAAGCTCCGGTACAGCGCCTCCGCCTCGGCAGGATCGGGCACGAGCTCCGGCAATGCGGAGTCCGGCATGGCGATCGGGCGGCCCCCGAGGGCCATCAAGAAGGCATAACCCTGGGCGGATGGGTGGATCTCGAGGGTCCGCTGCGCGAGCACGGGCAGCAGGATGTCCATGCCCACCGAGCCCAGGAACTGTTCACCTTCATACAGAGGGGCGACGCAGCTCGTCATCCACACGCCACGGAAGCGGTCAAAGTAGGGGTCGAGCCAGCGAACCACGCGCGCCGGGTTGTTGAGCGGGTTGACGAGGCGGACGTAGTCTTCTTTGAGCTCGTCGAGATCAGTGATCTCGGGCCGATCGACCACGAGGCGCTCGTAGTCGTAGGCGGGCCATGCGTCGCTCACGCCAGGCTCGAGCACGATCCAGACCAGATCGACGAGGGCGTCGTGGCGGTAGCCCACCTCGGCCATCAGCGTGTGCATCGCGGTGACCTCGGAGAGCCGACGCTCGACGGTGGCGCGCAGCTGGGGGTCCTGCCGGAGGCGCACGACGATCGGGCGGGGGATCCAAGGGCTCGACACACCGAGGCGCTGGAAGTCAGCCCAGGCGCCCACCTCGCGGTGCACATACCCAAAGCCGGGCAACCCCGCGCGGTCGGCGCCGGGAGCCCCGGAGGCGGGCGGTGCGGGCAGCGGCGCAGCGGGCAGCGGCGCAGCGGGCAGCGGCGCAGCGGGCAGGCGGTGTAGCGCGTCGTATCGGTTTCGCAGATCGGAGAGGTCGTTCTCGAGCAGGGCGAGACGGTGGTCGATCTGGGCTGCCTCCTCGCGCACCAGGGCCTCGAGGCGGGCCGGGGCCTGCGCCTCGAGGGCGGCGGCGCTGCGATCGGCGACCTCCTCCCCGATTCGCCGCATATGGCCCCAGGTGATCACAGCGACGATCACGCTCGGCACCAGGAAGGCGAAGAACAGGATCGCGAGGTACTGGTGAAGGATCCGCATCCGGACTAGTATCCTCTCCGGCGTCGCCCCATTCGAGACGATCTACGGCTTGACCGTTCCAGATCAGGCCGCTGCCATCGGGAAGCGAGCGCGAAATGCGGTGCGGCGGGCCTCACTGGTCACCTCCACCGACCCTCCGTGCGACTGACAGATCGCCTTGACCAGGGCGAGGCCGAGGCCAGTCCCTCCGCGGTCGCGGGCGGTCGTGAAGAAGCGGTCGAAGACCCGAGCCAGGTTGGCTGGGGAGATGCCCGGCCCGTCATCCTCGACGGTGAAGCCCGTGGAGTCCCCCTCCCGCCAGCAGATCACCCGCACGTTCACGCCGTCTCCGCCGTGCCGGAGCGCGTTCTCGACGAGGTTCTCGAGGGCCGCCTCGAGCTGCTCCCGGTTGCCCTCCACCGCCCCCGCCTCGCCGGCGCTCCGCACGCTGGGGTGCCGATCCACCACCGCCGCCGCCACGAGGCCCAAGGGCACCACCCGCCGCTCTCCGCCCTCTTCGGCCCGGGCGAGGCGGAGCAGCCCCCCCACGAGGCGGGAGAGGCGGTCGAGGTCAGCCTGGGCGTTGTCGAGGAAGAGGGTGCGCTGCTCGGCCGGCATCTCTTCGTCGTCGCGGAGGAGCTCGACCGTGCCGCGCAGCGAGCTCACTGGGGTCTTGAACTCGTGGGAGACGTTGCCGGCGAACTCGGTGATGTAGCGAAGGCGCTCTTGGAGCCGCGCGCTCATCGTGGCCATCGCCAGCGCGAGCTCTCGGGCCTCGGCGACCCGCGATCGGGTGGCGGGCTCGATCTCGACCAGCGCCGCGTGCTGACCGGCGGCGATGCGCCGGGAGGCGAGCGCGAGCTGCTTGAGCGAGCGCGACAGCACGAGGCCGGAGGCCACCCCGAGGCCGATGGTGAGGGCGAGGGCCACCGCGCCGCCCACGCTCAGGCGCGGCGCCATCTGCCAGAAGGTCTGGAGCTCCTCGCGCGGCGTGCGGGAGAGCACGACGGCCCCCACGATCTCGCCGTCGAGGCGCACGGGCACCGCGAGGTAGACCCGCACCGGCGAGCGCCGGCTGAGCCCGTCGATGGGCATCTTGCGGCTGTTCGAGTTGTCGCGGGGCCGGACGACGAGGCCGGGCTCGCCCGCGAGGGCGGCCTGCACCTCCTCGGCGGACGAGATGTCCTCGCCCACCCCTCCGCCGCTCGTGGCCACGACGAGGCCGGCGGTGTCGACCACCCGAAAGCCAGCGAGGGTCGCGGCCTTGGCCTCGACCAGCAGCTCCGTCAGGCGGGGGGCCACGGCCTCGAGGGGGGTGTCCGCGCCGGCGTGGCGCAGCTCGGCGGCGACGTGGAGGGCGACGAGCGCGGCCTGATGCGAGATGTCCTCGCGGGTCTGGTTCTGGAGATCGGTGGCCAGGGCGCCGCTGCAGACGAGGGCGAGCACCGGCAGCGCAAAGACAGTGAGGTGGGAGAGGACGAGCCAGCGCTGAAGCGGCTGTACGAGGCGGTCTCTCAGCGCGCGCGGCGGCCGGGCGGGCGGCGCGGTCACCGACAGGGACCGAGGCGATACCCGAGCCCGTGCACCGTCTCGATGGGATCGACGCCGTGGTCACGAAACTTCTGGCGGATGCGGCGGATGTGGGAGTCGAGCGTACGCTCGGAGACGTGGTGATTGCCCCCCGGGTAGGCCCGCTCCGTGAGCTCCTCCCGCGTGTAGACGCGCCCCGGGCGGGCCATCAGCACCCGCAGCAGGCTGAGCTCGGTGACGGTGAGCAGGACCTCGTGTTCTTCGGCCCAGGCGCGGTGCTCCGCGGGATCGAGCCGGATCCGACCGACGTGGAGGGCGGCCGGGGCGGGCTCCGGGGAGGGCTCGGGGTTCACGCGCCGCAGCACGGCCTTACAGCGCGCCACCAGCTCTCGGGTGGAGAAGGGCTTGGTGAGGTAGTCGTCCCCGCCGAGCTCGAGGCCGAGCACCCGGTCGAGCTCCTCGTCGCGGGAAGACAGAAAGACCACCGGGGTGCGGCTCGTGCGGCGGAGCTCCCGGCAGGTCTCGATGCCGTCGAGCTCGGGCATCACGATGTCGAGGACGATGAGGTCGACCGGGGTGGCGGCGTGCAGGCGGAGGGCCTCGGCGCCGTTGGTGGCCTCCACCACGGTGAAGCCCTGACGCGACAGGGCGTAGCGCACGACCTCGCGGAGGTGAGGATCATCGTCGACGACGAGGATGCGGGTCATGAGAGGGCGATCTCCTGGAGGGCCCGGGCGCGCGCGCTCAAGTCGCGCATCTGCTCACGGACCGGCAGTGTATCGCCGAGCAAGGCCACGAGTCCCACCTGGAGCTTGAGCTGGACGAGGCCGCGCAGCACCCCCTCGATCTCGGCTGCGGCGTGGCCGCGGGCCAGGGAGAGGCGCTGCCCGAGTGGATCTCCTTGCAGGGCGGGGTCGTCGAGCAGGCGGTCGACCATCCCGATGCGGGCGTCGGCGGCGACGAGCGCCGCCCGGAGCCCGATGAGCTCCTCTGGGGAGGTGAGGCTGGCCGAAGGGGCCTCCCGCAGGGCGCGGCCGAGCGCCTCGAAGACCGCGTCGATGCGCGCCTGAAAGGGCCCAGCGCCGGCGGGGGTGGCCTCCATCAGGCCGACCAGCAGCGGCCAGGCGACGAGGGCGGACACGGCGGTGGGGAGCGGGTGGCCTCGGCCGCGCAGCGCGACGCCGGAGCCCAGGCCGACCAGCCCGTAGAGGGCGAGGAGCACGATCACCGCGGTCCACGAGCTCATCGCGGCTGCCCGTCGTCGCTCGCCGGGTCTCCCGCAGGGGCCGCCGGGGGTGCCAGCAGCCCCCGCGACTCGACGTCCCAGCCGCCGTAGTCCCCGCCCGCCGACCGGCTCGTGGCGCCGAGGCCGCTGAAGACGTCCTCCTCGATCGGGCGGAGGAAGCTCACCTCGGCGTTGGGCCGCGCGACGAAGGGGCGGAGCAGCCAGCCGGTCTGGGCGAAGGCGAAGAAGAGCAACAGCGCGGACCCCACTCCGGCCAGGATCCGCATGTCACCGCCCCGCGGCAGGGCCCGCAAGAGCGAGAGCACGCCGGGCAGCCCGGCGAGGCCCAGCGAGCCGGCGAGCAGGAGCACGGCGAGGTGGTAGTCGATGTTCACCGAGTAGAGGAGCCACAGCACGGGGCCGAGGGCGGCGGCGAGGATGGCGCTGCGGGCCATCCCGGCCAGGGCGGCGAGGGAGAGCCGTGGCCAGGAGACGCCCACCCCGCTCGCCTTGTAGAGCGCGTGCACCGCCGGCAGGGAGAGCAGGGGCGGCGCGAGCAGCAGCAGGGGCATCTTCACGGCGCCATAGAGGAGCTGGATGTCGCCCTTCTGGGAGCCCACCATCAGGCCAAAGAGCGCGCCACCGCCGACAGTGAGGCCCAGGAGCAGCGGGGCGATGCGGGCGAGCTCGACGGGGCGGTCGTGATCGTCGATGAGGCCGTTCGGATCGCGGAGGAGGCGGGTGGTGACGGCGAGGAGGTCGTTCATGGCAGCTCCGAGGGGACACGAGAGGACAGGGACGCAAGAGGAGAGCGGCGAAGGGGGTCGAGGCAGGGCGGCTCAGAGCACGGCGTTGGCGAGGTCCCAGCAGAGCCGGAGGCCGATGAGGGCGGTGAGCGCGGCCCAGCCGAGCGAGAGCAGCACCATCCGTCCATGGGCCGAGATCGAGATCCCCTCCGACCAGGCCCCGCGCTCGAGGGCGATCAGGCGCGTCCAGGTCACGAGCAAGCTGTGAAAGCTGGCGCCGAGCACGCCCATCATCAGGATCACGGGGCCGAGCGCGCTCGTGGCCGAGAAGAGGAGGGCCACCGGGATGATGCCGAGGGCGACGTCTCCGGCCCGCCCGTAGGCCCCGATCACGAGGCCGAGCAGCGGCCGGGGGGAGGCGCGCAGGTCGAGGAACTGGTGACCGACCAGCAGGGCGGGAGCGGTGAGCAGGAGCGCCCCGGCGGGGGCCGCGAGGCTGAGCGGGACGCCCTCGCCGAGCCGCTCCGGCGACGAGGCCAGGGCCACAGCGGCGAGGCCGAGCCAGCCCGCGGTGGCCCGGACGAGCTCCGCCGCGCTCAAGGGCGTGGCGCGGTCGAGGGGAGAGGCCGTGAGCGGGACCGAAGGGAGGGCGGCGGATTCCATGTAGATCTCCTGTGGTTGTTCACCGGTTGACCCTCTCCACCTATGGTCGAGCCCTGCGCGCCCCGCGGACGCCCCGTGGCGGCCGCGCGGATCGATCGTGCAGGCCCGGTGCAGAGGGCCGCCGCGCCGGGAGGTCGCGGAGGACCGCTGGCCCCACCGACCGCCTTCTGGCAGCATCACGGCGATGAACGCCGACCCGCCGAGCCGCCTCCCCTCGCCGCCCCGGAGGGCCGCGCCGATCGCCTACCCCTCCGCCCCGCCCCAGCGGGGTGGCTGCATGCTCGTGCTCACCTTCGCGGCGGCCCTCCTCCTGACCGCCACCTGCGGCGGCCTCAGCCTGTCACCCTGGTGGGGGGTGCATCGGGGCGGGGAGTGGATCGCCGTCGACGCGGGCCTCGCGCTGCCCGGCACCCAGCGGCTCGAGGGTGTGGTGGAGCTCGGGCCGAAGCACCGCCGAGGCCCCCTGAGCGGCGAGGACTGCGCCTGCCTGACCTACGTCGCCACCCGCTCCAGCGGCTCCGGCAAGAATCGCAGCACGGTGACCCTGGACCGTCAGCTCGGCTGCGAAGAATTCACCCTCCGCGGCGCCCACGGCGCCACCGTGATCACCGGCGGCGCTCGCTGGGACCTCGACAAGCCAGAGCGTAAGGCCCGGGAGGGCAAGGTCACCCGCAAGGAGCGGTGCCTTCAGGAGGGTGACCGCGTCGAGCTCCTCGGCGAGGTCCACGAGGTCGAGGGCGCGACCCGGTTGAGCCCCCCCAAGGTCGGGGGCTCGATCTCGGTGCCCGTCAGCCGCCGCGCCGAGGCCGACGGGCGGCGCCTCGCCCTGTTCCTGCTCGAGCAGGGCTGCGCCCTCATCGCCCTCACGTTCGCCCTCGGCCGCCTCCAACGATGGTCGCGGCGGCCCTCACCGGCGCTCAGCCTCCTGCTCCTCGTCGCCCTGCCAATCGGCGCCCTCGTCGGCGAGGGCCTCTGGATGCGGTGGCTGGAGCTCGACTGGCAAGCGCGGGAGGCCGCGGGCCTGCGGCGGGCGGCGGTCACGCGCCTCGAGGCCAGCGGCGACGGCCCGGCGGCCCGCGCGGCCGTAGAGGCGGCGGTCTCGTCCCAGCTCGCCTGGTTCACCGCGGAGCAGCAGCGCCCCCTGTCCCGCCTGCTCATCCACCTCGGCGCCGCGCCGCCGATCGAGGGGCTGGTCGAGTCCGCGGGGGGGCCCGTGGCCCGCCCACCCCTCGACGGCCTCCGCGCCTCCGGCTGGACCGCGCTGGTCCTCCTGCTGCTCCTCCCGGCAGCCTTGCAGCTCTACCGTGGGCGCAGCCACCCCTACGGCTACCTCCGGTCCATCTACGCCCTCTCCGGCCACCCGGCGGCGAGGGGGCTCGTCGTCCGCCACGGCGTCGCCCGTCCGCCGCCCGGCGCCCCGCCGCTCTTCGATCCGATCGACGGCGTCGAGGTCGTCGCTTGGCGGCTGTTTGAGGAGGAGCAGATCACCCGCGGCTCGAAGAAGGTGTCCAACAGGTCCTGGCAAGTCCGGGGCTCCGAGGAGTCAGCGCCGGAGCTCCTCCTCGACGGTCCGGGCGGACAGACTCGGGTCGCCCTCGCATCCCCCGCGGGCTGGACCTTCGCGGAGGACCAGTTCCAGCACACCGGCCCGGAGGTGGAGGCGCTGGCCGCCCGATACGCCCCCATCCTGGGCTCCCACCCCCAGCGCCGCCCCTTCCGTCGCCGCAGCCAACGGTACCGGATCGAGGCGCCGCTGACGGTGCTCGGCCTCTCCGATCCCGCCGGCGAGGGCGGCGTGGTGGCCGAGACGCTGTCCACGGCCCCGCCCCGCGACCTCGTCTTCGATCGCGGGACCAACGGCCGGACCTGGCTGGCGGTGCTCAACCTCTCGCTCGTCGCCACCGTCTGGAGCGCCCTCGCGCTCGTGGGGCGTCTCGACGCCGAGCGGCAGGTCATAGGCAGCCTCCTCGCAGGGGGGCTCTGCGTGCTGATCCTCGCCTACCTCCGTCACCCCGGAGCAGGCGCCCCCTGGACGCGCGAGGCCCGGTGAGTAGGATGCCGGACGCGACGCGCCGGCGCTCCTCGCCCCTCGGATCGCGCACCTCCCCCGGGGAGGTCCCCCAGCACGCTCTGCCCGGCCTGGGCAGGAGGACACCATGGCGACAGTCGAGATCACCAAAGAGAACTTCGGCGAGCACCTGGACAAGAACGGGATCTTCGTCGTGGACTTCTGGGCGGAGTGGTGCGGGCCTTGCCGCGCCTTCGCGCCCACCTTCAAGGCCGCCTCCGAAGAGCACCCCGACATCACCTTTGGCAAGGTCGACACCGAGGCGGAGCCCGATCTGGCCGGCTACTTCCAGATCCGCTCCATCCCCACGCTGATGGTCTTTCGCGAGAAGGTGATGTTGTTCAATCAGCCCGGCGCCCTCCCACCGCACGAGCTGAAGAACCTCCTCGCGCAGGTCCAGGGCCTCGACATGGCGAAGGTCCACGCCGAGATCGCCGCTCAGGAGCAGGGCCACGCCCACAGCCACGAGCACGGCGAGGGCTGCAACCACGACTGACCGGAGGGCGGCCGAGGGCGGGGGGGCCGCGGGGCCCCCGCGCCAGGCCCCCGCTCACGCGGAGAGGCCCCAGGCACCGCCGAGCAAGATGCGAATCGCGAAGGAGCCGAACAGGGCGACGGCAGCGGCCACCGCCAGCGCGGTCCACTCTGGCCCGTCGTCCAGGGCGGGCGGCTCGGCGTCGTCTGCGCCCCGCTCGAGCCCGCGGGTGAGCAGGGCCCAGGTGAAGATCAGCCCCCCCAGCGCCCCGCCGAGGTGTCCGGCCAGGGATATCCCCGGCAGCAAGGAGATGAGCAGGTTGATCCCAAGGGACTTCAGGGTGCCCTGTCGAAGGGAGGCGCTCACCGGACGGGGCATGAGGTCTGCCCGTCGGAGCGCGATCCAGCCAGCGGCCACCATCAGCCCCCAGATGGCGCCTGAGGCCCCCACCCCCACGGAGCCGGCCACCTCCTGGATGGCGATGCCGCCCCCCAGCGCCGAGAAGGTGTAGAGCGCGAGGAAGCGCCGACCGCCGACGAGGCGCTCGAGCAGGGGGCCGAGGTTCCACAACACCGACATGTTCATCAGCAGGTGGATCACCCCGCCGTGCAGCGATGCGTAGGAGAACCAGCGGAGCGGATCGTGGCCCCGCGGATCAGTCGCGCCGAGCGCGATCAGGCGCCCGATGGAGTCGGTCGCTCCGAGGGCGGTCTCGAGCACGAAGCCCGCCACACAGACGCCAATGATCAGCTTCGTCATCGGGACCGGCCGGGCCTGGAGGGCCGCGAACCAGCCGGCGACCTCCCCCTGTTCAGAGGCGGCCCGCCGCCGCGCCTGGCTCAGCGCGCGCTCCACCTCGCCCGCGTCTACCGGCGCGTCGGGCTCGGCCTCGACCCGGGCGAGGGCCCGGCCCGCCACCGAGCCGCGCTTGCCGGGCCCGCCGACGTGGAGCTGCCCCGCATCGTCGATCTGCCAGGTGTGGACCATCGGATCGTTGAGGGTCGGCTCCATCGCCCGGGCGTGTCCGGACTCCTCGGAGGGGCCACCGACCAGGACGAGGTGCAGCCCTCCCTCCGGGCCGGACAGCACGCCGAGGTTGGCGCGGCTGTCGATGAGCTGGCGGAAGACCTGCTCCCACTGTCGCTCCTCGGTCCAGGGCACCGAGGCGATCACCGCGCCCTCCGGGGTGCGGAGGAGGCACACCGCCTGCCCCGGGCGCGTGAGGCAGGCGATCCCCGGGCCGGCCTCCTCGAGCAGGCGCGCGGTCACGAGGTTGTTGTCCATGCTTCCCCTCCCTCTGGCCTGCGCTGCGCCGCGACCGGCGTCCGCCAGCCCTCCCTCTACCTCCGCGCCCGCCGCAGGACACACCGCCGACCGGGATCTGCGCCCGCGACCCCCACCGGACCCGGCTCGCCGCCTTCCGCCGGACCCTGCGTTGGTTTATGGTCGACGGCCTGAGCCCCCGCCGCACCCTCTTCAGACCGCCGCCTCCGGAGCCTTGCCATGGCCTTCATCGTCACCGAATCCTGCATCATGTGTAAGTACACAGACTGCGTCTCCGCCTGCCCGGTGGACTGCTTCCGCGAGGGCCCGAACATGCTCGTCATCGCCCCCGACGAGTGTATCGACTGCGGCGCCTGCGTCCCCGAGTGCCCGGCCGAGGCCATCTTCAACGAAGAAGACCTCCCCGCCGACCAGGTCTTCATGACCAAGGTGAACAAGGACCTCGCCAAGACCTACGCGGCGATCACCAAGCAGAAGTCCCCGATGGAAGGCGCGGACAGCAAGAAGAACGAGAAGGGCAAGTACAAGAAGTACCTCGCCTGATCAGGCCAACACCTCCATCCCTGCGTCCGCGTCGTCGGCGCCGGGGGTGGACGTGAGCATCGCCCAGGCGGTCTTCACGCTCCGGACCAGCTCTTCGCCGCTCTGCAGCCGGCGCATCGCCCGCAAGATGTACTTCGGGCGATAGTAGAAGCGCACATAGGCCAGCTTGGTCCAGCGCTGGATCTCCGCGTCGGTCATCTTGCACAGGGGCCGCGGGATGTCCTCATCGACGCCGGCCTCGATGTGCTCGCGCCAGTAGTCCCGCCCCGTCTCCTTGAGGAGCAGCGTGTACATCTCGGTGGCCGGCATCGGCGTCACCTTCGAGAACTGTGCATAGTCGAGATCGAGCTCGAGGGCGAGGCGGATGGTCTGTCGGATGGTGCTGGCGTCCTCATGCGGGTTCCCGACCATGAAGTAGCCAAAGGTGTTGATGTCTACGGCCTTGGTCCGCCGGATGACATCTTTGTACATCTCGATCGAGGTGCTCTTCTTGAGCGTGTGCAGGATCTCCCGGTTGGCCGACTCGATCCCGTAATAGATCCGGTTGCATCCGCCTCGTTTCATCGCGGTGAGCACGTCGTCGGAGATACAGTCGACCCGCGTGCGGGCGGCCCAGACCAGATCGAGCCGCCGCTTGACGATCTCGTCGCAGATGCCGATGACTCGCTCCTTCCGGATGGTGAAGGAGGAGTCGAAGAAGTCGAGCTCGCGGATGCCCTGCTCCTTGGCGCAGATCTCGAGCTCATCGACCACGTTGGCCGGAGACCGGGCGCGGAAGGGCTTGCTGCCCTGCTCGCAGAAGATGCACTTGTAGGGGCAGCCTCGGCTCGTGATGAAGCAGGTGAAGTTCCGGTACTGACTGATGAAGCTGTAGTAGACCGAATTGTCGATCAGGTGGCGCGCCGGGAAGGGCACGTCGTCCACGTCCACGTCACCGGCCTTGGGGGTGACGACCACGCTGCCGTCCGCCTGCCGGTAGGCGATGCCCTTGACGAGGGAGAGGTCTCGACGGCGGACGACCGCCTCGAGGAGGTCGGGCAGCGCCCGCTCGGCCTCGCCCGTGACCGCGTAGTCCACCTCGGGGTACGCGAGCGTCTCCCGCGGGTAGATCGACATGTGGACCCCGCCGAGGATCGTCGGGGCTGGCACCCGCGCCTTGATCGCCTTGACCCAGTCCATCGACTGGAAGAAGAGGTAGGTCGTGATGGTGTAGCCGACAAAGTCGGGCCCGAAGCGGCGGAGGCGATCCACGGTGCCGTCGAGATCGAGGCCGAGGGCGTGGGCGTCAACGTAGAGCACCTCGCAGCCCGCCGCCTCCAGGATCCCCGCCACGTAGAGCAGAGACAAAGACGGGAAGATCCCGTAGTTCTCCTTGACCGTCTTGATGCCCGGCTCGTTCCGGACCGGCCCATAGGGCGGGTACACCAGCGCCACCTTCACCCCATCGAGCGAGGGGCGGAGCAGGTGGGGCCAGCGGGCGCGGGACGGGTTGGACATACAGGGATGCTACCCTGCATCTGCGCCAAGGGAAGGGTCCTCCTCCGAGGCCAGCCGCTGGAAGACGGAGTAGGAGGGGCACCGTGCGCACTCGCTGGCTGCTCCTGATCTGGACCGTCGCCGCCCTCTGGCTCGGCTGGTGGTCCGCGCACAACCCGATGCCGGACGGCTTCCAGAACGAGTCGATCCACGTCGGCAACGCCTACGACCTCTACGAGGCGGTGGTCGCCCGCGACCTCTGGCACACCCGCTGGTACATGTACACCGGCTATTGGCCTTGGGGCTTCTATGCCGTGCCCTGGCCCTTCCTCGCGGTGTTGGGCCTCGGGCGGCTGCCGCTCCTGCTCGGCAACCTGGTCCACCTCGCGGCCCTGCTCTGGGGCGCCAACCGCCTCGGGAGGGCCTTCGGGGCGCCGCTGGCTCCCCTCATCCTGCTGCTCTGCCCGGCCACCTTCGGCGCGCTCGTCCGCTTCGAGCCGAACCTCGCCGACATCGCCTGGGTGAGCGTAGGGCTCGCCTTCCTGGTCGACTCTCAAGGCCTCCGCAGCCGCCGCCACGTGCTCGGCTGGGCGGCCGCGACGGGCGTGGGGCTGCTCCTCGATCGGCTCACCGTTGGCTTCTTCCTCTTCCCGGCCCTGCTCCCCCTCCTCTGGGAGCAGCGGCGCAGCGCCCGAGCCTGGAAGAACCTCGCCCTCGCTGGCGGGGTGATCCTGCTGCTCACCGCGGCCTGGTACCGCGAGTTCTTCCTCCGCAACAGCGAGGAGCTGACGAGCCAGGCGCCGGTCGGCGAGATCGACTCTGCCGGAGAGGTCACCGTGACCGGCGGAGTGTGGCCACACCTCTACTACCTCCTCTCCTTCTTCGACTCCCAAGCCGGGCCGCTGATCGGCCTCGCCGCCGCGGTGGGCGCCTTCGAGGCGATGCGCGCCAGCCGAGCCCCCGGGGGCGGGCCACGGCGGGTCCTGCTCGCCGCCGTCGTCGTGCCGGTGCTCTTCTTCACCCTGATCGCAAAGAAGCAGGTCTACTACACGCTGCCCATCCTCGGGCCGCTCGCCGTCTTCGCGGGATCACGGCGGGCGCTGGCGAGCCTCGCGATGATCGGCGGCGCCTGGGCCTTCGCCGGCCTCGGCCTCGGCTGGCTCCCGGAGCCGGCGCGGGGGCCCTACCTGCCGGAGGCCTGGGTCAGCCCGCGCCACACGCTCGCCCGCCCCCCCACCTTTGACCGGTACCCCTTCGAGGCCGTCACCGCCGCGCTCTGCCCGATGGCAGACGGCCCACAGGACCTCGCCCTCCTCTCCCTCGACGAGCAGCTCTTCGAGGGCTTCGTCGCCCTCGAGCTCCGGGCCCGCTGTCCCGGATCGACCGTCCGCGGGGTCACCATCGACCCCTTCGGGACCTACGAGCGCTTCGCGGAGACAGATCGGCTGTTGACCATCGACACCAAAGGCGCGGCCTGGCCCAAGGCGGCCGACATCGAGCGCGCGATGATCGAGGACCACTACGATCTGGATCAGGTGCCCCCCGCCGCCGCGCGGGTCGCCTCGCAGGAGCCTGAATTCGTGCAGGTCACGAGGGTGCCCGCCGAGTCAGTCGACCTCGTCGTCTGGCAGCGACGGACCCCCGACCCCGGCGACCCTCCCAGCACCCCCGCGATCGCACCCTGAGGCCAGCCGTTGGCTATAGTCTCGGGGGGCTTCAACCCCCGGGGAGGCAGGGTGGCTGTAGGCAGGACAACGGACGACAGGGGCTCGACGACGGGCGGGGGGAAGGTGGTCGGCCCCAAGGGAGCCGAGCCCGAGCTGTTGCGAGGCGTCGCCACCCGCCTGCTGCAGCTCGCCGCCCTCGTTCGCCAGGGTCGCAGCCACAGCCCGGAGGCCGAAGACCAGCGCAGCGCCTTCGCGACGCTGCTCGGAGACTGCCTCGCCGGCGGTGTCCCGGTGCACATCGATGTCTCGATGCGGGGGCTCGTCTACAGCTCGGTCGAGGTGAGCGGGAGCGACGCCGTCAGCCGCGTCGTCTGCGAGGGCCTCCACGAGCACGGGCTACGCGCCTTCTCGGTCGAGCCGAGCGCCCGTCGCGCCGAGCTCATCGACCTCGCCAACCTCCTCAGCACCGACTGGAGGGGCCGGGCCGCCCACGACGATGATCTCGAGTCCGTCGCCTGGCAGCTCGGCTTCGACAACGTCCACCTCGACATCTCGGGGACCCAGACCGTCGCCGAGGCCGAAGAGCTCGGCCTCGGGCCGGAGGAGCTGGTCCACCGCATCGCCCGCCAGCTCGGCGCCTCCTCCTTCCACGAAGACGAAGACGCGCTCTCCGACGAGGTCCGCGGCCTCATGGTGGAGCTCCGTCGCGGCGAGTCGCCGCGCACCGAGCCGAGCCTCCCCGCGGGCCCGGGCGCCGAGGACTGGCGAGCGGCGCTCAAGGAGATCCAGGCGGGCGACGACTGCACCGACGAACGGGTAGGCCTGCTGTTGGCCGAGGTGATCCGCACCGACCGCCGCCCCGCAGGCGCCGCCAAGGCCACGAGCCGCCTCGTCATCCACTTGCGGCGAGCGCTGCAGATCGGCCAACCGGCGGTCGCCGCCGCCCTCCTCCGCCCCGCCCTCACCTTCGCCGAGCCTGACCTCTACCCCCCGGACGCTTGGACCCAGGCGATCCGCGAGGAGCTCGGCGGTCTGGCCCGGGTCGAGCTCCGAGAGTGTGTCGAGGCCGGCTGGGCGTTGAACCGAGACACGGAGGCCTGGACGGGGCTGCTCTTCTCCCTCGGCGCCGCGCTCGGCGTCGCCTGCCTGGACGATCTCGCCCGCCTGGCGCAGGTCTTCCCGGATCGAGAGGCCAAACAGGCCCTCGCCGACGGCCTCGCGCTCACCCTGGAGCGAGACCAGCTCACCCTGAAGGAGCTGCTGCACGACGCCGCAGACCACCAGCTCCCCCTGCTGCTCCTCACGCTCCGCCGCCGCCCCGACCCCACCCTGCTCGGCGCCATCCTCGCCCGGGCTCACCACGCCGATCCCGTGGTCCGCGAAGCGGTGGTGCTGACCCTGCGCGACTACCAGAGCCCGCGCACCAAAGAGCTCGTGCGGGCCGCGGTCACCGACAGCGCGCGAGGGGTGAGGCTCGAGGCCCTCCGCTACCTCTCGGTCTACCGCGACGCCGAGGCCGCCCCCAAGGTGCTCGACCGCCTGCGCACCGCCGGCCCCGACGAGGTCGACGAGACCGAGCTCCGGGCGCTGGCGATCACCGTCGCCCGCATCACCCGCGAGAAGGGCATGGCCGACCTCGAGAAGCTCGCCAGCGGCGGCGCCCGTCACCCTCGGGCCGCCGCGGCCGCGCTCCACGGGCTGCGCTCCTTCGGCGCCGCCGGCCGGGTCGCCCTCGAGCGCATCGGGAGGAGCCAACCCGCGCTCCGCGACGAAGTCCGGCAGCTGCTTGGAGGTCCGGCATGAACGAGAGCATCGACCGCAGGGCCTTCAACTCCGTCGTGCTCCGCTTGATGGTCCGCTTCGGGCACCTCCAGCGGGCCGTGCTCACCTACCCGCCAGAGCACCCCTCGCGCGTGATCGCGGTGGAGAGCGTCCTCCAGCTCTTCGAAGACCTCGTGCGCTTCGGCGAGGAGGCCACCGTGCAGCTCGCCGGGGACCACCTCGTCTCTCAGGGCCTCTCTCTCCGCTCGGTCGAGGGCATGAGCGGGGTCCTGCAGGACATGACCGAGGCCTTCAAGGTCCGCGGCCTGGGCGGCTTCCTGGTGCGCGCCACCGTAAACCGCCCCCAGCTCGACGCACTCGTGGCCATCCTCCAGGAGGAGCCCGACGAGCAGGCCCTCGGCCCCGAGCCCTACAACCGAAAGCTCGACCGCATGGGCATCCAGGGGCTGCGGCTCCTCGGGCCGAGGGCCGGCATGGACATGGTCCAGCAGCTCGCGAATGACCCCGGCTTCCAGTCCCTGCGCCTTTACCTGCGGGCGGTGCGCGCCGTCGCTCGCCTCCAAGAGCGCGGCATCTCACCGGCGATGGTGATGGAGCTGCGCCAGATCGCGGAGGGCACGGTCAGCCTCGTCGAGGCCACGCCTGTCCGCGCGATGTCCCTCGCCACGCCGCGCCAGGTGCTGCCCTACACGCTCCGCCACCCCTTCCACATGGCGCTGCTCTCCGTGGGGATCGCGCAGCGGCTCGGCTTCTCACGGGAGCAGCGGCAGGAGCTGGCGGTGGCGGCCATGGTCGCCGACATCGGCATGTCGGCCGTCCCTGCGCCCTTACGAGAGCGCGCCGACCGCCTCGACGACGACGAGCGGGCCCAGCTCCAGACCCACCCCACGGAGTCTGCCAAGGAGCTGCTCCGGCTCCCGAGCCTGGACCGCTCGCTCCGACGCTGGCTCTTCGTCGCGATGGAGCACCACATCGGCCTGACCGGCCTCGGCTACCCGAAGCCCGTCCTCGCCCAGGAGGCCCACCCCTACAGCCGCATCGTCTGCGTCGCCGACGCCTACGACGCGCTCCGCGCCAACACCGGCTGGCGGCGAGGGCTCAGCCCCGAGGCGACCATCGCCGCCCTCCGCGCGGAGGCGGGGGTGCGCTTCGATCCGCACCTCATCGACGTCCTCGAGCAGATCCTCCGCGTCTGGTCCGACGAGGCGCCCGAGGCCGCGAGCGCGCCCCATGGTTGAGCCCCGCCCCGCCGCCACCGTCGTGCTCCTCCGCGAGGCCGCGTCGGGCCTCGAGCTCCTCCTGCTCCGCCGGGAGCAGCGAGCGAGCTTCTTCCCGAACGCCTGGGTCTTCCCCGGCGGGAGGGTCGATGCCGGCGACGCGCGGGTCCTCCCGGTCGGGGCCGTCCCCCGCCTCCCGCCCGAGCACGCGCCCTTCGCCGTCGCGGCGGTGCGCGAGTGCCTCGAGGAGGCGGGCGTCTGGCTCGGCGACGGCCAGCCCCCGGCCGAGCTGCGGGCCGCCTTGAACGGGCGCCGCGCCCAGCTCAGCGATCACCCCACCCTCCAGCCGCGGCTCGACCGCCTGCTCCTCTGGTCCTGGTGGATCACCCCCTCCGAGGAGCCGAAGCGCTTCGACACCCGCTTCTTCCTCGCGCCCCTCCGCCCGGAAGAGGCGGAGCGGGCCAGCCCGGACGACCAAGAGGTGGTCAGCAGCCTCTGGCTCAGCCCCGCCGACGCCCTCGCCCGCGCCCACGTCGATGACCTCTTCCTCGCGCCGCCCACCTTTCGCACCATCGAAGAGCTCGCCCCCTACAGCACCTTCGCCGCGCTCGCCGCCGCCGCCGCCGACCGACCGCTGCACGCCATCGAGCCGCGCATCGAGCGGAGCGCCGACGGCCCGCTCTCGATCATCCTGCCCGGCGATCCCAGCTACCCCTCCCCCACCCCCGTGCGCGGCCCCACACGCCTCTGCCTCCGCGAGGGGCGTTGGCAGAGCGAAGGGTGAGCCGGCCCGCTCTCCACCGCCGGGGGCGCACGCTGACGGGGCTCGGCCTCCTGGCCCTGCTGGTCGCGCCGCGCCCCGGCTCCGCCATGCCCCGCAGGGTCGCCGCGCTCCGGCCGAGCGCCTTGGCCTGGAGCCCCGGCCAGGACCCCACCCGCCTCCAGGTGAAGCTGCGCGAGGGGCAGCGGCCGCGATCCAGCACCGAGCTCGCCCTCGCGGGGGCCCGCCCCCTCTTCCCGCGAGACCCCATCGCCCTCGCCGCCGATCGCGAGACCTTCGATCCCGAGCACCGCCTCGCCGACCTGCGCGCCTGGCTCGTCCTCACCGACGAACGCGCCGAGGCCGCAGGCGGCCCGAGCCTCACCGTCCGGGCGGAGGCCCTGCTCCAAGACCCCGCCGTCGAGTGGCTCGGCTTCGCCCCCGCGCCGGTCGAGCCGCCCATCGACCTCTCGCCCACCACCCCCGACTTCAGCGATCTGCAGGGCTACCTCGGCCCCGCTCCAGACGGCCTCGGCGTCGACGAGGCCCACCGCTGGCCGGGCGGCAGGGGCGAGGCGGTCACGATCCTCGACGTCGAGTACGGCTGGGAGCCCGATCACGAAGACCTCGACGCCGCCCCCGAAGAGAGCGCCGTCGGCTGGGACAGCCTGCTGTACGCCTTTCATGGCACCTCGGTGCTCGGCATGCTCGTGGCCGGCGATGACGGCTTCGGCGTGACCGGCATCGCCCCAGCGGCGGGCGTGCTGATGGCCTCGCCCTACGACGACACCGACACCTACAACCTCGCCGCCGTCATCGAAGAGGCGGCCTCCTTGCTCGAGGCCGGCGATGTGCTGCTGATCGAGCAGCAGATCTACGCCCTCGGCACCTACGCCCCCGTCGAGGCTGACCCTGCGATCTGGGACGCGATCAGCCATGCCGTCGCCCGGGGCGTCCACGTCGTGGAGCCCGCCGCCAACGGGGGGCTGGACCTCGACGATCCGGCCTGGGGCGGCTGGTTCGACCGCTCGATCCGCGACTCCGGCGCCATCCTCGTCGGCGGCGGAGGCTCGCCGGACGGCGGGTGGACCCCGCGCGCGGCCTGGCCCTCGGGCAGCTCCACCGGCAGCCGGGTCGACCTCCAAGGCTGGTACGACGGCATCACGACCGCCACAAACGCCGACAACAACGGCTACTACGCCGACCTGTACCTCCCCGACGGCGACGGCAGGCAGGCCTACACCGCCTCCTTCGGCGGCACCAGCGGCGCGAGCCCGATGGTGGTGGGGGTCGTCGCGCTGGCGAGCTCCATCTCCCGGACCGTCTGGGGGGCGCCCTGGGACCCCCTCGATCTGCGCGACGCGCTCGTCAGCACGGGCACGCCGCAGGCGGGCGCCGCCCACATCGGCCCCCAGCCCGATCTCCGCCGCCTCCTCCGCACCTGGGCCCTCCGTTAGCCGGCGCCCAGCTCAAAGGTGATCAGCCGGCGGTGCTCTTCGGTGAGGCTGAGCGAGAGCCCCGTGCCGGTCGGCATCGGGGCCACCACCTCGCCCGCCAACCGCAGCTCGAGGCCGCTCGGCAGGACGAGCTGGACCACCCGCCGCTCGCGGACCTGCCCGACCCCGACGATCGGCACGAACAGCCCGCTCCCGCGGAGGTGCCGCGACCAGTCATCGGCGAGCGAGGCGAGCGTGGGGTAACGCACCCACAGGACCGGCTCCCCGCCCTCCTCGCGGCGCTCGACGATGGGCCCGTCCTCGGACCGCGCGGCGCCGCCCAGCCCCCCGCCCGCCGTCGAACGCAGCGGCGCCGGAGAGACCATCGGCGGCGGCAGCCGGGCGGAGAGCCTCGCGCCGCTGACTGGAGCGGGGGCATCCCGAGGGGTCCGAGAGACGCTGGCGTCGTCGGGGAGCTCCTCCACACGGGAGCCGCCGGAGAAGGAGCCACCGGAGAAGGGGGCGTCCGGCCGCCCGGCCTCGGGGCGCCGCATCGCGCTCGCCACCGGCGCGTCCCTCCGCTGTGGCCCCTGCCCCTTCGCCTTGAGCAGGCTCGCCCGAAGCGCGTCCCGGACCGCCCTTCGACCCGTCGCCGCGTCGACGGCGTGACTCACCGAGACCGAGGCGCTCGACAGCCCGTATTCGGCCTCCGAACCCGCGGTGCGCTGAAACTGCGCGGAGCGCGCCCGCATGCGGTCGAGGGCCACCTCCGTCTCGGCCGGGGTGGCGCCCGCGTGCTGGACGCCGGACCAGAGGTCGCCGCTTCGGCTCACGCTGTCATCCACCGACCGCAAGGTGCCGCCGGCCTGTAGATCCTCGAGGAAGCGCTGCAGCCGGCTGCGCTCGTCGGGGTGCATGTGGGTGATGCGCGCCCGGTGGTTGAAGCCCCCCGCGAGGGGGCGCACGTCGAGCACGGAGAGCCGCCCCGCCACCTTCTCGGCGCGGTTCGTCAGCTCCATGCTCCAGTCGAACTCCACAGTGTGCAGGAGCGCCAGATCGAGCTCGAAGTGCAGGTGCTCCATCGAGACCTGCCGCACCCTCCCAAAGACGAGGCCCACCGGCGCCTGGAGGCCCAGGATGGCGTTCATCGGTATTCCCATCCTGGCGCTCCTCGACCGCGCGCCCCGCGCGGACCGACCTGACACGGCCCTAACGCGATCACACCCGCCAAGGTCGGACAGGCCCTGGTCCTGTGGTAGGGTGATGATGGAGGGTATTGCATGGCTGGTGCCAGCCCCGGCCTTCAAAGCCGGTGGGGCGCGCCGGGAGGCGTTGCTCGGTGGGTTCGATCCCCATTACCTTCCGCCAAACATGATAACTATTCTCGTTTAAGGAATCAAATTCTGATATCATCCCGACCTTCGTGGCTCGGAGGCCACCTCCCCATCACGGGGCTAAACTCCTGGTGGAGGTCAACATGGCCGCGCCCGCCCGCACCTACACGGTGACCGAGTTTGAGGCTTCTCCAGGCTCGGCCATGCGCCATGCACGCGAGGGCGAGACGGTAGAGATTACCTCCCGTGGTCAATCGGTCTTGCTCCTGGTGTCGCCCACCCCCGCCATTCGATGGGGCAACGGCAAGAAGCCCGTCGGGCTGAGCCCAGCTATCGAGATTCTCGGCGACATTCAGGACATTATCGCAGATGGACGGCGGTGAATCTCTACATTGAAACCAGCGCTTGGGTGAAGCTCTACCTTGTGGAGGACGGGCGGGACAAAGTGCGGGCTGCGATCGACAAGGCCCGTGTCTTCGGGTCCTCATCGATCGCGTTGGTGGAGATGAACGCCGCTCTGACCCGCGCAACCCGTGGGGGCCGCCTGCCCCCGCAGGAGCTACCCAAGCTCTATGCCGCTGTCGACGCCGACTGGCAAACCTTCGCCGTCGTTCCGGCTGACGATTCCGTCCTGGTACGAGCCGTTGAGCTGGTTCGCTCCCATGGCCTTCGGGGCTACGACGCTGTTCACTTGGCGAGCGCCATGGAGCTCCAATCTGGTGTCGGCGGCCCAGTGACCATGCTCTCCTTCGATGAAGAGCTCAACGCCGCTGCCAAAGCCGAAGGCCTCGCCCTGCCGGAGCCGTCAGGCACCGTCCGACCGCCCCCGCACAACTGACCCCCCTCGTATGAATCCGAGGGGCGCGCCTACCGGAGCGCTGCGGGCGGCTCGCTCCGGCCTACAGGTAGGGCGCGACGAAGTCCTCGAGCGCCGGCCCCATTCGCGCGCCCGGCTCAATCTTACGCAGCTCACCGCCCTGCCAGACGCCGAGGGTGGGGATCGAGCGGATAGACAAGCGCCCGGCGAAGCCGCTGTGTGTGTCCGTGTTCACCTTGGCCACGATGAGGCGGCCGGCGTGCTTCTTCCCCAGCGCCTCCAGGTGCGGGGCCACCGCGCGACAAGGGCCGCACCAGGGCGCCCAGAAGTCGACGAGCACGGGCACGGGGGCCGCTGCGATCAGCGCGGTGAGACCGGCGTCGTCGAGCTCGACCGGGCGGCCGGAGGCGTCGAGGGCGGTCTGGCAGCGACCGCAGCGGGGGCCGGCGGAGAGGCGGCTCGGGCTGACCCGGTTGACCCCACCGCAGGCGGGGCAGCGGAAGTGAAGGCTGGAGTCGGACATGTTGACCTCCTCCCCTCGATCTTCACCCCACGCCGACACCGGCAAGGCCCGGCCGTCGCGGGTCGCCCCGCGCCCCCGAACCGGACGGGCGGATCGCGCGGGGCAGGGCGTCTACAAGGGTGCGGCGGACTTCAGGGCCCGCGACGCGCATCTGGGCTACCTGGAGAGGAGGCCGCCGCTGGCCGCTCGGGAGCCTACGTGACTCAGCCCGCCGGTCGCCCGCCCCAACCGCTCGCCATCCTCCTCCCCTACCTCTTCCCCCTCTTGGGGGCCTGCGGCACAGGGGTCGCGCCGAAGAACCCACAGTCCACGCCCTTCGTCCCCTTCGGCGAAGCAGCGGCCGAGCCCGACGCCCTCCAGTTCGAGCCCGCGCTCCTGGGCCTCGCGAACCTCGATGACGACGACCAGGACGGCCTCTCCGACTGGGAGGACGACGCCGTGGCCGGCGAAGACGACACCCTCCCCCTCCGCCTCGAGCCCACGCTCTGGCCCGCCGACGAGGCCCTCACCTTCAGCCTCACGGGCGACCTCTCCCAGCTCCGGGTCTGGTCCGACGGCGCGCTCCTCCTCAGCGCCGACGCCCCGACCGCCATCCTCCCGCGCCCCGACTCCCCGCTGACCCTCGACATCGAGCTCGGTGATTACAACGTCGCCGGCCTGCTCACGGTCGAGCGCTCCGACGCGCGCGCCGAGGTCCAGCTCGCCTCCGCCCCCCTCATCCTCAACCACCACCTGCAGGGCACCCTGTCCGTGGTGGCGATGGAGGACTCGCGCGGCGCCAATGAAGAGTACATCGCCACCTTCGAGGAGGCGTTGAGCGACCGCTTCACCCCGGCCCCGCTCTCGGACTACGGCGGCGACGTCTGGGTGCAGGATGAGATCGAGTTCGGCACCTCGACGACGCCCACCCGAACGATGGAGGTGGTCATCGACTCCGTGCGTAGCGGCAACGGGCGTTACCTCGACGACATCGCGGAGGACCTCTACCTCGGCCCCGACTTCGCCTCCGCCACCTGGGGCTCGGGCCGCACCACGAGCCAGGACTCCTTCGGCAACCTCGAGGTGAGCCCCCCGGTGACGGTCAACGGCGTGGAGTACCCCTTCGGCCGAATCTACTGGGGAGAGAACGGTGGGCAGGGCATCACCGACGGCCTCGCCGAGCTCCTCGAGGCGCAGGTCATCCAGGATCCCTTCCAGATCGACATCTCGATGCTCTGCGTGGGCCACGTCGATGAGATCACCTCCGCGGTCCCCGACGCCACCGCCCCGCGCGGCTTCCGCTTCTTGATCGCCGACACCGCCCTCGGCAGAGACCTCGTGATGGGCCTCGATCCAGGCAGCCCCATCCCCCAGTACCGCCGCGCCCACGACTACCAGACCGTGGGAGAGATGCAGGACGACCTCGGGCTGTGGACCTACAACGAGGAGTTCCAGGTCGGGACGCTGGACCCCGCCCTCGCCATCTTCATCGAGGAGCTGGGGCTGCTGCCGGAGGAGATCATCCACATCCCCGCCCTCTTCGAAGAGAGCCGAGCCTGCGCGGGCGGTGGGCTCTCGCTGGTGCCCGGCACGGTCAACCTCGTGGTGGCCCAGGCCGCGGGCTCCGACGACACGCACGTCTTCATGGCCGACCCCTTCTTCCGCGACGCCGACGCCGGCCTGGACGAGGATCCCTTCGTCCAGGCGGTCGAGGCCCTCCTCCCGCCCGACCTCCTGCTCCACTGGAGCGATGATTGGGACAGCTACCACGAGCTGTGGGGAGAAGTGCACTGCGGCTCCAACACCCGCCGCCCCGCCGCCGGCCCCTGGTGGGACGAGACCCCCGCGGAGCTCCGATGAACCTCCCCCTCGCCGCCCGCCGGGCCGCCACCCGCTCCCTGCTCACCCTCACCGCCGCGGTCTCCCTCGGACTGGGCGCCCCCGCGGCCGCCCTCGAGCCAGGCGTCACCCGCACCGGCGCGCCCCGCTTCATCGCCGACACCGAGGACGCCCCCACCCTCGTGCAGCGCTTCGATCAGGAGGCTGATCCTGCGCTGCGGGCCGCCCTCATCGAGGCCATCAGCCTCGTCCACCCCGAGGCCGAGCGGGTGCTCAGCGAGCGGTACGCCGGAGAGCCCTCGCCCGTCGTCCGCGAGGTAATGCTGCGGTCCATGCGCCGCGCGGAGGCCGCCTGGGCGTGGCCCTTGCTCCAGCGGGGCTTCGCCGAGGTCGATCCCCAGCTCCGCCGCGCCGCCCTCGACACCGCCTCCAACCGCGCCGACGCCGCGCTCGCCCGCCCCGGGCTCCTGGGGGCGGTCGAGGCGGGCCTCGCCGATCCCGAGGCCCGCGCGAGCGCGATCCGCGCCGCGGGTCGCCTCGGCGCCGAGTCGCTGTGGGCGCCGATCGCCGCCGCCCTGTCCGATCCCGACGCCGACTGCCGCCTCGCTGCCCTGCGGGCCCTCGCTCGCCTCGACGCCGCCCGGCTCCTTCAAGAGCCGGCGCTCCGGGCCCTGGAGGCCGATCCCGACGCGCGGGTCGCCCGCGAGGCCCGCCTCCGCGCCGCCAGACCCTGATCGACCGCGCGTGTGCCGACCGAGCGGGGCGTCGCGGGTCACCCCCGCGGCGTCAATCCCCTTGGGCCGCGCAGACGATGGTGTCGGCGTCGAGGGAGAGGCGCTTCACCAGGGTCGAGACGCCGCCGTGGTCCCGACAGACCCGGTCGAGGTCGAATTCCTCTCCCTCGTCCCGCCAGCTCTGCGGGTACTCCGCGTTAAACACGGGCTTGCCCGCCGAGACGTAAGGCTCGGCCTCCGCGCAGAAGCTCCAGAGCACGCAGTCTTCGAGCAAGAGCGCGTCGAAGCGGGGCTCGAGGTCGATGAGGTGGGTGGCGTTCTTGTGGATGGCGCCCATCCCGCGGGCCTCGGTCGCGTCGAGCAGCGCGCCCACGTATTCACGGACCTCCGCCTGTCCGAAGTCGAAGCCCGCCGTGTCGCCGTCGGTCTCCATGTTGTCGTACTCGACGAGCCGGAAGCCCTTGGCCGCGCAGACATCCAGGCGCGCCTCCATGACGCCGATGAACACGGGGTAGTCGGCGACATTGAGCCACCGCTCGCCCTCCCAGCCGTCATAGTCGCGGCCGAGGATGCCGTCCCGGCCAGCCGCCCGCTCGGCCTCGTCGAGCGCGACCAGCTCTGCGTAGTCATCTCGCCAGTCTTCGGCCGAGCCCACGCTCAGGTAACACCAGGGGGTGCTCCCCTGATCGACCGCCGCCTCCACGAACCGCGCCGAGACGTCGAGGCCCTCCAGGCCGAGGAAGTCGACGGCGGGCGGCGAGTCAGACAGGGCCTCTGTGTCGAGGATCCACTCCCAGGAGGTCTCTCCCGGCACCTCCCCCCACTGGGCGGCGGTGCCCCAGTCGAGCGAGGCTCCGTCACCCTTCCCGCAGCCCGTGACCAGCGTCGACAGGCCGGCCACCCCTATCCAATTCAGCGAGAGGCGACTGGTCATCTGGCGCTCCGTCTGTCTACCCGAGAGCGGGGTCGCTCACTTCGCATGTTGGACCAGCTCTTTCGCTACCTTCTTACCACAGGTCTCCGCCAAGGCGCCGAGCAGCGCCTCGAGCTGCGCCGGCTTGAGCTCCGCGAGGGAGGCCATGGCCTGGAGCTCGCCGACCTGACCGGGCAAGGCGATGGGCAAGAGCGTGGGGAGCTCGGTCTCACAGCGCTCACTCGCGCGATAGACGCGGTCCCCATCCCGCTCGTAGATCGCCGAGCTCGTGGTCAGCCACACCGCGGGCACGCCGCCGCTCACGCTCAGGCCGTACCCCGTGATCGTGATCTCGAGGTCCGCCTTACCCTTCTTCTCCGAGACCGAGTAGGGCGGCGGGCGACGCTCCGCCTTCTCGACGATGCCCTTGGTGAGGGCGCCCTCGACCGCCTCGGGATCCACCGCCTTGTTCAAGATGGTCGCGACCTTCACGGCGAGAGCCGCGGTCGCGATCTCGGTGCCAAGGGTCACGACGTCGGCGGCGGTCTCCGGGGCCTCCATGCTCGAGAGGTCGGCGCCGGCGATGGTGGGCTGAGCCGCGATGACCACATCCAGCTTGGCGCTGCCGATGTCTGGGGCGGCGCGACGGTAGCGGCCGTGGCAGCCGGCGGAGGTGAGGGTCAAGGCGGCAAAGAGGACGGTTGCGGCGCGCAGCGAGGACATCAGTGCTCCGGGTCGGCGTTCGGGGTGGGTTGAGCCCCGTAGCCGTTCCCCAGAGGGCTGACGCCGCCCCCCAGCCGGGGATTCTGTGGGTCAGATACACTTTATGGGGCGCACGATCCGCTCACCCCGCCCGGGAGGCGTCCCCATGCTGCTCGCCCACCACCCTGATCGACTGGGGGAGCTCCGCCCCGCCAGCCCCGAGGCCCCCCTGCGGGTGCTCGTCAGCGGCTGCCTCTTTGGCTGGCCTTGCGGCGTACAGGGCGATGACTACGGCCTCGCCGCCACCCTCCGCGCCTTCGTGGGCCTGCCCACCCTGCGCCTCCTGCCCTTCTGCCCGGAGCAGCACGCCCTCGGCACGCCGCGCACGACGCCCGACCTCCACGGCGGAGACGGGGTCGACGTGATCGAGGGGAGAGCGCGCGTCTTGGACGAGCATGGCGCAGACCTCACCCTCGCGATGCGCGCGGGGGCAGAGGCGATGCTGGCCTTCGCGCGCGCCGAGGGCGCCGAACTCGCGCTCCTCACCGACATGAGCGCGGCCTGCGGCTCCCAGGTCATCTCCGCGGGCTGTCGCTTCGAGCCCGAGCGGCGGTACCAGAAGGGCGTCGGCGTGGCCACCGCTCTGCTCCTCGCCGCCGGCATCCCCGTCGTGAGCCAACGGGACCACCAGACCCTCTCCCGGCTGCGCGCGCGCCTCGACCCCGCCTACCGCCCCGAGGCGGGGCTGCTCGATCACCACGAGCACCCCTGGACCATCGAGCACCTCCCCGGGCCCCACCCGCGTCGTTGATGCGCGGCCGCTGCGGGAGCGCTCGGTCGGCGCTCGGGCGGCGATCAGCGCGCGGTGAAGCTGAAGGGCAGCCCCACCCCGCCCACCGCGCCGATCGTGCCGCGCACCGACTCCCCTGCCGACGGAGGGTCCGGCCAGCGCACCGCGAGCTCCGACCAGCCGCCGCATTGGGCCTGGGCGATCGAGCGCGCCACGGTGGGGAGATCGGCCGCCGAATCGACGAAGCCGTAGGTGCCGCCCGCCTCCTCGGCGAGGCGCCGCAGATCTTCGACCGCGGAGGGGTCTGACCAGAGCGAGTCGCTGTCCGACGACGGGCCGACGCCGATGACATGCACGGTCACGCCGGTCTCCTGGGCCTTCTCGATGACGCTGCTGAGGCTGGCGCTCGAGCTCGTATCGGCGCCGTCCGAGATGATGATCAGCGTGGCGCCGACGTCCTTCTCCCCGGGGAAGGCGTCCCGGGCGTCCTGCTCGGTCTCCTTCAGCATCTCCTTGGCGGCGTCCCAGAGCGGCGTGCCACCGTCGGCCCCCAGCCGATCAGCCCCCGCTTCGATCTGCAAGGGGGTCGCTCCAAAGCCCGCCTCCTCTTCGACCTCCGCGTTGAACATCGAGTCCGAGAACTCAAAGAGGCCGAGCCGCCAGCCCTTCGAGCACTGGTAGAGCGCGCGCGAGAGCTCCTTGGCGGCCTCGACCCGGTAGCGCTCCGGGTCCGTATCGAGCATCGAGGCGGAGCCGTCCACGAGGAGCGCGGCGCTGCCGAGCTCATAGCCCTCGTGCTCGTCCGTCTCCTCGATCGGCACGATCTCACCGTCCTCATCGCGGATCTCGATCTCGTCTTTGCTCGGCAGGAGCCCGAGGCCCGCGCCGTCATCCGCGGAGACCGCGACCTTCACGAGGCCGTAGTCGGCCGAGTCGGGGTTGGAGAAGCCCTCTGTGGGGACGACGCCGAGCAGCAGCACGTTGAGCAGGCCGAGCGCCTTACCGAGGAGCGCGCAGCCGCCCAGGGCGGAGAGGCCGATGACCGGGAGGAGGAGCGGGGCCTGGCGTCGCATGGAGACCTCGAGGGGGTCTCGAGCGGACGAGGCCCCAGCGCCCGCCATTCAACCCCGAGATAGGCCGCGCCGATGACCGAGCTGCCCGAGATCGTCGCCGAAGAGCAGGAGGTGCTGGACGGGGTCCTGCCCGCCTTAAAGCGCATCCAGGAAGACGAAGCCAACAAGGCCGCCGAGCTTCGAAAGAGAAGAATCGCGCTCCACAAGGAGTGGACGAACGCTCGGGGTGACCCGGCCCAGCGGGAGGCCTTCGAAGAGGCCCTGGTGGAGGCAGAGCGCCGCGAGAAGTCCCACGCCGCCGCCAACCGCTCGCGGGAGCTGCCGCTGGCCTCGCCCTACTTCGCGCGGATGGTGCTGGAGGAGAAGCGCCGCAGCCAGACCGTGCTGCTCGGCAAGGTGGGCGTGGTGGGGCAGGGCCTCGCCATCGTGGACTGGCGGAACGCCCCCGTCAGCCGCCTCTACTACGACTACGACGAGGGCGACGAATTCGAGGAGGAGTTCGGCGGAAAGGCCCGCGAGGGCACGCTCTCCCGCAAGCGGAGGGCCGACATCCGCGCCGGCCGCCTCGAGGAGGTGCAGGCCGGCGAGGTGGTGCTGCGGCGCAACCGGCGCGGCGAATACGGCGCCCCCGACTCGGCCAAGGCGGACCGTGACGATCACCGCCTGCCCGACATCGTCTCCCTCATCACCCGCGAGCAGTTCGCGGTGATCACCCGCGCCGAGGCCGGCGTCGTGCTGCTCCGCGGGCGCGCGGGCTCGGGCAAGACCACGGTGGCGCTGCACCGCATCGCCTGGCTCCATTACCAAGACCCTGTGCGCTTCGCGCCGGACAAGGTCCTGGTGGTGATGTTCAACAAGGCGCTGCAGACCTACATCTCCGGCGTCTTGCCCGAGCTCGGCCTGAAGGGGGTCCCCGTCGAGACCTTCCACGGCTGGGCGGGCCGTTGTCTCCGACAGGGTGGGATCGAGCTCCCCTTTCGCGCGGCGGGGCCCAAGGCCGCCGCCATCTCCCGCCTCAAGCGTCACCCCACCATCGAGGCCTTGATCCGGGCCCAGGTCGATCAGCTCGGCGAGAAGACCGCCGCGTGGGTGCAAGAGCAGCTCAGCCCCGAGCAGCGGGCCGCCTGGGACGCCACCGCCGGCCAGGGCCTCGCCCGCCTCCACGCCTACCAGGTGAGCCAGGGCGCGCTCCCCGCCTGGACCCGCCTCCGCGCCCGCCTGCTCGACCACGGGCGCGACCTGTTCGCGCTCTTCGACGACGAGGCCCTCTGCCGAAGCGTGCTGCCCCCGGCCCTCCACGGGCTGCTGCCGGCCGCCCGCGAGCACCAGGCCCGAAACGCGGCCCAGGGCTGCTTCGACTGGGAGGACGCCGCGCTCTTGCTCCGCCTCGGCCAGCTCAAGCGGGCCGCCATCCCCACGCTCCCCTGCCCCTGGGCCGGCCGGCACGCCCACATTGTCATCGACGAGGCGCAGGACCTCTCCACCGTCGAGCTCGAGGCCCTGGTCGACTCCGCCGACGCCGGCCGCTCGGTCACCATCGCCGGCGACCCCGCCCAGAAGATCCTCGCCGACGCACAGTTCGAGGGCTTCGAGGAGCTGCTGCAGCGCCTCGCCGGTGAGCTCACCGTGCGCCTCGACGCCCTCGCCGTCGGCCACCGCTCGACGCTGCCGATCATGGCGCTCGCGCTCCAGGCCCTCCAGAAGACCGAGGACCCGAGCACCATGGCCTCTCGCGACGGCGCGCCGGTCGACTGGATCAGCGAGTCGCCGCCCGTCCCCGCCGTGGTCGCCGCCCTGCGCGCCTTCCGAGAGGAGCGGCCAAAGTCGCTCGTCGCGGTGCTCGCCCGCGGCAAGGCCACCGCCGACACCTGGGCCACGGAGCTGAAGGCCGCCGGCCTCGCCGACGTGCGCCGCGCCGAGCGCTCCGACTTCCACTTCACGCCCGGCGTCGTGGTGAGCAACGTCCACCAGGTCAAGGGCCTGGAGTTCGACGGCGTGCTCCTGATCGAGCCCGCCGACTTCGGCGTCGCCGACCGCCACCTCCTCCACGTCGCCATCACCCGCGCCGCCGATCGGCTCTGGGTGGTCGCCACGCGCGGCCGGGGGCTGCTGCGGTGAGTGAGGGGGCCGAAAGGGCCGGTGAAGAGCGAGCGCCTCCGGTCTTCCTGGGGAGAGATCCTGTGCGCGGTGTTCGAAGGCGGCCCGACGACGAGCCAAGGGGCGAGCCTGCGTCGGATCGCGGCGGCCTCCCGGGGCCCACCCGCCGCCGCGGCCGCAGCGCGATGACCGGAGCGCAGGTCTGCCGCGGGACCGGGGCGCGAGCTCTGGCTGGGCACCCGAGATCGGGGGCGAAAAACGTCCTCTTGGCGCCGTACCCCGGGAGAGCGAGGGCAGCGGGGACCTGTGGGTGGGTCGGCGTCGTGGTTGCCCCCCGCCGTTCATGCGCCCTATTCCCCGACGCCGAGGCGAAGTAGGCCTCGCGCAGAAGCAAGGCTGTATCGCGCATATCCGTCCGGCCCTCCTTAGCCCAGAATGTGCCTGGCGAGAGGACAAGTTTGAGCTCAGAACTAGATAAAAATAAGGTTCCAGCTTAGGAGGTTGGTGTAAACAATCACACTCCAAAGAGGAACCCCATGGGTCGTAGTAACACCACCAAGCGCGGCCCGCTCCCGGCGCCGAAGGTCACCGCGAGTGAGACGACGCTGACGCAATTCTCGGGGCTGGTGCCGCTTCTGCGGTACCTGTCCGGGCCCCTCGGGCTCTTGGAGCGACTGTCGTGGG
>JBIJDH010000065.1:0-5838 GCA_044344255.1 Myxococcota bacterium
CTTGGTCTCGCGCTGGTGGAGTCCAGCCGGCAGCTCGGATTCCGTCTCGGACCAGAGGTCGCGCGCTTCGATACAGCGGCGCGGGCTCTGCTGCCCGAGGTTGCGGCCGGGGGCTTCAGCGCCTCTTCGCTCGCCCGCGGGCTGCTCCTCACGGTGGGTGGTGCCAGCGCGGCC
The DNA here is from genome assembly GCA_044344255.1 of Myxococcota bacterium. GTDB lineage: Bacteria > Myxococcota_A > UBA796 > UBA796 > UBA2385 > JBIJDH01. Next base: position 175 of record JBIJDH010000065.1, read on the forward strand.
TTGGCAGCGGCGGGCGCAATCTCCCCGGAAAACGCGGCGGTTGTGTCAGCGACGACAGGCGCGATGGCGACTCTGAGCGAGACCCTCGGCGGCGCCACGCGCTTCGGCCGCCGGCCTGAACCCACGCCAAGCCTCGCCGATTCGGACAGTCGCGTCCGCGAGCTGCTGGACTCTGTGAGCTCCCTCGCACATTCAATAGAGCAGGGCGGAGAGCCCATCGTGCTGCTGGTCGATGGCCTCGACCGGGCGGCTGACGCCACTGTGGCCACCGACCTCTTTCACCGCCTCTTCGTATACTCCTCGCTGTTGGCCCGCATTGAGTGCCACATCGTGGCGGTGGCTCCCTTCGCGGCGGGCACGCAGACCACGCTCGCCCATGGGTTCGCGCTCTGCAGGACCATCCCGAACATCCATGTGGCCACGCATGGGGCGCCGCGCCGGCCCGACCCCGAGGGGCTCCAGTTCTTTCGGGAGCTGCACGCGCGGCGCACCGCGGGCGATGCCGGCCTGCAGGGCCTCATCAGCCCGGCACAGTTGGACATGCTCGCCTATTATTCGGGGGGCCGGGTCCGTGAGCTGGCGAGGCTCATCCAGGGGGTGTGCGTGGCGGCTCAGGGCGCCCCCGCCGCAGCAGACTCGGCCGTCGAGCAGGCGCTCGACAACCACCGATTGAACATGGTGGAGCAGGGGCAGGCCGACTCCGGCGTGCTCGCGGCCCTGCGCCACGCAGCGAGCACAGGCGAGCTCGATGAACGGCGACCCGAGATCAACCGCCAGCTCATCGCCACTTTCCGCTTGCTCGCCTACCGCAACGGCGCCGAGTGGTGGTCTCCCCACCCCCTCTTCTTCCGCGGATTGTTGAAAGAGTGAGCGCGACTTGGCTCGCCCAGGTGAGGAGTGCCTGGGAGCTGTCGGCCGGGGGTGGGGTGCTGCTCGTGGTGGAGGGCCGCCGGGAAGCGGCGGAGCTGCTGTGGGCCGCGCTCTGCCCGCTCAGTCCGGGGCTGCGCCACTGCGACGACCCCGCCGAATTCCTCACCCTACCGACCGGCGCCGAGGTGCTGCTCCACCTGCTCCCAGACGACATGCGCCTGCTCAACCCGGCGCGGACCTCCCTCCCCGCCCGCCACCTGCGGGTGGTTGCCTGGGTCGACCGCGGGGAGCTCGACGCCCTGCGCCTCGCCGGGCCGGACTGGATGGACTTCGCCACCCTCACCGTGCAGGGCGACATCGACGCGGTGGAGGGAACCCCCCGTCTACCCGCTCTGCGTCCCCCTCTGCCGGAGCGATTCGGCCAACGCCGGCCCCGGCGCCCGGCCCCGCTCTCGGAGGCGGTCGGCGTGGAGGGGGCCCTGGCTAGGCTCTTCGTCGAGCGCCTGCACCTGGAGGAGCTCCACGCCCTGCTCACGGAGCTCCCGAGCGCCGAGGCCCTGCGCAAAGCGATGCCCCCCGGAGCGTCGCTACCCATGCTGGCCCAGGCAGCGGCAACGCAGCTCGGTTCCGCCGGCCAGATCGACGCTGTCCTCTTTCGCGCCCTGCTCACGCGCTTGCCCGGTGACGAGGCTCGGCTGCGCGCGCTCGCGGCCCAGGCAGGGGTTGTCGGCCACTGGGCCCCGCCCGAGCGGCGATGGTCCCCCGCCATCGTCCCGGCACCCTCGCTCACGGGCCTTCCCTGGGATCTGTTCATCGCCTTCCCCGCCCCGGCCCGCGACCGCGCCCGGCAACTTGTGGGGCTGCTCGGGGCGGAGCTGCGGGTCTTCTTTGACGAAAGGCTGGACCTCGGCCCGGACTGGGACACGGCCATCGACGACGCCCTGCACGGATCGGCCGTCTTCGTCATTGTGCTGAGTCGACCGGCCGGGGGAGGCGACTACCTCGAGGGCGGCGCCCGCAAGTCGCCCTACCTCCGCGACGAGCTGCGCGCCGCCATCGGCAAGGCCCGGACCGACGAAGGGTGGACCCGGGTCATCCCCCTCTTCCTCGACGGCCCACCGCGCCCCGGCGAGCGTGTGCCTTACGGCCTGGGCATCCACCAAGGCCTGGCGCTCGGCCCCGAGCTCTCGCTTCAGCAGGCCGCCACCCGCCTCCGGGAGGATGTGCGGCGCCTAGCCCTTCGGCACCGCCTCGCCTCCGCCTTGGAGCGGCTACTTTCCACCACCGAGGAGCTCTGCGAGCTGCTCGCCGGCCTGCCGCGGCCCGACCCTATAGATCCCGTTCTGGCGCTGCCAGACAGCCTCGCCCCCCTGCCTGTGGCCGCTCGCGCCGCCGTCCTGCGTCTGGAGGCCGGCGGACTCATCGGCCCGACCCTGCTCCAGGCCCTCGCGGCGCGCTCCCCCGAGGGGCCTGCCATCGCCCGCCGCTTGGCTGAGCTCTACGGCGTTGACCTCCCGATCATCGCTTGCGCCCCCCTCTTCGACGAGACCCCTCTCCGCGACGCCCTGCGACACGAGGCCAGCCGCATCCCCCGCCTCTTCTGGAACGCTGATGGCGCGGTGCTCACCCACGAGGTCTATGTCGAGGTGGGCATCGGCGGCCAGGACCGCGCCTCCCGCCCCGACAACCGTGCCCGGCTCATCGACGTGCTCGACCGCGGGGACCGCCGCCTCTGGCAGCTCGCCGGTGAGCCCGGGGCCGGTAAGTCCACGCTCCTGAAGATGACCACGCTCGACCTGCTCGACCGCGCGGGCGGCCCACTGCCCCTGCTGCTCTCCCTTTCGGCCCTGATGGAGACTGAGCTTTGGCCCGCCGTCGACGCTGCATATGGGCCCGGGAGCGGCGCTGTGGCAAAACGCGCCGTAGAGGCCGGCCGGGCGGCGCTACTGCTCGACGGCTTCGATGAGGTGCTGGATCCGGCCGCTGGTGGAGCGCGTAAGGCCGAGGCCGCCGTGACCCGGGCGGCGCGGGAGATGGGCCGTTGCCCGGTAGTCGTGGCGGGCCGACCGGCGGGCTTCAAGGAGCGTTCGCTGGAGCCTCTCTTCACCCCGTTGCTCCTGTTGCCGCTCCAAGAAGACGCACAGCGTCAGCTCCTCCACAAGCGGCTTCATGACGAGGCCCTTGAGGAGGCCACCCTCGTCCACTTGAAGGACCAGCCCGAGCTCCGTGGGAACCCGCTGCTGCTCACGCTGCTCGCCCTGCTGGTGCAAGAGCGGCAGCGTGTGGAGGGGTTGCCCACCCACAAGGTCGGCCTCTACAGCCAGGCCCTCGACGCCCTGCTGGTCGAGCACCCGGAGAGCAAAGAGACTGATGGGAAGGGGGCTTGTCTACGCGACCCGACCCTCGCCCGCCGGGCCCTCTCCCGGGTGGCGCTCGCCCTCCATGGCACTCCCGGCGACCGTTTGCCGACACGCGACGTCCTGGGGATATTGGCACGAGAAGGTATCGCCGAGGGTGCCGCGGCGGAGGGACTGCTCACCGAGATTGAGCAGGTGACTGGCCTCCTGGAGCGCCGGCAAAGTCGGAGTGACCTGTTGTTCTTTCCCCATCGTACGCTGCGCGAGCACCTCGCCGCCGTGCGCCTCGACGAGCGGCTCCGGGCAGCCGGGATCGCAGACAGCTTGGTGGAGGAGACCCTCTCCCGCGCCGGCCGCGGCGGCTGGGGGGAGGTCTTCGGGCAGGTGGTCGCCCTGCTCGGCGGGCACGGTGGGCATTCCGGGGAGGCGGCACCCCGGCCGGACCTTGTCGAGGCCCTGGTGGAGCGGGTCGTTGCCGACGGGGGTGGCCTGGCCTATGAGCTCGTCGCGGCGGCGGACACGCTCCCGACAGACTTGCTCTATCGACTCCTTCAAATGGACCGCAGTCGCAGCGCGTGGCAGAACAGGCAGCAGGTGTTGGAGCGACTTTGGAACGGGGAGTTGGTCTCCGATCCCGCTGTCCTGGTGGGCCTCATCGACCGCTATCGGAAGACCACCCGCCACGGGGTGGACCTCTTCTGGTGCCTCCACATCCTCGACACGGTCGCCGTGAAGGAGGGCCTCGATCTCGATGTGAGGCGGGCCGCCGAGCGTGCGAGGGAGAGCTTCTTCGACCACATCGCGGCCGAGGACCTAGTGGCGGCGGAGGCCACGCTCGACGGCTGGTGGCGGCCCTGCCCACCGCTGAACGTGTCGCTGCCCTTTCGGTCATTCAACGGCCGGACCGCAGATGACCTCTCGAACGACTCCTTTTTGAGAGGCCCACCCATTTCCGTTGTGTTCGCCGATAGGTTCCAAATCGCCGCACAACCGATAAACAACCTGCTATACGAACGATTCGATCCGGAGCATCGGACCGAACGCGCCCCGGACCGAGATGAGGATGCGGTGGTCAACCTATCCTGGTGGGAGGCGGTCGCCTTTGCCCGCTGGGTCGGAGCCGCATTGCCAACGGCGCAGGAGTGGGAGTGCGCGGCGATCGCGGATGGGCAACGTCGATTCTGGACCGACTCCCCTGAAGACGACCCGCCGCCCGCTGACGTCGAAAAAGTCAAACAATTGGGCCGAGGCGCTTCCGAACAGGGACGCGACGTGAATGCCTGGGGAGTGGCTGGAATTCCGAGCTTCGTTTGGGAGTGGACCTGCGAGGCCAACCGAATGGATGGACTTAATAAAATCGAGACTGCCGAGTTGCCCCCAGTGCACACGGTCGGTGGCCCAGCCGCGAAGCGAGTCGCGTTGGGGCGACCGCAACATGACATTGGCACCTACAGGAACCGTGCAGGTCGGATCTCCCGGAACGTGGAGGTGTATCAATACTGGCCCCCGGATGCGCGACAGCCAGAAGTGGGCTTTCGCCTCGTCCTCCCCAGCCGCCCTCGGCGGTAGATGCAGGCGGCCTCCACGAGCGCGGCCAGGAGCTCCGCTCCGTCGGGGAGCGTCCAGGAGTGGCACTGGGCGTCGTGGGCGGCGCAGGCCTCTCCCTCGGTGCATCAGGCGGTGATGGTGTTGAAGCGGGCGGCGCTCGCGGCGACTCGCGCTAGCCGGCCGCCCTCGAGCCAGGAGAGATGGACCCTTGGGAACTAGCGGTAGCGGTAGCCCTTCTCGCCCGAGCCGTCGCCGACCCAGTCGAGCCGCTTCGGGTCTGGCGCGATGCGGAACACGAGGCGGCGTCGCCCCTCGTGGTCGACCGGTCGGAACCCGAGGACCCGGCCCTGGCGGTAGGAGCGGTCGGCCTTCGACTCGTGCAGGGCGACGTACTCTGCCGTGCGCGCATGCTGGTCGGCCACGACCCACACGCCGCTCTCGAAGGTGCCGTCCGGCAGGTCGCGCACGTTCATCCCGCCGCGGCACACGAAGTGGAGGCCGATGACCGTACCTCGCGCCGCCGGACCCGAGCTTTTCGGGGAGCTCGTCGGCGGTGGGCGCACCATGCGTGGGGTGGCGGGCGCGGCGGGCGCCGGCACCCCCAGGAGCAGCGCAAGCGCGCGACGTGCGCCCGCATACCCGGGGTCGTTCTTGTTACTCCAGCTCGGGTGCGCGACGCGGAGGACGATCCTTTCGGATCCGCCAACCCTGATCGCCGCGGCGGCGGTCGTGGGGTGGGCAACCGAGAACGCGCTCCACCCGCGATCCGAGACCGGCGTGCCAGCGTCACGCGCGACCCGCTGAAACGTCGTCCAGGCGAGGTCGCCGAGCACCACAATCACCTTGGCGCCGCTCTCTCTGATCCTTCGGATCGTCCAGTCGGCTCCCG
>JBIJDH010000018.1:0-179023 GCA_044344255.1 Myxococcota bacterium
GCGGTAATTCGGGCCCTCCCCGTCCGCCGTGGTGGAGGCGGGGCAGGTCTCCGGGAGCGACTCCTCAAGGCCCTCACAGTGCTCAGCGGGGGCGGCGCCGCTGTCCCCAGCGCCGCTGTCTCCGGTACCGCCGTCACCGCCCCCGCTGTCGGTGGCTGTGCCGTCGGCGCCGTCGCCGCCGAGACCGCTGTCGGTGGGAGCGTCGCCGCCGTCGGGCTTCCCGGCGTCATCACCCCCGCCGCAGGCCGCGAGGGTGGCGCTCAAGAGGGTGGGGGCGAGGGCGCCGCTGGCGGTGAGCCCAGCGAGGAGGTCGCGGCGGTTGAGGGTGCTCATGGCCGGAGCCTACCCCCGACGAAAGGGGGAGACAACGACGTGGGGCGACATACGATGCGGGGGGGACAAACGATTGGGGGGGGACAAACGATGGACGGAGACAATCGGCACCCCGTGTGGGCGAGTTGGGGCTCGATCCGAGCGACGAGGGCGGGATAACAGGCGGCATGGTCGCGCCCCCTCGCTCCTCGCCTGCCCGCCCCCCCGCGGGGCGCCCCCTCTCCCTCGGTCGGCGGCTCGGCTTTGCCCTGGTCTCGTTGGTGCTCGTGCTGGGCGCGGTCGAGCTCGCCTGCTCCTTCCTCCCGGCCGAGTCCCTCGACACCCGCTCGCTCCGCCTGCGGGCGCAGACGATGGATGACAACCTCATCGCCAGCAACGAGGTCCCCGGCTGGGACCTGCGGCCCGACGGCGGCGAGGTGGCGCACATCCGCTACACCACCAACCGCTGGCGGATGCGCGGCCCCGACTATCCAGACCCTCGGCCCGCCGAGGCCGGGCGGGTGATCATGGTGGGAGACTCCACCATCTTCGGCGTCAAGCTCGAGTGGGAGCAGACCTTCACCGCCGAGTTCGCCCGGCAGCGGGCCGAGGGAAAGCGCCCTGAGCTCGTGCAGGTGGCCAACTGTGCGAGCCCCGGCCACTCCACCTACCAGTCGAAGATGAAGCTGGCGCGCCACTGCCTCGCCTTCGAGCCCGACGTGGTGGTGATCGGCAACCAGAACAGTGACTCCGCCTTTGACGTCGGCACAGACCGCGACCGCTTCCCGCCCCGCCGCTTCCCGGGCCTCTACGATCTGCTCGACCGCTCCTCGCTCTACCGCGCGGTCTCCACGCTCGTGGTCCGCTCCAAAGACCGGGCGCGGCTCAAGGCGCAGACCGAGGGTACGCAGATCGCCCAGGTGGGCGGGCCGACGGGCTCGATCGTGCGGGTGAGCCTGGAGGACTATCGGGAGAACCTGCTCGAGATGATCGGCCTCGTGCGGGCCTCGGGGGCCCTGCCGGTGTTGCTCGTGCTGCCCGACATCACCGACGTCACCGATCAGGCCCCGCCCCCAGGCAGCAACCTCGCCGCCTATAAAGACACGCTGCGCGCGCTCGCGGCCTCCGAGGGCGTGCAGCTCGTCGACGCCCAGGAGTGGTTTCGCTTCGTGCTGAGCGGCCAGGACGTCTTCATCGACGTGGTGCACCCGAATGAGCGCGGCGCCGCGGTCCTCGGAGACCTCCTCCACCGCCACCTGCCCTCGCCGCTGCCGCGCCGGGGCGCCGCCGCGGGGGGCTGATCAGTCGCCGTCCTCCGACCCTGACCCCGATTCGTCCACCTCGGGGAGGAGCGAGACGGGGATGAAGCGGGGCAAGGCGCCGATCTCCGCGCCCTGGCAGTCGAGGCGCATCGTCCACTGAACGCCGCCGGAGGGGTCGACCTCGAGGGCCTCGTTGTCCTCGGCGCAGCCGACCAGCACATGACCGGAGGGGAGATCGAAGGCGCTGCCGCCTAACACACAGCTCCGGCCCGTGGGCCAGGCCTGCTCGATGACGGCCTCTCCGGCGGCGCGGTCGAGGCGGAGGTCGAGGGCGGCCGAGTTGTTGGTGGGGCTCGGATCGCCGTTGTCGAAGAGGCGGAGGCGGTCGTCCGGCAGCCAGTTGGCGTCGTGCTGGGCCGAGAAGCGCGCCTCGCGGCCGGCCTCGGAGCGGAGGGAGAGGGCGCCCTCGCCGGTGGCCTCGGCCGTGCCGCGGAGGGAGTGGGTGACGACGCCGCTCTCTCCATCGACGATCAGCAGCTCGGCGGTGTTCCGGAGGCCGATCAGCCACTCGCCGGCCGTGTTGATCGACAACGAATTGGTGTGGGTGAGGTCGACGGTCGTGTCGAACCACTCCGTCCAGTACTCGGAGTGGTCGACCACGAGATCGGCGGGGAGGGGATGGTGGTCGGGGATGCTCCAGCGCTCGACGATCGCGCCCCCCTCGTCGAAGACCACGACGCCGTCGGCGACCGCGGTGCCCTCTTCGAAGGGGATCTCGAAGGCCTCGAGGGCGTAGAGCCGCCCTTCGTGTCGGAAGAGGTCGTGGTGGACGGGGCGGTCGAAGTCCTCGCCGTAGAGCAGCGCGGTGCGCTCGACGCCGAAGAGGTCGTACTCGGCGATGCGGCGGCGGGCGACGATGCCGAGCAGGGTGCCCTCGTCGGTCCAGCGGAGGCCCTCGACGGTCTCGAAATTCCGCGGCGGGGGGAGCTCGACGGTGTTGTCGGGGTCAAAGGACTGGTACCAGCGCACCCGGCCCTGTCCGTCGAAGAGATCGACCACCGGCGAGCTCCCGCAGTCCCGGGGCGCGAAGACCTGGTCGACCGTCCCGAGCCCGGGCTGGCGCACGGTGGTGCTCACGGCCGCCTCCTCGGGGAGGGCCGGGGTCTCGAAGGTCCCCGAGGCCTCGCCCCCGTCTACCGAGAGCGTCCAGCGCACCGGCTGCTCGGCGATGAGGCCGTAGAAGGGGATCGTGTGCTCGGTGGCGGGCTCCGGGCTCTCGAAGCGGAGGTGGACGTCGGCCAGGCGGAGGTCGAGGGTGGCGGCGGCGGCCTCGTCGAGGTGGAGGGTGCAGGCGCCGCGGAGCGCGTTGTCCGCGGCGAGCACGCAGCTCCCGTCGAGCGCCTCGAGGGAGCCCTTGTCGCCCGACTTTCCGGAGCAGGCGGCCAGGCTGAGCGAGGCGAGGATCAGGCGGCGAGCGGCGCGGCGGGGCATGCCCCTGCCTACCATGGGGGGAGGCCCGTCGCGGGGCCGCCCGCGACGCTCACTCCGAGAGCGCTTGCGCGACGCTCTCCGCGGCGACCATCCCGCTGTAGATCACGGCCGAGAGGCTGCCGCTGAAGCCGAGGTCGCCGACGAGGCTGCCGCCGGCCATGCCGCTCAGCTCCCCGGCGGCGTAGAGGCCGGGGAGGGGGGCCCCGTCGGCGCCCAACACGCGCCCCTCCGCGTCAACGGCGACGCCGCCGAAGGCCTTGGCGAGGGCCGGCTGCAGGCGGAGGGCCACGAGGGCGCCGGGATCGAGGGGGGAGACCGTGAGGGGGGCGTCGCGCCAGGGGTCTATGCAGCCGGTATCGGCGCAGTCGTTGAAGGCGCTGAGCTCGGCCGAGAAGGCCGCGGCATCGACCCCCATCGCCAGGGCGAGGGCCGCCGGGCTGTCCGCCTCGACGGCGATGCCGGCGCGGAGCAGATCGTCGAGGGTGGGAACGGCGGCGTCCCCCTCGGCAGATCCCCGGTCGAGGGGGGCGAAGAGGTCGAGCGAGGCGGCCGTGGCGGCGCTCATCACGGCCCAGGCGGCCTGACCGGGCTGGGCGGCGAGGGCCTCACCGGTGGAGAGCTGGTTGGTGGCCGACTCATCGGTGAAGCGCCGCCCGTCGAGGTTGACCCAGGGGCCCTGATCGAGGGGGTAGAACATCAGCTCCTCCCCGCCGCCGCGGGGATCGGGCGTGCCATGCGCGTAGAGGCCGATGACGTCGATGTGATCGAGGGCCGCCCCCTCTGCCTCGAGCGCGCGCCGGAGGGCGCCGTCGGCCTCCGGGGCCACCGAGAGGCTGAGGGCCGCAGGATCGAGCTCCGGGCGAGCCGCGGCGACGAGGTCGAGCGAGCGGAGGAAGCCGCCGCTGGCCGCGATGACGGCCCCCGCCGCGATCCAGCCGAGGGTCTCACCGGAGGCGGCGTCTTCGACCTCGACGCCGAGGCCCTCCTCCCCGGCGCCACCCGCTGTCCCGGGGCGCAGGCCCACGACACCCACCCCGGTCCAGACGATCGAGGCGGGCAGCACCTCGGCCAGCCGCGCTCCCATCGCCTGGCCGCTCTGGTCGAGGCGGTGGATCCGGGGAACGCTGGCCCCCTCGTCGAGATCGGGGAGCAGGCTGAAGCCCAGCCCCAGCGCGCCGAGCCAGGCCTCCACCCGTGGCACGCTGGACTCCGACCAGCCGAGCAGCCAGGGGGAGGTGGGGTCACCGCCGGTCATCGCCGGCCAGTCGGCGCGGAGGCGGGCTGGATCGTCGACGACGCCGGCGGCGGCCTGCTCGGCGGAGCCCGCGAAGGTGAAGGTGGGGGTGCCGCCCTGGTAGCGGAGGCTGCCGCCGAGCGCGCCGGCCTGCTCGAGGAGCAGCACGTCCTCCACGCCGAGGCGCAGGAGCTCGGCCGCGGCCGACATCCCCGCTGGCCCGCCCCCGATCACGACGACGTCCACTGCGAAGAGCGGGGGCTCCGCGCCTCCAGCGGCGCCGTCTGTGCCGCGGCCCGGCTTGGGGGCGCAGCCGAGGAGGAGGCCCAGGGAGAGGCAGGGTCGGAGGCCGGAGATCAACGGGGGAACTGCGCGTGGAGGACCTTGCCGAGGAGGGCCGCCCCCTTCGCGTTCGGGTGGACGGTGTCGATGAAGAGGTCTTGATCGGCGTACATCGCCTGGAACCAGGACTGCCCGTCGACCACTGGGACGTCGAGCGACTGGGCGAGATCCCGGAGCATCTGCTTTCGCCCGTGGCGGTCGGCCGGGAAGTTCGGGTTGGAGATGACGTCGCCCCGCGCCGGCAAGATGAGGAAGACGGGCTTTGCCCCCGCCGCCCGCACCATCGCCACGAGCTGGGTCTGGTTGGCGATGAAGTCGTCGTTGTTGACCCGGAGGATATCGCCCTGCGGCCCTTCGCCCACCTGCGCGATCGTGCGCGGCGGCGGGGGCGGCGGCATCATCCAAGCGGAGATGAGCCGGTACATCGCGAAATTGGAGAAGAAGCGGCGCAGCGCGGGGGCGACGGGGGCGGGGAAGGCGTCCTTGTCTTCGGCCACGTCGAGGGCGGAGTCGCTGTTCTGATTGGCGAGGATCACGTAGTCCGGCTCAAAGGCGAGGCACTGGCCCTTCAGCTTGAAGATGGACTGGTAGGTGGAGTGGCCGGGGCAGGCGCAGGCGGCGACCTCGAGCTGCCGATCGGGGAAGGCGGCGGCCCGGTGCGCGGCGAACTGGGCGAGGAAGGTCTCCTCCCAGGGGAGCTGCACGCCGAAGGGGGTGGAGTCGCCGAGGAGGATAATACGCTCCGCCCCAGCGGGCTTGACCTCGGCGTAGTCGGGCCCGCGCATGTTCCAGGCGTTGACGTGGTAGGGCGCGCCGTCGATGTCGCCGTCGCCGGGCTGGATGTCCCAGCCGGGCACCTCGTAGGAGGCCACCAGCGAGCCCGCCTGGACGGCGGCGCGGACCCGGATGCTGCGGGTGTCGAGCATCTCCGCGGGCGCCTGCCGGGCGAGGAGCTCGCCTCCGCCGATCAGGAGCAGGACGGGCAGCACGCCGAAGAGCAGGCGCCGCCCGAGCGAGAGCGGGGGGCGGGGGGCGGGCCCGGGGGCCTGGGCCGGCGGGGGTACCATGGTGATTGACCAGTCCTTACGGGCGGCCCGGGGAGCCCAGCCCGGGGAGAGTGTGGTAGAGAGCGTCGCTGGGCGGCTGTAACGCATCCCGCGCTCCCCCCGAATGGTCAATCGGATGTCCACCTTGGCCCCGTCGATCCGGCCCCGCGGCCCCTCTTTCGTGCTCGCTTGTGCTCTGGCGGTGTTCGCTGCCTGCACCCCCCTGCCGGACACCATCGAGGCCTGTAAGGACGCGGACTGTCAGCGCGAGGTCGCGCTCCGCGCCTGGCAGAAGAGCCCCGCCGGCCTCGCGGCCGAGATCTCGCAGATGCAAGACCCGATCGGACAGCTCATCGCGGTTGAGGCCATCGTCGAGAAGCACCCGGGGGAGCTAGCCGACTTCTGCCCGGCCCTGCCCGAGGGTCGGCTCCGCGAGCGCTGCAACACCATCCACATGCGGCCGCACCTCCGCAGCGACGCCGAGGGCAGCAAGACCGAGGATCGCGGCTCCATCGCGACCACCAAGGTCAGCAAGTCCCAGCGGGACAGCCCGAGCTTCATGGAGCTCGTGCCGACGAAGGAGGGCAACCTGCCCTCCCCCTGGAAGGACACCGCGCCGATCGACGTGGCCTGTGAAGATGCCGCCCTCGCCGTGCCTTGCCGCACCGCCGCCGCCGAGCGCGCCGCCGCCGCCCTCGACGCCGCCACCGCTGCGGGCGCCTGCGCGGGGATCAAGGAGGAGGCCTGGCGAAAGGAGTGCTTCTTCCGCGCCTCGGAGTCCGCGCTCGCCGACACCCAGCGCGGCCCCGACGTCGCGCTCCCGCTCTGCCTCGGCGCCAACGACTACGTCCAGTTCTGCCTCGCCCACCTCTCGATGGCGCTCAGCCAGCGGGAGGCGCCGATGGCGACCGACATGGCGCCTGCCTGGCTCGGCCTGAAGGCCGCGGCCCTGCAGGTCGACGCCCAAGTGCGGCCGCTTGACCCCGGCCTCGCGGATCGGGTGGCCGATCGCATCTGGTCGGAGAGCCTGTCTCTCTCGTATCGGAGCGTGGATGTCGTGACCGGCGATCCGCTGGACGGCGTGCCCCCCGCCGCGCTCCCCCACGTCCGGGCCGCCGCCGCCGCCCGCCTGTGGGACCTCGAGGGCAGCGAGCCGCGTGACCTCGCGACCTGGCAGGCCCGATTCTCCGAGGTCCTCGCCGCTCGCCAGGGCTACCCTGGCGTCCCCGCACAGCTCGGCCGAATGGGCCCCACCCTCGGCCTCTGGGACACATGGCTCCCCGGGGAGCGCGAGCTGCCGACGGTGATGTACCTCGGCGCGGGCCGCCGGGCGCTCTCCCCCGACCCCGACATCGACGCCCTCATCTGTCTCCTCGAGGCGGGCGCCCGCGGGCAGAGCCCCCCCTTCAACCTCTTCGGTGAGGCGATCCAGCACCCCGATCCGCTCGTTCGCTGGACCGCCGCCCGCCTCGGCCAGGCCCGTGACGCGCGGGGTGGCTTCACCGAGCTGCTTCGCAAGAGCGATGACCCGTTGGTACGCGCGCAGGCAGACCGCGAGCGTCACCGCCAGGGCGGGTGAGCCGCGCCGGCCGGGCCCGGTTTAGCGCTCGGTCGCGCTCGGACCGGGGAGCGCGAGGATGCGGGCCCGCAGAACGCCGACGGCGGTGACCGTGAGCGCGAGCAGCCCCGCGATGGCCGCGAGGCCACCGGCCGACAAGCCGAGCCCCGCCGCGGAGGAGCCGGAGCCGCCTCCTCGCTCTCCCGCCTCGAGCGCGGGGCGCCGCGACGAGCGCAGCCGCTCGAGGCGATAGCGTACGCCGTCGTGCACCGCGATGAAGGTCATCGGGTAGGTGGTGGAGGTCCAGGCCATCGGGACCTTCAGGGTCTCGGTCTGGCGGATGGGCACGCCGTTCGCCGAGCCCACCACCGTGATCTCCGAGCCGTTGGGGCGGAGCTCGAGCAGGGCCCACCACTCGCCGTCGCCGGCCTCATCGACGGCGAGGGTGCCGTCGTCGGTGAAGACGACGGCGTCCTTGGGGTCACCGTAGGTGGCGGTGAGCTGCACGCGCCGGAGCTCCCGCGGGAGGAGGATCGCCACGCCGACGGCGCCGTCCTGGTTGCCGCCGCCGGGCCCGCCCGGACCGCCGGGGCCGCCCTGGGCCCAGGCGGGGGCGCCGAGCAGCGCAGCCAGGCCGAGGCCGAGCCCGGTGAGCGGGGGGAGGAGGCGGGGGCTCAAGGGTCCAGTCTCCCGGAGGGGAGGTTCCGGATATCGCCGCGCTCGGGCGCAGACCAGCGCCCCCACGCCGGGGCGAGGTGGCGCGACCCGCGTCGAGAAGGCGGGCTTCGCTCGTTGAGAGTGCCGATTAATACGAGACACGATGGTCAAGATTCGGTGTGGATTCCAAGGCTTGTGGCGGCCGTGCGGGCCTTGGACGAATAGTGGGGGTTGCTTTGTGTCGGTTTCTCCGGAACCCCTGGTCCACATGAAACGAATTGGCCTCGCCCTCGCCTTCGTCCTCGTCGTGCTGGCGCCCGGCTGTAAGCGCCGGAGCATGGGCCGCGGGGTGGATGACCCCAACCTCGCCCGGCTGCTCTCGGAGTGTGATGATCACCCCTCGCCGCGGCGAGACTGGTGCGCCCTCTCCACCATCACCTCGATCCCCACCCAGACCTTCACGGGCGAGCAGCTCTTCTCGGTCTGCAAGAACATCCGCGAGCCGGCGGCCTACGACCAGTGTGTGGCCCACGTGATGCGCCTCGCTCCCTCTCCCCCTGCCGAGACCTGCGACACCGTGATCGACAAGCGGATGCGGGAGTCCTGCTGGCTGGACGTGGTGGATGGTGTGGTGGCAAAGGCGAGCGCCCTCGATGAGGTGGTCAACACCTGCGCGATGACGGGTGACCTCTACGAGCACTGCCTCGTGCACTTCTTTGGGCGCTCGACCGAACGATGGCAGGCGGCGGGGGCGGAGCAGTTCGAGGTGGAGCTGCGATACATCATGAAGGCCGTGCCGGGCGCGGCCGAGATGGACTACTTCGCCAAGTCGGTCGGGGTGTCGGCGGTCGAGATCGGCTACCCGGCGGGGGACTTCCCGTGTGACCAGTTCACCGGAGACGCCCAGGCGGCCTGTGACTCCACCCGTCGCCTCCACACCGCGGGCGGCGGGAACCCCGGCCAACAGCGCGACTGAGCGCACCCTCCCTGAACCACCGCTTGCCCGTTCGCCCCCCCCATGACGCCCCTCCCCACGAGGGCTCCTCCCGTGCCCTCCTGTGGTTGCTCGGGCTGGGGCTGGTCGTCGGCGTCTTCGCCGCGGGCCTCCCGCGTTGGTCGAGCGCCTTCCTGGGGGATGACGGGGTCGACAGCTGGGGCACGCAGTGGTTCTACTGGCTGATCGGCCGCCGCATCCTCGGGGACGAGCCCTTCGCCCATACCGACCTGCTGTTCTACCCGTGGGGCAAGGACGTCTACCTCCACACGGGCGGCAACGTCCTCGACGCGGTCCTCGCGCTGCCCTTCCGCTTCGTGTTCGGGCCTTTCGTCGGCTACAACCTCTTCGTGGTGGCGATCCTGGCCGCCAACGGCCTCGCTGCGGGCGCCCTCGGGCGGAGCTTCGGGGCGAGCCGGTGGGCCGCGGCGGTGGCGGGGCTGCTCTTCGCCTTCCACCCCTTGCCGCTGTCGGAGATCGCGGGCGGGCGCCCCACGCAGGCCCTGCTGGTCTTCGCGCTGTTGTTCTTCCGCTCCTGGTTTCGGCTCTTTGAGGGCGGGCGCAGCCGGGACGCCCTGCTGGCCGGGCTCTGGATGGCGGTCACAGGCCTCTGCTACTGGTTCTACGCGATCTTCGCCGCGATTCTCCTCATCTTGCCCGCGGCGGTGGGCCTGCTCCGGCGGCCGGCGGGGCTCCGGCCGGGGCGCCTCTTCGCCGAGGCCGCGCTGGCCGCCGGGGTCGCCCTGCTGCTGGTGCTCCCGCTGGCCTGGCCGATGATCGAGGGCCTCGGCGCGGGTCAGGTTCCGGGCCTGCTCGACGTGCAGGCCTGGACGCTCACCGAGTGGTCGCCGCGCACCCGGGAGGGCGTGGCGATCGGGATCGACGCCTTCGATCCCCTGCGCGGGCGCGCCGGCTTCTACGCCGGGGAGCCGGGCGCCCTCCGCTTCGCCGAGCCGCGTGTGGTCGCGAGCTTCGCGGCCCTCGGGCTCGGCCTCGTCGGGCTCGCCGGGATCGATCTGCGGCGGCGCCTCCTGCTCGGGAGCGGCCTCGCGGTGGGCCTCCTGCTCGCCCTCGGCCCCGAGCTCGGCCCCGACAGCGGGCTCCCGAACCCCGTCTACCTCGGCCTCGTGCAGCTCTTCGCGCCGATGCAGCGCCTGTGGTGGCCGGTGCGGGCGCTCGGCCCCACCCTCTGCCTGCTCGTGCCGCTCCAAGCCTTGGCCTTGGACTCCCTCAAGGCCCCCCGTCGCAGGGTCGCGCTGGCCGCTGCGGCGGGGCTGGGCCTCGGCCTCGAGCTGCTGCGCGGCGGCCTCCTGCCGCTGCCCTTGGCCTCGGCGGAGGTGCCGGAGGTCTACCGCTGCTTCGCCCAGGCGGAGGGCGCGCTGCTCGAGCTCCCGTTCTTCGGTCACCCCGAGCGCCTCCACTGGCAGGCGGTGCACGGCCGGCCCCGCTTCGGGGGGATGCTCGAGGACAACCCGGTCTTCGCCCCGGTCGCGCACACCCGCTACCGCGAAGAGAACCGCTTCATCGCCGCCCTCATCCGCGCCACCGACGCCCCTCCCGCGTCGGGGGCCCCCGCGGCGGCGCACGAGGTGGGCGCCGAGGCCGCCGAGCCTTCGGAGGCGGCCCGCCTCTCGGCGGATCGGGGGGCCGCCGTGGCGCTGGGCGTCGCCTGGGTGTTGCTCGACGAGGGGGCGGTGGGGGAGGGCCTGCCGAAGCCCACCCGACAGGGGCAGCGGCGGCGGGTGGTGGCGGCGCTGGACGCCCTGCTCGGCCGGCCCGCCCACCTGGAGCCCGGCTGGCGGGTGTACTCGACGCGAGGCGAGCCCTGGCCTTGCCCCGCGTCGTCGGACGAAGCTCGGACGCCGTGATACCGCGGCGGCGATGCCCGACGTCGCCGCTGGCCCACCGACCCCGTCCCGCGCCGCCCGCACCAAGGGCCTGGTCGTCCTCTGGTTCGCCGTCTGGATCGTGATCTTCACCTGGCCGGCGGTGCCGGAGATCGGCCATCGCATCATCGGCGGGGAGCTGGTGGGCGCCTGGCGCACCCTGTGGGCCCATGACTGGACGCTCAACCGGCTCCTCCGGGACGGCCGCTGGCCCCTCGACGCCCCCGAGATCGGCTACCCCCGCGGCGGGCCCTTCTCGAGCATCGCGCCGGTCAACGATCTCCTCTCGCTGCCGCTCCAGCTCATCGTCGGGCTCGTGCCCGCCTACAACCTCGTCGTGCTCTTCCACATGCTGCTCGCCTGCACGGGGGGCTATGCGCTGGCGCGGGCGGCGGGGGTGCGGCAGGCGGGCTCGGTCACCGCGGGGACGATCTTCGGCTTCAACAGCTTCTTTCTGACCTACGGCGTGGCGAGCGCGGTGGTCGAGACGAGCACCGTGGGCTGGGTCGCCTGGTTCCTCGCGGCGATGGTGCGCCTCGTCGAGCGGCCCACGGCGCGGATGGCCCTGCTCACCGGTCTGCTCTTCGCCATGGCGGGCATCGCGAGCTTCTACTGGGCCCTCATCGTCGGCGTGCTGAGCCCGGTGGTGGCGCTGCCCGCGCTGATCTCCCGCCTCGGCGCGCTCGACAGTCGCGGGCGGCTGCGCCTGCTCGGCCTCGTCGGCCTGTCCCTGGTGGTGGCCACCGCGGTCTGGGCGCCGGTCGCGATGGCCTTGCTCGGCACCTACGAGGCCCAAGGGGCCCTGCTCCAAGACTACGCCGAGCGGAAGCAGGAGCTGCTCGACCCCGGGATCATGGCCAACCTCGCCCATGACTACGCCACGCTCGCGGGCTTCCTCCTGCCGGGCAAGGAGCGCCTCGTCTTCCACGAGGACATGGACCTCCTCTGCCAGTCTACCTACGCGGGCTGGGTGGCGATCGCGCTCGCCAGCTTCGGCCTCGCTCGCGGGCGGCTGCGCTGGCTGGTCGTGGGCCTGCTGGGCGCGATCCTGTCGCTCGGGCCCTTCGTCTTCGTCACCTTCACCTCCTGGCGGGAGGAGCCGGTCTGGTGGTGGCTGGCCCTCCGGGAGGCCTTCCCCCCCATCCGGATGGTCACCTCCTACGTCCGCTTCAGCGCCTTCGGCTTCCTCGGCCTCGCGGTCTTGGCCGGCTTTGGGGTCGACCGGCTGCACAGAGCGATCGCCGACCGCTTCGCCCACCCCCTCCGCCTCGCGGTCGGGGTGGGCCTCGTCGCCTCGGCGCTGGTGCTCGTCGAGGTGATGTTCGTCTCGCCGGTCCCCTTCCCGATCTACTCCGCCGACGCCCACATCCCCGAGTCCAGCCGCGCCTTGGCTGAGCTCTCTGGCCAGGGCGCGGTGCTCGACTGGCCGCAGCGGTACCCGGGGCGGCGGGTAGAGGTCAGCCGGTACTTCTTCTACCAGTCCGTGCACCAGCGGCCGATCCCCTACGACTTCGCGCCCACCAGCTACATGCCGGGGCTCATCGAGTCGAACCCCTTCTTCGCGCGCCTCGAGCGCATCACCTACGGGGAGGCCTACGACTCCGGCGCCTGGAACGCCTCCACCCTGAACCCCATCCGGCGCGGCGTCCTCGAGATGCAGCGGATGGGCTTCGACTGGCTGGTGGTCCACCCTGAGCAGGTCGATCCTGCTCGGCAAGAGCTCCTGCTCGGCTATCTCGACAGCCTCCTCGAGCGGGAGCGTACATTTGAAGACGGGAGCGCTATCTTCCGGGTCGCCCTCCCCGACGTGGCGCGGGACGCCGAGGAAGTCGTCCCGCTGGAGGGCCCCACATTCGATGAACCACCGGCAGAGGCGCCGTGAGGAGGACGATGGTCATGGACCAGGGACAACGGGGACGGAATTCGGATCACCCGCGCCGGGGGCTCCCCGCGCGCCTGGCCCTGCTTGGTTCCCTCGCCTGGGTCGGCCTCGCCGGCTGCGGGGACGTCGAGAAGGGCGGGACTTCGAACGAGGCGGGGGACAGCGGGGCCGGAGGCGGCGACGGCCTGCCGAGCGAAGAGTGCTCCGCCGAGGAGGCCGCCCTCTCCGTCTCCTGGACGCTGACCACCGAGCCCATCCTCCTCACTTACTGCAGCTCCTGCCACGCCGCGGGCTCCCCCAACCGCTTCGGCGCGCCGGAGGGGGTGACCTTCGACAACGAGGCCGAGGCGCGCCAATGGGCGCCCCGCGTGCGGGCGCGCGTGATCGTCGACCAGGACATGCCCGTGGGCGGCGGTGTCTTCGACGAGGACGCCCGCGACCTCGAGGCCTGGCTCGACTGCGGCGACACGATCTGACGCCCTGGGATCCGAAGCTCAGGAATCAGAAGCTCAGGAAGGCGGGGTCACGCAGGGCCACGGTGATCACCGCGCTCCAGGCGGCGTCGGCGGTGCCGGTGAGGGCGAAGGCGGCCGACCAGAGCTCGCTGAGCTCGGCCTTGTCGGCCTCCGTGGGGTGCACCGCCATCAGGCGCCACCAGAGGGCCTCGAGGGCGGCGTCGAAGGCCGCGTCCCCAGGGCGGGTCTCAAGGGTGACCCCGACGAGCAGCGGGGCCTCGCTCCCGACCACGAGATCGCGCTGCGCGATCTGGAGGCCCGCGGCCTCTGCCACCCGCTGCGTGGTCAGCGCCCAGGTGAGGCCGGGGGTCTGCTGGGCCGCGCTCAGCATCTCGCCGTCCGCACCCCCGCCGAGCACCCGCACGCCCACGACGTCGTTGTCGAGCTGATCGGCCCCCCCCACCGTCCAGGTGAAGCCGCTCAGGTCTCGCAGGATAGAGCGGAGGTGGTGGCTGACCAGGAGCCGCCGGGTGGTGGCGCCGACCTCATCCTCGGCGTCGGCCCCTTCGGTGAGCGCCCCCGCCTGGTAGGCCGAGCTGTCGGTGACGTGGCGGATCACCACCTTCATGTTGAGGTCGGAGTCGATGAATGCGGCGCGCCCCGCCTCGAGGAGGGCGAAGTCGTCATCCCCCGTGGGGCGGCGGAGCAGGCCCTCGGTCATCGTCTCGACGCCGCAGCTCACGAAGCGGGGGTCGAGGGCGATGGCACGCCCGAGGTCGGCCAAGCCGTCTACCGGCGTGCCAAACCAGGCCGACTCCACCTGCAACAGCGACTCGCCGAGGAACTCACGCTCGGCGTGGTACCGCTCCATCTCCATGGAGTTCTGATCGTCGAGGGGCAGGAAGCCGAAGAGGGAGGCCGCGACGGGCTCGATGGCGGCGTGGCAGGCGACACAGGTGGGGTTGGTGCGGATGGCCTCCTCGGCGCTGCCGTCGAGCAAGGACACCGCCCCCGAGACCTGCACGGGACGGTTGAGGAAGTCCTCACAGGTCAGCAAGTTGAAGATCGCGGCGGTCCGACCCCGATTGTAGTTGAAGATCGGGCTGAAGTAACGAATCCACATCCCGTTGGTGGACAGGACGCCGGCGTGGGGGCGGGTGTCCGTGTAGGTGGCCACCTGCCAGCCCGTCTGCCCCTCGGGGTAGGCGAGGGGCCAGGCGGCGCCCGTGATCTCTGTGGCCATCGTCCAGTCGGCCGTCACGACCTCGGTGTAGGGGGCGTCGGTCGCGATCACGTGGGCGACGAGGCGGAGGGGCTCCTCACCGATAGACCGGTGGTAAGCGTAGGCCTGTTCAGGCTCGAGCTGGTGGTCATAATAGTAGGTGCGAAAGGTGTCGATCGCGGTGAGCCAGCGCTCCTGATAGAGCGCGACCATCTGCTCCTCGAAGCGGGGGTCTTCGAGGTAGGTGTCCCGCAAGGCCGGGAGGGAGGCCGGATCGGCCTCGACACGGTCTAGCTCTTCGGCCGTGGGCAGAACACCGCGGAGGTCGATGCTCAGCCGCCGGGCGAGGCGAGGGGCGTCCAGCGGGCTCACGGCCGGTGGCGCGACCTCGGGGGCGGCGGTCTCCTCCGAGGGGCCGGTCACCTTGGGCTCAGGGTCGCACCCGCAGCCTAGAGAGACGCCGAGCGAGACCGGTCCGAGCAGCACCGCCACGTGCTTTGAAATAGAGGTGAGCATGAGTGGGCCGCTGCTCCTCCCTGAGAATAGCCTATCAAGCCGACTTTGTCGAGCAGCCACAGCGGTTTGAGCGGGGCCTCGGCCATCTCGGAGGCGCAGACGCGCGGCTCGGCCCGGCACCTCGCCCGCCGGAGGCTGCTCCGCCGCTCAGATCACCCACATGTTCGAGGCGATCTCGACCAGCACGGCGAGATCGACGCAGAGCGGTCCGAGGTCCTCGCTGTCGTCCCAGGTGAGGGTGCCGCAGCCGGAGCCGTCGGGGTCGAGCTCGAGGTCATACCAAGTGGAGTCGGCCTGTCGCAGCGAGACGCGGCCGCTCATCGGGGCCGTCGCCGAGCTGCGGGTGTCGATCTCCACCGCGTCGAGCTCGAGAGAGACATCGCCGATCGAGACGAAGCCGTCGATGGTCTGCCGGTAGTCAGTCCCCTCTCGGATCCCGTTGGTGTCGAGGCTTCCCGAGAAGCCCTCGCGGAGCCAGGTCTCGGAGGCGCCGTCCTCATAGGTGCCGGTCATGTGGCACCAGTAGGCGAGGCTGGTGCCGTCCGACTGCATCTTCAAGGAGAAGACGCCGCCCGCCTGCAGGCTCGTCCCATCTGGCCGATAGATGGCGTAGTCGGCGGGCTGGGTCTGGATGTAGTAGTCCCCGACCCAGGAGCCGGTGTCGCCAAGGACCCGCTCGTCTTGGATCAGCAGCCCCGCCGCGCCCTGGAAGAGGTAGCCCTCGGCAGTGGTGCAGCCTTCGAGATCGACGAAGCCGTAGTTGAAGGTGGCAGCGCCGGGGCAGGTCTCGTCGGCGAAGGTGAGCATGCGGAGGTAGTCGGCGACCACGTCCTGGGGGCGAGGGTAGCCGCGCGCGAAGGCCCGCTCGATCTCGGCGCCCACCTCGGCGGCGGTCAACGTTGGGGCATGGACGTCATCCTCGACGAGGTGTGACCAGTCCGGCTCAGGCTCGGCGGTGTCGGGCCCGCCTCCGCCGTCCGGGATGCCCGGCCCGTCGCCGGCCTTGTCCTCCGGCGCTGCGCCACCGCAGCCCGCCGAGAGTCCGAGGAGCAGCCCCACGACCGCGATGGAGCCGGCGGGGGCAGTAGGGGCGGTCGGGCAGGTGTGGCGCATCTCAGGTGTCCAAGAGGCAGGTGAGCGGCTCTACTTCGTCGCCGAAGGTCTCGGCGGGGTCGATCCCGGCGAGGGTGAGCAGGGTGGCGCCGATGTGTGCCGGCTCGATGAGCACGCCCCCTGCGCTTCCGGTGGTGTCGGTCTCACCGGTCTCCGGGATGACGGGCTGGCCCCCCATGTTGGCGTCGTAGCCCCCGATCATCGTGCCTCCCCGGATCCCGCCGCCGATCAGCATCATTGAGGTGGTGGTCCAGTGGTCCTTCCCGCCCGAGGCGTTGAGCACCGGGAAGCGGCCCATCTCCGAGAAGACCACCACCGTGATCTCGTCGAGGAGCGTCCCGCCCGTGGTGCCCGGGGTGGTGCTCAGGGAGTCGAGCAAGGAGGTGAGGTTGGTGAACAACAACTGGTAGCTCGGCGCCTGACGGCTGATCTCCGAGTGGTGGTCCCAGCGGGCGCCGTAGAAGCCGCGGTCCGAGGTCATCACGCAGCGCGAGAATCCGGAGCCGAGCACCGAGGCTGCGGCGGTGAGCTGTAGCATTGGACTGCCGGTGGGCACGTAGAGCACCGTGGCGACGTCGGGCAGGTTGGCGAGGTCGTTGAGGGTATTGCCGTAAGCGGCCGAGATCCTCGCCTCCGCCCCTCGGCCGGCCGCCGCCGCCGCCGCCTCGACCCGCCGACGCACCACGGCGTCCTCGAGGGCCCGCACCGCCGCGTTCGGCGTCAACAGACCCTCCTCGCTGCTATTGAAACAATCCCCCGACAGGAGCGAGCTCAGCTGCCCGTTCGACCCCACCCGCACGACGTTGGACGCCGCCGAACCCGCGTAGGAGGGCCCCTCCAGCACGAGGTGGCCGAGCGGCAGGTGGGTGGCGGCGGAGGCGGCGATCAGCGAGGGGAAGTCGTCGGCGTCGGCCGCCGACTGGCCGGTGAGCAGCAGGCGCTTGCAGCGCTCGTGGGCCACCGAGCGCACCTCGAGCCCGTTTACGATCGCGGTCCGGTGGCCGTACTTCACGAAGTAGTCGTCGACAGCCGGGCGGTTGGCGCCGCTCACCCAGGACAGGCCGCCGGACTCGGCCAGCTCGGCGTCCTCCGGCATGTCCACGAGGCTGTTGTCGAAGACCGTGGCGAAGACCCAGGTGGGGTCCCAGCCGCCGTCCACGAACACAAAGAGGAAACGGCGGTCCGAGGCGCTCAGCGCGGCGCGGGCGAGCCCGGGCAGCGCGGCGCCGACCATCAGCCCGCCCGTCATTAGGCGCAGCGTGTCGCGTCGGGAGGGGAGTTTTCGCATCAGAAGCTCAGGAAGGCGGGGTCGCGCAGGGCCACCGTGATCACGGCGGCCCAGGCGGCCTCCGCGGTGCCGGTGAGGGAGAAGGCGGCCGACCAGAGCTCGGTGAGCTCGGCCTTGTCGGCCTCCGAGGGATGTATCGCCATCAGGCGCCACCAGAGGGCCTCGAGTGCGGCGTCGAAGGCCGCGTCGCCGGGGCGGGTCTCGAGCGTGACCCCCACGAGCAGCGGGGCCTCGCTCCCGACGACGAGATCGCGGTCGGCGATCTGGATGCCTGCGGCCTCCGCCACCCGTTGGGTGGTGAGCGCCCAAGTGAGGCCGGGGGTCTGCTGGGCGGCGCTCAGCAGATCGCCGTCGGCCCCACCCCCGAGCACCCGCACGCCCAGGACGTCGTCGTCGAGCTGGGCGGCGCCCTCCCGGGTCCAGGTGAAGCCGCTCAGGTCTTGCAAAATGGAGCGGGCATGGTGGCTGACGATCAATCGTCGGGTGGTGGCGCTGACCTCGTCCTCGGCGTCGGCCTCGTCTGTGAGCGCCCCCGCCTGGTAGGCCGGGCTGTCGGTGACGTGGCGGATCACCACCTTCATGTTGAGATCGGAGTCGATGAAGGCCGCGCGCCCCTCTTCAAGGAGGGCAAAGTCGTCATCCCCCGTGGGGCGGCGGAGCAGGCCCTCGGTCATCGTCTCGACGCCGCAGCTCACGAAGCGGGGGTCGAGCGCGATGGCCCGCCCGAGGTCAGCGAGGCCGTCCACCGGCGTGCCGAACCAGGCCGACTCCACCTGCAAGATGGACTCCCCGAGGTACTCCCGCTCGGGGTGGTACCGCTCCATCTCGAGGTGGTTCTGGTCGGCCAGGGGGATGAAGCCGAAGAGCGTGGCCGCGACGGGCTCGATGGCGGCGTGGCAGGCGATGCAGGTGGGGTTGGTGCGGATCGCCTCTTCGGCGCTGCCGTCCAGCAGCGAGACTGCCCCCGAGATCTGCACCGGCCGATTGAGGAAGTCCTCACAGGTCAGCAAGTTGAAGATGGCAGCGGTCCGCCCCCGATTGTAGTTGAACATCGGGCTGAAATAGCGGAGCCACATGCCGTTGGTGGACAGGACGCCCGCGTGGGGACGGGAGTCGGTGTAGGTGGCCACCTGCCAGCCCGTCTGGCCCTCGGGATAGGCGAGGGGCCAGGCTGCGCCGGTGAGCTCGGTGGCCATCGTCCAGTCGGCCGTCACGATCTCGGTGTAGGGCGTGTCCGTCGCGATCACGTGGGCGATCAGCCGAATGGGCTCCTCGCCGATAGACCGGTTGTAGGCGTAGGCCTGTCGGGGCTCGAGGAGGTGGTCGTAATAATAGGTCCGGAAGGTGTCGATCGCGGTGAGCCAGCGCTCCTGATAGAGCGCGACCATCTGCTCCTCGAAGAGAGGGTCTTCGAGGTAGGCGTCCCGCAGCGCGGAGAGGGCGGCGGGATCGGCCTCGACACGGTCCAACTCTTCGACGGTGGGCAGCACGCCGCGGAGGTCGATGCTCAGCCGCCGGGCGAGGCGCGGGGCGTCAAGCGGGGTCACCGTGGGCGGCGCGGCCTCGGGGGCGGCGGTCTCCTCGGGCGGGGGCGCGCCGGCCTTGGGCGACGGCGCCTCACCGCAGCCGAGGAGCGAGAGGACGAGCACCCCCGCTATTGGAGGGGCACATAGGCGAACGGGCATCGTCGTGGCGCGGAGCCTAGTTTGGTCTTCGCTCATCCCTCGACTTTAGCCGATCGGCGCGCCGCGGTCCACCGGCGGAGGGCGGACCGCGGGAGCGATATCAGGGAGCCTCGGCCGGGACAAAGGTGGGCGTCACGAAGGTGCCAAGGTCTTCCGCGACGGACTCCTCCGGAGTGCTGGCGTTGTAGCGCCACTCTGCCTTTCCCTTGAAGCCCTCGGTGACGTCGCGGATCTCCCCGGCGATGACGAGGGTGGTCGTCGCGTAGTTCTCTTCGGCGATGGTCTCGGGCCGCGCAGTGCCACCGACGTCCGCGACGAGGGGAACGATCTGGAACCGCATGTCGGCGGTGCTGTAGGCCGTGAACTGGGCGCTGGTTTCCTGGTTCAGCTTGCCGTCCGCGGTCGTGAAGCTGGGGAGGGTGCTCCAGGTGTAGGCCGGGGGACACACGCCGACCGGGCCGCCCTCCTCTTCGGGGATGAACTCGTAGGTCACGTACTTCGCGTTGCCGACGCCGAAGGAGAACTCCACGGTGAGATCGGAGGTGGTGGTGTCGGCGTAGGTCATGGTGCCGGTCCAGACGCCGGCAATGGCGCCCGCCGTAGCGGAGACGGAGAACTCCATGTCGCCCACGGGCGTCACGAGATCGGTGATCGCGGTGGTGGTGTCGGGCTCACAGCGGCCAACGGGGGGCGGGACCTCGCCGGTGTCGTCGGCGTCGGCGTCGGCGTCGGTGTCGGCGTCGGTGTCGGCGTCGGTGTCGGCGTCGGTGTCGGCGTCGGTGTCGGCGTCGGTGTCGGCGTCGGTGTCCGCGTCTGCCTCGCCGCCGTCATCGCCGCTGCCCTCGGACTTGTCGCCGCAGGCGCCGAAGGAGAGCATGAGGCCGCCGGCCAGCAGCGGGAAGATCCAGGTGTTTCGTCGGATGGGATACATTCGTCTACCTCCAAAGTCGGGCCAGGGTAGCCTGCGGTGTCCGCGTTGCCCACCGCTACTCGCGCCCCGCGGAGCTTCGTGCTGTACTCACCCGGAGTCCGCCTTTCGAGAGACCTTCCTTGTTGAGCCGCCGCGAACACGCGGGTTAAGCAGGCCCCTCAGGCCTTGCCCTGACGGCGAATTGGCATCCTTTGACGTTCAATTGGCGCTTCGGCGCGCGCCAGCCCACCGGCGGTCGTCGGCCCGATTAGGGGGCGCGGCCGTGCGCGGGCCCACCCAGGAGCGCCCATGAACCTCGCCGCCTTCGCCAACCCCTGGGAGCACGCCCGCCTGCTCTCCGACAGCGCGCGGAACGCCCAGATGATCGCCCTCCTCGAGCGGCACGCCGCGGGGGCCCGGGTGATGGAGATCGGCTGCGGGACGGGGCTGCTGTCCTGCATCGCCGCGCGCCTCGGGGCCCGCGAGGTCTGGGCGGTCGAGCCCACGAGCATCGCGCGTGTCGCCCGTGAGGTGGTGCGGGCCAACGGCCTCGAGGGCGTGGTGCACGTCCTGGACGGTCGTGTAGAAGACCTGAGCCCGCGCCCGGTCGAGCTCGCCTTCTCCGAGCTCCTCAACGCCGACCCCTTCGCCGAGGGCGTCCTGGAGGCGATGGAGGCCGCCCGGCCCTGGGTGGTGCCGGGGGGACGCCTCGCGCCGAGCCGGCTCCGCGTCTTTGGCGCGCTGGCGCGGGTGAACGGCCCCGCGCGGGAGGTCTCGATGGCGATGACCGAGCTCGCCCGGGCGGCCCGCAGCTATCACCTCGACCTCGGGCCGATCTACGAGGGGCTGGCGACCGCGGGCGCCTACCGCTACCTCGGGCAGTTCTCCGAGGCCCCCGGCGCGCCGACGCTGCTCTGGGACCTCGAGCTCGGCGTGGCCCGGGAGGCGGCCCCCGTCGTCGTCGAGATGATCGCCGAAGAGGCGGGCCCGATCGGCGGGGTCGTGCTCTGGTTCGACGCCACGCTCGATCCCGATCTCCCGATGACCAACGCCCCCGGCGCGGGAGGACATTGGGGGCAGCTCGTGTCGGCCTGGCCCTTCGAGCGTGGCATGCGGGCGGGGGAGCGGATCCAGCTCCGCGCCTGGGTGGGCCCGAACGGCGTACAGGTGCTCCCCGACTGAGGTCGGCCCCGAAGCGGGCGGGGGCCAAGGCCCTGGGCGGTCACTCCGCCCGTTCTGGCGCCGCGCCGAGGAGGCGAGCGCGCCTCTGCAGCTCGGCGGCGACGGCCTCGGCGGTGGACGCGGTGAAGAGGACCTCCGGCCAGAGCCACAGCTCGAAGGGGGAGAGGAGGTCGGGCCGGCCCTTGGGGAAGGTGCGGGCCCGCTTGGCGCGGAGCACGGTGTAGCTGCCGGTGACGATGTCGTGCGTCACGAGCAGGAGGGTCCCGCTGCGGAACCCGGGCAGGCACTCGACCACCAGGGGCTGATCGATCGCCGCCGGGAGCTCCTCTTGCCACGCCGGGGCCTCGAACATCGGGTAGCTGCGGAGCGTGTTCGGGTAGCCGGCGGCCTCGAGGGCCGCGCTCACCGCTTCGAGGGCCTGCTCGAGCGCGAGGTGTGGCAGCCGGGTGCCGGCCAGCTCGGGGAGGGGGCGCCACGCCTGGGTCCAGGGGTCGAGGAACTCCATCGCCCCGAGCCGGAGCTTGTAGTCCATCGAGGGATCGCCCGGCAGCACATAGCCCGGGTAGTGGAAGGCGAGGCCCTCGCGCGCCGCGTGGTCGACCTCCAGCAGCATCGTGGTGAAGCCGAGGCTGTCGCGGTGAAAGGCCGGCTCATAAATACCCAGCAGGCTCTGGACGCTGTCGCGGCCGCGGTCAAACCAGGAGAGCGCGACGAGCTCATCGACGTCCCAGAGGCTGATCTCGTGGGTGTCGAACAGGCCGCGATCGGCGTGGTGGGACAGGAAGTCCGACAGGGAGGCCGAGCGCTCCCCCTCGGCGATGGTGAGGTACCGCTGATAGAGCGCCTCTCGCGCGGCGTCGATCAGGAGCGGCCGGTGCTCGATCCGGTATCGACGGCGGTTCTGAGAGAGGAGGCGCCGCGCGCTCGAGCTGAAGCGGTGGCCGGCGAGGGGCAGGCGCGTCCAGATGGTCGAGCGCAGGCCCCGTGAGGAGTGGATGAGGCGACAGGTCATCAAGGACTGACCGATTCGAAACCACCCCTCGGCGAGGTAGAGGTCGAGCTCTTCGGGGGAGAGCTGGTCGGGGCGTGTCACTCGAATGTGCATCAACGACCCTCTACTCTCCCTCGTTCGGGAAAGCGAAGAGGGCGCCCTCATCGCCGTGGGCCGGGCCGTTCCAGCTGCTCGCGCCGAGGAGCAGGCCCTTGTGGCCATCCCCGGTGAGGCTCCCGGCGGGGACGGGCCCGTTGAACAGACAGCCGCCGCCGAAGGCGAGGTCGGCCACGCCGTCTCCGCTCAAGCCCCCGGGAGCGCCGAGGTCGAGGCCGAGCGGGAGACGAGGGCTGTGCGTGCGCATGACGTCGGGCTCCGGTGCTCCTCGGCTGTAACACCGGGGCCGCGCCGACCCGTCACCGAATGGTGAGGCCGCCGTCCGCCGCGAGCACCTGACCGGTGACGTAGCTCGCGTCGTCGCTCGCGAGGAAGACGAAGACGGGCGCCACCTCGGCGGGCTCTGCCCAGCGGCCGAGCGGGATCCGCTCGAGGTAACGGTCCTTGAAGCGGGGGTCTGTGCGGATCGTCTCGGTCATCGGCGTCGCTGCCGCGGGGGCGATGGCGTTGACCGTGATGGCGTGGCGCCCGAGCTCCTTGGCCGCCGACTGGGTGAGGCCCACGATCGCCGCCTTCGCCGCGGAGTAGTTCGCCTGCCCCACGGTGCCCTGCAGCCCCGCGGTGCTGGTGACGTTGATGATGCGGCCGTACCGCCGCGTGATCATCCCGGCGGAGGCGGCTTGCAGGAAGTGGAAGCTGCCGTCGAGGTGTACCCGGAGCACCGCGTGCCACTGATCGAGCGTCATCTTGTGGAGCATCGCCGGGCGGGTGATCCCGGCGTTGTTCACCAGGATGTCGAGCCGGCCGAAGCGCGCCTCGACCTCGGCGACCGTCGCGTCTACCGCGGGTCGATCGCCCACGTCGCAGGCCACGGCCATCGCGGCGCCGCCGAGGGAGTCAGCGACCGCGCGGGCGCGGTCGAGCTGCAGGTCGACCACGGCGACGCGGGCGCCTGCGGCGACGAAGGCGCGGGCCACGGCCTCGCCGATCCCCTGGCCCGCCCCGGTGACGAGGGCGACACGATCTTCGAGCCTCCTCATGGTTGAACGGCGGGCCCCAGGAGGGCGACCTCGACCCCCCGCTCACGGAGCCGCTCGTAGCGCCAGGCGCCCCAGAGCGCGGCGCCGATGGCCCCGGCGTGGATGGAGTGGGGGTGGGCCCTCACGTCGAGCTTCGGGCCGCCGTCCTTGTCGACCAGCTCCTGAAAGGCGCCCCGGAGCCCGCCATCGGCGGCGAGGCCGCCGGTCATCAGCACCACGCCGCTCACCTTGAGGGCCCGCACGAGCTTGGCGAAACGGCCGGCCATCGAGAGGTGGATGCCGCGGAGGATGTCTGGGGTGGAGATGCCGCGGCTGACCATGTTGATCACGTCGGTCTCGGCGAGCACCGCGCAGATCGACGAGACCTTCTCGGGGTTGGCCGACGAGAGGGACAGCTCTCCCACCTCGTCGATCGACACGCCGAGGTAGCGGGCGATGTTCTCCAAAAATTGCCCGGAGCCGGAGGCACATTGGCTGGTCATCCGGTACGAGAGCACCTTCGCCCGACCGTCCATGGCCACGGCGCGGGCGTGCAGCGCCCCGGCGTCGACCACGGCCACGGCGGCGGGATCGAGGAAGATGCCGCCGCGCGCGTGCGCGGTCATGCCGTAGAAGTGCCCGGTGGCGAAGGGGAGATCCTCGCCTTCGCCGGTGGTGGCGACGTAGTCCACCTCTGAGAGGGGGACCCCTGCCTCGGCGAGGACGCCGTGAAAGACCTCCTCGGCGACGCTGTGGACGTCTCGGCGGCGCATGCGGTCGACCCGCGCGCTGACGATGACCCCGTCGCTGCCTGCGTTGGAGCGGACGACGACGCCCTTGATGGCGCCGGTGCCGACGTCGATGCCGACGGTGGTGTTCATGCGGTCGCCTCGGCCTCCGGCGCGGGGGCCGGGATCGGGTGGAGCGTCTCCGCCGAGCGCTGGGCGAACATCGCCGCCCCGAGCGCGCCGGTGTAGATGGAGTTGGGGGAGATGTTGAGGACGCGCTGGCCGTAGTTCTCCTCGACGAGGCCCATCAGCGCGTGCACCGCGGCGGAGTTGCGGGCGACGCCGCCGGTGAAGGTGAACTCGTCGTTCACGCCGCCGGAGCGCGCGAGCAGGCTCATCGCGCGGAGCATGATCGCGCGGTGGAGCCCGGCGAGGATGTCCTCGCGTTTCTCCCCCATCCCCAGGCGGTCGCGCAGCTCCGCCCCGGCGAAGACGGTGCAGGTCGAGTTGACGCGGGTGGGGCGCTTGGACTGGTCGGCCAGCGGGCCGAGCTCGTGCAGGCCGAGGTTCATCTCGTCGGCGATGTAGCCGAGGTACCGCCCACAGCCGGCGGCGCAGCGGTCATTCATCTGGAAGGAGGTGACGATGCCCGCGCCGTCCACCTGGATGGCCTTCGTGTCCTGGCCGCCGATGTCGAGCACCGTGCGGGTCTCGGGGAACATCGCGTGGGCGCCCAGGCCGTGACAGAGGATCTCGCTGCGGATCTGCTCGCGCGGGAAGGGCAAGCGCGCGCGTCCGTAGCCGGTGCCCACGGAGGCGCCCATGACCAGCGGCATGTCGCGGACCCGCTGCACCGACTCCCGCACGTCGCCGCCGCCGATACGCTCGACGGCGCGGAGGATGTTGCCCTCGAAGGAGACGTCGACGTCCGCGTTCTCGACGCGGAGGATCGCCCGGTCGAAGACCGCGAGCATGGCCTCGAAGGTGACCCCCCGTCGATCTCCGCGCTCTTCGGCGAACTTCGAGAAGTCCGCCGCGGCGCGGTCCCGGAAGAAGTGACTGCCGGCCTCCTCTCTCCGAATGAAGCGGGCCTGCTCGGCCCCCTCCATCGCCGCGAGGATCTCGGTGAGCCTGTCCAGCAGGGGGCGACCGTAAGCGGCGCTGCGCCCCTTCTGGGCCTCCTCCTCGACGATCTCGCCGAGCAGCCGGAGCTGGGTGAGGTACTGCTCGAGGCGAAAGGCGGCCGGGAGTCCGGTCTGGTCGAGCGCGCCGAGCTCCCGGCCGAGCAGGGCGAAGCGGGCGTCGATGGTCGCCTCGGTGCCGGCGATCCGCGCCGCCACGGAGTAGTTCGAGCGGGAGTTGGTGATGCCGCGGCCGAGGACCTCCCCTTCGTCGTCGAGGATCACCGCCTTGGTGGTGGTGCTGCCGAGGTCGATGCCCAGATAGGCGTTCACGGCGACACCTCCATCGTTTGTGTGTGGCCGCCGGCCCGGCGGGCGTCGATCATCTGCAGATAGCTCTCGAGGCGGTTCTTGATGTTGGCGGCGGAGAAGTAGCGGGGATCGACGAGGTCGGACTCGATGAACGCCCCTGGCCTCCCCGTGCGGCGCTCCACCTCGCGCAGGATCAGGAGCTGACCGGCGGAGAAGCTGTTGCAGCTCTTCACCGAGTTGATGATGAAGCCGTCCGCGTCATACATCTCGACATACTTCACGAGCATGTCGATACGGGTGGGCACGTTTCGGTTCGTGTAACACTCGCCACAGTACTCCGCGAGGGTCTCCAGCGGGCGTGTGTAGTCGTGTCGAAAGCCGAAGTCGTAGGTGCCACCGACCTTGGTGTAGGTCGAGGCGACCACGGTGGCGCCCTCGTCATAGAACATCTTCCAGAACTCGCGGAAGCTCGTCCAGTTGGGCGGGCCCTCGGCCACGAGGCGGAAGCGCTCTCGGTTCATGTCCCCCTCGGGGGTGATCGGGCCCTTCCCCAGTCGGATGCGCTCCTCGACCTCGGCGCGGAGCAGCCGGTAGTAGTCGACGCCCGCCTGGGTGCCGCGGAAGGCGGTGAACATCGGACCGATGTAGTACACCCCCCCGAACCAGGCGTCGATCGGGCTGGGCTTCGCCTTCGCCGACTCGAAGACCGCGACGAGGTCGTCCTCGGCCTGCGCGGAGAGCTTGAGCATCTCCTGAAGGCGCTCCTGGTCGAGCTTCTTGCCAGAGAGCTCCTCGAGCGCGGGGATCAGCTTCTCCTTGAGCTGCTTCACCACGTAGGCCTTGTGGGAGTCATTGATCTTGCCGTCCCCCTGATAGGGGATGTGCAGCATCACCACCGGACACTGGTACTCTTCCCGAAGCAGCTCGAACCACTTCATGAAGGTGTAGCAGCCGGTGTAGCTCAAGAGGAGCAGATCGGGCTTGGGGAGCTTCTTTCCGGTCGGCCCGATGTTCCCCGCGCGCAGCATGCCGAGGTCGGCCTTGACGTAGGTGCAGACGTCCTCCGAGTGGCCGGCCTTCTCGGCCTCGAGGATGAAGGCCCCGGTCTTCTGGCGCATGCCGTTCTGCAGGGCGTTGATCTCGGGCAGCACCGGGAGGAGGTCAAAGGCCCGGATGAGCTCGGTGAGGTTGCCGGGGACGAAGGTGTAGACCACCTTCTTGCCGTCCTCGTGCGCGGTGGAGAGCGCGTCGAAGTAGCCGGAGATGAGCTGCTTCTGGAGCTCCTGGGATTGGTCGCGGACGACGGCGCTCATGCGTTCCCCCAGAGCTTGATGGCGTCAGAGAAGGTGCCAGCCTGCTCACGGAACTGCTGAAACTGGCCGGTGTTCTCTGCGTACTTGAACGAGATGAAGGAGATTCCCTCCGCCGCGGCCCCCGTCTGCAACATCGGGCGGTCGAGCAGGGCAGGGTCACAGAAGCTCGGCGCGGCGAAGATGACGCCCTCCGCCCGCGCGGCGCGGAGCCGCTCGCCGACGAGCCGCCGCTTGCCGCCCGCGTCCTTCTCGTAGACGATCGGGTTGGTGACCGTGTGCGAGAGGAAGGCGTCGGCGAGGTCGCGCACCGCGTCGCCCTCTACGCGCACCTCGCGGGTGAGGAAGCGGTTGCCGACGAGGTAGTCGTCGTCCACGATGTAGCAGCCGGCCCGCTCGATGGTGCGGATGAGGCCCAGCGGCGGCTGCTCACAGAAGCTGCCGATCACGATGACCCGCGCGTTGTCGCGGGGGCGGCGCCCGTCTTTGTCACAGACCTCGAGGTAGGCCTCCGCCATCGTCATGAACTCGTCGAAGGGCACGATCTCGCCCGCGCGGAGGAGCTGATAGAGCTCATCGGTGGGGACGTTGTGGGGCTCGTCTCGACGCTTCGCATAGAGCGCTCGAATGACCGCCCGGCGCCGGTTCCAGTCGCCGATGCCCTTCTGGAGCTCGGCCTCGGTGAGGGGGGAGCCGCGCAGCTCGCCCAGATCGTGCACGAGCTCGCGGAGCTCGTTGTTCCAGAAATCACCGCCCATCCCGACCGAGAAGTCCTGGGGGAGATCGACGTAGCGGCTGTACTTCTCGGGGTACATCACCTTCCACATGCCGGACAGGTTCCGGATCACGTCGCAGGTGCTCGGGAAGAGCGCGCCGCTCAGGAAGTCGAGCCGGCCGGTGACGGCGAGCTCCACCACGCTCCGCGGGAGGTGGCAGATGTAGGACTGGTAGTAGGCGTCTCCGCGGATGATGTCGATCCGGTCCCCGCCGCCGTGGACGCCGACGGGCAGCATCCCCGCGGCGTGGATGAGCTCCACGGGCGCATAGACGGGGAGGAAGCCCACCGCCTTACGTCCCGGGGCCTCGGCGAGCCAGCGGCGGGCCGCCGTGAACTCCAGGTCGAGGTAGTTCGCCTCGGCCCAGGCGACGATCTCTGCTCGGTTCATGGGGTCCTCAGGTTCGTGGGGTCCTCCAGGGTGGGGGGCCTCAACGGTGTGTCCAGGTCGGGGGGCGACGGGCGATGAAGGCTTCGATGCCCTCGTTGGCGTCGTGGGTGAGGACGAGGCGCTCCAGGTAGAGCGCCTCGAGCTCGGGGAGCTCTGTGCGGAGTCGCCCGGCCATCCCGATCCGCGCGCCGGCCCAGGCGTGGCGCACCGCGACCGCGGAGAGGGGGGCGAGCTTCGCGGCGTACCAGGTGCGGGCCGCGGCGGCGGGATCGTCGGCGAGCTCATCGACGAGGCCGATCCGGGCGGCCTCGTCGGCCGCGACGCTGTCTCCGCTCAGCAGCATGGCGATGGAGCGGCCCTTGCCCACGCGCCAGTCGAGGGCGAGGCTGCCGACCGGCGCGAAGACGCCGAGCTTCACCTCCGGGCAGGCGAAGACGGCGTTCGGCGCCGCGAAGACACGGCCGCACCACGCGGAGACCTCGAGGCCGCCTCCGAGGCAGCGACCGCGCACGACGGCGGCGGTGGGGACGCCGAGGGCCTCGAGCTCGCGGAAGAAGGCGTGGAAGCCCTGGAGCATGCCCTCCACCTGCGCCCGCTGGTGCTCCTCCACGGAGGCGCCGAAGCTGAATTCGGTGCCGGCGCCCTCGAAGACCACCAGCTTGAGCTCGGGCACCCCCGCGAGGCCGCGCAGCGCCGCGCGCAGCGCCGCGGTCATCGCTGCGTCGATCACGTTGGCCCGCGGGCGGTCGAGCGTGATCCAGGCGAGGCCGCCCTCGACCGACAGGCGGACCGGGCCGCTCACGGGCGGTCCCAGGTCTTGTATTGCGGAGAGACGGCGCGCACGAGGTCTTCGCCCCAGCGCTCCCCGCGGGCGAGGCGGAGGCGGAGATCGACGAAGTCGATCTCGCGGTGGCCTCTCGGGCCCTCGTTGAAGGCCTTGAAGCCGGCGCTGCCCTCGGTCATCATGTTGTTGGCCAGCCAGGCGCGGTTGCTCTCTTTGTTCTTGTCCCAGTGGGCGAGCTTGTGCTTGCGGATCGACTCGACCGTCTTCGTCGTACAGTCGGGGAAGGTGAGCAGCAGCTTCGTGACGAGGGCGTCTACCGCCTCATCGAGCAGGGAGAGGTCGATCGTCCCGCTGGCCAGGGTGGCTTTCGCGGCGGTGGCCTCGGCGCCCGTCTTCTTCTTGCCGAGGATGATTCTTCCGTATTCGTCGAGCATCCGGTCGGTCACCGCCATCGGGTTGGGGACGAAACGACCGTCCACCTTGAGCGCGGGCACGATCTGGGTGAGCAGCCCGAGGCGCAGCGCCTCGTGCGCGGTCCACTGCTCACAGAGGGTGCAGGACTCCATGGCCCGCTCGACGCCCACGTAGAGGGGCAGGAAGTCGGTGGAGCCGCCGTCGGGGGCGCTGCCGTGCTTGGGGCCGGCCTGCCCGAAGACCGCGAGGTCTTGCGCGACCGAGTAGTCGCAGGCCATGCCGATCTCCTGACCGCCGCCCACCCGCATCCCGTTCACCCGGCAGATCACCGGCTTGTCGCAGAGGAGGATCGCGCTCACCATGTCATTGAACAGGCGCATGTACTGGCGGTACTCATGGGGCTGCCCCGCGTAGTACTCGGCGTACTCCTTTGTATTTCCGCCCGTACAGAATGCGCTCGTGCCAGCGGCCGTGAAGACTACCGCCACTGCCGCGCGGTCACAGCTCGCGCGCCGAAAGGCGAGGATGACCTCCTTGACCATGTCGGTCGTATACGAATTGAATTGTTTTGGGTTGTCCAGGGTGATCTGGACGGCGTGTAAGCCATCCACCACCTGGCCCGAGGCGTCCCGCACGGGGCGCGCCTCGGTGCGGACCTGGCCGGGGGTGCCGATGACGTCGAGGGTGTGGTCGTTCACAGGGGCTCCGGAGGGACGAGCACGACGCGGCGCGGGAGGCCGCCGTGGTGGAGGGTCTCGAAGACGGAGGGGAGCTCGGCGAGGGGTCGCAGCTCCGACTGGGAGCGAACGTCCACCTTGCCGTCGAGCACCAGGAGCAGGATCGCCGGGTAATGTTCGGGCAGGCAGCCCCAGACCCCGCGCGCCGTCGCGTCGAAGGCCATCAGGTTGCTCAGCCGGAAGGTCGAGGCCTCGCGGGTGAAGCCGACCACGAGCAGCGTGGCGCCGGGGCCGAGGAGGTCCCAGGCCGTGGCCTGCCCGGGCGTGCTGCCGGAGGTCTCGAAGATCTTCCAGCGGTCGGCGCGCCAACCCTTCGCCTTGACGAGGGCGCGCACCTTCTTCTTGAGGTCGGGCTCGCGCGCGTCGAGGGTGAGGGCGCCGGCCGCCGCCGCCGCCTCCAAGCGCTCGGCCCGCACGTCGATCGCGATGACGTTGGCGCCGAAGGCGCGGGCGATCTGCACGGCGTAGCCACCCACGCCGCCGCAGCCGACCACCACGGCGGTGTCCCCCGCGCGCAGCCCGGAGTGGATCACCGCCTGATAGGGCGTGCTCACCGCGTCGGCGATGACCGCGAGCTCGCGGAGGGTGGTGCCGGAGGCCCCGAGCGGCTGGTCTGCCGAGGTGCAGCCCGGGACGACACAGAGGCCCTCCGCCGGCACGTCCACGCGGTCGGCGAAGCCGCCTTGTACGTCATTGCCGGGGAAGATCTGCGCGCCGCAGATGCCGCCCACGCCCTCTCGACAGGCGACGCACTGGCCACACGGGATCACCGCCGGCACCAGCACCGCCTGGCCGACGAGCTCTTCGGGCCCCTCCTCGACGAAGCCCGAGATCTCGTGGCCGAGCGTGAGCGGGAGCGGGTGGCGCGTGCGCACGCCGTCGTAGAAGAAGCCGAGGTCGGTGTGGCAGACCCCGCAGCCGGCCACGCGGATCCGTGCGTAGCCCTCCGGGAGCGGGCCCATCTCCTCACAGACGGGCGCCATCTCCTGGGCTCCGATCATCTGCCAGCCGGTACGAACCGCCATGCCACGCTCCAAGGGGGTCCGGGCGGACTCGTGCACTCCGTGTGCCAACGGCCGAACGCCGGGAACATCGCCGAGATGCTCCCAGGCGTGCGTTTATCCCCAGCGCACTAGGGTGATTGGACACACCTGCGCGCGGGGAGGGCGCCGGCCGCCTGCATGTGCTCCCGCAGCTCGCGCTCGAGGCGGACGCTGGCCGGCCCGAGCTGCTCGGCCCGGGCGAGGTGAGCGCGCGCGAGGTCGGCCTCCCCGCGGTGCCAGGCGAGGTCGGCGCGGATGGCGAGGTTCACGCGCAGCTCGAGGACGGGAGGGGCGTGGGCGAGCATCTCCCACGCTTCGTCCAGGTGGCGGTCAGCCTCCGGTAGCGCCAGCCTCCCCTCCACCCAAGCGAGGTTGGCCAGGGCATAGGAGCGGTGGCGAATCGCCCGGACCGGCTGGGAGACCGCCATCCGCGCGTGTTCGAGTGCGTCCGCGAACCGTCCGGAGTGAAGACACACGTCGGAGAGCCCGATGTGCGCCTGGGCGGTGCAGGGGCTGTCGGCCAAGGCCTCCGCCAGGCGCAGCATGGTGTGCGCTTCTCGGGACACGGCTGCATAATCACCGTCCTCCAGCGCGATGAACATACGGTTGGTGGCGATATCGGAGGCGAGCGCGAGCGAGGGCCGGGGCGTGGCCTCTGCCTTCTCGATGGCCTCGCGGGCAGCGGACAGGTCTCCGCACACCACGTTCGCGGTGGCCACACGCGTCCAGGCCTGTGCGGCCGAGATGGTGCCGATCCCATGAAGGTTGGCCGCCTCCAAGCAGAGTCGCAGGCTTCCTTCATGATCGCCCTGCGCTCGCCGCAACACCGCGAGGCGAAGGAGCACCGGAGAGCGGGTCTTGGGCGGACCGCCTTCAGCAGCGACGAGGGCCGCATCAAGCTCTTCGGCTGCCGCAGCCTGATCTCCTAAGACACAGTGGAGGTATCCGGCGAGGCTCCGCGCGTCCGCGACCGTGCGCCGATCGCCCCTGGCCTCGGCCGCGCGACTCAAGCGGCCCGCGACCGTTATCGCTCCCTGAAGGTCGTCAAACCGACGAAGCGCATAGAGCGCGACGCGACAGAGGAGGACCTCCTCGGGGAGCGCGAGGTCGCTCCGGAGCAGACCGGCCGTGATCAAGGGGGTGATCCGCGCGAGCGGCCCCTCGGCCTGGAGCAGCGCCCAAGCGAGCTCCGCGAGGCTCCCGATGTCCGGCCGCCCGGCGGCCACCGCCCACTCCGCCGCGGCGAGGATGCTGGCCTTGTCCTCGCTCCGCCCTCGTGCGCGCTCGGGGGGCAAGGGCGTCGGGTAGCGCGTGAGGAGCGAGGTGATGAGCCTGTCCCAGGCCTCCTGTCGGTCGAGCTCGGTCAAGCGCTCGGCGGCGAAGGCCCTCACGGTGGGCAGCATCTCCAGCCGCCCCTCGCCCGACCGCCGCAGCAGGCCGGCGCGCACGAGGGTGTCGAGCGTGGCGGGGCCCCGGGCCTCGACGGCCCCCCCGAGGAGGGCCTCGGCCGTCTCGAGGGAGAAGCCGTCCTCGGCGAGGGAGAGGCGGGCGAGCGCCGCTCGTGCGGGCGGCGGGAGGAGGGCCCAGGTGCCCTCGAGCACGCCCAACATGGCGCCCTGCCGCTCGGGGGCGCTCGGATCGGAGAGCACCCGCAGCCAGCCTGCGCCGCTCTGCTGCTCGCGGAGGAGGCTCGCCAGAGCGCCCGGGCCGACGAGGGCGGTCCGCGCGGCGGCGAGCTCGACGGCCAGCGGGATGCCGTCGAGGCGGCGGAGGACGGCGTCGGCCGCTGCGTCGTCGAGGGCGGCCTCCGCGCGGGCCCGCAGCAGGGCGCCGGCGGCCTCCGGGTCGAGGCCGAAGAGCGGGAGCCGTGACTCACCGGCGATCTGGAGCGGTGCGCGGGAGGTCACGAGCACGCGCAGCGAGGGGGAGAGGTCGAGGCAGAGCTCGACCATGCGCGCCGTCTCGACGAGGGCGGACTCCGCGTTGTCGAAGAGGAGGAGCGCGTCGGGGGCCTCGGCCAGCGCGGCCTCGATCGCGGCGCTCGGGCGCGGCGAGGTCGCGGGGGCCCCGACGGCGCGCAGCACCGCCGCCTCGACGTCGGCATCGCCGCGGGCCGCCACGAGGTCGCAGAGCGCCACGGGGCCCGTCCAGCGAGCGGTGGCGAAGTGGAGGGCGAGGCGCGTCTTGCCGATGCCCCCCATGCCGACGAGGGTGACCAGGCGGTCTCCCCGCTGGAAGCGGGCCCGGAGCTGCTCGAGCTCGGCCGCTCGGCCGAAGAAGCGGTTCCGCTCGGCGGGAGGACGCCGGAAGGCGGAGCGCGCCCCCGGCACCTCCGCCGGGGCGGGCGGCGGCGGGGGCGCCACGACGCGCGCGGACAGACGGTACCCCACCCCCCGCTCGGCGAGCACGACGGTGGGCTCTGCAGGATTGTGCTCGATCTTCGTGCGCAGTCGCCGGCAGGTGTGGAAGACCGCCCGTGTCTCGGCGGAGGGCGCGTAGCCCCAGACCTCCCGGAGGAGCTCGACGGTGCCCACCACCTCGCCGGCTCGTTCGGCCAGATAATGAAGGAGTTCGCGCTCTTTGGCGGTCAGGCTGGCGGTGGTGCCACCGCGGCGCACGAGGCCCGACTCCGTGTCGCAGGTCCCATCGGGGAGGTGGAGCAGCATGGGCGCACCGTAGCCTGTCTCTGACGCAGGTCCTGCGTCCGTCCGCGTCTGGGACGCATCGCGTTGGGGGGTGATGAAGGGAGCGGTGGTCGCGAACCCCGCGCCCCGCACCCCCGCCCTGGAGCACCCCATGAACCCGCTGTCCCGCCGCCTCTCCTCGATCCTCGGCCTCACCCTCTCCGCCGCAGGCCTCCTTGCCCCGGCCGTCGCCAGCGCAGGCTCCGCCGGTATCAACGGTGTCAATTGCGGCTTCGCCACCATCCAGGCCGCCATCAACGCCGCCCCCGATGGGGGCACGGTCTTCGTGAGCGAAGGTGTCCAGACCGATCCCGGCTTTGTCGTCACCAAGCGGCTGACCATCCGCCGCGGCACCAGCGCCTGCCAGGCGGGGGGGGCCGGGATGGCGGTCATCGACTTCGCCGGGGCTGGACACGCGGAGATCGCCGACGACCTCTCCGCCGTCGTCTTTGAAGACCTGAGCCTCCTCCGTGGCGCGTCCTCCACCCAGGGCGGCGGGATCCTCGTGGGCGAGCGCTCGAACCTCGACCTGCGGGACAGCGCGGTCTCCCTCAGCAACGCCGACGAGGGCGGCGGCGTCTACGTCTCGGCGGGCGCCACCCTCGAGGCCGACGGCCTGCTGCTCGTCGGCAACACCGCCGAGGACGGGGGTGGGATCTACGGCGGCCCCGGCGCCACCCTCGACCTCTCCACCAGCCTCAGCGGCGACCTCCACTTCGCCAGCAACACGGCCAGCGGGCTCGGCGGCGGCCTGCTCTGCGCCGGCTGCACGCTGACGATCGATCGCGGCGTGAACGACTTCGCCGACGTGGTCTTCGAGGACAACGCGGCGGATCGCGGCGGCGCCGTCGCCGTGCTCGACGGCGACTCGGAGGTGGCAGAGGCCACGGTCTCCACGGGCAGCTTCGAGGCCAACGAGGCCGACGCGGGCGGCGCCTTCTACCTCTACACGAGCGGCGCCATGCGCCTCAGCGGCCTCGACCTCCTCGGCAACAGCGCCCGAGTGGGCGGCGCGCTGGTGGCCGACACGGCGAGCGACGTCGCGATCGAGGGCGCGCTCTTTGAGGGCAACGTCGCCACCGCGCTCGGGGGCGCCATTCACTCGCTCTCGAGCGACCTCCTCGTCGAGACGAGCCGCTTCGAGGCCAACGCGGCGGCGGCGGGCGGGGCCTTCCTCTCGGACGCCGAGGTGCCCTTCCACCACTCGACCCTCGTCGATCGCTGCACCTTCTTCGACAACACCGCGACCGGCGGGAGCGCCGGCTCGGCCGTCGAGGTGCGGAGCGCCGTCAATGACCTCACCCTCTCGAACAGCCAGGTGGTGGGCGGGAATTCCCCGGTCTCCCCTGGGGCCGCGGTGCTGGCGCTGAACGGCGCCACGCTGCACCTCTTCGACTCCACCGTCGCCTACAACGAGCGCTGGGGCGTGGCGAGCGTGGGGGGCACCGTCGAGATGAAGGGGGACATCGTCTGGGCCAATACCAACGGCGTGACCGGCGCGGGGCTCAGCGCCGTCTGCTCGGACGTCCAGGGCGGGCTCTTGCCGGGGGCCCTCAACCTCTCCACCAACCCCCTGTTCACCGATCCCGCCAACGCCGACCTGACGCTGCAGGTGGGCTCTCCGGCCCGCGACGTCTGCGCGGCGCACCCTGGCACTTCGCTCGACAATCACGATCGCAGCGTGAACCAGACCAACATGGGCGCCTACGACTGGAACTGACGCGGGTGGCGGGCCAGGGGGTGCCGGGCGGGCGCAGGTGCGGAATGCACCTTGCCCGCCCGGCCGGGCACGGTTTAACGGGGCGGGCAGCCAATCGCTGACCCTGGTCACTCAATCCCCTTCTCGCGAGACCCCCATGGACATCAAGAAGCTCCAACAGATCGTGATGGAGACCGTCGTCCCCCTCGGGACCAGCCTGATCACCAACCTCATCGTCGCGCTGCTGTTCTGGCTGATCGGTCGGAGGCTGGTGGCCCTCGCGATCGGCTTGCTGGACCGCGCCCTCTCCGCCCGCAGGATCGATGACACGGTCCGCCGGTATCTCACCTCCGCCCTCAACATGGTGCTGACCGGCGCGCTGGTCGTCGCCATCTTCGGCTACCTCGGCGTGGAGACCACCACCTTCGCGGCGCTGCTGGCCGGCGTCGGCCTCGCGGTGGGCACGGCCTGGGGTGACCTGCTCCGCAACTTCGCGGCGGGGGTCTTCATGCTCGTCCTCCGCCCCTTCAAGGTCGGAAATTACGTGGTGGCCGGCGGCATCGAGGGCACCGTGGTCGAGATCGGCATGTTCGTGACTGCCATCGACACCCCCGACAACGTGCGCACCTTCGTGGGCAACAACGCCGTCTTCGGTGGCACCATCAAGAACTTCTCCAACAACGCCCACCGCCGCGTCGAGCTCGTCGCCCAGCTCTCCAGCGACGCCGACTGGAAGAAGGTCATCACCGAGCTCCAGACGCGCCTCGCCAAGATCCCGAACGTGGTGGCGAACCCGGCCCCCGACGTCTACATCCTCACCTTCAGCGAGCGCGGGCCTGTCCTCTGTGTGCGCCCCCACTGCCACACGGACCATTATTGGCAGGTCTATTTTGACACCAACGCCCTGATCGCCAGCGTCGGCGCAGATCTCAACCTGCCCACGCCTCAGATCCCGGTGCGGCTGGCCGGGAACGCGTGATCGTCGAAGGGGCGGCTCAGTCGAAGGCGAGCTGCAGGTAGACCGCGCCAGCGGCCATGCCGCCCGTGCTCTCACTGTAGGCGCCCATCGCGAGGTCGCCCCAGCCGTCGCCGTCGAAGTCACCGATGGCGAGGCCGTGGCCCAGCGCCTCATCGGCGCCCTCTCCCACGAAGCGGGCGGTGGCGTCGCTGGCCGTGAACCGGCCGGCGCGGACGGGGCCCATGAACAGGTAGGCGGCGCCCGCGCCGACCTCCATGGGGGCCCCGATGAGCAGCTCGTCCACGCCGTCGTGGTCCACGTCCCCCACGGTGTTGCCCATCCCGAAGTATCCGTTGGCGACCTCTCCAAAGATGACGAGGTCGGCGACGTCGAGGCCGGCCCTGTCGTTCGCCGGCCCGAACACCACGTAGACGGCGCCCGCCTGCATCCCGAGCTCGCTCGAGAAGGAGCTGATCACGGCGTCGGCGAGGCCGTCCCCGTCCACGTCGCCCTGGGAGACGCAGTAGCCGGACGACTCGCTCGGCTCGATGCCGGCGTAGGCCCCGTGCGCGTCGTCCATCGTCGTGGTGCCGCTCAGCGGCCCGGTGAGGATGTAGGTGATCCCGGAGTTGGTGGGTCCGACGCTGGCATAGACCGCCGGCACGATGGCGTCTCCGATGCCGTCTCCGTCCATGTCCCGCCCGGCCCGGAGGTTGCGGCCGAGGTATCCCATCTCCGCCGTGCCCTCGATGAGGGCGTCGGCGTCGGTGGTCATATCGATGGTCCCCTCGAGCGGGCCATACTCCACATAGACGCTGCCGCGGGCCCCAAGCGTGTTGTAGGCCCCGATCACCGCGTCGGCGACGCCGTCTCCGTTCATGTCGCCGACGTCGGAGCCATGGCCGAAGTAGGAGTCGGACTCACCGAGCAGCGTCACGTCGGGGGCGTCGAGGGCCCGGTCCTCGAGGACCGGACTGAGGAGGATGGCGACGTTGGGCGGGCTCGCCCAGGGGGCGCCGATCTCGACGTCCTCGAACCCGTCACCATCTACGTCGCCGAGGCCGATCGATCGGCTGGCCCCGTAGGTGCGGGGCACGCCGGCGAGGTTGTAGCCGACGTCGGGCAGCGCGTTCGTGCCGTCCGGGATCGCCCCGTAGACGAGGAAGGCGCCGCCGTTGAAGGCGTGGGCGTAGAGGGTGGCGACGAGGAGGTCGTCGACGCCGTCCCCGTCGAGGTCGGCGGCGTCGAGCAGGCGGCCGGCGTCCATGTTGGCCCGGTGGGCGGTGAGCTTCGTGCTCGCCTCGGAGACCAGGTACTCGCCCCCGAAGCCGCCGAAGGTGTCGTGGCCGTCACAGTCGTCATCGATCCCGTCGCCGGCGGCGTCCTCCGCCCCGGGGTGGATGGCGGGGTCTGTGTCTTCGCAGTCGCCGCCGCCGCAGCTCTCGGCGCCGTAGCCGTCTCCATCCGCGTCGAAGCCCTCGTCTGAGGCGCCGTCGCAGTCATCGTCGAGGCCGTTGCAGACCTCGAGGGCGCCGGGGTGGGCCACGGCCTCGTCGATCAGGCAGTCGCCGCCCTCCAACACCCACCCCGCCGGCGGATCGCAGGCGTCGAGCTCGGTGCTGTCGTCGCCGTAGCCGTCGCCGTCGAGGTCTTCGTACCAGAGGGCGGGCGCGTCCGCTCGGTCAGGCAGGCCGTCGCAGTCGTCGTCGTCGTCGTCCCCGCAGACCTCCTCCGCGCCGGGGCTGCGACTGGGGTCTGTGTCGTCACAGTCCTCTCCCACCCAGGACTGGTCGTCGGCGAGCACGCAGGTGCGGGTGCGGGCGGTGGAGTCGCCGTAGCCGTCCCCGTCGGCGTCGGTGAAGGCGACCTCGGGCGCGCCAGGGTCGGCCTCGCCGTCACAGTCGTCGTCGAGGCCGTTACACAGCTCCTCCACCCCGGGGTGGACCGCGGCGTCGGCGTCGTCACAGTCCCCGTCGACCTCGGCGTACCCGCCCGGCGCGGCGCAGCCCTCGACCGACCCCTCGGAGCGGCCGTAGCCGTCGCCGTCGCCGTCCGGCCAATAGGCGACGAGCACGCCGTCATCCACCGCCGCGTCGCAGTCGTCGTCCTTGCCGTTACAGCGCTCGGTGGCCCCGGGGTGGATGCCGGGGTGGGCGTCGTCACAGTCCTGCTCCGCGCTGTAGCCGTCGTTGTCGTCGTCGGTGACCTCGCCCTTGTCGCCGCAGCCGAGCAGGAGGAGGAGGGCGATCGGCATGAGGGGGCGGGACATCGGGGGGCTCCAGCACGACGGGCGATCATACGTCGTGCCGGTTCGATCCGCCGCGCCTTCATCGGCCACGTGCTCGATGCCAGGCCCGGACTGGGCGGATGTGGGTCAGAGGGGCTCCATCACCAGCCAGGGCGTGGGGCCCTCCCGCCACTCCCAGGTGGCCAGCAATTGGTCGAGGTGCCCGAGGCGCTGGAGCCAGTCGGGGAGCGGCGGAGCGGCGAGGCGGTGCTCGACGCGGGTGACCCTGTGGCTGTCGGCGAAGCGGCGCGCGAGCGTGTCGGTCAGCCCGGGGATGAAACAGTCATGGCACTCCACCACCACCGTCATCGCGCGGAGGCCGGGGC
Source organism: Myxococcota bacterium (assembly GCA_044344255.1). Lineage (GTDB taxonomy): Bacteria > Myxococcota_A > UBA796 > UBA796 > UBA2385 > JBIJDH01. The sequence continues at coordinate 38,732 of JBIJDH010000018.1, forward strand.
TGGCGACGGGGTCGAGCAGCTCCCGCTCCGCGCCCTCGATGTCCATCAGGAGCCAGGTCTTCTTGTCTGCGAAGGCGGCGAAGTCGGCGGGCGTGAACAGACCTCCCACGGTCACGCGGTCGCCCACGCCGTTGAGCTCGGCGACGGCGCGGCAGGCCGCCTGGGCGAGGGGGTTGAGGTCGTGCGCGAAGACGGGGACCGCGGGGAGCCGCGTCGCGAGGCCGACGGCGTAGTACCCATCGGCGCAGCCGACGTTGAGCACCGCGTCCCAGCGCTCCAGGAGCAGGCGCTCGACGTAGGGGTGGAGCTCGTGCTCATAGCAGCCGAGCAGGCGCGGCGCCGAGCAGCCCTCCGTGACCTCTCCGACGAAGCGGAGCCCGGCGAAGGGCCCCGTCTGCACCACGTTCCCGCGCTCGGCGACCAGGGTGTTGGTGATCAGCCCGTGGCGCCACTTCGAGAGGAGGCGGGTGAGCTGGTTGAGGTCCTCGTTGCTGAGCGCTGACCGCTGGGCGAGCGCCTTTCGGAGCAGGATCTCGACGGGCTTCTGCGGAGGCATCGGGCGGCTCCTGGGTCCCCAGGGGAGAGGACCGGGCGTGGACCTATGCTCCGCGGGGGCGGGCGAGCAAGCGGGAGACCCGCGCGGGGAGGAGGGGGAGGGGTGACGGAGGTCGACGAAGGGTGGTGGACATTCGTCAGTCTTCACCACCACCCAGACGGTTGAAGGCTCGTTTTTTGGTGGCATGCCTCCTGCATTGGGGGGCGCCACGCACCGTCCGACCTCGACCGCCCTCCCGGCGGCGCCCACCCGGCGGTGAAGTGGCTGTCCCTTGACGCTCCGCCCGCTCTCTCCCCCTGCCGTCGCCCTGGCTCCTCCCGCCGCGCCCGCCGCGCCGATCGTGCTCGAGCTCCGCGGGAGGGCGGACTACCTCGGCGCGGTCTCGGTCATCCTGGCGATGAGCGACGGTCACCGGCCGCTGCAGCCCGTGGTCGTCCAGATCGTAGAGCCGGTCGGCCTCCCCTCCGTGCTCCACCTCGGCGAGGCGGGGGAGGGGCTGCCGGTTGACCTCACCCTGGACGGAGGAGGCCACCGGCTCCGGCGCTGTCGCGTCTCCTTGGCGGGCCGGCGGGTGGTGGTGCGGGACCTGCACCTCGAGCCGGAGGGCCTCGCGGGGGACGCGCTCGTGGTGGACGCGACGCAGGCGGTGGAGCTGCACAACCTGAGCGTGACGGGGGCGGGGCGCGCACCTCCGGGCCGAGGCCCGCGGGGCGCGGGGCGCAGCGTCCTCCTCAGCGCCTCGGGCCCGTCCGTTCGGGTGGTCGCGGAGGGGGTGAGCGTCCTGGACGCGGGCTCTCCGGGCTCCGTCGTGCTCATGGGACAGGGGCAGGGATCGTTTGGCGAGGTGGACTGGGTAGAGGGGCGCTTCGGTGGGAACATCGATCCCACCTTTGTCACCGGGGGGGTGACGCTCATCCGCGCCCGGGGCACCCAGCACATGGGCGCGGGCAGGCTCCTGTCGGCGCTGCCTTCGACCCTGCTCCTCGAAGACTGGACGGAGGTGCCCGCCTCCCAGGCCCTCCTCGACGCGTGGCGACAGGCGGCTCGGGGTGCCCTCGGAGCGCCCGGGTAGCGGCACCTTCCCGCGCGCTCGCCTCTCTCTTCCGCCTGTCTCTCCCACTGTTCCCACCCTCCCTTCGCGCCGTCCCTATGGGACGGAGAGGACACCGCCATGTCCAAGCGCCGCGCCGACCTTCGCTCCACCTCCCGAGATGCCGCCCGCTCCGCCACCCCCGAGCAGGGGAGCGCCGCTGACCAGGCCGGCTCCAACCGACAGACCGGCGGCGCCGGGATGAGCGCCCGCGCCGAAGACCAGTCGGCGGCCGGTCAAGGCGCGACCCCCGTCACAGACCCCACGACCCCGTCGGAGGTGGAAGGGGAGCCGACCGAAGAGGGCCCGCTGAGCGTCGGCGACAGCCAGGCGCCCCCGGAGCGGGCCGCGCCGGCGGTGGTGGAGGGCGAGCGAGCGGTGAGGGTGCTCGTGACGGCCGACCAGCCGCTGATCTTGTCCGGCCAGGCGGCGCCGCCGGCCTCCGCCTTGGTCGAAGAGCGACCGACCTCCGCGGAGGGCTCCTCCGAGGACTCCGCGGAGGACACGGCGGAGTGGGTTACGGTGACGCGTCAATACGGCACCGTGGAGGCGCCGTTCAGCGCCGCCTGCCTCGATCCGGTCGCGGTCTTCATCGGCGGTGAGCCCCAGCTCGCGGACATCCAGCAGGGGGCCATCGGCGACTGCTTCCTCCTCGCGGCCCTGGCCGACCTGCTCGGGAGTGACCCCGCGCGGATCAAGGCCATGATCCACGCGGACGCCCGCTCTGTCGCGGTGGACTTCTTTCGTTTCGATACGACCGCCGGCCAGTGGGCGCCGGTCACCATCCGGGTCGGCCGCGACCTGCTGCACTATCAGGACGGGGCGGACCTCTCGGGGTTGGTCGGGGCGGGGGTTCGGGTCGCCGCCAACCCGACCCAGGGCGCCTGGTTCGCGGAGGTCGATCCGCAGGGCCTCGGGGTCTGTGTGGACTGGACCTATGAGGCGGCCTCCTGGGTCGCCTATCTGGAGAAGGCATACGCGGCCTTCGCCGAGTCCTACGGGAAGTCGGGCGGCGCGCCCCAGGTCGCCGAGGCAGACGACCCGACGGGCGATGGGGTCTCTGGCTACGAGCACATCGACGGCGGCTTCGAGCGGGACGTGTACCGTGTCCTCTGTGGAGGCGACGTCGTCCGCACCGGACGCTTCGGCATCGACGGCTGCGCCGACTCCGACTTCCTGATGGCGAACGCGGCGGTCATTCGAAGATTGGCCCAGGCGAGCGTGCCCGGGGAGACGGTGGACCGCTGTCTCACCGCCTCGATAGACCCAGGCAGCGCGGCCGAGCGGCTGCTCGTCGAGCTCCAGCGCGTCCTGTCCTGCGAGTGGATGAAGCGTTACCCCGCCTATCTTCGGGAGGAGCTTCAGTCCCTCGCCGCCGCGATCGGCCTGTGGAGAGACGCCCCGCTGTCCCCGTCGGACGAGGCGGACTCCCCCCGCGCGGCCGCGCTCGAGGCGGTGGCGGTCCGCGCGCGGCACCTCGTGGAGCCCGGTCGTTGGCCTGCCCTCGCCTCCGACGCGGAGGGCGGCGCCTTTCGGGCGCTCTATGAGCTGCTGCTCATCAACGCGACCAGCGGAGACGCCGAGGACCCGCAGCACACGATGACGGAGCACGCCTACTCGGTGCTGGGGGCCACGTTCATCGACCGGTCGGGGGCGGTCATCCCGATCGAGGGGGCCCCCTCGGTGGAGACCATCGCGACGATGGACGCCGACGCCTCCCAGGTGTCGCTCCGCAACCCGCACGGCGCCAACTCGCCGAAGCCGGCCGGGCCCGTTCCCGCGGATGATGGGCGCTTCTCCCTCAGCCTCGGCCAGTTCCTCCGGGCCTTCAGCGAGGTGGAGGTGGGGATGGTGAAGCGGACCGGCGCCTGAGGCGGCGCCGAATCAGCGTTGGGAATCGGTGGGGAGCTGACCCGCTGCGACCAAGAGCACGCGCCCCAGAGCATCGTCGAGCAGGGAGCCTGGTTCTTCCCGGTTCACCGTTGCCCGGCGGCAGGCTCGGGACGAGGGGGCGACCCGCCATCCCTGGCACCGATTCGATTGGGGGACGATCAAACTCCGCCGCCAAGCTGGTCCAACAGGAAGTCCCAGACCGCCGCCACGCGAGGGACGTGGCGCTGCGCGCGATGCGCCACCAGCCACAGCTCCGTGGCGGGCAGGTCGGCCCAGGCCGTGGTCAGCGCCTCCCCGGGTGTCACAGGGACCAGCCCGAGGCGGGTGTAGGGGGCGGGGAGCAGCACGAGACCGAGGCCAGCGCGGGCCGCGGCGATGAGGCTCGCGGCGTGGTTGCTGCGCAGCACGGGGACGAGGTTTGGGGCGTGGGAGCGCAGCCAACGGGAGCCGGCAAGGTGGGCGAGCTGGTCCCCCCAGCCGAGCCAGCGGGCGTCGGAGAAGGCCTGCAGCGTGCCGAGGGAGGCCGCATATTCGGGGGAGGTCAGCGGGAGCTCGTGGGTGGCCGCGACCTGAACCACCAGCAGCTCGCCGCTCTGGGGACGGACGGTGCGGAGCGCCAGATCGGCCTCCCGGCGCGTGAGGTCCGCGTAGGACACGCTGGCGTCGAGCTCGATGAGGAGGCTGGGGTACCGGGCCAAGAGCAAGGGGAGCAGGGGTGCCACGAAGGTGTCGGCGACACCCGGAGGCGCGGTGATGCGCACCAGCCCCTCAACGGTGGTCTCCACCTGGTTGCCCGCGGAGGCGAAGTGGGCGACGGCGAGCTCGACCTCTTCGGCGTGAGGAAGGAGGTGCTCGGCGGCGCTCGTGGGAACGAGACCGTCGCGGGTTCGGTCGAAGAGTGGTGCGCCAAGCTCCTCTTCGAGGCGGGCCAGACGGCGGCTGACGTTCGAGGCGTCGAGGCCGACGCGCCGCCCCGCGCCGACCAGGGTGCGAGCGCGCATCACAGCGAGGAAGAGGCGGATCTGCTCCCAGGGAGGCTCGAACATGGGGTCCACCGGGCTCGGCTGCGAAATCGCAAACCGGGACGGCAAATTAACAGCTTGGCCGGCGAACACGCAAGGGGCAAGTTGGGTTGAACCCAAGGAGCTCCCCATGCAAGCGCTTCATGTCGTCCTCGGTGCCGGCCAGGTCGGACCCCTCGTCGCCCAGTCCCTCGTCGCCCGCGGGCACCGGGTGCGGGTCGTCCGTCAATCGAGCCGGGCGGTCACGGTCCAGGGTGTCGAGGTGGTCACCGCCGATGTCCGCGACGCGGGAGTGGTGGCTCGGGTCACCGAGGGCGCCGCCACCGTCTATCACTGTGTCAATCCGCGCTATTTCGAATGGCCCGCGCTGCTCATGCCCATCACAAAGGGGATTGTCGAGGGGACCCGCCGAAGTGGCGCAAACCTCGTCGCCCTAGACAATCTCTACATGTACGGCGATACCTCCCATGTCCACGCGGGCTCTGTCGTCGGGCCGCGCTCTCGAAAGGGGGCGCTCCGCGTGGAAGCGGCGGCCCTGATGTTGGACCCGACGATGAAGGGGGATCGGCGCGTCGTGATCGGTCGAGCGGCAGACTTCTTCGGGCCGGGCTCGACACAGTCCGCCGTCTTCGGAGCACGGTTCTTCGAGCGGATCCTGAACGGTCGTGCGGGCGAGTCTCTCGGCGACCCCGACATGCTCCACAGCTACTCCTATGTGCCCGATGTGGCAGAGGGGCTCGTGGCGCTCGGCACCTCCGCGACGGCGACAGGCGTCTACATGCTGCCCGTCCAACCCGCGGAGACGACACGCGCTGTCATCCAGCGCTTCTACCGCGAGATGGGCATCGACCGCGGGGTCGATCGGGTGCCCACCTGGGTCCTGCGTTTGATGGGGCTGTGGAACCCGACGGTGCGGGAGCTGGTGGAGATGGTCTACCAGTGGGAGCAGCCCTATGTGGTGGATGACAGCCGAATTCGGGGCGAGCTCGGCCTGCAGCCCACCCCCTGGGAGGAGGCGGTGTCGGCGACCCTCGCTTGGGGCCGGACCGCCATCGGCCCGGCCCTGGCCTGACCGATATCTGGAGATCGGGGATGGAGATGGAGTGTCCGCATTGGAGATGGAGTGCCAGCGATGGATCGTTGACACTCCTGTTCGGCGTCGGCCCGAGGTCGGACAGCCCCTCCTTCCATCGCTCACACTCCGCATCGCGGGGGCGATGGGCACGCTGGCGCGCCTATCTCATTTGTATACGCGCGGGGGATCTCCCGTCACCTGGAAGAAGACGCGGCACGCCATCGAGCTCAAGCTCCGCCGAGGACCCGACACAGAGGAGCGCGCGCTGCGGCAGACCAACCACTGCCTCGACACCGCGGGTCGCGTCCATCCAAGGTAGCGCCCGCCGTGGAGGCCGTCCAAGGGGGCAGTTCACTGCCCGTTGACCGCAGAGTCCCGCCCTGCAGGTCTTCCAACAGGCTCATCGTACCGGAACGTCGGTGCCGAGCCCCGCTCCGAATCTTTGGCCCCAAAGCAGGCGGGTGAGCACCCCTCGAAGGAGCGACCCTCCATGCCTGGAACTGACTTGCGTCGGGAACGGTGATGTGGGTGATCTCGGTACACCGCTGGCGGATCACGGCGTCGATGCCAGCAGGATCTGGCGATCGCCGACCTCGGCGACTACAATCCGATGATGGAACGCTCCTTCGACCAGATGACCAAGGCCGAGCGCATCCTCTACGTGCAGGATCTCTGGGACCGGATCGCCGCAGATCCCGAGCCGGTGCCGCTCTCGGCCGCACAGGTCGCAGAGGTCCGTCGCCGGCTGGCTGACCACGAGGCGCATCCCGAGGCGTCGATCCCGTGGGAGACCGCCCGCGAACAGGTTCGGATTCGGCGGTGACTCTGCCGCTCCGGATCCGCGCGGAGGCCAGCGCGGAGCTGAACGCCGCGTGGAACTGGTACGAGAACCAGCGCGAAGGGCTCGGGGATGATCTCCTGGGCTGTGTCGACGCCGCCTTCGCCGCTGTTGCCAGAGCGCCCGAGGCCTACGCCGGCGTCGATGGACCAGTTCGGCGCGCGCTCGTCCGCCGGTTCCCCTACATTGTCCTGTTCCGCGAGTACCCCGATTACATCGCGATCCTGGCGGTTTTTCACACGAGCCGGAACCCGCAGGAGGCCCGCGGTCGGGGCTGACGATCGGCGACCTGCTATGCGAGTTCGATAACTTCGGCGCCCAGAATTGAAGAAGGCCCGTAGAAGTTCGTCACTTTCGACGGGCCCTCATAAGGTTGGTCGGGATGGGCGAACGCTTATAGAACTTTTTGGTCGGATCCGCAGGAGTGGTCGGAGGAGCGAATGCTGGCGTTGAAGGCGGCGGCGGAGCCGCCGGTGCCGGTGTTGGCGGAGTGAGCGCCAGGGCTTCCGGGCGTCCCTCGGGGGCCGCGAGGGCGTAGCAATCGGTGCATCAGCACGATCCGGCTCACGACGCGCCCGCGGTACCGCGACCCCAGCCGTACCGCGACGTCGCGAGGAGCGCCACGCCGGCGACGAGCCAGAACGCGACCAGCGCGAGCGCCGCTGGGTCCGTCTCGTGAAGGTGCGGAACAGCCGCGGGGTGGGCATGGGCGAAGCTGACGAGCGTGACGGCGAGGGAAAGCATGAACTCGACCCTATCCCGCTCCGCCGCCGGGACGGATAGCGTCGCGCTCGTGACCCGCCCCCCCACCGTCGACCCCGCCCTCGCGCTTCGCTGGCTCTCGCAGGCCCGCCGCGGCGTCATCCTCGCCCAGACGCTGCTTCTGGCCGTTGCGCGGTTCGGGACCGACGTGCGGCCACCCCTCGTACCGCTCGTCGTCCTGCTCGGAGGGCTCGCCGTCTTCGACATCGTGGAACGCCGACGCGCCCCCACCGAGAGGCGTGTCGTCATCCACGCGGCCGTCGACCTGCTCGCCCTCACGGGCATCCTGCTCGTGACGGGGGGCGCGCAGAACCCGCTACAGGCGTTCTACCTCGTCGAGGTCGCGCTCCTCGCGATCGTGCTCCCCGGCCGCGCCGCGTGGATGGCAACGGGCGCCGCGGTGCTCTTGCAGGCCGTGGCAACGGTGTTCGCCCTCCACATCCCCGGCTTCGACGAGGAGCCGCACCACCATCACGGGCACCTCGCGGGGCATGTGCTGGCGTTCGACCTCGCGGCCGTGGCCGTCACCGCGTTCGTGGGTCGGCTCTCGGCGGCGCTGCGGGAGCGCCAGGAAGCGCTCCGAGCGTCCGAGGCGGAGCGCGCGCGCAGCGAGAAGCTGGCCGCGCTCGGGACGCTGGCCGCGGGGACCGCACACGCGCTTGGGACGCCACTCGGCGCCATCGAGCTCCTTGCGGAGGAGATGGCGCTCGAACCTACGGACGAGACGCTCGGTGCGCTGCGCGGGGAGGTCCGGCGGTGCCGCGCGATCCTCGACCGGATGCTCGCCGGCGATGGTGGCGCCGACGGGACTACGGATCGGGTCGGTGAGCGCGTGGCCGGGTGGGTGGAGGCCTGGCGGGCCGGACAGCCCGGCGCGGTGCAGCTCGAAGTGGACGGCGCTTCGGTGCTCGCGACGGTGCTCGGCGGCGAGGAGGGCTGGCGCGATGCGATGTGGACCCTGCTCGACAACGCGCGCGCGGCGGGCGAGCCGATTCGGGTGATGACGCGTCGCGATGGCGATCGCGTCCTGGTCACCATCGAGGACAGCGGCCCCCAGGTCCCGCCCGAGCGCCTCGCCCGCGCGGGCCAGCCGTTCTTCAGCGCGTGGCCGAGCCGTAAGGGGACGGGCCTCGGCCTCTACGTCGCGCGGACGTTCGCCCGCGCCGCCTCGGGCGACGTCCTGCTCGAGCCTTGCCCCGAGGGCGGCGCCCGGGCCATCCTCACGATGGTCGTGGTGGAGGGAACGTGAACACAGTGCTGGTGGTCGAGGACGACGAGGTCTACCGAAAGGCGCTCGCCCGGGCCCTCCGCCGGGAGGGGTTCGAACCGGTGGAAGCCGAGAGCGTGGAGTCCGCCCTCGCCGCCCTCGGCGGGATCGCGCCAGCGTACGCGGTCATCGACCTCGCGCTGGGGGACGGCTCCGGCATCGACGTCGTGCGCGCCATCACCGCGCGTGCGCCGGGATGTCGCTCGTTGCTCCTCACGGCTCACGGGACCATCCCATCCGCGGTCCAGGCCATACGCGCGGGCGCCGTCGACTTCCGCACCAAGCCCATCTCCACCGCCGAGCTCGTGGACGCCTTGCGCCGTGCCGAGCCCCATCGGCAAGCCCTGCCCGACGAGCTCGACGACGCTGAGCGCCAGCACATCCAGCGCATCCTCGCGGAGTGCGACGGAAACGTGTCCGAGGCCGCCCGGCGCCTCGGACTTCACCGCCGAACGCTCCAGCGCAAGCTGGAGAAGCTGGCATCCAACCACTGACAAGGCAAAGTGTCGCAGCCTGTCGCGACAACGTGTCACAGGGCCAAACGGCGCGCTCACTCGTATGAGGCGCCGTGGAACCAGCAGACGATACAACCGGCGTAGAGATCGTCATCGAGGCGCAGCGTCCGCAGGACTCGGCGACGGACCGCAGGCTCGACCGCGCGGCGATCGAAGCGCTCCCCGGCCGCTCGGCGGACGACATGCTGCGCGCCATGCCAGGGCTCCACCAGTCGGCCCACGGCGGCCACGGGAAGGCGTACCAGTACTTCCTCCGCGGCTTCGACGCGGTTCACGGCTCCGACATCGCCGTCTCGCTCGAGGGCGTGCCGCTCAACGAGGTCTCCAACGTCCACGGGCACGGCTACCTCGACCTGCACTTCATCCCACCGGCCGTCGTGCGCGGGCTCACGCTCCGGCCGGGGACCTGGCGCGCGGACGCCGGCGACTTCGCCGTGGCGGGGTCCGCCGACTTCTCGCTGGGCCTCGAAGAGCCCGGCGGCCAGGTCTGGATCGGGGGAGGGACCGACGTGAGCGGAGCCGCCACCCTCGCGTGGCGCCCGCAGAAGTCCAAGCCGGGCACCTTTCTGGTCGCGGACGTGGACCTCGGCCAGGGCGTCGGGGACGCTCGCTCCTGGCGGCAGCTCCGCGCCGGGGGCGGGTGGGAAGGTGAGCTCGGTGGCGTGCACGCACGCGGCTTCCTCCTCGCCTACGACGGCGTCTTCGAGTCGCCGGGCGTGCTTCGGGAGGACGACCTCGCGGCGGGAGAGGTGGAGTTCTACGACGCGTACCCGGCCGCGGGCGGGGGCGCGTCTCGCCGGGTCCTCGCGAGCGCGCTGGTTTCGGGTGGAGACCGCGTGCCCTGGCGCGCCACGCTCTACGGCGGGTGGCGAGACCTGCGGCTGGTCCAGAACTACACAGGGTTCTACGGCGACGACGGGCACGGCGACGGCACCGCGCAGGCGCACCACGCGGGCCTGGCGGGTGGCCGGTTCGAGGCGGGTTGGGCGGGTCCGCTCGGCCTCGTCCTGAAGGGCGGGCTCGACGCGCGCGGCGACTTCTTCCGCCAGACCGAGGAGGGCGTGCTCTCGGACGGCGCGGTGTGGGAGACCCCCATCGACGCGACCGCCCAACAGGGCGATGTCGGCGCCTGGATCGCGGCGCCGTGGTCGATCGCGCCCTGGCTCCGGATCGAGCCCGGCCTGCGCGCCGAGCTCCTCCTCGTGCACCCCGAGGAAGGCGACCCGGGCGTCGCGTGGGCGCCCGTGCTCGCCCCCAAGGCCGCCGTCACCCTGTTCCCCCGCGGCCCCGTGACCGCGTTCGCCGCCTACGGCCGTGGCTTTCGCTCCCCGGAGGCCCGGGGAACTGAGCCCGGGGAGATCGCCCCCGTCGCCCTGTCAGACTCCGCCGAGCTCGGGACGCGGGCGCACCCGACCGACTGGTTGGAGCTGCGGGCGGCGGGGTTCGCGACGCTCATCTCCGACGAGATCGTGTTCGACCACGCCGCCGCGCGCTTCCTCGCGACGGGCAGCACACGCCGCGTCGGCTTCGACGGCGGCGTGACCGCCCACCCCATCGAGCCGCTGCGCGTGGAGGTCGACGTCACCTGGTCGGACGGTGTCTACGTCGCGACGGGCGAGCCCATCCCATACGCCCCGCGCCTCCTCGTGGTCGGCGGGGTCTACACGGACGACCTGCCCGTCGGCCCCCTCCACCTGACCGCCGGCGTGCGCGCGTGGCTCCTCGGCCCTCGCCCCCTGCCCGGCGGCTTCTCCAGTCACACCGCCGGCGTCGTGGATGTCACCGCGCGGGCAGATTGGAAGAAGTGGAGCCTGTCGCTCGATGTCGACAACGTGCTCGGCAGCCAGTGGCGCGACGGGGAGTTCGTCTTTCCGTCGCATTGGGACCTCGACGAAGCACGCAGCGAGCTGCCCGTGCGTCACTTCACAGCGGGGGCGCCGACGGTGGCGCGCCTCGCGATCGGACGGAGCTTCTGATGCTGCTCACCCTGCTCCTGGCCTGCGGGACCACCGACCGCGCCCTGCTCACGGTGCCCGTGACGTTCAAGGGCGCCACCGCCGACGTTGCGCCCGTCGACGGCGTCGCCGTCACCCTCACGGAGGCGTCCGTGACCGTCTTCGACGTGCGGATGGAGGGCCTCGCGCAGACGGCGTGGCGCTGGTCCCCCATCCCGAGCGCGCAGGCACACCCCGGGCACGACTTCGCGGGCGACCTGGCGGGCGAGCTCACGGGGACGTGGACCCTCGATCTGCTCGGCGGCGACGCTCTCCTCGGGGACGCCTCCTGCTACGAAGGCGAGTACGCGACCGGGCGGATCTCGCTGCTGGCGGACCCCGTCTCCGTGCTCGCCGGTACCGCGACCGTGGACGGCGTGGCCACCCCGTTCCGCTTCGAGCTCGCGCCCGCTCAGGAGATCACCGGCCTCTCCTTCGAGACCACGATGGCGGCCGCTGCGCCGCCGTCCGGAATCTCCCTGTCCGTCGACCTTGCCCACGCCCTCTCGTTCGCCGACTGGCGGACGGTCGACGCGGACGGAGACGGCACGCTCACCACCGCCGACGGCACCCTCGCGAACACCGTGCTCTTCGGCATCGTCGCCACGCCCACCTGGACCCTCACCCCGGAGCCCTCATGACCCTCTTCTCCCTTCTCCCCCTCCTCGTCGCCTGCGGCGGCGGCACCTGGACCGTCAACACCTGGGGCGAGGAGTACATCGAAGACACGATGCCCGCCGAGATCTTCGAGGATGGCTGCTCCGTCACCTACGACAGCTTCGAGATCGCGATGAGTGGCGTCGCGCTGCTCGACGGCGACGGCACTGAGGTGGGCGTGGTCGACGGCGAGCAGGTGTTCGACCTCACCGCCGCCGGCCCCCACGACGTCGGCTCCGCGGAGGTGTCCGCCACCCACTACGCCAACGCCCGCTACGTGATCGCGCCGTCCGAAGAGCTTGGCGGCAGCTCCGTCGTCGCGGCAGGCACCCTCACCTGCGGCGCCGAATCGGTGACGTTCGACTGGGCGTTCGACACCGACACCACCTACGAGTGCGAGCCGGCCGACCTCACCATCCCCGCCGGGGGCGAGGACAGCACCGAGTACACCATCCACGGCGACCACCTCTTCTACGACGGGCTGGAGAACGAGGACGCCGTGGTCCGCGGGCAGGCGATCGCGGACGCGGACGGCGATGCCGATGGCGTGGTCACCCTCGCGGAGCTCGAGGCCGTGTCCGTCGCGACGCTCGGCTACGAGGTGGGCCAATACAGCGAGGTGACGAACCTCGCGCAGTTCGTGCGCTTCCTGACCCAGACGCTCGGCCATGTCGACGGCGAGGGGCACTGCCAGGTGGACCTGTAGCGTGCTGCTGCTCGCTTCCATCGCGTTCGCGCACGACCTCTGGCTCTCGCCGGCCACGCTCACCCCACCGCGTGGCCCCGCGCCCGCCGTCGTTTTGCGGCTGGGCGAGGACCTCGTGGTGGAGGAGGAGCGGCCCCTCGAGGCCGTGAAGGCCACGCGCTGGGTGCATGCGTGGAAGGGTCGCCGCGAGGAGCTGCTACGGGACGGAGTCCTCACCCAAATCGGCACGCTCGGGCGCGGGTGGCACGTCCTTGCCATGGATCGCACCCCGGCGCTCCTGGAGCTGCCCGCCGACCGCTTCCGCGCCTACCTCGCGGAGGAGGGGCTCACGGACGTCGTGGCGCGCCGGGACGAGCTCGGCGAGGGCGAGGCTCCCGGCCGAGAGCGCTACCGACGCTGCCTCAAGGCGCTCGTCCGCGTCGGTGAAGCGCCCTCAGCGGGTTGGGACAGCCGTCTCGGCCAGCCGCTGGAGCTCGTCGCAGCGGATCCGCCGGCGTCCGTGGAGGCCGGCGCCGACTGGCGCGTCCGCGTGTGGTTCCAGGACGCGCCGCTCCGTGGCGCGCGGCTGCGCCTCACTGTCAACGGCGCGGCGGGGCCGCGAAGCGTCGACGCCACCTCGGACGCAGAGGGCTACGCCACGTTCGTCGCGCCCGGGGCCGGCGACGCGCTGGTCACCATGGTCCATATGCAACGCGCGCAACCGGGCGACACGGTGGAGTGGGAGAGCTGGTGGGGGGCACTGTCGCTCCCGCTCGGGCGCTGAGACATCGACGATGGAGTACGCGCGCCCGCTCGTCGCGCAGGAGCGCGGAACATCTCCGGCGCGCGCGCAGGCGCGGAGCGGATCGCCGCCGGTCCCGGATTACACAGTGAACCTTTGGAAGGCACGATGACGGAGCAATACGCACAAGCGGCGACCGGACGGTGGATGGACGAGGCCGGCGTGGTGCCGGGGATGCGCGTGCTCGACGTCGGCTGCGGGCCCGGCGCCGTGACCGCGTTGCTGCTGGAGCGAGTGGGTCCTGAGGGCCGGGTGGTCGGCATCGACCGGGCGCCCCCGCTCCTCGAGCTCGCCGCGGCCCGCAACCCGGACCCGCGCGCGACCTTCGTTCGCGCCGACCTGGACGCCGCGCTCCCTGAGCTTGGCGCGTTCGACGCCGTGGTCGGCCGGCGCGTCCTGATGTACCTGAAAGACCCGGCGGCGACGCTCGCCCGGATGGTGGCGCTCGTCCGCCCTGGCGGCGTGGTGCTCTTCCAGGAGCTCGTGATCGACACCGCGCCGACGGGGCTCCGCCTCCACGATGCGCTGCGGGACGCGCTCGTCGGCATGCTCGCGCACGAGTCCGCGTCCTGGACCCTGGGGCGCGCGCTGCCCGGGATCTTTCGGCGCGCGGGGTTGCCTGCTCCGGTGTTGCGCGCCGAGATCGGCGTGGCCGCTCCGGGACAGCCAGACACGCTCGCCGCCCGCGTGGGGATGATGAAGGAGCGCCTCGCCGCGGGCGGGGCCTCGCCGGAGCTGCTGGACACCGACACCCTGGGCGCGCGCCTGCACGCGGAGCGGGAGGAGGCCGGCGTGGCGTGGCTGGCGGAGGCGGCGGTCGTCGCGTGGACCCGGGTTGGCGAGCGTCCAGCCGACACCGCCGGTCAGCGCCACCCGTAGGTCGATGCCGGGGGGCCGTCCTTCGACGCCCGCGCCGACCTCGTGGTCGGGCGCGCCCGCGTCGACGCGGAGCGGATCGACTTCTTCAGCCTCCGGCTCGGCGGTGGCTTCCACTTCGAAGACGCCGAGGACCGGGCCGGCATCGCTGGACGAACGCCCACGGGCTTCGAGTTCTGGCGCTCGCCGACCGTCGCGGGGACCGTGTGGATTGCCGAGGGGCATGGCGTCGTGCTGGTCGGTCCTGTGCAGGTCACCATCGAGGGCGCCGCGGCGTCGGGGGGCGCTCCGAGGACACGGACGGCAACCCCGACACCCCGCGCGCCGAGCTGGATCCGGTTCAGTCGTGGGGGACGTCTGGAGAGGTGGCCTGGATGGTGACCGGGCAGCATCGGCGGCCGGGGGCGTGCCCGGTCGCCGGCGAGAAGATCGGCGTCGAGGTCGCGGGGGGCGGCGAGCGACTCTCGCTCGGTGGCGGCGCCTCGGGCGGCGAACTCGCCGTGCGGGTGTGGCACCCGATCGGGCTCGGCGGCGGCGTATCCGGCGGCTGGTTCCTCTACGACACCGTCCCGCTGGAGGAGCCCGAGGCGACGTCGTCATGGCATGTCGCGGCCCGCGTCACCGCCCGGTGGTTGTGGAGGGGTGATGGCCGGAGAGGAGCGGGACGGCGGTCTGGCCCCGCACGCGCCTGCGCCGACCTGGTCATTGCCTCGCTGCAGGCCGTCCCGAGCCCCCTCACCACGTCCGCCCCCCGTGCCCCTCCCCATGGCACGAGCCCTCGCATTGCCGCGTCGGCAACCAGTCCATCCCCTCGGGGAGCGCGACGTCGGCGATGCCGTCGACGTGCCGCGCCGCGTCGGCGAGCGCGCCGGAGGCGTCCAGCGTGGCCGAGTGACACTCCGCGCACGCGAGCCCCTCGTCCAGGTGCCGCTTGTGATCTCCGCTCATCCCGGCCCAGGCCGCGCCTTCGCTCTCCGCGGAGGCGTGGCAGTCGTCGCACGCGGCGAAGGTCTGCCCGACCGCCGCGGTGCCGTCGTTCCCCTGGCCGTTCCCGTGGCAGTACAGGTTGGAGCAGGTCCCGGACCCGGCGTACACCGCCGCCGGTGAGATCCCACCGGCAAAGGCGACCTCAGCGACCGAGGGCGTCGCGTCCCCGTGGAACACGTGCCCCTCCGAGAGGGCATCGGCTGGGCGGGTGTGACATTGGACGCAGTCGTACGCCCCATGCAGGTTGGTGGTCACGTGCGCGGTGTGCGCCGCGAAGCTGATGTCGGCGTCGGCGCCGTCGATGTCTCGCGGAGGCGCGCCGGATGGCTCGTTGGTGCCGCCGTGGCAGAACGTGCAGTCGGTGCGCCATCCCACGGGGTGACACGTGTCACAGGAGACAGCGGCCCCTTCCCCGGAAAGATCGGCGCCGTGGCAGTCCACGCAGACTTCCGCCTGGCTCTTGGCCGCGACACCGTGGACGGTCGGCGCCGCGAACCCGTCCGGATGGTGAGCGGCCGTCGCGGTGTCCTTTCCCGTGGGCGAGCAGGCGACGAGGGTGGCGAGGAGGAGGGCGGTCACGCCGTGTCCGTTACCCCGCCACCGTGCGCGTCGGCGCCGAGTGCGACAACTTGCCGCATTGCGTTGATCCTCCGCTCGCCGCTATCCGTACGACCCACTGTACGAGGAGCCCATGGCACCGCCCACCTCCCTCCGCGCCCTTGCCATCGCCGCCTTCGCCACCTTCGGCGCAGGCTGTACCGGCCACGATCACGACGACACCGCCCACGCCGATGACACCGCGCACGAGGCGGACACCGACACCGATACGGACGCCGACACCGATACGGACACCGACACCGACGTTGTCGACCCCCTGACCACGGACGACGACCTCGACGGCGTGAGCGAGAACGACGGCGACTGCAACGATCGCAACGACGCCGTCTACCCCGGCGCGCGCGAGCGCAGCTTTGACGGCGTCGACTCCGACTGTGACGGCGCCGAGCTCCCCGCCGGCGGTTCGGACCGCTACGCCGAGGCGCTCCCCCTCCTCGACACCGACGAGGACGGCGCGGTCTCCTTCGAGGAGTTCGACGCGGCGTGCACCGCCTCGGCGATGGTGCTCGGGGAGGCGAATCCGGGCGTGGTCCAGACCCACGTGAGCTGCGGCGGCACCAACAGCTGCCGGGGCATGGTCCTGCACCCGTGGAACGAGCTCTACGAGCACGACTGTCGCGGCGTGAACGGCTGCGCCGGGTGGAGCTGCGTCGAGACGGTGGACGGTGCGGGGCGGGACGGCGCCACCGTCTACACCGAAGCCACGTGCGACTGGTGCCATGGCGGAGAGGGCACCTTCCTCGTCCACACGCCGGCCGGGGAGGACCCGGAGAGCTGGATCGCCACCTTCTTCGACCGCACCGACACGGAGTTCCGCTCCGCGATCGCCTTCGGGATGGACGGGATCGACTCCGATGGCGTGGCCACGCGCGACATGCCCGGCTTCCACGAGCGGATCTCCCGGGCCGAGATGGACGCGGTGATCGCGTACATCCGCACGCTCCCGGTCGCGGCCCCGCCCGAAGAAGAGTGAGCATCGCGCGCGACGCCCTGGGCATCGGCCTGAGGCGCCCGCACGTGGACGCCCTCCTCGCCGAGCACGCGCCCATCGGCTTCCTCGAGGTGATCGCCGAGAACCACCTCGACGCGGGCTCCCTTCCGCGGGCGCGCCTCGACGAGATCGCGGCGCGCTACCCCGTCGTCGGGCACGGCGTCGCGCTGAACCTCGTGGGCGCGGAGCCGCTCGACCTCGTGCACCTGGAGCGCGTTCGGGAGTTGGTGCGGGCCTACGGGATGCCCTGGTTCAGCGACCACCTCTGCTGGTCGGCCTCCGGCGGGCACCGTCACCACGACCTGTTGCCCGCACCCTACGATCCCGAGCTGGTGCCCTACGTGGCCGCCCGCGCGCGCTTCGTGCAGGACTTCCTCGGCGTGCCGTTCGGCATCGAGAACCTCTCGTCCTACGTCGCCTGGGGCCGCGACCGGATGCCGGAGTGGGAGTTCTATCGGCGAGTCGTGGACGCGTCGGATTGCTGGTACATGCTCGATCTGAACAACATGTATGTGTCGAGCGTGAACCACGGCTTCGACCCCATGGACTACCTTGCCTCCGTGCGGTGGGACCGGGTGCTCCAAGTGCACATGGCGGGGCACCTCGTGCGGCCCGACGGGCTCCGGCACGACACGCACGACCGTCCCGTCTGCGCCGAGGTCTGGGCGCTGTACCGCGAGGCGTGGGCGCTGGGCGGGCCGTTCCCGACGCTGCTGGAGTGGGACGACCAGGTGCCGCCGCTGCCCGAGGTGCTCGCCGAGGTCGCCAAGGCGGCGAGCGTGCGCACGTGACGTCGCTTCCGCCGCCGCCCCCGTGGCTCGCGCCGCTCCAGGAGGCGTTCGGCGCGCTGCTGGAGACGCCGCTCGACGCGACGGGCGGCACCCTGCGCTCCTCTGCCGACGCGCCGGCGCTCACGGCGGCGCTGGCGGACCCGGCCACGGCGCGGGCGCGCCTCGCGCTCTACCACGAGCAGTACTGGATGCGCCTCTACGGCTCGCTCCACGCGGAGCTGCCGCGGTTCGCGCAGGTCGTCGGGTATTGGCGCTTCAATGGGCTCGCCACGCTCCACCTCCGTGAGGCGCCGCCCACGCGCGTGGACCTCGCGCGCTGCGGAGACGGCCTCGCCGCGCGGCTCCTCGCCGGGATCGATCGCGTCGCCGCCACGGCCCCGCCGCCCGGCACCCCCGACACCCGGCCGATCGGACTGCTGGTCACAGTCGCGGGCCCCTGGGAAGCCGCGCTGCGATCGGTGTCGGCGCCCGTCGACCTCGCCCGGCAGGCGCTTCGAATGGACGAGGCGGCGCGCCGCGCCCTCGCCTCCCCGTTCGCGGGCGTGTGGCGGCCGTCCGGCGCCGACGCCGCCTCGCTCCCCGAGCGGCGGCTGCGCTTCGCGCCGTCGTTCCGCCTCCTGCGGGAGGACTGGGCCCTCGCCGAACGCGCCGTGCCATCGGACCCGCCCGCGCCCTTCGCGCGCCACGCCGAGCCGTGGTTCTGGGTGTCGTTCCGCGCCGAGCGCACGACCGCCCTGGCGCGGGTCGAGCCGGGCTTCGCGCGACTCCTGGCGCTGGCTGCGGAGCGGCCGTTCGGCGAGGCGATCGACGCGCTCGCGCAAGGCCGCGACCCGACGGAGACGGCGGCGTTGGGCGCGGCGCTCCCCGGTTGGATCGAGCGCGCGTTGACCTCCGGATGGTGGATCGGGGCGCGGTGAGCGGGGATGTCGGACCCGGAGGAGGGCGCCAGAGAGCGTCGGTGCCCCTGCGGGCGGCGGTCGGCGCCCGCGGCTCACGCCGCGGCCATCGACGGTGCCCCGGAGGAGGGTGCGGCCGCGCTCGGCGGGGGCTACCCTGGTCCCGAGGAGCCCTGATGAACGTGCTCGCATTCGCCTCGTTGCTCGTCGGCTGCGTCGGTACCGACGTCGCGGACCCTCGGGACACCGCCGGGGGCGACACCGACACCGACACCGACACGGACACCGACACCGACACCGACACCGACACCGATGCTCCGACGGATCGGCTCGCGCTTGGTTCGGCCACGGACGGCGCGTTCACGGTCGAGGCGTGGGCCGACGAGGCGCCCCACGTGGGGCTCAACCGCGTCGGCTACCGCGTCCTGGACGCGAGCGGTGGCCCGGTGGACGGGTTGACCGTGACCCACGCGCCGTGGATGGAGATGGAGGACATGGGCCATGCGTGCCCCTTCACGGCGCCCAGCCCCGCGGGGGGCGGGTGGTACGAGAGCGAGGTGGTGTTCCTGATGGGCGGCGCGTGGACCGACACCGTGACCGCGTCCGACGGCTCGACCTCCTCGGACCACACCTTCGTTGTCGAGGTCGAGGAGACCAACTTCGGCACGATGGTGACCGTGGGGGACGCGTCCTGGTTCGTCGCGTTCGACCTCGCGGCCGAGCCCGCTGTCGGCGCCAACCCCTTCGTCCTCACCGTCCACGCGATGCAAGACGCGGCCACCTTCCCCGAGGTCGCGGACCTCCAGGTGGTCGTGGAGCCCTCCATGCCGAGCATGGGCCACGGCTCCGAGGGGAACGTGGACCCGGTCTACGTCGGCGCCGGTGTGTACGCGGGCACCGTGGTCTTCTCGATGGGCGGGCCCTGGGAGGTGCTGTTCACGCTCTCGAGGGGGGATGGGACGGAAGTGGAGGTGACCTTCGAGGTCGAGGTCTGAAGCAGGCTGGCGTCGCGCCTCGTCGAGCCGCTTGCCACGGGCGTCGTAGGCCCGCAGCTCCAACGTTAGGAAGCTCCCCGTGCACCCACCCCCGCCCACCCTCGCGCTCCGCTGGCTCGTCCGCCTCCGCTGGTGGGCCGTGGGCGCGCAAGCGGGCGTGCTCGCCGCCGCGACATTGGGCCTCGACGTCGACCTTCCGCTCCCAGCGCTCGCGGGCGTGGTGGGCACCGTGGCGCTCTCGAACGTCGCGCTCTCGCGGCTCCAGCGCGTCCATCCCTTGCTCCTCCCCGGCACGCTCCTGGCCGCGGAGCTCGAGGCGGACGACACGCTCGGCGCGGACACACGGGAGGATCTCGCCCTCATCCGCCGCGAGACGGAGCGCTGCCGCGCCATCCTCGCCCGGATGTCCACCGAGCCCGGGGTGCACCCCGGCGAGACGCTCGCGCCGATCGCCCTCGCCGGCGCGCTCAGCCGGATGAAGGAGCGATTCGGTCCCCGCGCGGAGCGGATCTCCGTTCACGCCGCGCCCGAGACGGTCGTGCGGGCCCCCGCCGCCGCGGTCGAGCGCGCCCTCGCCGGCCTCGTGGACAACGCGCTCCGGGCCGCACCGGCGCCCGCGCTGGTGCGGATCGAGGCGACCGAGCGGGACGGGCGGGTCTCCATCGCCGTCTGCGACACGGGTCCCGGCATCCCACCCGAGCACCTCGGCAAGGTCGGAGAGCCGTTCTTCACGACGCGACCCGCGGGAGAAGGCATGGGCCTCGGCGTCTTCCTCGCCCGGCGGCTCGCCGAGGAGCTCGGGGGGGCCTTCCTCGTGGAGTCGGCTCCCGGCCGCACCGTGGTGACGCTCACGCTCCCGGGCCATCCGGCATGACTGATGAACAACCTTCGCTCCTGCTCGTCGAGGACGACGAGACGCTTCGCGAGCGCCTCACGCGCGCGTTCGCTCGGCGGGGCTACGCGGTGACGGGCGCCGGCACCGTGAGCGAGGCCCTGACCGTCGCGCGCGCTCCGCCGACGCGGACCTCCGCGCCTCCGCCGGCCTGCTCCTCGTGCACCCGACCCAGGAGTGACCGTGCTCTTCCTCCTCCTCGCCTGTGTCGACTCCGGTACGGCCGACACGGCGGCCGACGCGTCCATCACCTTCCTCGACCCGGTGGACGGTGACACGCTCGCCGTCGGCGCGCACCCGGTCTCCCTGATCGTGGACGGCTTCTCCCTCGTCGAGGCGAAGCACAACGAAGGCACGCCGGTCGGGTTCCTCGTGGTCCGGCTCGACGGCGAGGAGGTCCTCTCGACTGGCGAGACCATCTTCGACGTGGACTTCCCCGTGGCGGGGGACGTGACGCTCTCCGCCGCCCTCCAGTACGCCGACGGCGACGCGCTCGACCCGCCCGTGGAGGACAGCATCGGCCTCACGATCACCCCGTAGGGATCCGGAGGCGGGGCGCCTGGACCGCGCGGACGCGGCCAGCGCGGAGACGGGGGTGCCGTCGCGGTCGGCGGAGGCACCGGAGCCTCCGGCGGTCGCGGAGGCTGCGTCGTCGCCGCGGCGCGGAGCGGCCGCCCCCCTGCGCCCGTCACTCCTCGAACGGATCGCTGTGGGCCGGGTTCTCCACGAACGTGTGGTCCGTGAACGATTCGAGGAACGCGACCACCGCGTCGATCTCCTCGTCCGTCGCGTCGAATCCCCGGATGAGACCCGACTTCAGAGGGCTGACGCGGCCGTCTCCCGCGTAGTCCCCGTCCTCGATCACGCGCCCGCCCGCAGCATAGTGCTCGACCATCTCGCGGAGGGTGGGGATGCTCCCGTCGTGCGTGTACGGCGCGGTGAGCTCGACGTTGCGCAGGCTGGGGGGACGGAAGAATCCACGCAGATCGAGATCGATCCGAACGTCGTAGAGCCCCTGATCGTAGGCTGGATAGCTCCCCTCTCCGTCGACGTTGTAGAGGCCCGTGTTGAAGAACGGGTATTGGATCGTGTCAGCGGTCGTCCGCCAGTCACGGTAGGAGCCGGTCGCGTTCGTGCCACCATGGCAGTGGAAACACTCGAACTTCTCCCCGTTGAACAACGTCATGCCCGACTTCTGCTGATCGGTCAGGGCGTCCCGGTCGCCGGAGACGAACCGGTCATAGGCGCTGTCGCCCGACACGAGGCTCCGGCAGAAGCTGGCCAGGGAGTACGCGATCTTGTTGAGCGTGGCGCCTGACTCGCTCTCCGGGAACGCCTCAGCGAACATGCCTGCGTAGGTGGGGTCGTCATCGAAGCGCGATAGGACCTCGGCCTGAACGCCGTCGTTGACGCCCAACTCCACCGGGTTGTCCCCGGTGATGGGCACGAGGAGCTGGTTCTCCATCTCCAACATGCCATCGTGCGCCCACGTCAGCGTGGAGTACCAAGCGACATTCGCCAGCCCCGGGCTGTTGCGAACCAACGTCTCCCCGGTCGAGCCCTGCGGGGAGCTCTTGCCGTCGGAGAACGCCAGCTCCTGGAGGTGGCAGTTCGCGCACGCCTGGGTCCCGTTTCCCGAGAGGCGCTCGTCGTAGAACAGGTATCGACCGAGCTCGATCTTCTCGGGCGTGAGCGGATTGTAGTCCGGGATGTACGGCACCTCGAGGTGGTCCGGCAGGTCCAGGAGCTCGCGGACGTAGGCCTGCTCGTCGCCCTCGGCCGC
This sequence comes from Myxococcota bacterium, assembly GCA_044344255.1. Lineage (GTDB taxonomy): Bacteria > Myxococcota_A > UBA796 > UBA796 > UBA2385 > JBIJDH01. The sequence goes on from JBIJDH010000018.1 coordinate 60,717, forward strand.
GGGCGCGTCCGGATCGACGACCTCGTCGGGCTCGCACGCCGCGACTCCACCCAGCCCGAGCACGACGACGAGACGGAACGCCGGGATGGATCGCACGTGGCCCTCAGTTCACGCTGAACGCGAGGTTGTCCGCGGCGGCCGACGCCCCGGAGGCGAGGTCGAGGCCCACGTTCGCGAAGAACGGCGCGCAGTCGGGCTGCATGGAGGACGAATGACACTCGACTCCGACCCCCTCACCGATGACCTCGAAGGTCTCGGGGTCGTAGATGGGCGAGAGAAAATCGAGCCCGGCGAGGAGCGTGGGGATGTCGAGCGTGACGACGTTCGTCTCGAGGTCGAAGTCGGTGAGCTCTACCGAGGGAGTGTTCACGTACCCGCACTCGTCGCGGGACTCGAGCGCGAGCTCGCCGTCGCCTGCGCAGTCGACGCTGCCGATGTGGAGATAGCCCTCTCCGGTCTCGGTTCCGTCGTCCACCGTCATGTTGAACGCGAGGTGACGGTATCCGGTGGCCCACGACCAGTAGAGCTCGTTCAGCGGGGAGGGAGCTGCCTCCACGGAACCGGAGCCGATCACCTCCTGCATGAGGGCCTGGGGGACGCCGACATCGAACGACACCGAGGCGACGTGGTGCACGATCGTGGAGCCGGTGATGGCGTCGTTGGTCCGCGCGGTGCCTTCCGAGAAGCTGATGGCGGAGGCGACGCAGCTGCCGTCGGTGTTGCCGGTGAGATCGATCAGCCCGACCCATCCAGCCGCGCCGGTGTACTGGAAGTCGTTCGCGTCGAAGGTCGCCTCGACGGCGGCCCCGTTCTCGTCCCAGAACTGTACGTTGGACACGAAGAACCGGAGGTCGCTCATCCCGACGGTGTGCTGGCCGGCCGGGCCGAGGCCCGCGACGGGTGTGGTGCAGTCGGCGGGCGCGCCGTCGGCGGTCGCCTGGAAGCGGAGGCTGAAGGCCTCGGCCTCGTCATGATGCTCGTCCTCTTCCTTGGGATCGCAGGCGATGACGGAGAGCAACGGGATGAACAGGCAGAGGCTCGGATGGGCGCGGAACATGGGCGGCCCCAGTAACGATGGTGGCACGAGGCTATGCCATGCCGTCCGCCGCCGTGATGCGGCATGTTGTCGCAGCACTCTGCCCGTGGCGGCCCGACTCGTCGAACGCAGCGTGTCCAGCGGGTACTTCCTCAACGACACGGCTCCGTTGGAGGAGCGCGAGCCGGCCTCGTCGTGGCACGCGGCAGCGCGCGTGACCCCTCGGTGGTTGTGGCCGGGTGATGGGCGGCGACAGCGGGCGGCCTTGAGTACCCCCTCCGACGGTCGCGACGCGAACTCCGCGGCATCTTGACCACGTTCGAGCCTCGTTATGCCCTGTTCTGGGGTCCGGCGTCGGAGCGACTATCGAACCCTGAAAACCTACGAAGCTCCATGAAAACATGCGGTTTCCATGGAGCTTCGATGTTTGGTCGGGGTGGCCGGATTCGAACCGACGGCCTCTTGCGCCCAAGGCAAGCGCTCTACCAGGCTGAGCTACACCCCGCCGGCCGGCGTTGTAGCACCCTCGGCGGCCCCCTTCAAGGTGGCGCGGTCCGGGCGATCCTGTTCGTTCCCGAGGGGCGGGCGCGGGGCCGCAGGGGTGGTAGGCTCTGCGGCTTGGAGGGCTCCTGTGCACGACACCTTGAGAACACGACGAAATACCCCGACTCTGCGGCGCCGCTGGATCGGGCTGGTGGGGCTCGTGGCGGCGGGCGCCGCGGGCTGCGATGACACCTCCTTTGGGGGCGGTGGAGGGGGAGGTGGCGTGACCGGCTCCACCTACGACGACATGGTCACCCTCTTCGACGGCAACTGCATCGGCTGCCACAGCGCGGCCTCCAAGCTCGGCGGGCTCGACTTGGAGACCGACCCCTGCGTCGCCTTGGTCGGCGTCAGCTCCGGGTACGGCGATCCGCTGGTTGACCCAGGGAACGCAGATGGCAGCGTGCTCTTCGGCAAGGTGTCGGACTCTGGCGCGTATGGCGGCGTCATGCCGCAGGGCGGCGCGCTCGACAGCGCGAGCGTGGAGGCGGTGCGGAGCTGGATTGACGGCGGGGCCTCCTGCGCGACGGGCGGGGCCGACTCCGGGGGCTCGGATGGCGGTGGGGCGGCGGGCTTCACCTTCGCGCGGGTGCAGGATGAGATCCTGACCCCACAGTGCGCCGTCTGTCACGCGCCGGGCGCCGATCCGGACGCGGAGTACCTCGACCTCAGCGAGGGTGCAGCCTACGACAACATCGTGCGCGTCGCCGCGGGCTGGGACGCCTCCCTGTACCGGGTGACCCCCGGCAACCCCGAGACCAGCTTCCTCTACATGAAGGTGCGGAACTCCATCGCCGAAGACGGCTCCCAGGGCGAGCCGATGCCCGAGGGCGCGCCCAACGGGCTCGATGACACCGAGAAGCTGACGCTGCTGTACGGCTGGATCCTGGAAGGAGCCAATCCATGATGTCCCTCGCTCTCCTCTGGGTGACCGCCCTCTCCAGCGTCGCGCAGGCGACCATCGACCCCAAGTGCCAGGACCTGGCCGACGAGGGCCCCCCCGCCGGCTACTCCGAGCAGGGGCAGCAGGACTGGCTGCTGAACTACTTCTCCCTGGCGACGACGCTGTCTCCGATGCACCCGCCGGTGCCCGTCGAGCCCGGTCATGGCACCGTGGGCCTCGAGCTGATGGTGATCCCGCCGGTGAGCTGCGAGCACCGTCTCGTGCTCGGCTATTCGAAGACGGAGGACACGAACAAGGCCCCGGTGGCGCCCCGCCCGCGGGTGACCTTCGCGTTCCCCAAGGTGGGGCCGCTGATCCTCTACGGTGGCTTCGCCTACGTGCCCCCGATCACGGTCTTCGGGACCCGCAATGTCATCGTCAGCGCGGAGGCGGGCGTCGGCTACCCGATGGAGAGCGGCCTGCAGCTCGGCCTCCGCTACCACGCCACCCTGATGAAGACGGTCGCGGAGATCGCCACCCCCTTCAACGAGGGAGATCCCGCGAAGGACGACTTCTATGTCGGCTCCACCTTCGGAACCGACGCCATGGTTGGCTTCGAGACGAAGAAGCTCACGCCCTATGTCGCGCTGGGCTTCACGGATGTGAGCACCTACTTCTACATCGGTGACGATGGGTATGTGGGCAACAACGCGGACCCCTTCCTCGGCTTCACCGGGTCGGTCGGCACCAACCTCCACCTCGTGAAGTGGCTGGATCTGGATGGGGAGCTCTACACGGCCCCTGGCTATCTCTACACGGGGCGGCTCCGGGCGGCGATTCGACTTTAAGCCGGAGTTAAGGCCGCTCGGGGGGTGAATTGTTCAGGTGGGGATAAGGGAGAGGAGCGCGCTCCCGCTCCACCTTGGGATGGGTCAGGCATTGATCATGAAACGAGATCGATATCACCACGGGGACCTGCGGAGCGCGCTCCTGCAGGCCGCAGGGGAGTCCCTCCGCGATCAGGGGGTGGCAGGCCTCTCGCTGCGGGAGGTGGCGCGTCGCGCCGGGGTGTCTCATGGGGCACCGGCGCACCACTTCCCGTCCAAAGCGGCGCTCCTGACCGCCCTCGCCGCCGACAGCTACGGCAGGATGAGCCGGACGATCCAGGCCGAGATGGCGGCGAGGCCCCCCGCCTCCTGTCCGGCGGCCCTCGCGGCGATCGGGCGGTCGTATGTGCGCTTCGCCGTGGCCGAGCCCGAGCGCTTTCATCTGATGTTTCAGATGGAGCTGCTCGATCGCGAGGACCCCACGCTCTGCGTGGCCCAGGATCAGGCCTTTGAGCAGCTCCGGGGTGTGGTCCGGCGCTGTGTGGACGAGGGCCGCCTGGCGTTGGCTGACCTCGAGACCGTGGTGATCTCGGCGTGGTCGCTCGTTCACGGCCTCGCGAGCCTCCACATCTGCGGTCGGCTCGCCGGTCGGGTGGAGACCGCCGACATTGAGGTCATCACCGATCGGGTCACCCGCACCTTCGTGCGAGGGGTGCTCGGGCCCTACGCGGAGGTCCCCGCGCCGCCTCAGGCGACGACGGAGATCTCCGACCAGCTCCTCACGAGCTCGAGGAACGGCCCGCCGTAGCGCTTGATGCGCTCTGGCCCCATGCCGTGCACGTCCTGCATGGCGTTGCGGTTCATCGGCCGGAGGCGGGCCATGTCCTCGAGCGTCTTGTTGGGGGCGATCACGTAGGCGGGCACGTCCTCGGCCTTGGCGAGCTTGACCCGGAGCGTGCGCAGCTCGGCCAGGAGGTCAGCGTTGGCGGCGCTGGAGGCCAGGGGGGCGCTGCTGCGCGCCGGGGGGGCGGCGCCGGCCGCGCGGGGGAAGGCCATCGTGAACTCGGGCGCCTTCTCGGTCATGACGCGGCGACCGAGCTCGGAGAGCCCGTAGACCTTGAAGGCGCGCTCGACACCGTCGACCTGCCGGGTCTCGTACTCGGCGGAGACCGCGCCCGCGGCGGCGAGGGCGTTGAGCAGCGCCCCGAGCTCCTTCTGGGTCCAGCCCCGGAGGATGCCGAAGGTGGACAGACGATCGAAGCCCCAGGTGGTGACCCCGGGATCGTCCACGCCCGTCGCCACCTTGAGCACGATCGAGGCTGAGAAGGGCTTCTTCATGCGGGCGAGGGTGGCGAGCAGCTTGCGCACGACGAGCGCCTCATCGGGGGAGAGCGCGCGGGGCCCTGCGACCAGCGCGCGGCCGTCTCGGCAGGCGTCACAGGTGCCGCAGCGCTCGTAGGGGGCCTTCTGGCCAAAGTACTCGAGCAGGTAGCGCCGCCGGCAGCCGGCCCGCGCGTAGCCCATCATCAGATCGAGCTTCTTGTACTCCCGCTCGCGCTTCTCGCGCATGCGCGCCTCGTCGAGGCTGAGCGGCTCGTCGGGGCGGAGGAGCTCGATGCCCCCGGTGGTGCTCGGGGGCGCGTAGACGAGGTAGCCGCGGTCTTCGAGGCCGCGGAGGGCGGCGGTGAGCTGGTCGCGGGTGGCGCCGAGCTGGTTCGCCGCGTAGTCCGGGCGGAAGGAGAGGCCGGAGAGGTCTTCGGCCGACTGTTCGAGCAGCCAGGCCCAGACCTTGCCGCGCAGGCCGTCGGGCTTGCCGCGGGGGGCGTCGCGGCGGAGGGCCACGTTGCCCTCGTGCTCGGAGGGTGGCACCCGCCTCACCCAGCCCTCTCGCTGCAACATGTAGATGCAGCTCGCGACCGTGCGGTCGGTGACAGGCTCCCCGCCGGGGTCGTCGACCTCGTGGGCCAGCTTCTCGAGCGTGATGTAGACGGGGTTGGTCTGGACGGCCAGCAAGCGGTCGTAGACCGCGCGGATCAGCGCCCCCGCCGGGTGGCCCATCCGGATGAAGAACTCCTGCATCCGGCGGTCTTCTTCGCGGAAGAGCAGGATGACACGGGAGGGCTTGCCGTCCCGGCCGGCGCGGCCGATCTCCTGATAGTAGGCCTCGATCGTGCCCGGGATGTCGAAGTGGACGATCGCGCGCACGTCCTCCTTGTCCACGCCCATGCCGAAGGCGTTGGTGGCCGCGACCACGCTCACCTTGCCGGCCATGAAGTCCTCTTGCACCGCGATGCGCTCGCGGTGATCGAGGCCTGCGTGGTACATCCCGCACTGGACCTGCGCCGCCTTGAGGGACGCCGCCACCTTCTCGACGTTCTTGCGGGTGGAGCAGTAGATGAGGGTGTTGCCGCTCCGGACGAGGTCAGGCAGGCGGTCGAGCTTCTCCTGCGCCTTCCGCGGCTCGATGACCTCGAGCGAGAGGTTGGTGCGGTCAAAGCCCTGGACGAAGCGCCGGGCCTCGAAGATGCCGAGGGTGCGGACGATGTCGTCCTGCACGAGCGGCGTGGCGGTGGCGGTGAGGGCCACCGTGGGCGGGCAGCCGAGGGCCTCGCGGGCGCGGCCGAGGCGGAGGTAATCGGGCCGGAAGTCGTGGCCCCACTGCGAGAGGCAGTGGGCCTCGTCGATGGCGAGCAGGCGGAGGTCGACCCCCTGAAGCGCGCGGAGGAAGCCCTCGGAGAAGCGCTCGGGCGCGACGTAAAGCATCTCCCACTCGCCGGCGCGCAGGCCGGTCATCCGCTTCTTCCGCTCCTCGGGGCTCACCGTGGAGTTGATGGCGGTGGCGCGCACCCCCTTGCGCACGAGGGCGTCCACCTGGTCTTTCATCAAGGCCAGGAGGGGGGAGACCACGATGGTGAGGCCGCCGCGGGCGAGGGCAGGGAGCTGGTAGCAGAGCGACTTGCCGGCGCCGGTGGGCATGACCACGAGGGCGTCCTGGCCGCTGGCGATGTGCTCGCAGATCACCCGCTGGCCCGCCCGAAAGGCCGGGTGGCCGAACCGACGCCGCAGCACCTGCTCGAGGTCAAGCACGCCCGTCGCCGCGCCGCTCACGGTTCGAAAGGCTGAAGGCTCGGCGGCGACAGGCAAGGCGGCTCCCGGCGGGGCTCTAACACCCCCCCGATCGGCGGAAGCGGAGCCCCGGAGAACGCCGGTCGACCCCGTGGACCGGACGCAGAGACGCCCGCGCAGGATGTCCCACGCGGGCGCTCAAGAGCGGGGGGCCGCCGGAGCGGCCGCCGGGCTCGGTTGGACTAGAAGTCCATCCCGCCGCCCATTCCGCCCATTCCGCCCATTCCGCCCATGCCACCCATTCCGCCGCCGCCGCCGCCACCGCCGCCAGCCTTCTTCTTCTCCGGCTTGCTGGCGATGACCGCCTCGGTGGTGAGGAGCAGGCCGGCCACGGAGGCCGCGTTGGTGAGCGCGCTGCGCACGACCTTGGTGGGGTCGAGGATGCCCATCTCGTACATGTCGCCGTACACCTCGGTGGCGGCGTTGTAGCCGAAGGCACCCGAGCCGTTCTTCACGGTGTCGACCACGATGGCCCCGTCCACGCCGGCGTTCGCCGAGATGGCCTTGATGGGCTCCTGGATCGCGTCCCGGATGATGCGCACGCCGAAGAGCTGGTCGCCTTCGAGCTTCACGCCGTCGAGGGCGCTGAGGCAGCGGATGAGGGCCACGCCGCCCCCGGGCACCACGCCCTCCTCGGAGGCGGCGCGGGTCGCGTTGAGGGCGTCCTCCACGCGGGCCTTCTTCTCCTTCATCTCGACTTCGGTGGCGGCGCCCACATGGACGACGGCCACACCGCCGACGAGCTTGGCGAGGCGCTCCTGGAGCTTCTCGCGGTCGTAGTCGGAGGTGGTCTCGGCGATCTGGGCGCGGATCTGCTTGACGCGACCCTTGACCGAGGCCGTGGAGCCCTCGCCGTCGACCATGGTGGTGTTGTCCTTCGACACCACGACGCGGCGGGCGCGGCCGAGGTCTTCGACGGTGATGGTCTCGAGCTTGATGCCGAGGTCTTCCATGATCGCGCGGCCGCCGGTGAGGATCGCGATGTCCTCGAGCATGGCCTTGCGGCGGTCACCGAAGCCGGGGGCCTTGACGGCCACCACGTTCATGTTGCCGCGGAGCTTGTTGACCACGAGGGTGGCCAGCGCGTCGCCGTCGATGTCTTCGGCGAGGATGAGCAGGGGCTTGGCGGCCTCGTGGACCTTCTCGAGGACCGGGAGGAGGTCCTTCATGTTGCTGATCTTCTTCTCGTGGATGAGGATCAGGCAGTCTTCGAGGACGGCCTCCATGCGGTCGGCGTCGGTCACGAAGTAGGGCGACAGGTAGCCGCGGTCGAACTGCATGCCCTCGACGATCTCGAGCTCGGTCTTGAGGCCCTTGGCCTCCTCGACCGTGATCACGCCGTCGCGGCCGATCTTCGCCATCGCGGCGGCGAGGATGTTGCCGATCTCGGTGTCGCCGTTGGCGGAGATGGTGCCGACGCGGGCGAGCTCCGCCTCGTCCTTGGTGGGGCGAGAGATGACCTTGAGCTGGGCGACGACGGCCTCGACGGCCTTGTCGATGCCGACCTTGAGGTCCATCGGGTTGGCGCCGGCGGCCACGAGCTTGGCGCCGAACTTGTAGATGGCCTCGGCGAGCACGGTGGCGGTGGTGGTGCCGTCGCCGGCGACGTCAGAGGTCTTGGAGGCGACCTCCTTGACCATCTGGGCGCCGATGTTCTGGAACTTGTTGGCGAGCTCGATCTCCTTCGCGACCGTGACACCGTCCTTGGTGATGACGGGCGCGCCGAAGCTCTTCTCGATGACGACGTTACGACCCTTGGGGCCGAGCGTCACCTTGACGGCGGCGGCGAGGGTGGTGACCCCGACGAGGACGTCGCCGGCGGCGGTGTCGCGGAAGTGAATGTCCTTGGCAGCCATGGGATCTCTCCTGCTGTTCAGTACCTGAGAAACGTTGAACGGCGGCCCGAGGGTGCGGCCACCGCTGGATCAATTCGGGGGAGCTTCAGCTCCGCTCGATGACGGCGAGGATGTCTTCTTCGCGGAGGATGATGTGGTCCTCCCCGTCGATCTTGACCTCGTCACCGGTGTACTTGCCGAAGAGCACGTTGTCGCCGGCCTTGACGCTGACCGGGCGGAGGGTGCCGTCCTTGCCGGGCTTGCCGTTGCCGACCGCGATGACGGTGGCCTCGAGCGGCTTCTCCTTGGCGGCTTCGGGGATGATCAGGCCGGACGCGGTCCGGTGCTCGGCGTCTACGCGCTTGACGACGATCCGGTCGTACAGGGGACGGAACTTCATCTCGCACTCCAGTTGATGAGGGTGGGAAGAGCCGCTTCACGCGGCTGGTCGCAACACGGAGGGGGTCTACCGAGGGACGAAGCCACCTGGAGGATCCAGGGAGCCTGCCCAGCCCGACCGGCGCCCGCGGACAGCGCGCGGGCGCTGCCTGGACACCGGAGACCGTCCTCCGGACGGCCGAAGGGATAGGCACGGGGGAGGGGTGCGTCAACGGGGACCATCAAATTTCAAGGGCCCCCGCCCGCGGCCCTCCGTAGCCCGGGGCGTGGCTCGGGGGTAGGTTCAAGCCCCCTCTTGCACCCGACGAACCCTCCGCCGTGGGTACCCATGTCTGATCCGAAGCCCCTGCTGACGGAGGCCGCGCGGGCCCACGCCGCCGGCCGCAGCGCCGAGGCGGAGCGCCTCGTCCGCCGGGCCCTCGCGCTGCGTCCAGGCCACCCGCCGGCGCTGCGCTCGCTGGGCGTGCTCGCCTTGGAGGGCGGCCGCTGGGCCGAGGCCGAGGCCTCCTTCTCCGCGGCCCTCGCGGCTGACCCGAACGCGCGCGCGCTCCAGGCCGACATCGGCATCGCCCAGCGAGAGCAGGGGCGGCTCCCCGAGGCGCTGCGCTCGCTGTCCGCCGCCGCCCGCGACCTCCCGAACAGCGCGCCGGTCCGGTACCACCTCGCGGTCACGCTGCGTCGGGCCGGCGCCCTCGACCTCGCCCTACAGGAGCTGCGCGCGCTCTCTGACCTCAGCCCCCTCGATCCGGAGCCCTGGGTGCTGATCGCCGAGGTCTCGCTGCTGCGCGGAGACGCCCGCGGCGCCGAGGCCGGCTATCGCCGCGCCCTGGCGCTCCGGCGCCCGCAGCCGGCGGTCTCCCGGTCCCTCGGGCAGCTCCTCGGTCAGCAAGGCCGCGCGGCCGAGGCGATCCCCGTCCTCGTCCAGGCCCTCCGGGAGAGCCCGACCGAGCTCAGCCTCTACAGCGCGCTGGTGGACGCCCTCTTCGTGCTGCCCGCCGCCACGCCGGAGCTCGAGCCCCTCCTCCTCGCGCTGCTCGAGCGCGACGACATCGACCACCAGCGCCTGGAGCGCGTGATCCGCGCGCTCCTGCCGGAGCCCTCCGCCTGGCCCGAGAGCCCGCTCGCCGTCGGCTGGCTGCGGCGCACCCTCGCCGCCGACCCCAGCCTCGAGCCGCGCCTGCGGGCCGAGCGCGGCCGCCTGCTGGGGCTGGCCGAGCGTGAAGAGCCCGTCCCCATCGACTGGATCGAGGCCCTCGCCCTCCAGTCCTGGTACACCGAGCACGCGGGCCGCGCCGCGCCCGGGGAGCGAGAGCGGGCTCGAGCCCTCTCCGAGCGCGCCGACCCCGCCGCGCTCGCCGCCTTCGCCCTGTTCTTCCCCTTGGACGAGCTGCCGGAGCTGCGCCGCCGGGGCCTGCTGCGCCCCGGGTGGGAGCAGCGCCCGCTCGCCCGCCTCGTCCGGCGCTCCCTCGTCGAGCCGGCGGAGGAGGAGCGGCTGGCCCGCGGCCTGCCCGCGCTGTTCCCCGTCTCTGACCCCACCTCCGTCGCCGTGCAAGCCCAGTACGAGGCGCACCCCTACCCGCGCCTCGTCGGCCTCCATCGCCCCGCGCCCACCCGCCTCTCGGCCTGGCTCGGGGAGCTCTTCCCGACGAAGGGCCCCTGGGAGGGCCTCGACGTGGAGCCCGTCTCGGTGCTGGTCGCCGGCTGCGGCACCGGCCAGCAGCCGATCTCCGTCGCCCGCCGCCTCCCGGGGGCCCGAGTGCTCGGCGTCGACCTCAGTCGCCGCAGCCTCGGTCGGGCGGCCCGCCTCGCCCGGGAGGCGGCGGTGACCAACACCCGCTTCGCGGTGGCCGACCTCCAAGACCTCGGCGTGCTCCCCGAGCGCTTCTCCTTCATCGACTGTGTGGGTGTGCTCCACCACCTCGCGGACCCTGCGCGCGGCCTCGCCGTCCTCCGCAAGCTGCTGCGCCCCGGCGGCGTGCTCCGCCTCGGCCTCTACAGCGAGCGGGCCCGCGCCGAGGTCGTGGCCGCCCGCGCCCTCATCGCCGAGCGGGGCTGGCTGCCGGACGACGACGGCCTCGATCGCATGCGCGCCGCCGCGCTGGACGCGCCCGAGGAGAGCCCGCTCGCCCCCCTCCGCCGCTCGATCGACCTCTGGACCCGCACCGGGCTGCGCGACCTCGTGTTCCACCCCTGCGAGCACCGCTTCACGCCGCTGGGCCTCGAGGCGCTCCTCGAGGGCGCCAGCCTGGAGCTCCTGGGGTTTCAGGCGCTCGATCCCACCTTGCTCCCTCGCTATCGGTCCGCCAACCCGCAGGACCCCGGCGCCACCGACCTCACCGGCTGGGAGGCCTTCGAGGCCCAGCACCCGCGCAGCTTCGCCGGGATGTTCCTCCTCTGGTGCCGGCCGCGGGGCTGAGGGCGCTCGTTCGCAGGCGCCGCGCCCCGATCAGCCCCCGCCGCCGGGCGGGAGGATGGCGCCGTCTTCGGTGATCGTGACGGCGGTGCCCGGGAAGTCCTGCACCGACAGATCTCGGATCGAGAGGATCGCGCGCTTCTCTGGGTCTTTGGCGGGGACTCCTCCGCCGAGCTGCTGGGTGGGCAGCACCCGGCCGCCCTTGAAGCGCCCGTCCGCGGCGAGGGTGGCCTCGACCACCGCGCCGACGCCCGAGGCCCCCTTGAGCGAGAATCGGCCGTAGGTGGCGAAGTTGCCCATCGAGTAGACGATGAGGCGGTCCTTGTACATCTCCATGCCGCGCAGGACATGGGGGCCATGGCCGAGCACGAGGTCGGCCCCGGCGTCGATCACCGCGTGCGTGAAGGCGCGCAGGTCGCCGCGGTCCTCTCCGTAGAAGATCTCATTGGTCTGAGGGACATGAGTGGCCTTCCCACCCTCCGCGCCGCCGTGGAAGCTCACGATGACGAGGTCGTTCTCCGCAGCGACGGCCCTCACGATGGCGCCGGCCTGCTCGTGATCATTGACGAAGTGGCTGTTACGGTTGGTGTGAAAGCCGATCATCGCGACCTTCACGCCGTTGACGGTGGTGGTGGCGATGTCACCGGGGCGCCCGGAGTGGCGGATGCCCACCGCGTCGAGCGCTTGCTCGGTGGCCAGTCGGCACTCGTAGCCGAAGTCGGAGGCGTGGTTGTTGGCCGTGCTCACGAGGTCGAAGCCGGCCGCCTGGTAGATCTTGGCGTACCGACTCGGCGACCGGAAGGCGTAGCAGCTCGACGGCGGCGCGTCGGGCTTACACTTGTTGGTCTCGCCGATGTCGCAGAGCGGCCCCTCCATGTTGCCGAAGGTGAGGTCTGCGTCGCGCAGCCAGTCGCTCACGTCGTTGAAGGTGCCGACGGCGTCGTCGGCCTGTAGGGCGCCCTCGGGGAAGGTGGTGCCGATCATCAGATCGCCCACGGCGCGGATGCGCACAGACGCCCCCTTCGGGGCCTGGCTGACGTAGGGCGTGGCGTGGGCGGCCTTGTCGAGGAGCTGCGCCAGCGCCTTGTTGTCCCTCGCTTGGGGTAGGAACTCGCTCAGCCCCTCGCGGCTGGGCTGGGCCTTCTGCACCGCCTCCCAGTGTTCGACGGTGTGCTTCCAGTCGGCGCGGGCCCAATAGGCCCAGCCGAGCTCCCAGTGGCAGTTGACGGCGTCGGCCGAGCCTGCGGGCGCGGCCTTCACGCAGCGGCTGAACGCGGCGATCGCCTGGCCGATGTTCTTCGCCTGCAAGGCCGCCACGCCCGCCTCGTAGTTGGGGTCAGCGGCGAGGGCCGGGGAGAGGGCTCCGGTGAGCGCGGCGGCGGCGAACAGCAGCGCAGGCAGGCGGAGATCGGAGCGGCGAGGCGGTCGCATCAAGGTCCTCGGGGGAGCCCCGGGGGCTAACCTGGACCCCTGACGCTGGGTGGGTGCTGGGGCGGATCCAGCTCCAGCGTCGGATCTTCCATGGAGGGATCGTCGCTGCCGAAGCGCGGCGCCGCACGTGCGCAGTCTCGGCCCTCCGCCTTGGCCCTGTACAAGGCCTGATCGGCCCGCTCGACCATCAAGTGCGTCGGCAACGCCCGGGAGGTGCTGGCGGAGCCGATGGAGACGGTCAAGTTGCCCCTGGAGGACTCGCGGAGGGTGGTGATCAGCCGTTCGGCGAGGCCGCGGGCCTCTTCGGCGTCGCAGGCGGGGGCGATGATGGCGAACTCGTCGCCGCCGATCCTCGTCAGCGTGTCGCTGTGGCGCGCGCAACATTTGAGCGCCTGAGCGACCGTTCGCAGCGCGGCGTCGCCGGCCGGGTGACCGCCCTCGTCGTTGATTCGCTTGAGGTGGTCTACGTCGAGGATGAAGAGCGACAGCGAGCTCTGGACCCGCTCCAATCGTTCGAGCTCAGCGGCGAGGCGGGCATCGAAGAGCCGCCGATTTCCGAGCGCGGTGAGAGGGTCAGACGTGGAGTACGAGCGGAGGAGGTCCGTTCTCCGCCCGAGGAGCCAGCCGGGGACGCAGAGCGCCACCGCGGTCGAGGCGAAGAGGTACACCCAGAGGGCGACGTCGGCGCGGAGGGTCTCCTCCAGCCAGGCGAGCGAGGCCGGGCCTCTCCCTTGGAGGAGGCGCACCACGAGGAGCCCGGCGGGTGCGCCCGCGGCTAGCGCCAGGCCCCATAGGGGATAGGCAAGCTCCTTTCGAAGGTGGGACATGTTCGGTGAATACCGCGAGGCTCCCGGAGCTTCCACCGCGGGACACCGCGTTGACACTTTCTTGGTACTTGCTCAATTAGCCGGACCCCCTCTCCTCGCTCCTGTCCTGGATGCGCGGTGGTCTGGTACGGTTCGCCCTCCCCTGGGGCGGATCTTCAGCGAGCCCGCCCCCGGCCGCGCGTGGCCTGGCCGACCACCCAGGAGACCAGCAGCCCGCCCAGCCAACCGAAGAAGTGGCCCTCCCAGGAGATCCCCTGTTTCGCCACCGCGGGGGTCGCGCTCGACAGCATGCCGCCAAACAGCGCCGTGACGGCGGCGCTCAACAGGACCGCGCCGGGGCGCCGCTCGAAGAAGCCGCGCCCCATCAGGAAGCCGAGGAAGCCGAAGACCACGCCGCTCGCGCCGATGTGGACGGTGCCCGGGCGCCCGGAGACCCAGGTGCCGAGCCCGGCCACGAGGGCGCTGGTGAGGAACACGTACCAGAAGTCAGCCCGCTGTCGAGACGTGGACAGAAAGCCAAGGATACAGAACATCACCGTGTTCGACGCGAGGTGGGCGATCCCGCCGTGCAGGAAGGGCGCCAGCGGGATCCCGGCGAGCCCCAGCAGGGTGCGGGGCTCGATCCCGTATCGATCGAATCCGCCTCGGAAGAAGCCGAGATCAATGAGCTCGATCGCCCACAAGAGTACGGTGACCTGGCCGAGGAGTGAGACGCGCGACCGTGTCCCCTCCACGAGGCCCCGAAGGGGGGAGCCAGCCCTCGCGGCGCCTCTCGGCGCGGGCCGGGAGGAGGGCTGCGGCGCGGGGGCGCGGGAGGCGGGGGATCGGGTGGAGCGGGCCACGCCCGCAGGTATCGCGGCGCCCGCCGGCTGGGCACGCTCCGCTCAGCCCGAACGACGTGCCGTGGGGGGGCCCGCCCAGGCCGCGGCGCGGGCCCAGGCTCGATGCAGCTCATCGGCGTGGAAGGCGCACCAGTAGTAGCTCATCGTGATCCAGGAGAAGGGTCCGAGCTCGAGCAGCACCCAGAGGCTGAGGTGGAAGACCACCCCGAGGGCGATGTAGAGGGAGCGCAGGTCGAGGCGGTTGAAGGTGGCCCGCAGCCAGCCAGCGCGCTCGCGGGTAGCCCGGTACCAGAAGGCGAGGAGCACGATCGGCCAGCTCACCTCCCAGTGCCAGGCCACCGCCGTGCCCACCTGGGTGAGGGGGAAGACCCAGCCCACCCAGCCGACGCTCCAGCGGCGCCAGCTCGGCAGCAGCAGGGCGTCGTAGAGGGCCTCGTAGTGGCCCCACGGGAACCACTCGCTGCCCACCTTCTGGATCCCGGTGAAGCCGTAGACCAGGGCGAGCTGAAATACGGCGAGGTAGCGGGGCCAGGTGGGGACAGGCAGGCGGTCTGTCCATCGGCCGCTGCGGAGCCGACAGTCGAGGGAGAGGGTCTGTGTCGCCGGGGAGAGGAACAGCAGCCAGAGGGCGTTGGTGATGAGCTTGTCGTGCCCGCCGCCGGTGCCCTGATCGAGGCTGAAGAGGGCGTTGCAGACCTGGAGCGTGAACAGGGCGGGCCAGCGCCCGAGCAGCCCCAGCGCCACCGTGGCCCCGCCGAGGATCGCCGTGGCGACGAGGCCGTGTACGACTTCAGCGGTGGCGCCGCCGAGCAGCGAGATGAGCCAGTGGCCCTCCGAGGGGTCGCGCACGCCGCCGTCGGCCACGCGCGTCCAGACGGGGGCAACGGCGTCGAGGCGGAGCGCGCTCGCGAAGGTGACCGTGATCACGAGGCCCACGCTCAGCCGAAAGAGGGCGAGCGGGGTGGCGGGCTCCTCGGTGGCGAGGCGCCGGCAGAGGCGCGTCCAGGCGCCTGCGTGGGGGGCGCTCATCGGTCGGCCTGGCCGCGGAGGCGGTCGAGGCTCCGCTCTTCGGGCCAATAGACCGCGTCCTCGCGCAGCGCCCCGGTCGCGCGCAGCTCGGCGGGCGGCGGGATGCGCATCGACACCATCTGCGCCTTGAGGGCGGTGGCCTCGGGGAAGTCGGCCGCCGCGGCCCCGGCGAGCCAATCGACCCACGGACCCCAGCCGGAGTGGCCGCGCCGCCAGGAGAAGTTGTTAACCAGCGTGCGGATTCGCTCTTCATCGAGCTGCCGGGCCCGCCAGTCGAGCTCGGGGTCGCGTGAGCGGTAGATGAGGCGCCAGCCGTCGGCCGACGGGGGATCGGAGCTCTGTCCACCGACTGCTCCGCGGACGTAGACCTCAAGGCGGCCCGGGTGGAGGTTGGCGATGCCGAACATCGTCCAGCCCTGCTCGACCCCCGCGATGCGCTCGTAGGGGCGGAAGGGGGAGAGGAGCGTCCGTCGCACCGCCTGGAGTGACCTCGCGTGTTGATAGACCGACTCGCTGAGGGCCTCGACGGAGGTGGGTTGGCCGAGCGCCCCGAGCACGCGGGCGCCGGCCTCCATCGTCTCGACCAGGCTCGGCTTGCGCAGCCCCTTCCGGGTGACCTCTCCGGGCGAGGGCACCGCCAGGAGCGTGACCGCGGCCACGTGGAAGAGCACGAAGGCCGCGTGCAGGTGGTCGCGGAGCCGGAGGGGCGGGGGGGACATGGTCGGTGGCTTAACGCTGACCCGCCTCCCTCGCCGCGCCGGTGGCCCGCGGGGCCGTCGTCAGGGGGCCTTGCTCTTCCCCTTTTGGCTCGGTGCTTTCCCTCGGGCCTCGAGGGGCACGTCGACCAGGACCTGCCCGCCCCGGCGCTGCACCACGAGGAGGGCGCCCTCTCCCGCGCCGCGGAGGGCGGCGCTCAGGTCTGCGGCGGAGGAGACGTCCTTCTGGTTGACCTCGAGGATGACGTCGCCGGGGCGGAGGAGGCCGGCGGCGGCGCTGCCCGTCTCGACGCTCGTCACGAGCAGGCCACCGCCGCGCGCCTCGCCGACCGACCGCACGGAGATGCCGAGCTCACGGCCCTCCTGGGGGGTCTTGTCCTCGGGTTGCTCCGGCGCGGTCCGCCAGCTCTCGCTCGCGAGGGCCTCCTCTTCGGGGCGCTGGCCAAGCTGGACGGAGACGTCCTTCGCCTTGCCTTCGCGGAGGAGCCCGAGCTTGACGGTCTCCCCGGGGCGGTGACCGCCGATCGCCCGCACGAGGGCGTCGCTCTCGGTGACGGGCTGGCCGTCGATGCTGGTGAGGACGTCGCCCGCTCGGAGGCCGGCGTCGGCGGCGGGGGTCTTCGGATAGACCTGCTGGAGCACCACGCCCTTGTCAATGTCGAGCTGGAGGCGGCGCTTGAGGTCAGGGTCGAGGTTCGTGAGGCCCACCCCGATCCAGCCCCGGTTGACCTTGCCGTCCGATTGAAGGGCATCGACGATGTCCTTCACCATGTCGATCGGCACTGCGAAGCCGATACCCTGTCCGACCGAGCTCACCGCCGTGTTCATCCCCACCACCTCTCCGTCCAGGTTGAACAGGGGGCCGCCCGAGTTCCCGGGGTTGATGCTGGCGTCGGTCTGGATGAAGTCGTCGTAGGGGCCAGCGCCGATCACCCGGCCCTTGGCGGAGACGATCC
Source organism: Myxococcota bacterium (assembly GCA_044344255.1). Lineage (GTDB taxonomy): Bacteria > Myxococcota_A > UBA796 > UBA796 > UBA2385 > JBIJDH01. The sequence goes on from JBIJDH010000018.1 coordinate 77,580, forward strand.
CGGCAGTGACGGTGTGATCGAGGCCGAATGGATTGCCGATGGCTACGACCCAGTCGCCCACCCGGAGGTCCTTCGAAGAGCCGAGGGGCACGGTGGGCAGGCCCTTGGTGTCGATCTTGACGAGGGCGATGTCGGTGCGGTCGTCCTTCCCGATGACCTTGCCATCGAAGCTGCGGCCGTCGCTGAGCTTGACCGTGACCTCGTCGGCGTCGGCGATCACGTGGTTGTTGGTGATGATGTTGCCGTCGCTCGAGATGATGAAGCCCGAGCCGAGGCCCTGTCGGGTCTGATAGCCCTGCTCGTCTTCCTCACCACCGTAGGGGTGACCCGGCGCGCCGGGGAAGCCGAAGCCGAAGGGGGACATCTGTCGGCGATCTACCTTGACCTTCTGCTTGATCTCAAGGTTCACCACCGCCGGGCCCAGCCGGTCGACCAGGGGGGCGAGGCTGTGGTTCGGGTCATAGGTCGTCGGGGACAGGGGCGCGGCCTCACCGGCGTGCGCGCGGCTGCTCCACACGTCGGAGACCGCGAGGAGGCCCCCGCCGAGGGCCACCCCGGTGAAGAGGACGGCGACTGACTTGAGAGAGGACATGAGCTTCGATCACCTCTTGGCGACGGGCGCGGGGATGGGCGGACACGGTCCAGCCGAGGTACCCACCCGCCGACCGCGCGGCGGGGAGCGCCCCTCGGCTCCACCCTCCCCCAACACAGCGCCCTCGGGGACCCTTCCCGCCCTCGGGGACCTTTCCCCGAGCCGCTCAGGGGGCGCTCAGGGCCGCCGTCGCCGCCGCAGCGCCGCGAGCCCGAGCGCGAGCCAGCCGAGCGAGAGCGGGCCGGAGCTCACCGAGCAGCTCTTGGAGGTGCCGGCCTCGTCGTCGTCGGACTTCCCGCAGCCCTTCCCCCCGGGGCCGCCGCCGTCGCCGCCGTCGCCACCGCCGCTGCCGCCCTCGGCGTTGGCCGAGCCCGGCGTGGGGCCCATGCTGACCAGGTCGACCGCGTTGTCGTTCGAGTCCTCGCCGTCGGGGTACCGCCCGAAGGTGAAGCCCTCCTCGGGGAGGGGGCCGAAGGTCGAGCCGCCCGCGTCGTCCAGGAGCTCGGTGTCCTCGACGGGATCGCCCGTCTGGCCCCACAGCACCGTGTCTTGCACGGCGGGCTCGGCCTGACAGTCGAGGAGGCGGGCGCCGTCGGGGGCCGAGGAGGCGTTGCCGATCGGCGAGGCGGTCGACCACTGGTACTCGGTCTCGACGAAGGAGCCGCCCACGAGCACGAACTCGCCCGGGCCGATGTTGACGTTGCTCGGGAAGGTGTAGGTGTCCCCCCAGGAGGAGGAGGCGGTCTCGAGGATCCAGCCGTCGAGGGCCACGCTCTCGGAGCCGGTGTTGAAGAGCTCGATGAACTCCTGGTCGGAGTCGGTGCCCTCGGGGTTCGGATAGACCTCGTTGATCTTGACGACGCCGGTGCCGGGCACGCAGGGGCGACAGGTCGGGTTGTCTTCGCCGGGGCTCGGGGCGTCGAAGTTCGAGAAGTCGTCGCCGGACTGGTCGGTGTCGAGCCCGTCCGTGCAGCGGCCGATGGAGACGCCCACCTCGGGGTCGGGGGCGAGAGAGGTGGTCACCTCGCCGGAGTCGTCCTCCCAGTCGCCGTCGTTCGTGCCACCGTAGATGACGGTGTCGGCGGCGAGGCCGTTACAGTCGGTGAGCAGGAGGCCGTCGGCCGAGGAGGGGCCGGCGTTGCCCATGTCGAGGGCGTCCGACACGCCGCCGGTGTCGCCGTCGGGCTCGACGACGACGTAGTCGGCCTCGGGCACGAGGGTGCCGCCGATGACCACGAAGGCCCCGGCCGACAGCGTGGCCCCCTCTGGGAAGGTGTAGCTGTTCGTGGCCGACTCGAAGTTGGAGGTGCCCCACCAGACCGTCCAGCCAGAGAGGCTGACGCTGGCGCCGCTCGTGTTCATGAGCTCGATCCACTCGGCGCCGGTGTCGCCGCCCTCGCTGTTGGGATCGGGCATGAATTCGTTGATCTTGATGGCGTCGTGGCCGTCACAGGCCGGGATGTCGTTGGTGAGGCCCGGGGTGGGGTTTGGGAAGGTGCGGAAGTCGATCGCGCTGTCGTTCGTGTCGACGCCGTCGCTGTTTCGGCCCACCGACTGGCCGCTGTTGGAGCTCGCCTTCGGGGCGAGCTGCTCGTCGGGGCAGATGGCGTCGTCGTCGTCGGCGAAGTTGTCCTCATCGACGTTCTTCGTGCCATAGAGGACGGTGTCGACCGGATCGGCGTTGCAGTCGACGAGGCGGAGCGCGTCGGCGTTGCTGCTCGCGTTCGTGAGCGCGAGGCTCTCGGCGATGAGGTCGGCCTCGGCGACGAACTCCTCGCCGATGACGAGGTAGTCGCCGGCGGAGAGGGTGACCGCCCCGAAGGCGTAGGTGCTGGCGTCGGAGAGGTCGGTGCCGTCCCACTGGAGCTGCCAGTCGGCGAGGTCTACGTCGGCGCCGCCGCTGTTGTAGAGCTCGACCCAGTGGAAGCCGGTCTCGGACTCCTCGGCGGGGTCAGCGAAGAATTCGTTGACGGTGATGAACTCCTGGCCGTCACATTCCCGCGGCGGCACGGTGTTGGTAGCGCCGGGGGTGGGCGAAGAGAGGGCGCTCCAGTCGGCGGAGGAGTCGTCGGTGTCGACGCCGTCCTCGGTGCGGCCGAGCGACCGGTCGTCGGAGGGCTTGGGGGCGGCGTCCTCGGGGATGGTGCCGTCGTCTTCGGGCCAGAGGTCGGTGTTGGAGTTGCCGTAGATGACGGTGTCGACCACCGCGCCGGTGCAGTCGAGGAGCTGGAGGCCGTCGCCGCCCGAGGTGCCGTTCGTGAGGTCGATGTCGACCACGTAGTCGGCGTCGGTGACCATATCGCCGCCGAGCACCACCCACTGCCCGGGGAGGAGCTCGTGGTTGGGAAAGGGGTCCGAGGCGTGAAGCGTGGTGCTGTCGGGGGTGGTCTTCGTGACCACCGACCAGCCCTCGATGTTCACCGGGCTGCTGCCGGGGTTGTAGAGCTCCACCCACTCGTAGCTGCCCTCGGGGTCCGAGGCGGAGGCGGCGATGAACTCATTGACGACGAGCTCGCCGGACTCACAGGTGCCCGACGTGCCGGTGTCGCCCCCCGACGAGCCGGTGGGGTTGCTCGTGCCTGGGGTGCCGGCGTCGCCGTCGATGAAGTCGACCGAGGCGTCGTCGGTGTCCAGGCAGTCAGCGCTGCGGGCGAGGGTGTGGCCCTCGGCGAGGTCGGAGGCGAAGCTCGTGCCGGCGACGCCGAGGTCATCGAAGAGCCCATTGGTGTTCGGCGAGTCGTAGAGCAGGGTGTCGAGGACGTCGCCAGAGGGGGCGACGATGCGCAGGCCGTCGGTGTCGCTGCCGCCGTTGGGCAGGTTCGGCGTGAAGGTGACGGCGAGGGAGCTCGACCCCGCTCCCACCAGGAGGAGGCCGCCCGCCGGCACCGTGCCGCTGGTGAAGGTGTAGCTGGGGCTCCAGGAGGAGCCAGCGCTCTCGAGGGTGAAGCCCGTGAGATCCTGATCGGTGGAGCCCGGGTTGCAGAGCTCGATCCACTCCATCCCGCCGTCGGCGCCGGTGGGGTCGTAGAGCACCTCGTTGATCTTGATCTCCTCGGTGGTGGCCGGCGTGCCCGTGTCGACGGGGGTGCCCGTGTCGACCGGGGCCTCGGGGTTAGCTGCGCCCGGCGTGCCCACGGCGCCGTCGAGGAAGTCGAGGGCCGAGTCGTTCGTGTCGCTGCAGTTCACCGCGCGGGCGAGGCTCGCGCCCTCCGAGGTGTCGGCGGCGAAGCTCGTGCCGGTGATGCCGAGGTCATCGAGGAGGCTGTTCGTGTTCGGCGTGTCGAAGAGCAGGGTGTCGACCACCGCGCCGGTGCTGTCCATCAGGCGGAGGCCGTCGGTGTCCGAGCCGCCGTTCTGGAGGTTGGGCGAGAAGGTGATCGCGTGGGTGGCCGACCCCCCGCCGACGAGCAGGTAGCCCCCCGCGGGCACGGTGCCTGCGGTGAAGGTGTAGGCGCTGCTCCAGCTCGTCCCGGCGGTCTGTATCTTCCAGCCGGTGACGTCCTGGTCGACCGCCCCGGCGTTGCAGAGCTCCACCCACTCGGCCCCGGCGTCCGTGCCCGTGGGATCGTACATCACCTCGTTGATCAGGATGTCCGAGGCGTAGACCGCGAGCAACGAGGGCAGGAGCAGGATCATGGGCTCTCCATCCGAGGCGCGCGGAGTCTACCCCGGCGGGAGCTCACCCGGGTGACAGGCCGGTGGCGCGGCGTGCCCCAGGCACCGGCCTGGGCTATCGGCGCGCCCGATGCCCGCCCCGCGCCCGCCGCCCCGCGCCCTCTTCACGCTGCTCGTGGTGCAGCTCCTCTTCGGGACGCTCGGCCCGGTGGGCAAGGTCGCGATGCCGGTCTTCGGCGCCTCGGGCATCGCGCTCGCGCGGATCGCGGGCGGTGCCCTCGTCTTCGGGGCGCTGCGGGCGCTCTTCTCGCTCCCGCGGGTGCCGCGCGAGCACCAGCTCCGCCTCGCCCTCTGCGCGGTGGTGGGCATCGCCGGCAACCAGCTCCTCTTCCTGGCGGGCCTCTCCCGCACGAGCTCCATCCACGCCACCCTCATCGTCACCACCACGCCGGTCTTCACGATGCTGCTGGCGGCGCTCATCGACGGCGAGCGGCCCACTCCGCGCACCATCGGCGGGGTGACGCTCTCCCTGTCGGGGGTGGCCCTCCTCCTGAGCCCGGGGCTGGGAGCGGGCTCGCTGGTGGGTGACCTGCTGGTCCTCGCCAACACCGCCCTCTACTCGCTCTACCTCGTCTGCAGCCGGCCCTTGTTGAAGGCCCTGCCGCCGCTCTCGGTGGCGGCGGGGCTCTTTGCCTGGGGTGTGCCCTGGGTGTTGTTGGCCTCGGCGCTTACGGGCGCGGCGCCCTCCCTCGGGGGCCTCGCCGGCTTCGCCGTGCCGCCGGCCGCCGGCTGGGCCCTCGCCTGGATCGTGCTCGGCCCCACGGTGGGCACCTACTTGCTCAACCTCGTCGCCCTGCGCAGCGTGCCCGCGACCTTGGTCGGCCTGTTCATCGCGCTCCAGCCTTTCGTGGCCGCGGCCATCGCCATCCCCCTGCTCGGCGAGGAGCCGGGCCTGCGAGAGGTCGCCGCCGCCTGCCTCTCGGTGGCCGGCATCGCGCTCGCGAGCCTCCGGCGCTGATGGCCGACCTCGCGCGCGTGCTCGATCGGGTGCGGAAGCTCCTCGCCCTCGCCACGTCGAGCAACGTCTTCGAGGCCGCGGAGGCCGCCGCCCAGGCCCAGGCCCTGATCGACCGGCACCGCCTGGAGTCCTTGCTGCAGGAGCAGGTCGAGGCGCCGATCACCGACGGGGCCGAGTCCCCCCTCGAGCGGGCGCGGCGGCCGCGGGTCTGGCGCTCGGTGCTCGCCGCCGGCCTCGCCGAGGCCAACGGCTGCCTCGCCTGGTCGACCGTGCGAGGGGGAGAGACCGAGCTCTGCATCCTCGGCCGGGAGGGCGATCGTGCAGTCGTGGTGGCCCTCTTCGAGTGGCTGGCCCCTCGGATCGAGTGGCTCTCGGCCACCCACGCACCAGGGCGGGACCGCGCCTACCACGACGCCTTCCGTGTCGGTGCGGCGGGCGCCGTCGTGGAGCGGCTCCGGAGCCCACCCGACTCCCCGGAGGTGAGCCCCGAGGACGCGGCGCTGGTGCGGGTCAATGAGGCGCTGGCCGCCCGTCGGGCCGCCGTGGAGGCCTTCGCCGAGGCGCGGCTTGGCCCGGCGCGGGGCCGCGGGCTCCGCCTCGACGCCCGCGCCTACGCCCGGGGGCGGGCCCGCGCCGCGGAGCTGAGCCTGCCCTCGCGGGAAGGCGGGCTCCAGCGGCGCGGCGGTCGCTGACGCCCCCGCGCTCGGGGCGGGAGCGGGCGCCGCCTACTTGCCCTTGCCCTTGTTTCCGGGCACGGCGGGAGTGGGCGCCGCCTGCTTCTTGTCGTGCGCGGCCTGGTTGGCGCTGCGCTGGACCTCGCCCTGTTTCTTGGTCTTCGCCTGGGACTTGGGGTTCTTGTCGCCCATGGGGAGCCACCTTCTGTGTCGCGTTTGGACTGGGGGGCCGGGAGGCTGCGAAGGTCCGCCGGGCAGGGGAGCGGCTCGAAGCTCGACCCTCCCCGGAGGTGGGTAAGCACGGTCGCCGGGCAGACCAGCCCGGCCGCGTTAGTCGGCGCCTCCCTCCCAGGCCCGCCATGCCGATCCACTGGTTCCCCGGCCACATGGCCACCGCTCGTCGGGAGATCCGAAAGGCGATGCCCGAGGTCTCCCTCGTCATCGAGGTGGTAGACGCGCGCATCCCCTTCAGCAGCGAGAACCCGCTGGTGGCGGAGCTCCGAGGCGATAAGCCCCGCATCCAGATCTTGAACAAGGCCGATCTCGCAGACCCCGCGGTCACCGCCCTGTGGCTGGCCGCGACCGCCGCGAGCCCCCGCTCGGCGGCGATCACCCACTCGCTCGGCCAGAGCGGGATCCTCGGGCCGGTGATGAGCCTCGCCCGCAGTATGGTCCCCCTCGATCCCACCGGCCCGATGGTGGCGATGATCGTGGGCATCCCGAACGTGGGCAAGTCCACCCTCATCAACACGCTCGCCGGGCGCATCATCGCCAAGACCGGCAACAAGCCGGCGGTCACCCAGATGCAGCAGCGGGTGAGGGTGAGCCCCGCGCTCGTGCTGCTCGATACGCCGGGCTTCCTCTGGCACAAGCTCAGCCCGGAGGCCTGCGGCTACCGCCTCGCGGTGACGGGCGCCATCTCGGACCGCGTGGTGGACTACCGCGACATCGCGGGCTTTGCAGCGCGCTTCTTGCGGGAGCGTTACCCCGATGCCCTCGCCACGGCCTACGGGATCACCGAGCCCCCGCTCGAAGACGAGGCCCTGCTCGAGGCGATCGGCCGCCGCCGCGGCTTCCTCGTGAAGGGGGGCGGCGTCGACCTCCAGCGCGCCGCCGAGCGGCTCATCCAGGACCTCCGCGCAGGGGTCCTCGGGCGCATCAGCCTCGAGACGCCGGCCGACGCTTCGGGATGAGGGCCCAGAGCCGCTTCGGGATGCCGGTGGCCAGGGCCCCGACGACGAGGAGCCCCGCGACCGCCCCCACGGCGAGCTCGATGACCATACCGACGACCCCGCTCAGAGGGGAGGGGATGGAGGCGAGCAGGTGCTCGACCGCCACGGCGAGGGGGTGGATGCCGTGGAGGAGGATCTGCCCGCCGACGAGCAGCATCGCCACGGTGCCGATGATCGAGATCGCGTGCAGCAGCTTGGGGGCGCCCTTGAGCATCAGGTTGCCGAGGCCCACCATTGAGCCACCGCGCCGTACGAGCAGCTCCCCGGCGTCGTCGAGCTTGATCAGCACGGCCACGAGCCCGTAGACGCCCACCGTCATCACGATCGAGACGACGTAGAGGGTGGCGGCCTGCGTGACGAAGGGAGCGGCGGCGACCTGACCGAGGCTGATCGCGATGATCTCGGCGGAGAGGATGAGGTCTGTGCGGATGGCCCCGTCGATTCGGCTCTGCTCGAAGGCCTCGGGGGTCAGGGGCTCGGCTTCGGCCCCGCCTCCGTCGGCCTCCTCCGCCTTGTGCGGCATCAGCTTGTGGAGCACCTTCTCGACGCCCTCGTAGGCGAGGAAGGTGCCGCCGGCCATCAGGAGCGGGGTGATGGCCCAGGGCGCCACGGCGTTGAGGGCGAGGGCGCCCGGCACGAGGATCAGGCCCTTGTTCTTGAAGGAGCCCTTGGCCACCGAGAGCACCACCGGGATCTCCCGCTCGCGCCGGATGCCGATCGCCTGCTCGGCGGTGACGGCCATGTCGTCGGTGACGATGCCGCTCGTCTTCTTGGTGGCCGCCGCCGTGAGGTTTCCCACGTCCTTCGCCATGGCGCTGCCCTTGCGGGCGCTGACCGCGGCCATGGTGGCGACGTCGTCGGCGATGGTGGCGATGTCGTCGAGGAGGGCGATGAGGCCGGAGGCGGGCATAGGCGAAGATCCGAGTGGAGTGGCGCTGACCTACCGTCGGAGGCAAGGGGAGACAAGTGCGACCTTTTTTGTGCTGTGCCCCCGGGGACCCTGGCGTCGCCTCTGTCGAGGGGTAGCCTGTCCAGATGCGCGCTCCGCTCTCCCTCGTCGCCGCCTCCGCCCTGCTCTCTCTCCTGTTTGTCTCCCTGCTGTACGCGGCTCCGGCCCGCGCCTACAGCGCGGGACAGACGGGCAAGTCCACCACGGGGTGCGCCAATTGCCATGGCACGACGGCGAACGCCGCGGTGAGCGCCACCTTTGGGGCCACGACCACCACGCTCGCGCCCGGCGAGCTCGTGGCCTTCACCTTCACGGTGGGCAGCAGCAGCTCCAGCCACTCGGTGGGCGGCTTCAACGTGTCGGCCACCAGCGGCACCCTCGGCGCCGCGACGGGCACGCGCGTGGCCTCCACAGAGGTCACCCACTCGAATGACAAACACTTCTCGGGGGGCTCTGCCACCTTCGACTTCACCTGGACCGCCCCTTCGGCGGAGGGGGTCTACCAGCTCCGCGGGGCCGGCCTCGCCGGGAACCACGACAACGCCAGCACCGGAGACGGTTGGGCGTTGGCCACGAGCCTCAACGTCACGGTCGACGACGGCTGCGACGACCTCGACCTCGACGGCTACGAGGCCTGCCTCGACGGCTCCGGAGAGGACTGTGATGACGACGACGACACCTTGAACCCGGGAGAGGTCGAGCGCTGCGACGGCCTCGACAATGACTGTGACGGCGCCATCGACGGCCCCGACGCCGTCGGCGCCATCGCCTGGTACGCCGACCTCGACCTCGACGGGTACGGAGATCCCGGCAGCACCCTCGTCGATTGTGACGCGCCTGTGGGCTACCTCGCCGATGGCTCCGACTGCGACGACAGTCGTGCCAGCGTGAGCCCGGAGGGCGCCGAGCAGTGTGACAGCCTCGGCCTCGATGAGGACTGCGACGGCCTCGAGGGCGACCTCGACCCCGACGCCAGCGGCAAGGCCACCTTCTACGAAGACAGTGACGGCGACGGCTACGGTGACGACACGCGCCCCGTCGAAGCGTGCGCGGTGTCGAGCGGCCTCTCCGCGATCGGCGGGGACTGTGACGACGCCGACGTCTCCTACAACCCGGCCGCGCTCGAGTCCTGCGCCGACCCCGCCGACTACAACTGTGACGGCTCGGTGGGCTACGCCGACGCCGACAGCGACGGCTACGCCGCCTGCGTCGAGTGTGATGACCAGGACGCCCTCGTCTCCCCCGAAGGCACCGAGCGCTGTAACGGCGCCGACGACGACTGCGACGGCGTGGTGGACGAGGCCGACGCCGCGGACGCCGCGGTCTGGTTCATCGACGAAGACGGCGACGGCGCGGGCAGCCCCGCCGCCTGGGTCGTCGCCTGCGCGGCCCCGGAGGGCTACGCCGCCACCCCCGACGACTGTGACGACCAGGACGCGGGCGTGCGCCCCGACGCCCCGGAGAGCTGGTACGACGGGGTCGATCAGGACTGTGACGGGCGCGATGACGACCAGGACGGAGACGGCTTCCCGCTCGCCGTGGACTGTGACGACCTCGACCCCGCCGTGCACCCCGGCGCCCTCGACGCCCCCTACGATGACATCGACGCCGACTGCGACGGCGCCTCCGACCACGATGCGGACGGCGACGGCCAGGACGCGGCGGCCTCGGGGGGCACCGACTGTGACGACGCCGATCCCCAGACCTACGCCGGCGCGCCGGACACGGCGTATGACGGGGTGGCCCACGACTGTGACGCCACCGACGAGTACGATGTGGACGGTGACGGTTACGACATCTCCGCCGACTGCGACGACCACGACCCAGGCGTCTACCCGGGCGCCGTCGAGCAGTGGTACGACGGGGTCGATCAGGACTGCGATCTCAACGACGACGACCAGGACGGCGACGGCCTCTCGGTGGTCGTGGACTGCGACGATGAAGACGCCGCCGCCCTCCTCGACTGCGGGGCCGACGGGGCGTCGCCCGACGGCAAGGGCTGCGCGAGCGCGCCGCTCGGCGGGCCCCTGGGTGGGTCGGCTGGGGGGTGGGGCGCGGTCGTCGGGGCCCTTGGAGCCTGGGCGCTGAGGCGTCGGCGAGCCGGTCGGGGCGCGGCGGCGGCAGGCGACGGTCGGCCCCGCTGAGCCCCGGCGCGCGATAGGGCGCGGCGATGGCGCTGCCCTCCACCGTGCATGTCTTCGAGATCGACCTCTCCCACGTTGATCGCGGCGTCTACGAGACGCTCACCCTCAAGGTGGCGCGGCACCCCTCCGAGACGGTCGAGTACATGCTCACCCGGGTGCTGGCCTACGCCCTCGAGTACGAGGAGGGCATCGCCTTCTCCCAGGGCTTGAACGCCGACGAGGAGCCGGCCCTCTGGGTGCATGACCTCACCGGGCGCCTGAAGGCCTGGATCGAGGTGGGCACGCCCGAGCCCGCTCGCCTCCACCGCGCCAGCAAGGCCACCGGGCGGGTGGTGGTCTACTGCCACAAGGACGTTCGGCCCTGGTTCCGCGCCCTGGCCGGCCAGCGGGTGCACGCGCCCGAGCAGGTGAGCATCATCGAGCTCGACCGTGCCTTCATCACCGCTGTCTCAGCGAAGATCGAGCGCCGTTGCGCCCTCGCGCTGTCGGTGAGCGAGGGGCAGCTCTACCTCGACCTCGGGGGTGAGTCGTTCACCGTCGCCCTGACCCGCCACGCCCTCCCGGCTTGAGGGGCGTAGGGTCGGCGGGGCGGGCGCGCTTGGGATCGGGGGCGCTGCCTGCCTTCTGGTACTTCTGGACGTTGGTGCGGGAGCGTGGGGGGGCGGCTGGCCGGGGGTCTTGTCCTTCGGCGTCGGGGCGGCGAGGCGGGCGGCCCTGGAGGCGATCGATCAGGGGCAGATCGCGCTCGGTGACGAGGTTGACGACGAGGCCAGGGCGCCCCGCCCGCGCCGTACGCCCGACCCGGTGGAGGTAGTTCTTCATCTCGGTGCAGAGGTGCACGTTGATCACCCGCCCCACGAGCGGGAGGTCGAGGCCGCGGGAGCCGAGGTCGGTGGTGATGAGCAGGTGCACCTCGCCCTTGCGGAAGGACTCGAGGTTGGCTCGCCGCTCCACCTTGTCCATCTCACCGCGGTAGAGCGCGACGGCGTGCCCATTCGACTTCATCCACTCGGCGAGGACATCGCACTGGTCGCGGGTGTTGGCGAAGAGGATGGTCCCCCCCTCGGTGCGCTCGCGCAGGAGCTGGGCGAGCTCCTTGAAGCGGTCACCGTCCACGACGGTGCGGTTCACCGTCTTGAGCGAGGCCACCACCCGGTTGCTCCCCTTGGTGCGGAGGATTCGAGGTGCGGGGCCGAAGAGCCGGGCGATGAGCTCCTCGACCTTGGGGGCGACGGTGGCCGAGAAGAGGGCGAGCTGGCGGCTCGGGGGCGTCTCGGCGATGATCTGGGAGACGTCGGGGAGGAAGCCGAGGTCGAGCATCTGGTCGACCTCGTCCAGCACCAGCATCCGCACGTCGCTGAGGCGGATGAGCTCGGCCTCGAGCTGCTTCTTGATGCGCCCCGGCGTGCCGACCAGCACCTCGAAGGGCCCGCTCACGTTGCGGCGCGCGATCTCGGCCGTGGTGCCGCCGAGGGCGCTGCGCACGCGCACGCGGGTGCCGTGGGTCAGCGTCTTCAGCACCTTGGAGACCTGCTCCCCGAGCTCGCGGGTGGGGACGAGGATGAGCCCGCGCGGCTGGCCGCTGGCCTCCACGGCGAAGCCGCCGCTCTCCAGTGACTTGCACAGATGGAGCATCGGGAGGCTGTAAGCGAGGGTCTTGCCGCTGCCGGTCTCGGCGATGCCTACCACGGAGCGGCCCGATCGGAGCTCGGGGATCGCGGCGGCCTGGATCTCCGTCGGCCGCTCCATGCCCTGCTCGGTGAGCGTCGCGACGAGCGAGGGGAGGAGGTCGAACCAGGCGCTGTTCGCGGCGGTTCGGACGGGGAGGGTGTCAGACATGTACAGTGACTCCGAAACAATGACGGCGAGCCGCGCCCCGTATCCCGGCGCGAGATAGCGGGCCGGGAGGGCGAGGCCGCGGCGGCCGTCGAGCGGGGGAGCGGCGATGGAGGTCGGGGTGCTGGTGCCGGCGCGGAACGAGGCCCGCAGCCTCTCCCGTGTGCTTGGCGGCGTGCGGGCCGCCCTGCCGGGCGCGCGGGTGCTCGTCATCGACGGCCACAGTGAAGACGACACCGTGGCGGTGGCCCTGGCCTTCGGGGCCGAGGTGCTGCGCCAACCGGGGCGGGGCTACGCCGACGCCCTGGCCGAGGGCTATCGGGCGCTGGCCGGCTGGCCGATCCAGGCCGCCTTGCAGCTCGACGCCGATGGTCAGCACCCCCCGGAGGCCGCGCCGGGCCTGCTCGCCGCGCTCGCCGACGCGGACGTGGTCTTCGGCAGCCGCCAGGGCACGGGCGTCGGCGGGGCCCGGCTCCGGCGGGCGGGCTCGGCGCTGCTGTCGGCCTCGGTGGCGCTCGGCACCGGGCGCTGGCTCCACGACGTGATGAGCGGCTATTGGGCCTGCTCTCCGCGCGCGGTGGCGCTCTTCGCCGAGCGGCTCCCCCGCGACCTCGCCGACGCCAACGCGCGGGTCATCGCGCTGCGGGCGGGCCTCCGGGTGCTCGAGCGGCCGGTGATCATGGCGCACCGGCTCGAGGGGGAGTCGATGCACGCCGGCTGGGGCGGGCTCCGGAACGGCGCCCGCAGCCTCGGCGCGGTCTGGCGGGCGGCCCGATGAGCGGCGTCCCCGGGGGCCTCGGCGTCTGTATCCAGGCCGGCGGTCGGGGCACCCGCTTGAGCGGCGCGCTCGACGGCGGGCTGAAGGCCCTGGCCCCCCTCGCCAGGGGGACGCTGCTCTCCTACCAGCTCGGCCGGGCCCGCGCGCTCGCCCCCGAGCGCCTCGTGGTGATCGGCCAGCACCGAATTGACGCCCTGCGGGCCGCGCTCGGCGTTGAGGCGGAGCTGCTCGTCGAGGCCGTGCCGCTCGACACCGCGGGCGGGCTCGTTCTGCTCCCCGCGGAGCCCGAGACCTGGCTCGTGGTCAACGTCGATCACGTGGGGGACGTCGATTGGGAGGGCCTCGTCGCCTCCCACCGGGGCGCGGCCACGGCCGTCGTCTATGCGCAGCCCCACGAGATCCCGGAGGGGGTGGTAGAGGTCGAGGCCGGGCGGATCGTCCGCTACCGGGAGCGCCCCGTGCTCCGCGTGGACGTGACGGTCGGGCTCTATGTCTTCTCGCGCGCGGCCCTCCGCCGCGTCCTCCACGGCCAGCCCTGTGGCATGCCGGCCCTGATCGAGGCGCTCGTGCCGGAGGGGGTGGGCGTGTGGCGTCACCCCGGCACCTGGCTCGACGCCGGCACCCCCGAGCGCCTCGCGCGGGCCGAGCGGTGGCTCGAGGGGCAGGGCTCAGCCGCCGCCGCGGAGCTCGGGCAGGGAGGCGACGCCGCCGCGACGGGGATCGGCGGAGATCCACCACAGCGCGAGGTTGGTGAGCAGCGGAACCGAGGGCGGGCCGAGGTGCGTGAGGGCGGTGATCATCGCCCAGAACTCCGCGCGGGTGGGGGCGGGGTCCGGCCGCGCCCGCCCGAAGGGGCCGAGCGGTAGGCAGAGCAGCGCGCCCTCGTCGTCCCTCCGGCGGTGGGCGGCGTCGCTGAGGATGTGCCGGGCGGTCTCCGCCGTGTCGGCGGCCATCCAGATCCCGGGATCGAGGCGGATGAGCTCGCGGGTGACGCCGAGGAGCTGCTCGGCCACGGGCTGCACCCCCACCTCCTCGTAGGCCTCCCGGTAGACGTCGAGCTCGGCGAGGCGGCCGCCGCGGCAGCGCAGGACGTCGTCCCAGTCGAGGGTGCCCGAGCCGCCCGGGCAGAGCTCACCGGCGCGGAAGAGCACGCGGCCCTCGCTGCGCCGCTGTACGACCAGGGCCCCGTCGGCGCTGAAGAGGAGGATGCCGGTGCCGACGGTGTTGGCGAGGTCAGAGTCCTCGAGCGGGCGCAGCCGGCCCCCCCGGGTCTCCTCTCCGCGCAGGGTGCGACCATCGGGGAGCGGGCAGTCGAGGCCGAGGTTGGTGCGGACGTAGTCGGTGTACCGCACGGGCTCCAGGCAGAGGGCCGCGGGCGCGCGGGCGACACGGCGCAGGCGGGCTGTGCCGTAGCGGGGATCGTAGGGGCGCCGCATGCCGAGGGCGTCGGCCTGGCCGTCCCAGGCCTCGCCGGCCGCCTCGACGGGGAGGCGCGGGCGGAAGAGCGGCTCGGCGGCGACCTGCACCGCCACCTCGCCCCCCTCGCCGGGCCTGAAGGGGCCCATCTCGACGACGTGGGGCAGCACGACCCGCTCGCCGTGGGGGCCCTCGATCCAGAGCAGATCGGCCTGGTGGGGGAGCTGGTCGGGCCAGGGCGGGGCCCAGTCGATGGGCTCGAGCCCACCGTCGAGGGGGGGGGCCTCCACGCCCAGCAGGCACCGGGCCGCGCCCAGGCGCTGCCAACGGAGCCGCGACGGGAGGGGTGCGGCGAGGCCGCGCCCCGGCGGCGACGCGGCCAGGATCATGGGATGCGAGGGGCCCCGATCACCGCGGCGGAGAGCATCTCGGCCAGCTCGCGCGCCATGCGCTCGTGGCTGAAACGAGCCCGGGCGCGGTCCTGGGCGGCTGCCCCGAGGCGAGCCCGGGCGGGGGCGTCCTCCGCGAGGCGGAGGGTGGCGGCGGCGAGGGCGGCGGTGTCGCCGGGGGCGGCGAGCAGGCCGACCTCCTCGTCGATGAGCTCGGCCGCCCCTTCGGTGCGGGTGGCCACCACCGGCAGCCCGGAGGCCATCGCCTCGATGGTGGTGAGCGGCATGCCCTCCCAGTCCGAGCAGTTGATGAAGAGGTCCGCGGCGCCCAGCAGATCGGCGACGTCGGCGCGCAGGCCGGTCAGCCGCACACGGTCTTGCAGGCCAGCCGCCTCGATCAGGCCCTCGAGCTCCGCCTGTCGGGTGCCGGTGCCGACGATCGCGAAGCGCAGCTCTGGGGCCTGATCGCGCAAGGTGGAGGCGATGGAGATGATGTGCTGGTGGGCCTTTTGGGCCTCGAGCCGGCCGACGGCCACCGCGAGGACCTCCCCCGCCTGCCCGCTACCGCCCAGCGCCGCCCGCGCCGCGGCGCGGAGGGGGCCGGTGCGGCGCCCGAGCGGGCGGAGGTCGACCCCGTTCTGGATGACGGTGCAGCGCTCCGCGGGGAGGCCTGCGGCCACGAGCTTGTCGCGGACATCCGGGGAGACCGCGACGACCTGATCGGCCACCCGCAGCAGCGGCCCAACGCGGGCGTACCGCTCGGCCGGCCAGCCATGGGCGATGTTCACTACGGCCACCCGTCGTTCGGCGGAGGCGAGGCGGCCGATCCAGGTGGTGATGAGCGAGTTGGCCACGATGGCGGCGGGCGCCAGCTCTTCGACGAGGGCCCGCACCTCGGCCACGGCGAGGGGGAGGTCGGCCCGCACCTTGCGGAGGGCGCAGGTGCGGTGGCTCACCCGCGGGTCGAGGGCCGAGACGAGGTCGCCCCCCGACGAGGCCACTACCACCGTCGTACCCTGCTCGACCAGCCAATTGGCGACCGTCACGACGTAACGCTCGGCCCCGCCCACCCCGAGGGTGTTGATGAGCATCAGCACCGGGGAGGGGGGCGGCGGGAGGGCCTGGGCGCGGACGGCCTCGCCCAGGCGCTGGTGCAGGCCCTCGACCAGCGCCCGGATCTCCGGGCTGGCGGGTGGGGGGGCGCCGCGCCGCACGGAGTCGGCCCGCACGCGGTCGATGTAGGCGGGGGTGAAGGGCGCGCCCAGGTGAGCGAAGACCGGCGGGAAGGCGCGGGCCGGCTCCTGGACGAGGTCTTCGTAGCAGGCGAGCCGCATCCGGGGATGTCGGTCGAGGCCGAGGGCGAAGTAGAAGGCGTTGCGCAGGTACCAGAAGAGCAGCCCCCCCTCCTCGGGGCTGAGGTCGGGGCGCCAGACCGCGCGCAGCGCCTCGGCCACCGCCGCGGGGACCCGCGCCGTGCGCCAGCCCCAGCTTGGGGAGGTGTCAGACCGGACGACGGCGGTCACCACGTCGCGCTGGTGCTCGCCCCACTTCTCAGTGGCGGAGCGGGTGACATCGTCGGGGTGCCGGTAGATCCACAGCCCGCGTGCCTCGGGGAAGCGCTCGAGCAGGCGGTCTGCGTCCTGGCTGTCGCAGATCGGCTTGAAGATCTGGGCAGGGGCGGGGCTGAGGCGCAGGAGCATCCGCAAGGTGTTGTCGGATCTAAGCTGAAAATCGCGAAACGCGGAGTCGTGATTCTCGTGGTAGATGTGGGTGACCGGGCAGCGGTCGAGCACCCGCATCACCATCTTTGTGCCAGAGCGCTGGCAGCCGAAGACAAAGCTAAGCCGGCGCGGGTGCCCCCAGCCGTACCGGAGCTGGCGAAGGTGCTTTCCCTGTCGCTGGAGGAAGCCGGGGCCGGACTTCTTCAGATCGGCCAAGCTGCGAGGCAAGCTCATGGGGGCTCCATCCGGGCGGGGCTCGGGCCTATCGCGGGGGCTTTTCGGAGGCACCTCCGGTGGGCGCATCGTCTGCGGTGGCGCGCCCCCTGGTCGGGACTGCGCAGACGAGGGCCGGCGTAAACCAATTGTGCGAGGCGGGCCGCGGGGGCGCGCCGCCCAGGAGCGCGGACAGATGAGCGGATAAGCCGTGGCGGCATCCTGGCGACCCGAAGGAACCGCGCGTGCGCTCGAAGCGGAATCGAACCGATGAAGGTCCCGCTCAGCCGGGTCGATCCGCCGACCGCGGTCCCCTGCGCGTCCTCTTGCTGATCACCCGCGCCGAGCCGGGGGGCGCCCAGGTCCACCTGCTCGAGCTCTGTCGCGGCCTGCTCGGGCGGGTCGAGCTCAGCGTTGGGGTGGGCCAGGAGGGGCCCGACGACAACCCCTTCCTGGTCGAGGCCCTGCGCAGCATTGGCGTGACGGTCGAGGTGCTGCCCGACCTCCGGCGCGCGGTCGCGCCGCGGGCCGATCGCGCTGCGCTGGCCGCCCTCCGCGCCCTGATCCGCGCGCGGCGCCCGCACCTCGTGCACACCCACAGCAGCAAGGCGGGGCTGCTCGGGCGCCTCGCCGCGCGGCTGGAGGGTGTCCCCGCCGTCCACACGGCCCACGCTTGGTCCTTCTCCGACGGCCTCCCCTGGCGCCAGCGGGGGCCGGCGATCCCGATCGAGGCCCTGGCCGCCTGCTGGACCCGCCGCTTCATCGTGGTCTCGGAGGCGGACCGCGAGATCGCGCTGCGCTTCGGCGTCGCCCGGGCCGAGCAGGTGCGGGTGGTGCACAACGGCGTGCCCGAGGTGATCCCGCGAGCGAGGCCCTCCGCCGATGGCGCCCCGGTGATCGGCATGGTCGCCCGGCTCGCTGCGCCGAAGGACCCCCTCACCCTCCTCCGCGCCCTCGCGCCGCTGCGCGTGCCCTACCGGCTCGACCTCATCGGCGATGGCCCCGAGCGGCCCGCGGTGGTCGCGGAGGTGCAGGCCCTCGGCCTCGGAGCGCGTGTCCGCATGCTGGGAGACCGGCGGGACGTCCCCGAGCTCCTCGCCGGCATGCAGGTCTTCACCCTGGTGTCCCGGCAGGAGGGCTTCCCGCTCGTGATCCTCGAGGCGATGCGCGCGGGGCTGCCCGTGGTGGCCTCGGACGTCGGGGGGGTGCGAGAGGCGGTCGCGGAGGGGGTGACCGGCGCCCTCGTGGCCCGCGGCGACGTCGCAGGCCTTCGGGCGGCCTTCCTCCGCCTGCTCTCCGATCCGGGGCTTCGGGCCCGCCAGGGGCAGGCCGGCCGGCAGGCCTGGGAGCGCCGCTTCACGGCGGCGCGGATGATCGAGGCGACCTTGAACATATACGGTGAGATCGCCGCTGAAGACGGTCTCCCACTCCCGCGGGCGGGGTCGCGATGACCATCTTCTCGATCCCGGTTGAACGCCGCGCCCTCCTCTACCTTATCGGAGATGTGCTCCTCTGCTTCATCTCGATCGCCTGGGGACAGTGGCTGCGCTTTGGGCCCGGCGCGCCGGGCGCTGATCTCCTGACCGTGCTGCATGACACGACCGGCGCCTCCGCGGTCTTCATCGTCACCCACTTGCTCGTGCTCTACCTCGCCGAGGGTTATGACCTCGATCGCGACTTTCGGCTTCGTATCAACATCTTTCGGATCTGGGTCGCCATCGTCGCCGCCTTCCTGGGCCAGGCGATCCTGTTCTACTTGCTGCCGAACTGGTGGTGGGGCCGCGGGATCACCTTCATCAGCAACCTCGTGTTCGCGGTGCTGCTCACCGTCTGGCGGCTGGTGGCGTCCGCGGTGCGGCCGCGCATGGACTTTCGCCGCCCGACCCTCGTCATCGGAGCGGGGAAGACGGGGCAGCTCATCGCGCAGATGATCCGCGAGCACCCGGCGCAGGGTGACATTCACGAGCTGGTGGGCTTCCTCGACGACCGCGAGGTGGACACTGGCGCCACCGGCCCCCGCCTCGGCGGCTCGAAGGAGCTCGAGGAGGTCGTGCGCCGCTACCGGGTGCGCAGCATCGTCGTGGCCGTGCTCTCCGGGATGCAGCCGCACCTCACGGCCCAGCTCCTCTCCTGTAAGGCGGCGGGCGTGCGGATCGAGGACATGCGGACGGTCTACAAGAGACTGACCGGCAAGGTGCCGATCCACTACCTGTCGGACACCGCGCTCATCTTCGGCCCCGACTTCTCGGGGGTGCACGGGCTTGGCGGGGCGGTGCAGCGGGTGATCGACGTGGTGCTCGCCCTCATTGGCCTGCTGTTGACGGGCCCCGTGATCGCGCTCGGAGCCCTCGCGGTCAAGCTCGACTCCCGCGGGCCCGCCTTCTTCCTCCAGGAGCGGGTGGGCCTCAACGAGGTGCCCTTCACGATCATCAAGCTGCGCACGATGCGAACCGACGCCGAGCAGGCCACCGGCCCAGTCTGGTCGCAGGGCGCGGGTGACCCGCGGGTCACGAAGGTGGGGCGCTTCCTTCGGCGCTCCCGCATCGACGAGCTGCCGCAGTTCTTCAACATCCTGCGCGGGGACATGTCGCTCGTCGGTCCGCGGCCAGAGCGGGAGCACTTCGTCTCTCGCTTGAAGGAGCAGATCCCCTTCTATGGCCTGCGCTTCGCCGCCCGCCCTGGGGTCACCGGCTGGGCGCAGGTGAAGTACAGATACGGTGCCAGCGAGGAAGATGCGGCTGAGAAGCTATGTTATGATCTGTTCGCAATCCAAGAGATGAGCCCGGCGCTCTATCTGCTCGTGGTGGTCAAGACCGTGCAGACCGTCCTGCTACGCCCCGGCTCTTGAAGCCTCGACGGCGGAGGCCCCAGCTCTGGCGGCCCAGCGCGCCTCGGCCTGCGCCGCGATCTCGCTCATCGGCAGGATGTCGAGGCGGCCAGCGTCGCGGAGGCGGGCGGCGGCGGCGAAGATCTGGTCGAAGGCCTCGAGCAGGGCCGGAGGGTCGGTCGCGAGGTTGATCGGGTGCAGGTAGAGGTGGCAGATGCGCCGATCGGCCGCCGCGGCCTCGAGGCCGGCCACGCTGCGCCGGACGCGCTGGGCGATGGGGATGTAGCGCCGCACGCCGTCGATCGGCAAGAAGGTGGCGGAGGCCGGGATGTCCCACAGGCCGTGGGCGTCCCGGCGGGGCACCACCGTCGGCGGGCGGCGGGCGGCGGCGACGTAGGCGAGGTGCAGCAGGCGGCCGGCCGGCCCGGGCACCCAGGGCCGCCGGTACCAGACGGGCTCCGGGCCGCGGTAACACGTGAAGCCGTGGCGCCGGAGGAGGTCGATGTGGCCGAGCTCGTTGCGCGGGAAGACGAAGGAGCGCAGCGTGAGGCCGAGCCGGCGGGCCTCCTCCACGCAGCGCTGGAGCTCGGAGTCGGCGGTGGCGCGGGAGCAGCCCGGATCTCCGAAGATGGGGTGGGAGAAGCTGTGGCTGCCCACCTCCTGACCGGCGGCGACGAGGCGGCGGACGAGGCTCTCGCCGTAAAATGCGGGGTGCTCGGCCTCGGTGCCGGCCGGCACGCCCTCCCACCAGTCCCCCCGCAGCCAGGCGTGGCGAGGGGGCTGGAGGTCCGGGTGGAGCTGGCCAGTCCCGCGGGCGGCGGCGCCGAGGAAGAGGTGCCCGACGGTGGCCCAGGTGGCGATGATGCCGTGCGCGGCGAGACGGTCGAGCAGGCCGGGAAAGACCTCTCGACGGGTGCGCTCGGCCAGCTGGACGAGGCCGTGAAGATCGGTCGTGAGGTCACGCGAGCCCCAGACCAGCTCGAAGTCGAGGCTAAGGCAGAAGATCCCACGGTCGTTCTGGACGGTCACGCGCGCGCATAACACCCGCGCGACACGGTTGCGGCAGGCTTGGGGCGGCTGAGCTATTGTGCAGGACCTCTGGAACGTGGGCGGAGCCGGAGGGCAAGCGGCGCGCGCCACCCGGAGATCCGGGCGGCGGAGGAGAGGGGCGCGATGGTCGACCGGTCGAATCGGGAGCTTGGACGAACTGGGGCGGCCCCCGCCGAGGCCGGCGCCCCGGGGGCGCGAGGGCCGAACGGCGCCCAAAGCCGCCCGCTGGACCTCAGCCTCTTCCGGCGGGCGATCCTCGAGCAGTGGCCCACCCTCGTCGCCTTCGCGGGCTCCGTCTTTGTCGCCGCCCTGGTCGTCAGCCTCCTCACCCCGCGCCTCTACGACGCCCAGGCCGTGATCCAGCTCCTCCCCCGGGCGGGGCGGGAGGTCGACCTCGCGCAGGCCGTGCGCACCGAAGACGGCGGCTACATGGAGAGCCGGGACCGCGCACGGACCCAGATCCAGATCATCCAGAGCCGGGGCGTCGCGGAGGAGGTGCTCCAGCGCTACGCCGCCCAGGGTCAGGACGACCTGCCGGCCACCCCCGAGGGAGCAGACGCCCTGCTCCGCGCCCTCTCGGCCGGCCCCCGTGAAGACACGCAGCTGGTTGAGATCCACGTGCTCAACCGTGACCCCGAGCGCGCCGCCCTCCTCGCCAACCTCGTGGCGCAGGTCTACGTCGAGCGCAACCTCGAGGCCCGTCGAGAGGTGGCCGCGCAGTCCCGCGACTGGCTGGGTGGACAGACCGAGACCTACAGACAGTCGCTCGACAGCGCCACCCAGGCGGTGATGAGCTTCAAGGCGGAGCACAACCTCGCCGACATCGATGAGTCCACCGACTCCATCACCAGCCGCCTCAGCTCGCTGCAGACGGCCATCGCCGAGGCGAACACGCAGGCCGTGCTGCTCGAGAGCTCGCTCCGCAGCCACCAACGCTTGCAGCGGGACGGTCACTTTGACGTGCTGGTGGGCATGATCGAGGACCCCGCGCTCGAGACCATGGCCAAAGAGCGGGCGATGAAGGCCGCGGCGACCGCGGAGGTCCTCTCTCGGTACGGGGAGCTGCACCCCGAACACCGGCGCGCCGTCGACGCCCTCGCCCAGCTCGACACCCGCATCCGCCAGGAGGTGGACCGCAACATCGAGGGCGAGCGGGCCGCGCTCGGCAACCTCAAGCGGCAGGGGGAGAAGCTCCAGGAGGAGCTCGACCGGGTGAAGGGCGAGCTCCTTGAACGGCAGCGGCTGAGTGAACAGTATTCAGCATTAAAGCTTGAAGAAGACCGTGTTCGTCGTTTGTACGGCTCCCTCGGCGAGCGGGAGGCAGAGGTCGGCCTGCAGGCCCGCACCGAGCTGAACGACGTGCACCTCGTCGACGAGGCGCGCGCTCCCTCCTCCCCGGCCAAGCCGAACATCCCGCTCAACCTCGCCATGGCGCTGCTGGTGGGCGCCGCAGGCGGCTTCGGCCTCGCCTTGCTCCGCCTACGGCTCGACGATCGGGTGCGGGGCGCGGCCGCCCTTCGAGACCTCGCGGAGGCCCCCTTCTTGGGAGAGCTCCCGAGCGTCGCGGCCACGGTCCCGCCCGACCGCCGCGCCCTCGAGTCTCACGAGAACCCGGGCTCGCTCATGGCCGAGGCGCTCCAGCAGGTGCGGGCCGCACTGCACCCGGCGCTGGTGCCCGGGGCTGGCCTCCGTGTGCTCGTGACGAGCGCCCTCGAAGATGAAGGTCGCACCGACGTCGCGGTCGGACTCGCGATCGGCTTCGCCCGCCTCGGGATGAGCACGCTGCTCATCGACGCCGATCTGCGACAGCCGCGCCTGCACGCGGTCTTCGGACAGCCCCAGGGGCCGGGCCTCGTCGAGGCCACGAAGGGGGTCCGCGGAGATCCGCTCCGCTACGTGCGCAGCACCCCGATGCCCGACCTGCACCTGCTCACGAGCGGCGGACCGGCGGAGTTCCCGGGGGAGCTGCTCGCCTCGGTCGAGGTCGACCTGCTGCTCTCTCGCGCCGGTGAGGCCTACCGGCTCGTGATCATCGACAGCCCGCCCGCCTCCCTGGTCTCGGACGCGCGCCAGCTCAGCCGCTCGACCGACGCCGTGCTCCTCGTCGCCCGGCGCGGCCGGGTGACCCGCAAGGAGGTCGAGGAGACCGTCGATCAGCTCCGGCGAGCGGGGGCCTGGCTGGCGGGGGTGGTGCTGAATGACGTGCCGCCGCGGGCGGAGGAGCTCCGGTACCGAGCCTCGCTCCGCCACGCGAGCGCGGCGGCCGCTCCGTCGTCCTCGGCCGCCCCGCTGCGCGGTGACCGCACCCCATGACCGCGCTCCGGGGGTGGGTCGATCCCGGGTCGGGCTCCTCCGTCCGGGCCGTCCTCCTGACGGTGGGCTTCGGCCTCCTGGTGGGCCTCGGCCTCGCCTTGCGGCCCGGCCTCGGGGCCGTGGCGCTCGGCGGCGGGCTCCTCGCCCTGGCCGCGCTGCGGTGGCCCCCGCTGCTCGTCGCCCTGATGTTCACCGGCATCCTCTTCGACCGCATCGGCCTCACCGGCGTCAAGTTGGCCGACTTTCCGGTGACGGCCTCCAAGCTCACCGTGCTCGGGAGCCTCGGCCTCTGGGTGCTGCACGCGGCGCTCTATCGGACCAGCCCGGTGCGCGGGCACCGCGTGCTGACCACGATGGCCGTGGTGGTGCTGTCCACCGGCCTCTCCATCGCCTGGAGCGGCACGATGAAGGTGGGCAAGTTCACCCTCTTCGGGCTCGGGATGATGACGGTGCTCGTCGGGCTGGTCTACGCGGTCTTGACGGAGCGCTCGCTGCAGCCCCTGCTGCGGATCTTCGGGCTGGTCTTCTCGGTCGTTCTGGCCTTCGCGCTCCTGGGCGGCGGGGGAGGCAGCGGGGAGGCGGCCCGGGCCTCGGGGACGATGGGGGACCCGAACGAGTGGGCCGCGATGGTGCTGCTCGTGGTGCCCTTCTTGCTCGGCGGCCTCGCCCGTGACCCCCACCCGCTCATCCGCCCCCTGCGGATGGGCCTGTTCTTGATGACCCCCCTCGCGGTGCTGCAGAGCGAGTCTCGGTCGGCGCTGCTGGTCTTCGCCCTCGTCCTTCCGGGGCTCCTGTTTTTGCTCCGGGAGCGCCGGGGTGAGCTCGGCCTCTGTGCGGCGGCAGGGGTGGTCGCGGCGCCGCTGGTCGTCGACCTCAGCACCGCCTTCGCGCGCTTCGAACGGCTCCTGCGCGTGCTCGGCGGTGACCACCTCGGCCAGGACGGCAGCATCTCCGAGCGCACCGAGCTCTTGCGCCAGGGGCGGGAGCTCTTCCTCGAGCACTGGCTGCTCGGGGCGGGCCCTGGGAACTTCTCGCGGGCGACCGGCTTCATCGGCGAGAACGGCAAGCTCCGACCCGCCCACAACACCTACCTCGAGGTCGCGAGCGAGCAGGGCGTCGTGGGCCTCGTGCCCTTCGCGGTCTGCATGGTGACGGTGGCCGTCACCCTGATCACGGCCTATCGACGGGCGCCCACCCTCGAGGACCGCAGCCGCGTGGGCGGCGCGATCGTCGGCCTCGCCGCCTTCGCGCTGATGGCGGCCACCCTCGGCCTGCTCACCTTCTCGATGGCCTATCTCCTGCTCGGGCTCGCCCTGGCCTTCGTGACCCAGGCCGAGCGGGCGCCCGGGGCCGCCTCGCCATGAGCGCAGGCGAGGGCCCCGCCAGTTCGGCCGCTTCGCCGGCCGCCGCCTCGCCCGTCGTCGCCTCGCCCGTCGTCGCCTCGCCCGTCGTCGCCACGTCGGGGCGCGGCGGGAACCTCGTCGCGCTCGGCCTCGGCCAGTCGGTGCGAATGCTGTCGGGCTTCGCGGTCAACGTGATGCTGATGCGCTCGCTCGGCGTGGAGGGCTTCGGGATCTACGGCACCGTCATGAACCTCGTGGGGCTGCTCGGCTTCGGGGCCCACCTCGGCATGAGCCGCCTCCTCGTGCGACAGATCGCCCGCGATCCGGCGCGGCTCCACGAGCGGGTGCAGACGGGCCTCCTCGCCACGGCCCTGCTCTCGACGCTCACGGCTTGCGGGATGGTGCTCTCCGCCCTCACCCTCGACGGCCGGCCGCTCGTGGTGGGGGCCACCGTGCTGGCGGCGGTGGCGATGGGCCTCCAGTCCTTGGCGATGGTTCCTGAGGCGGCCTTTCACGGGCTCCGTCAGATGGGGCTCTCTGCCCGCGGACAGGTCGCGGGGCGGCTGGTGCTCATGCTGGCCACCGCCCTCTTCTTGTGGTCCGAGCTCGGGGTGCTCGCCGTGTTCGTCGCCCAGGTGGCCGACGCCCTGGTCGCCTTCGGCCTGCTCTGGTGGGCCTTCCGGGTGGGGGCCCCCCCGCCGGAGGTCGCCGCTGTCGGGGCCCTGCCCGTCGCCCTGCCCGTCGCTCTGCCCCCGCGGCGGGAGCGGGTGCGCGACCTCGTGCGTGAGGCGCTGCCCTTCGGTGCTAACGCTCTCTTCGGCGCCATCTACTTGAGCGCAGATGTGCTCCTGCTCGCGCGTTTGCATGGCGACGCCGAGGTGGGCGTCTACCGCGGCGCGGTGATGCTGATCAGCCTCTTCCCCGTCATCGCCAACACGCTCACCACCGCGATCTACCCGAGGTTGGCCCTCCACATCGGCGCGCCCGAGCGGGCAGGGGAGGAGCTCGGCTTCCTCTCGCGGGTCCTGCTCGCGCTGAGCGCTCCGGCGGCGGTGGGCGGGGTGCTCCTCGCCACCCCGCTGATGCTGCTGTTCGGCGGGCCGGCCTTCGCGGAGAGCGGCCTGCCCTTTCAGATCCTGGCGCCGCTCCTCCCCCTCCGCTTCCTGAACAATGGCTACGCCACCGCGCTCACCAGCCTCGACCGCCAGGGCGACCGCACCCGGGGTGTGTTCATCGCCGCCCTGCTGAACGTGGGCCTCAACGTCCTCGTCCTGCCTCGCTTCGGGGCGGTGGGGGCGGCCGCGACCACGCTCCTGACGGAGCTCTTCCTGACCGCTTGGATGGGCTGGCACGTCCGCCCGCTCGTCTCCGGCCTCCGACTGCCCGAGACGTTGCTGCGGGTGGCGCTGCCCTCCCTCGGCATGGGCCTCGCCCTCTCGGTGCTGCCACCCGCGCCGGTGCTGGTGCACATCGCGGCCGGAGGAGCGCTCTTCCTTGTCCTCGGCCGCTGGAGCGGCGCCTGGCGCCCGGCCGATCTCCGTCGCCTCCGGAGGGTTTAAGTGCCGATCGTCGAGCTCATCCCCAGCCTCACCGTCGGCGGTGCCGAGCGGGTGGTCACGTTGCTCTCTCTGGCGCTGCGCGCCGAGGGGGCGGCGGTCACGGTGGTGTCTCTGGGGGGGCCCACCGGGAGCTGGCTCGAGGCGGAGCTCGCCGCTGGCGGCGTGCCCATGCGCTTCCTCGGCAAGGGCCCGGGCTTCGAGCCGCGGATCATCCCTCGCCTCGGGCTCACCCTCGCGCATCTCCGGCCGCGGGTGGTCCACAGCCACCTGCACACCCTCAAGTACCTGCTGCCGGCCCACATCGGCGCGCCCCGCTCGGTGATGGTGCACACGCTGCACAACGTCGCCCTCCGCGAGGCCACGACCGCCGATCGCCGGCTCCAGCAGCTCGCCTTTCGGCTGGGCGTCGTGCCGGTGTCGATCGGGGATGCGGTCAGCGAGAGCTTCCGCGCGGTCTACCGCCTGCCGGAGCCCTCCCTCATCCCGAACGGCATCCCAGTCGCCACCTACGCGCGACCCGCGACCCCCCGCGAGGCGCTGCGGGCCCGCCTCGGCGTCGGCCCAGACACGCCGGTGCTGCTGAGCGTCGGGCGCCTCAACGCCCAGAAGGACCCCTGCGCCC
Source organism: Myxococcota bacterium (assembly GCA_044344255.1). Taxonomy (GTDB): domain Bacteria; phylum Myxococcota_A; class UBA796; order UBA796; family UBA2385; genus JBIJDH01. Next base: position 103,871 of record JBIJDH010000018.1, read on the forward strand.
TCGTCCTCGCCTTCGCCGATCCGCGGCTCCGCGCGCTCGGCGCCCGCCTCTGGATCGCCGGGGAGGGGGAGCTCCGGGCCGAGGTGGAGGCCGAGGTGCAGCGCGCTGGCCTCGAGGGCGTCGTCACGCTCCTCGGTGTCCGATCAGACGTGCCCGATCTGCTCGCCGCCGCCGACGTCTTCGTCCTCGCGTCGCGCTACGAGGGCAACCCGCTCGTCGTGATGGAGGCGATGGCCGCGGGGCGGCCCGTGGTGGCCACCGCCGTGGGCTGCCTGCCAGAGCTCGTCTCGGACGAGACCGGCCGCCTCGTGCCTGCAGGGGACGGCCCTGCCCTCTCCGCCGCGATGGTGGCCCTCGCCGGCGATCGGCGGTTGGCGGACCGGCTCGGGGCCGCCGCCGCCGCTGTGGCCCTCGCGCGTTTTGACGTGCGGGTGATGGCCCGCGCCTACCGGGCCCTCTTCGACCGGCTCCGCCCGGAGGAGGCCCGGCCGGCCTCGGGTGTTAGTCAGGCTGCCTCTACCCCCTCCTGAGCGTACACCCCGATGTCCCGCCTCACCCTCCCGCTTTGCCTCGTGCTCTCGTCGAGCGGGTTGGCGGTCGGCGCCGCCGGCCCGGCCCGGGCCGGGGAGACCGCGACGCCGGTGTCCGCGACGTCGGAGGCCCCGCCGCCCGACGAGGCGGGCGCTGCGGTCGGGCCGCTCGACCGATCGGCGGGGCGGTATCGTTTTGGCCCCGGTGACACGCTCCGGATCGAGGTCTTCGGGGAGGCCAACCTCACGGGGGTCTTCCCCGTGAGCGACGCGGGCGAGCTCGACTACCCCCTGCTCGGCGTGCTCAAGGTCGAGGGCCTGACCGCCGCCGAGGTCACCGCGCTCCTGCACGACCGGCTCAAGGATGGCTACCTCTCGAACCCGAGGGTCATGGCCCGGCCCGAGAGCTACCTCTCCAAGCCCGTGCAGGTGCTCGGAGCGGTCCCCAAGCCGGGCATGTACTACCTCCGCGGCGAGACCACCTTGCTCGAGCTGCTCGCCTTGGCGGGGGGCGTGAACCGCTCGGGGGTCGGAGAGCTGCGGGTGACCCACAGCGACAGCGCCGTCGCGGTGTCGGTGGTCTCCTACGAGGCGCTGATCGGGCGCGGCGAGGGCAACCTCACGGTGGCCGGCGGAGACGTCGTCTTCGTGCCTGAGAGCCACGTCACCGTGATGGGGCAGGTCCAGAAGCCGGGCGACGTCGCCTTCCGCGAAGACCTCACCGTCTCGGCTGCCATCGCCGCCGCAGGCGGGGCGCTGGGCACCGCGAACCTCGGCCGCGTCTACATCCTGCGCGGAGACCAGCGCATCCGGGTCGACGTGCGGAAGGCCCTCGCTGGAAAGGTGGAGGACCCCGAGGTGCAGGCAGGAGACCGCATTGTGGTGCGGCAGTCGGTCTTCTGACGGTCCCCTGCGCGGGCCGGCGCGGCCCGACCCATCCGTGAAGGCGCCGACTGTGGGCTGACTTACATCCGGAGCGCTGGCCTCACTTTTCCCCTCGACCGTTGAATGGAACGGCTATCCTACTGATCGCGGCACAGGGGAGAAGCGATGCGGGTCTTGGTCACCGGGGGCGCTGGCTATATTGGTGCGCACCTCGTGGTCGATCTGCTGGCGGCGGGCCATCAGGTGACCGTGGTCGATGACCTCAGCACGGGGAGCCGAGAGGCGCTGCGGCGCAGCTCTCTATTGGCGGGGCGCTCCTGTCGACTCATCATCGGTGACGTCGCCGACCGCGCGCTGATGCTGCGCGCCCTGTCTGGGATTGACACCGTCTTTCACCTCGCGGCGCACAAGGCTGTCGGCGAGTCGATGGAGCAGCCGGAGCGCTACCTTAAGAACAACCTCGGCGGCATGGCCTCTCTCATCGAGGCGATGCAGACGGCGGGCGTGCGGCGGGTGGTGTACTCCTCCACGGCGGCGGTCTATGGCACCCAGGGGGACGGCCCCCTACGAGAGGACGCGCCGCTCCGTCCCGAGAGCCCCTACGGATACGCCAAGGCCGAAGGGGAGCGGATGCTCGACTGGATGGTGCGCTGCCGCGGCTGGTCGGCGGTGTCTCTCCGATATTTCAATCCGGTGGGCGCGCACCCCTCCGGCCTCATCGGGGAGCCCGTCGCCCGGGCCTCCAACCTCGTGCCGAGCGTGCTCGTGGCCCTCACCGAGCCCGACCGGCGGCTCACCATCTTCGGGACAGACTACCCCACGCCCGACGGCACGGGCCTCCGCGACTTCATCCATGTCTGTGACCTCTCTCGGGCCCACCTCGTCGCCCTCCAGGCCCTGGAGCGCGCGGGGCACCACGTCTACAACGTCGGCACCGGGCGCCCGAGCAGCGTCCGCGAGGTGCTCACCGCCTGCGCGCGGGCAGCGGGGCGCGACGTGCCCTTTGTGCTCGGCCCGCGTCGGGCGGGAGACGTCGCGGTGGCCGTCGCCGATCCGCGGCGCTTCCAGTCCGAGCTCGGCTTCAGCGCCCGCCTCAGCCTGGACGACATGGTGGGCTCGGCCTGGCGCTGGTGGACGCTCAATCCCCAGGGCTACGACGTGAATGAGCCGGCCGGCATGGCACGGTACGAGGGGGCCGACGAGCTCTCCCCGGTGAGCGTCTGGTGAACCGAGGGGCCCTCCTGGGGCTCGGCTTCGTGTGGAGCGGCTGCGCGCCCCAGGCGTCCGAGCCTGCTCCTCCCCCGGCGACACCGAGCTTCGACACCCTCAGCGGGGCGGGCCTCTCGCCGCCGTCCCCGCTCCTTCGAGTCCCTCGAGGGGGGCCGCCTGCCTTTGGGATGTGGGGCTTGAACGGTCACCTCGACCCGGAGGGCCTCCGCGCCCTCCAGGCCAATTTCGGGATCACCGTGGTTCAGACCGCCACCACCGACCCCCGCTGGGCGGTCGACACCCTGCTGCCCCGGCTGCGAGAGGCGGGGCTGCAGGTCACGCTGCGGCTCACTGGGGATCACCCCCGCTACACCGACGCGCGCGGCGACTTCGACCTCGCGGCCTGGGAGGCGCAGCTCGACCGCTGGGCGCCGGAGGAGCTCGCCCCCTTCATCGCCGACGGGACGCTGGCCGGCCACATGCTGCTCGACGACATCGCCAATTTCGAGGGGCGAGACCCTGACGCCGCCGACCTCGACGAGATGGCCCGCGCCAGCAAGGCGCGGCTCCCGGGGCTGATGACCTTCGTGCGCGAGCGGGCGACCGCCCTCCCCGAGCCCGTGGGCGGTCGGTACCAGCACGTCGACGCGGCGGTGAACCAGTACAAGGCCCAGCACGGGGACGCGGCGGCCTTCGCCTCGGCCGAGGCGGCGCGCTGCCGAGCGCTGGGCCTCGGCGTCATCAACGGCCTCAACATCGCCAACGGCGGCGACGGATCGAGCGGGCAGCCGGGCTGGGCCGAGGGCCGCTTCGCGATGTCCGGGGAGGAGATCCTCCGCGCCGGGGCCCCGCTCGCCACCGCTCCTGGCCTCGGGATGTTCCTCGTCTGGGAGTACGACGGGGAGGAGCGGTGGTCGGACGGCTCGGTGGGCAGCGACTACTTCGATCAGCCCGACCAGGTCGATGCCCTCGACCGCCTGGGCCGCCTTGTGTCCGAGCAGCCCGCGATCACCCTCTTACGCGCGCCCGCCCCTGGCTGAGGCGGGGGGCGCGGCGGGGGGCGCGGCAGGGGCCGCGGCGGGGGGCGCGGCGGGGAGGATCGAGAAGATGCTGCTGATGCCGTGCTCCTCCAGGGCCCAAGTCTGCAGCTTACGCCCCCGGGCGAGGTCATAGGCCACCACCCGCGCCGGCAGCGGCTCGGGGGCCTTGCCGAGGGGGCGCCGCAGCCAGGCGAGGTTCTGCTTCAAGGCGGTGGGGCGGAGGCGGCTGAAGCAGAGGTAGGTGAGCCCGCCCTCGCGGAGGATCCCCCGGCACCAGCCGAGGGGCCGGCCGCCCTCCTCGCCGATGCGGTCGAGGTTGTAACGCTCCTCGATCCGCGCGCCGCCGCGATCGAGCCGCAGCACCGCGCCGGACACCACCGTGAACCACAGCCCGTCCTCGTCCAGCACGCCGTCGTGGATCGGGTCGTCGGCGAGGCGGGGGGTGGTGGGCCGGGGCTCACCCGCCGGGGCGTCGAGGCAGAGGGCGTCGCGCTGCTCGAAGCGGGTCACCCAGCGGCGGCCCGCGAGGGTGAAGAGGTAGTTCGGGTGCGCCTGATGGGGCTTGGTGGTGGGGACGAGCCGGTAGTCGGTGGCCCGAGAGAAGCGGGCGGAAGGATCGGCCGCGGTCGCGCTGAGCACGGCGACGAGCTGCTCGTCGGCCTCGTCGAAGACCAGCACGGCGTCGAGGCCGGTAGAGACGACGTGCAGCCGCCCGTCGATGCGGGTGACGTGGTGGACGTCGTTCATCCAGGGGTGGCTGAGCGTGCGGACCACGCGCTCGGCGCGGGGATCGAAGAAGAGCACCTCCGTCTGGGTGCAGAGCAGGAGGGTGTCACCGTCCCAGGACGCCGCCTTGAACACGAAGGAGGGGTCCTCTGCCGGGCATCGCCCCGGCGGCGAGGCGTGTTCGAGGACGGTACGGACAGCGCCGCTCTCGGTGTCCAGCTCGAGCAACACGGCCTTCTCGTAGGCCTGCCACTCGTCGCGCGCCTTGAGCCGCGCCCCGCGCTGCCGCCCGCCGGTGATGAAGGTGCGGGGCATGGACTGCAGCGCCTCGGTGGGGCGAATGGGGCGTCTGGCTTATCCGAGCACAGGCGGCGCCGCGAGGCCCGCGGCCCGCCCCGCCGGGCTCCCCCTCCGGATGCGAGGTGGGTGTCACTCGGCTATCTTCGCGCCGCTTCGTGCCTCGTGATCGGCGAGCTCGCAGGCCGTGGAGGTTCCGATGGGGGGCACCAGTCCGGTGGCGCGAGGTCCGCTCGGGGCGGCGGAGGCCGAGGCCGCCGGGGGCCTGCGCCGGCGCAGGGGCTACCTTCGCGGGGCCTTCGTGGTGGAGCACGCCCCGGCCGGGCCGACCGCGCGCCACGCCGCCATCCTTGTCCTGCCGCCGCTCGGCTACGAAGACACGAGCGCGTATCGTCCCCTCCGCGTGCTGGCCGACACGCTGGCGGCGAAGGGGTACTCCGTCTGGCGCCTCGACTGGCCGGGCCTCGGGGACAGCGCGGGAGAAGCGGAGACCCCCAATCTCTTCGAGTCCATGCGCGCCGCCGTCTCCGAGGCCGTCGCCGCGCTGCGAGCGCGGGGGCACGGGCGGATCATCGGCGTGGGCGTGCGCGGCGGGGCGCTCTTCGCCCTCGCGGAGCCGGGGCTGGACGACCTCATCCTCTGGGGCCTCCCCGCCAGCGGGCGGGCCTGGGTGCGGGAGGAGCGCGCCTTCCACCGGATGGCGGCCCGGGCCTTCGGCGCGGCGCCCGCCGGGGCTACCCCGCCGGCGGGGGCCCTCGAGGCGGGCGGCTTCGGCTTCAGCGCCGAGACGGTATTGGGCATCGAGGGCCTGGACGCCGTCACCCTCGCCGCGCGGGCCGGTCGCGGGCGCGTGCTCCTCATCCCGCGCGAGGGCAGCACCCCCGCCGCCGCGCTGCGGAGCGCCTTCGAGGCCAGCGGGGCCGCGCTCACGCTCAGCGAGGCGGGCGGCGTCGGAGATCTCCTCGAAGACCCCTACCGCGCTGCTCTCCAGCCGCGGGTGAGCGAGGCGATCCTCGACTGGCTGCCGGCGGAGGAGGGCCGGCTGCCGCTCGGACCCGCCCGCTGGGCACCCTCGATCACCTTCGACGGGCAGGTTCGGGAGCGCCCGTGGATCGCCGCCGGCGGGAGCGGGGAGCTCTCGGGAATCCTCTGTGAGCCCGCGGGCGGCGCGGGGCCCGGCGCGCGGTGGGTGATCTTCTACAACGCGGGCGGGGTGCGCCGCTCCGGCCCGAACCGCCTCTGGACCCGCGCCGCGCGCGCCCTCGCCCGGGCCGGCCGCCCCTCCCTGCGCATCGACGTGCGCGACGTCGGCGACAGCGACGGCGCCCACGCCCCCCACAAGGACCTCGAGGCGATGTACAGCGAGGCCTCGATCGCCGACGCCCTCCTCGCGTACGATCACGCCGTCGCCGCCGGGGCCGGCGCGGTCGATGTCGTGGGCCTCTGCTCGGGGGCCTTCCTCGGCGCCCAGGTCGCGGCCCGGCGTCGGGTGCGGCGGGCGCTGCTCTTCAACGGCCTCGCCTTCGTCTGGAACGAGGACGCGAAGGCGAGCGGCATGACGGCGCAGATCGGCCGCTCCCTCCTCGACGCCCGGCGCTGGCGGCGCCTCCTGAGCGGGCGGATCGATCGGGTCGCGCTCGTCCGCTCGATGGCGGTCAAGGCCCGGATGAAGGCCGAGGCCTCCCTCACCCGCCTCCGCGGCGGTGAGGTAGAGAGCGAGGTCTCCCAGCTCTTCCGGCTGATCCACGCCCAGGGCACCCTCACGGAGCTGGTGTCGAGCGAGGGCGATCCGAGCATCGCCTACCTCGAGCGGCTGGTGGCGGCGCCGCTCCGTCCACCGCTCACGGTGATCCCCGGGGTGGATCACACGATTCGCCCGCTCTGGGCACATGAGCGGGTGGTCGCGCTGGTGCTCGGCGAGGGTTGAACTCGGTCGCTCCAATTCCCTTGCGGAGCGCGTGGGTTCGGGCGAAGTTCGCTGCGCGGCCAGGGCCCTTCGTCACGAACAAGGACCCCCTCCTCCACGGGTCGTGGAGCGTCGATCACCGGAGTCTCCGTGTCCACCGTCGAACCCATTGATTATGTTCGGGAGATCCTGGCAAAGCATGGCCGCCTCTCGGCGGACGTGATGAGCCTCGCCCCCGCTGATGACCTCTACGCGGTGGGCCTCACCTCGCTCACCACTGTCCACATCATGCTGGCCCTCGAAGACCAGTTCGGGGTCGAGTTCCCCGATCGCCTCCTCGGTCGAAAGACCTTTGGGAGCATCCAGTCCATCGTCGAGGCCGTGGAAGAGCTGGTCGGCTGACCCTCCCGTCGCACCCCGCCGTCCGAAGGACAAGCGCCATGGAACATTCGAGTCCCCCCGCCGTTCGCCTGCGCGAGCTCACCCGGCGGCTCCATGAGATCGGCCGGGACGTGGTGGCGCCGCACGCCGCCGCGGTCGATCGCGACGCCCGCTTCCCCCACGAGGCCTTCGCGGCCTTAAAGGCCGAGCGCCTGCTGTCCTGCTTCGTCCCCGAGGCCTACGGCGGCATGGGGCTGCACTTCAGCGAGCTCACCCGGCTCTGCGAGGTGCTGGGGCTCTACTGCGGCTCGACGGCGATGGTCTTCGCGATGCACCAGATCCAGGTGGGCTGCGTGGTGCACCACGCCACCGGCTCGCCGGTCTTCGAGGACCTCCTCCGTGAGCTCTGCCGGGAGCAGCTCGTGATGGCCTCCGCCACGACCGAGCTCGGCATCGGCGGTGACGTGCGCACGAGCCGCTGCGCGGTGCGGGTCGAAGGAGACCGCTACCTGCTCGAGAAGCAGGCGCCGGTCATCTCCTACGCCGACCACGCTGACATCATCCTCGTGACCGCCCGCCGCGCCCCCGACGCCGCGCCGGGTGACCAGGTGCACGTGATGGTGCGGCGGTCCGAGTGTACGCTCGAGCCCCTCTCCACCTGGGACACCCTCGGCTTCCGCGGCACCTGCAGCATCGGCTACACGCTGCGCGCGGAGGGTCCGGTCTCGAACATCCTGCCGGTCCCCTACGCCGAGATCCACCAGAAGACGATGCATCCCTTCTCCCACATCGTCTGGAGCGCCCTCTGGCTCGGCATCGCCACCGACGCGGTGCAGCGGGCGCGGGCGTCCGTGCGGGCGGAGGCGCGGAAGACCCCAGGCACGCTGCCGCCCTCGGCGATGCGCTTGGCCGAGCTTGACACCGTGCTCTTCACGATGCGCAGCGGCGTCGAGGCGGTGCTCGCTGACTACCAGGCCCGGCTCCACCGCTTCGCGGGCGAGCCCTTCCCCTCCGACTACGGCTTCTCGCTCCGCGTGAGCAACCTGAAGGTCACCGCCTCCACGCTGATCATCGAGATCGTGGGCAAGGCGATGCTCATCGCCGGCATCACCGGCTACCGCAACGACGCCCCAGGCTCGCTCTGCCGCCACCTGCGGGACGCGTACGGGGCCTCGCTGATGGTCAGCAACGAGCGCATCCTGGGACAGAGCTCCACCATGCAGATCCTCCATCGGGAAGGGTGAGGCCATGAGCTGTCTCAGCGGTGAAGATCCGCAGCGCGCCTATCAGGACGACCTCGTCGCCGCCGGGCTGCTGCTCCGGCTCGGTGCCCAGGGGCTCTATGCCCGCAGCGGCGTCTTCGAGGGGGTGATCCGGCAGTTCGAGGCCTACGTCCACCGCGCCGCCCCGCCCGTCGACGCCACTTGGCGCCTGCCGCCGGTCTTCGCCCGCGACCACTACTGCGGCATCAACCACATCTACAACTTCCCCGATCTGCTCGGCTCCATCGACGAGTTCAAGGGGGCCGACCGCGAGCACCAGGCCCTCCTCCGTGCCTTCGAGAAACGAGAGGAGGGGGAGGACTGGACCCGCTCGCTCGGCCCCTCCAACCTGATGATGGTGCCGGCGGCCTGCTACCCGATCTACCCGACGCTCACGGGCACGCTCCCCCCGGGCGGGCGGCTGATCGACCTCCAGGGCTTCGTGTTTCGCAACGAGCCCTCGGACGACCCCTGTCGGATGCTCATCTTCCGCCAGCAGGAGTATGTCTGCGTGGGGACGCCGCAGGCGGCCCTCGACCACCGCGACGCCTGGATCGAGCGCGGCCTCGTGCTGCTGCGGGCCCTGGGGCTGCCAGTGGAGTCGGTGGTCGCCAATGACCCCTTCTTCGGCCGGGGGGGCCGCCTCGCCAAGGCCACGCAGCGGGAGCAGACCCTCAAGTTCGAGCTGGTGGTGCCGGTCACCTCCGAGGAGCGGCCCACGGCGGTCACCTCCTCGAACTGCCACCTCGACTACTTCGGGGGGGCCTTCGACATTCGCACCGACGACGGTGAGCTCGCCCACTCGGCCTGCGTGGGCTTCGGGATCGAGCGGGTGGCGCTCGCCCTGTTTCGGCACCACGGCTTCGACGTCTCCGCCTGGCCCGCCGCGGTCCGGCGCCTGCTCGAGCTCGGCTGAGACCCTGGCGCTCCGCCGCGCCCGGCCCCCGCCCGACGATAGACCCTCGACCCTGGAGACCGGGCCATGCCGCGAGTCGCCCCGCTCGACCCCTCGACCTATGTCCGCCACCGTACGCACCAGCCGGGGCGGACCTGGGCCGAGACCAACTGTTACACCGACGTCGTCATCGAGCTCCTCCACGGGCTCGGCCACGAGCCGCTCGCCGCGCTCCCCTTCACGCTGACCATCGACCTCGACGTCGACCAGTGGACCTTCTTCAAGTTCCCCCACCAAGACATCGCGGCCCTCTACGCCCTGGGCGTCCACGAGCTCGCCCCCTGGCGCCCGCTCGTCGAGCACCTCGAGGAGCTGGCCGCGGCCGGCCTGCCTGTGCTGGTGGAGCTCGACTCCTTCTACCTCCCCGACACCGCGGGCTCGGCCTATGGGCTGGCTCACGTCAAGTCGACGGTGGCGGTCAATGAGGTCGACCGGGCGCGCGGCGGCCTCGGCTATTTCCACAACCAGGGCTATCACTGGCTCGAGGGACAGGACTTCCTGGACGTCCTGCAGGTGGGGGGCCTCGTGCACCCGCGCATGATGCCGCCCTACATCGAGATCGTGAAGCCGCTGCCGCGGGCGCGGGCCCTGCGGGGGGCGGACCTCGTCGAGGGCTCCCTCGCGGTGCTCCAGCAGCAGCTCCGCCTCCGCCCGGAGACGAACCCCTTTCGACGCTTTCGGGTGAAGTTCGAGGCGGATATGCCTGGACTGCTCGAGGCCGACCTCGAGCACTTCCACGCCTACTCCTTCGCGACGCTGCGTCAGTACGGGGCCTGCTACGAGCTGGCCTCCACCTATCTCAGCTGGCTCGGCGAGCAGGGCGTAGATGGTCTCCAGTCGGCGGTGGACGACCTCGGTCACATCTCCACCGCCACCAAGGCCCTCCAGCTCCGGCTGGCCCGCTCGATGATGCGCAAGAAGGCGCTCGACCTCTCGGTCCTCGACGAGCTCGCCCTCCGCTGGGACGCGGCGATGGAGCTGCTGGTGGCCCGCCATGGCTGAGCGCGGCGGCGCTGCCCGCCAGATTGAGCTGCTCCACTGCGGGTGGACCCTGCTCGGCACCCTCCCCGGGGCCTTCGCGGGCCCGTCCGAGCTCCCCGAGGTCGGCTGGGGGCCGGCGGTGGTGCCGGGCACGGTGGCCCAGGCCCTCCGCCTCGATCTCGACCGCCCGCCCGACCTCGAGGCCGAGGACTGGTGGTACCGCTGCACCCTCCCGGCGGGGCCGTCGGGCGGGGACATGGCGGTGCTCTGCCTCGATGGCCTCGCCACCCTCGCCGAGGTCTTCCTGAACGGGGAGCGGCTGCTCGTCTCCCGCTCGATGTTCCGCCGGCACCGCCTCCGGGTGGAGCTCCGGGGCGACGACGCGCTGGCGATCTGCTTCCGCGCCCTCCGCCCCGAGCTCGAGCGGCGGCGCCCCCGCCCGCGCTGGAAGGCGGCGCTCGTGGAGGAGGGGAACGTCCGCTGGCTGCGCACGACGCTGCTCGGGCGCATCCCCGGCTGGACGCCGCGGCTCCCCCCGGTGGGCCCCTATCGGTCGATCCGTCTGGAGCGTTGGGACGCGGTGGCGCTGCGGCGCCTGGAGCTCAGCCCCCGCCTCGACGGGGACCTCGGGCGCGTCGGCCTCTCCGCCGAGCTCCGCCCCCTGGAGGGGGTGACCGTCACCGCCGCCCGCCTGTCGGTGGGGGAGTGGGACTTCCCGCTCGCGCTCGTGCCGGGCGAGGACGAGGCCGGGGCGCCGGTGCTGGGCGTGCAGGCCGAGGTCTATCTGCAGGACCCCCCGCGCTGGTGGCCCCACGGCCACGGGGCGCAGCCGCTGTTGCCCACCGCGCTGCACCTCGAGACCTCGGTGGGAGAGCGGGTGATCGACTGTGGGCCGGTCGGCTTCCGTTCGGTCTCGCTCGACCGCGAGGGGGGCCGGGTCTCGCTCCGCGTGAACGGGCGGGCCATCTTCTGTCGCGGCGCCTGTTGGACCGTGGAGGACGCCCGCAGCCTCGACGGGCCGCCCGGCGCTATCACCGCCACGCTCCGCCGAGCCCGCGAGGGCGGCCTGAACATGCTGCGCATCGGCGGCACGATGGTCTATGGGAGCGACGAGCTCTATCAGGCGGCGGACGCGCTCGGTGTCCTCGTCTGGCAGGACCTCTCCTTCGCCAACCTCGACTACCCCTTCGCGGACCCTGATTTTTGCCGCGAGGCCACGGAGGAGGTGGAGGAGCAGCTCCGCCGCCTCCGCCGGCACCCGAGCCTCGCGGTCTGGTGCGGGAACAGCGAGATCCAGCAGCAGGTGGCGATGCTCGGCCTGCCGCGGGAGCTGTGGGCCGACCCCTTCTTCACCGAGGCCGTGCCCGACCTCGTCCGCGCCCTGCACCCGGGCGCGGCCTACTTCCCCTCCACGCCCTGTGAGGGCGCCCTCCCCTTTCACACCGCGACCGGCCTCACCCACTACTATGGGGTCGGGGCCTATCGGCGGCCCCTCTCCGATGTCCGGGCGGCCCGGGTGCGCTTCAGCCCCGAGTGCCTCGGCTTCTCGAACGTGCCCGACCAGCTCGCCCTCGAGCGGTTGAGCGGCGGCGCCCTGCCGCTCCCGCACCAGCCCGCCTGGAAGGCCGGCGTGCCGCGGGACGCCGGCGCGGGCTGGGACTTCGAGGACGTGCGAGACCACTATCTCCAGTCCTTGTTCGGGGTTGACCCTGTCGCGCTCCGCAGCGTCGATCCGGAGCGTTACTTCGCCCTCTCCCGCGCCGTCACCGGCGAGCTGATGTTGCGGGTCTTCGCCGAGTGGAGGCGGCCGGCGGGCCCCCGCGGCGACGGCGGCAGCGGCTGCGGCGGCGCCCTCGTCTGGTTCTTGAAGGACCTCCGCCCCGGCGCCGGCTGGGGCATCCTCGACGACCAGGGTCGCCCGAAGGCGGCCTATTGGTACCTCCGCCGCGCCTGGGCGGGCCGCGCGGTCTTGATGACCGAGGAGGGGCAGGACGGCGTCGATCTGCACGTCCACAACGAGCACCCTGAGCCCCTGGTGGCCACGGTGGAGCTCGAGCTGCTGCGCGGGGGGCGCCAGCGGGTCGGCTGGGCGGCCCACCCCGTCACGCTCGAGCCCTGGGGCGCCCTCACCCTGCAAGGGGACGCCTTGCTCCCCTCCTTCTCTGACCTCGCCCTGGCCTATCGTTTCGGGCCGCCGGGCCATGACGTCGTGGTGGCGCGGCTCGTCGGGGAGGGGGGCGCGCTCCTCCACGAGGACGCCGTCTTCCCGGGCGGGCACACGCTGCGGCCGGTGGAGGTCGGCGCCCTCCGCGCCCACGTCGCGCCCGCCGCCGACGGCGCGCTTTGGCTGCACCTCCGCGCCGAGGCCTTCCTCCAGACCGTCACGATCACGAGCCCGGGCTGGGAGGTCGAGGAGGACTGCCTCCACCTCTCTCCGGGGCGAGAGCGGGCGCTGCGCCTGACCGCGCTGCCGGTCGCCGCGGGGGCGCGGGCCCGGCCCTTCAAGGCGGAGGTGAGCGCGCTCAACCTCGAGGGCAGCCTGACCGTGCGGGGGCCCGCCGCCTGAGGGCCCGTTAGGGGGCGGGTGGACGGAGGGGGAGGCCCATGTTCATCGGATGGCTCCTGATCGCGCTCGGGCTCGCCCGCGGCGCCCCCCGCCCGCCGCCCGAGGGCTGGACCGACCTGTGCACCCTGCCCGGCCTGCTCTTCGAGGTGGGCTATGCCACGGCGCAGAATTTCACCGGGGCGCCGCTCCCTGGCTATGGCGAGCCCGGAGCCTGGCTGCGGAGCGCCCCCGCCGCCGCCCTGGCCGGGGCTCAGCGGGCGGCCGAGGGAGAGGGTCTCGCGATCCTCGTCTATGACGCCTATCGTCCAGAGCGGGCCAGCCGAGCGATGGTCGAGTGGGCGAAGCGGGAGGGCCAGCTCCGTCTTGTCACCGACGGCTACGTCGCGGCCCGCTCCCGACACAACCGCGGCGTCGCCGTTGACCTCACCCTCGCCCGGGACGGTCAGCCTCTCGACATGGGCACCCCCTGGGACCACTTCTCCGAGGCCAGCCATGGTGTCAACGCGGAGGGCCTCCCGCGAGAGAACCGGGACCGCCTCTCCCGTATCCTGGTCGCCGCTGGCTTTCGGCCCTATTCGAAGGAGTGGTGGCACTTCTCCTGGCCCGCGGACGCCGCCCCCATCGACATCCCGTACGAGGATGACATCCCTGACGAGGACAGCCCATGAATCGCCTGAAGAAGGTCGGCGCCCCCCTGTTCGGCCTGTTTTTGCTCGGGGCGGCCCCCTCCGCGCCGGCCGCCCCGGGCGCGGAGGGCCCCGCGTGGCGGCAGCTCCGCGCCCCCGCGGCCTCCGCGAGCTCCTATCTCAAGAGCAACTGGAACAAGTACGAAGAGAACTACCACCCGAACTACGTGCTCGACGGAGACCCGCGCACCGCCTGGGTGGAGGGAGACGCGGGTGATGGTGTGGGGGCCACCCTCTCGATCCCCCTCTCCACGCTCTCTTCGGCGCGGGCGATCAAGCTGCGGGTCCGCAACGGCTATCAGAAGAGCGAGGCGCTGCTGCTGGCCAACGGCGCCCCCTCGGCGGTGACCGCCACCGTCACCCGGCACGGCGCGCCGGTGGCGAGCCTGCCGCTCACCCTGTCGGCGACGATGGGCTGGCAGGAGTTCACCCTCCCAGTCCCCGCGGGAGCGTCGATCGACGGGGTCGAGCTCCGGCTGGAGTCGGTGCGAGCGGGGAAGACCTACAAGGACACCTGCATCTCGGACGTCGAGCTGTGGTCGGACTCCGACGTGCCCTACGCCGCCGCGGTCGAGGCGGCCAAGCACGCTGCGGTGGTCGGCTGGATCGGCGAGCGGGTCGCGGCGGCGCGGTACTTCGCCGCCCTCCCGCCGAGCTGGCCCTACGCCGGCACCGACCTCCAGTGGAGGGACCTCCCCACCCGCTCCGAGGCCGCCTTTGAGGCGGCGGCCGGCCCGCTCCGGGCGGCGGCGAGCGCGGTCCTGGCGCAGGGGCCGCGCTACAAGCCGGCCTTTCAGACGACCTGGCGGGACCCGGACGGGGTCTATGAGCCCGCGCTCCTGTCCTCCTTCCTCCTGTCCGCCAACGTCTCCTTCTTCGAGACGGACAAGGAGGTCGTCAAGGACCTCCGAACCACCGACGACGAGTACGCGCGGGAGGACGCCCTCCGCGATCTCCACGTCGAGTGGGCCGGGGCGGACCAGCGCACCGCCGCCGGTGTGGCCTATCGCCACCGCAGCGTCTGGGACGAGCGGACCTTGACCACCCGAAATCGCGAAGTCTATCTTCAGTACGACGCCCAGGGCCGGCTGGCCCGGTGGTGGACCTTGGCGAACGAGCAGGAGGGCTCTGGCCGCTGCGGCGCCACTCGAGCGGAGACGGTGGGGGTGGTGGTCTGGAGCGCCGCTGGCAAGGTGGAGGGGCTGGAGTCTGTCGAGCGCTACATGAACCACCGCTACGACGACGCCGCGGGCGACTGCGCAGCGGCCTGGACCACGGAGCTCCGGGTGCAGGCGGGGGCATTCCGCTGAGCGGGCTCCCGCTGAGCTGGCTCCCGCTGCTGCTGCTCGTGGGCTTCGACTGGGGGCTCGATCCGGCGCGGCGGCCCCTCGAGGGGCCCTTCGTGAGCGCGGCGGTCTGCCTCGACTGCCACCCGGCGCAGGTGGCGGAGTGGCGCCCCAGCCGACACGCGCGCGCCTGGACCGACGAGGTCTTTCGAGAGGGCTTCATCCAGGAGCCGCTCGAGCCCTGCGCCTCCTGCCACGCCCCCTTCGCCGAGCAGAGCCGCGAGGCCCTCCGCAACCTGCCGCATTACCGCTCTCGCCGGCGGGTGGACGGGGGGCCGATCGTGCCCGCGCTGCCGGAGCCGAAGGCCGAGGAGGGGGTGACCTGCGCGGTCTGTCACCTCCGCGGCGGCGTGGTGGTCGGGCCCGGCCTCGGCGGCGTGGCGGCTCACCCCGTCGAGGTCAGCCCCGGCCTCCGCGACGGCGAGGTCTGTCGGCCCTGCCACGAATTTCCTTTTGTGGAGTCGGTAGACGGGCGGCTCGTGGTCACCGACGAGCCCATGCAGCGCACCTGGACCGAGTGGCGCGCCAGCGGCTCGACGGAGACCTGCGTGGGCTGCCACATGCCGGCCGGCAGCCACCGCCTCCGCGGCATCGATGATCTGGACTGGCTCCGCGCCTCGGTGGTGGTGAGCGCGGACGCCGCCGGCTTCACGCTCCACAGCGTCGGGGTCGGCCACAACCTGCCCACGGGGGACCTCTTCCGCCGCCTCAGCCTGGAGGTGGAGGGGGCGGTGGTGGCAGAGCTCGGGCGCCGCTTCGCCCTCCGCGAGGAGGCCGACGGCCTGCACAAGCGCGAGGTCGCCGACACCACCCTCCGCCCCGGGGAGGCGCGCCGCGTCCCCTACCCGGGCGCCGATCGGGCCCGCTGGCGCCTGCTGTACCACAAGGGCTCGCCGGAGGACGAGGCGCGGGCCCGAGTCTCCTCTGATCGGCTGGTGATCGAGCTCGCCGCCTCCCCCAGCGCGCGGGGCGCCGGCCGAGAGTGACGGATGTGGGAAGTGTGAGGGGTCCGCCGATCGGGGAGGTCCGATAGCGGGGTGGGGCGGGCGATGGCCGCTGTCCCTCGTGGCCCAGTCCAATTTCCTCTCGCTGATCCCCGAATCCCCAGCCTCGAAAACCCTGTTCACTGTGTTGGAGTGCACTCATGCGCCTCGAACGTCTCTTGTTCACGCTCGCCTTCGCCGCCACCCTCCCCGGCTGCGGGGACAAGGATGACACCGCCGCACCCCCCTCGGACGATGGCGGAGATGAGACCGGCGCGCCTTGCGAGGATGAGGTGCCTCCCGAGCTCTGTGACGGCCTCGACAACGACAACGACGGCGCCGTAGACGAGGACTTCAGCGACGCCGACCTCGACGGTACGGCCGACTGCATGGAGACCACCGACGAGTGTGACCACATCGACAACGACGGCGACGGGGCCGTGGACGAAGACGGCGGTGACGCCGATGAAGACGGCATCGTAGACTGCGACGACGTCGAGGACTGTGACTGTGTCGACAACAACGGCGACGGCACGGTGGACGAGGGCTGCGCCTACGAGCTCGGCATCACCGCCTCGGGCGACGACACCGCCACCCTCTATGTGGACGGGGCCACCATCGGCGGCACCTCGGGCTGGTCTGTCCCCGGCTCCTTCGCGGTCGGCGTGAGCGGGAGCCAGCACTGGGTGGCCGCCACCGTCTCCGACGTGAGCGGCGTACAGGCTGGCTTTATCGCCGCCGTCTATGTCAACGGCGTGCTCACCTCCGTCACCGGCGACGGATCCTGGTTCGGCTCCACCGGCTCCCCCTCCGCGGCGGGCTGGGCCACCTCCACCGCCGGCCTGTCCGAGGCCACCGTGGCCTCGTGCACCTGGGGCGGCCTCCCCGCCTTCACCGGCACGGGGGCGGAGTGGGTCTGGGAGGGTGACTGCGCCGATGAGCGCAGCTTCCCCCGCGCCTGGTACGTGGCCGAGATCAACATCTGCCCCGAGTCCGAGACCTGTGACGGGGAGGACAACGACGGGGACGGCGAGGCCGACGAGGGCTTCGGCGACATCGACGAGGACGGCGTCGCCGACTGTGTAGACATCGAAGACTGCGACGGCCTCGACAACACGGGCGAGGGGCTGATCGACGAGGACCTCCCGGACAGCGACGGCGACGGCACCTGCGACGAGCGCGACAAGGAAGAGTGTGACGGCCTCGACAACGACGGCAACGGTGAGGTCGACGAGCTCTACAACGACACGGACGGCGACGGCATCGCCGACTGTATCGACGAGGAGGAGTGTGACGGCCTCGACAACGACGGTGACGGCGGCATTGACGAGGGCTACGGCGACAGCGACGAAGACGGGACGGCCGACTGCGTCGACAAGGAGGAGTGTGATGGCCTCGACAACGACGGCGACGGGAAGGTGGACGAGCTCTGGGGCGACGTGGACGGTGACTCCATCGTGGACTGCCTCGACGTCGAGGACTGTGACGGCATCGACAACGACGGCGACGGCGCGGTCGATGAGGATTGGGCCGACACCGACGGCGACGGCGTGGGCGACTGCGAGCCCGAGGCCTGTGACTGCGAGGACAACGACGGCGACGGCCTCGTGGACGAGGACTGCAAGTACAGCCTGTCCGTGATCGGCGCCGCCGACGACACCTTTGACCTCTACCTCGACGGCGCGGCCTGGGGCACGGGCTCGGGCTGGGGCACGCCCGACACCTTCACCACCTCGGTGATGGGCGGCACGCACCACATCGCCGCCGAGGCGAGCGACATCTACGGCGCCTACGCGGGCTTCGCGGCGGTGGTCTCCGTGGACGGCGTCGATCAGGCCGCCACGGGGGACGGGCTGTTCATGGGAGAGGCGGGCGTGCCGACCGGCACGGGCTGGAGCACCTCGACCCTCGGCCTCTCGAGCGAGCAGGTGGTGGTCGGCCCCTGGGGGCTGCCGGGTGACCTCGCAGGTACGGGCGCCGAGTGGGTGTGGCAGGGCGGCAGCATGGAGTCGGACTCGGACTGGGTGACCGACAGCTACTACGTGCTCGAGCTCGACCTCTGCGGCAGCTACGAGCCCGAGGTCTGTGACGGCGTGGACAACGACGAAGACGGAGAGATCGACGAGGGCTACTCGGACGTGGACGAAGACGGCGTCGCCGACTGCGTGGACGAAGAGACCTGCGGCGACGAGCTCGACAACGACGGCGACGGCTCGGTGGACGAGGACTGCATCGGCGACTGCCCGGCCCCCACCTACAAGAGCGTCTGCACCATCACCCTGTCCTCGGGCGCGGTGAGCTGCACCGGCGCCAACCCGATGACCCTCATCAGTACGAGCTCGGGCTACACCTACGAGCTCCAGATGGCGGAGTTCGACATCGCCACCTTCAACACCCTGTTCTCGGGGCCGAAGGACTGGGCCCTGCACATCTCGGACTCCCCCACCGGCGACGGCAACAGCGGGGACGGCGGGGACTTCGAGAACGACTCGGAGTTCCAGGTCTTCGGCACCTCGGTGGCGCTCTACGGCTCCGACGTGGTGAGCTCGGCCCTCCAGTTCAGTCAGTCCTCGGCCTTCGCGACCTACGAGGAGACGGAGTCCGTCCTCTGTGACAGCTACTTCTCCTTCGAGAGCAGCACCACCTTCCTCGAGGCGCGCGGCGCCGGGGTGTTCCAGATTGACGGCGATGAGCCCGACAGCGGCTCGGCGGCGAGCGGCGGCTTCAATGACCGGGCGGTCTACCTCGGCGTCAATCGAGTGGTGGGCTCCACGTCGCGGACGGGCTCGGGCGTGAAGGCGATCACGGTCACCTTCGGGAAGTGACCCCGCATGGGCCGCCGGGGGCCCCCGCGGGGGCGACCCGGCGCGCCGCGCGCCCTATTCGGGGATGATGGGGGGGCCTGAGCTCTGCCCGCCGTCCCATTGGTACCGGTTCCCGGTCCGCACGTCGGCGTAGTTGTAGACGGTGGGGGTGACGTACCTCTGCCCCTCCCGCTCCAGGCCGACCTCGTCGCTCGACCGCCGCGGCCGCAAAGGCGGCGGCGAGCGCTATGTGATCAGCCATGGGGGCAGGGGGTATCGGCGGCCCTGCTCGCGACCATGCCCGAGTACCGGGACCGTTTCGGACCGCAGATCCTCGCCGCCGACGTTCGTATCGGCGTACGCGCCGTGGCCATCCTCTTCACCGACCTCACCGGCTCGGCCGCCCTCTATCACGAGCAGGGTGACGCCGCGGCCTTCCGTTTTGTCCACGAGCACTTCGCCATCCTGGAGGCGGCGGTGGTGGGCAATCAGGGCGTGCGGGTGAAGACCATCGGGGATGCGCTGATGGCCGCCTTTCACAGCCCCTCAGACGCCGTGCGGGCCGCCACGGAGATGATGGAGGGCTTCCGCAAATGGGTGGGGAGCTGGGCCCTCAAACGACAGCCCGGCCTCAAGGTGGGAATCCACTTCGGCCCCGCGATGGCCGTCCACACCGATGGTGCGGGCCTCGACTACTTTGGCGGCACGGTGAACCTCGCGGCCCGGGCCGAGGGGAAGGCCTCCGGCGGCGTGGCCGTATGGACAGAGGCCGTACAGTCTGACCCTGGGGTGCTCGCCTTCCTACAGGCGGGTGGCCGGCAGGCAGAGCCCTTTCTGGCCGATGTGAAGGGGCTGCCAGAGCCCGTCACCCTCTATCGGCTGGCTTGAATGGGTGGCGCCGATCACGTTGCCGAAGACGAGGTCACTCGCGGTGCGGAGGCGCTGGGCCGTCGGCGCGTCCTGCACGCCACCCCGGCGCCCACCCACCCCTGGAGCCTCCCATGAACGCCCCCATCAAGCCTGTCTTCGCCTCCTCCTCCCGCGTCTCTGTCACCGTCAAGACCGGCCTCCGCGCTGGCCGCGCCCTCGAGGAGGGACAGAAGCGCGGCTGAGGGACAGAGACGGAGCGGGTCGATTCGGCCCGCTCCGACTGTTTACCCGTCCTCATTCTCCCTCTCCCCGCCCCCCTATTCGGGGATGACGGGGGGACGGCGGAGTCTCGGACGAGCGCGTCCCAGGCCTCCTTCGCCACATTGGGGTCGAGCTTCAGCTCCTTCTCGACCTCCATCCGGTTGATCTTCTTGAGCTCTGCATAGAGGTCCTCGATGTCATCGAGGTGATCGGTGACCGCATTGAGCGCCTTCTTCGCGTTGACCAGGCCTCCAGCGCCTTTCGTTCCCGCTCGGCGATCTCCTCGAGGTCTTTCATCCCGGAAACGGGCTGGGCCCTTCGGTGATGGTGGGGACTACGGCAGGGAAGCGGGCCCGAATTTCGCTGAGCTCTGGCAGGAGGAACCTCCGCCGCCGACGCACCGTGTTCAGGCGGCGGTGCAAGGAGGTGGACGGAGGTGCAAGGAACAGCCGCCCCGTGAGGAGGGCGCGCGTCTACCGGTCGGAGACCCCGCGTCGGCCCCGGAGGCCGATCAGGACCAAGGAGAGGCCGAGCGCGAGCCGGCCCCACGCTCCACCCTCTGTCGGGCTCGCCGACGGGGCGGTGGAGCAGCCCTCCTTCGGCGCCCGGGTGACCTCGCCGCTGGCCTCCTCGGCTCCGCCGCCAGCCCCTTCGCCTTCGCCTTCGCCTTCGCCCTCGCCCTCGCCGCCGCCGTCGTCACCCGCGTCGGGGCTCACGCAACCGGCGGCGGGGTCACAGACAAGGCCCGCGGAGACACAGTCGGTCTCGGCGTAGGCGCCGTCGGTGCAGGCGGCGTAGGCGCCGCTGTCGGTGCAGAAGCCCGAGTGGGGCCCGGCGGCGCAGCGGGCGTCCATGCAGCCGGCGCCCAGCGTGTCGGTGCCGCAGACGAGGCCGAAGGCGGCGCAGTCTCCCGTCCCATAGACCCCGTCGTTGCAGGTGGCGATCTGGGTGGCGTCCAGGCACTCGGCGCCGAGCCCGTCGCCGCCCGGGCAGCGGGGATCGACGCAGAAGGCCCAGTCGCCGTCCTCCTGGCAGGCGAGGCCGTAATACCCGCAGTCGCCCGTGCTCTGGGGCTGGCCGCCCTCGCAGGCCGAGAGGACGGTGCCGTCGCACCAGCGGCCGTTCGCCACCGGACAGGCGCTGTCGACCGCGCTGTGAAAGGTGACGCCGAAGTGATTGGAGACGGTGCGGAGGCTGCCGTCGGAGGGGTCATTGAGGACAGACCCGTCGAGCACGAGCGTGCTGCTCCCGCCGCCGTCCAGCATCACGCCGTCCCAACAGCCGAGCTCTACCATGAGGTCGCGCACCTCGTCGCAGGTCATCCCGTCCGAGCTCGAGCTCCGCCCGTCGATGACCATCATCCAGATGTGCTGGCCGTCGGCCTCGACACACATGGCGCTGCGGGGGTTACGCACGGAGTCAAAGCAGCCCGAGCTCTTCACGCCGTCATTGACCATCTGGATGCCGTTGGCGCCGGTCGCCTGATAAAACCGATAGGGCGCGAGGGTGGGGGTGCTGAACCACCAGGCGCTGTCGAGGGGCAGCTCGACGCCGAGGCTGCACTGCTTCGTGATGGTACAGGCCACATATCCCCAGGTGCCGCCGAGGGTGTCATCGTGGATGTGGTCGTGCCACTGGGCGCCATTCGAGATGGCGAGGCCCACCGGCGTGGTGCCGTCTGACCAGTCGGAGTTGATGGCGAGGGTCGCGCCCGTGTTCACGGCGAAGGTCTTGGTGTTGACCTTCCGCTCGACCCCGATCTCGTCCGAGGAGGCGTGGAGCTGCACCGTGGGCAAGGAGAGGTCGATGCGCGCCGCCCAGATGTCCCAGGGCTCCGCCGTGGTGCGGTGGAGGAGGTCGAGGCCTGCGTGGGGCGTGGTCCAGGTGTCGGTGGCCTGGGCGCTCTGGACGAAGGTGAGGGCGAGGAGGGCGAGCATGGCGGGAGGGTAGCACGGGCGCGCCGGGGCGCTCGGCGACCGGGTGGCGCCGCTCCCGGTCGCCCGGTGCCCGGGTCCGGGCTAGGTGGACGGACGCAAGGAGTTCCGTGATGCCTGATCTCCGCCTCGGTACCTGCTCCTCGGACCTCCTCCACTTCACCTTCGAGCGCCTCGAAGACGCGCTCCGCCTCTTCCTCGTCAACGCCGACGAGTCGGGCTCGATGGGCGGGCGCACGCACGAGAACGTGCGGGCTTACGAGGCGGTGGCGGCCAGCCTCGGCGGCAAGGCGGACATCGTCATCCTCCACGGCTTCGCCTCGGACAGCGACTATGAGGTCATCCTCAGCGCCGCGGCCCAGGCCCGCCTGCCGGGCATCGGGGCGATCATCCCCACCGGGCGCGGCAAGGTCCTGTCGGCGGAGGGGCCGGAGGCGGTCATTCGGCTGGGGCGGGACACGCTCGCGCGCCACGCGGCGCGGGGCTCGACCAACCCGGCCTCGCACCCGCAGCTCCTCCGCGCCCTGGCCGCCCTGCTGGACAAGCTCGACGGCGAGCTCGAGCTCGTGGTCCTCAACAGCTCGGACGGCGGCTTCGACGGCGGTCCCCGCAGCGCGCTCACCCAGCAGATCGAGGCGGCGATGCGCCTCGTCACGGCCCGCTCCCGCTGCCTGCTCGCCGCCAATGTGCTCGTGGGCTCGGCGGGGAGCCCAGACGCCCTCGGCTTCTTCACGGGAGACAGCGAGAAGTACGACAACCGCTTGCTCTTCTCCACCCTCGCCGCCGCGCCGGGCGTGCTCCTCCTCTCGGACTTTGACCCCAGCACGGTGCAGGTGGGGGCGAATGACTCCGTCCAGCACACGATCTCCCCGGCGCTGCCGATCTGGCGGGTCACGGAGGGGGACGCGCTCGTCACCTGGGCCCCCGAGGGTGCGGCGGCCTCCCCGCGCACCGCCGTGGTGCGGCGCATCCTCCCCAAGCCGGGCGGCCGGCGGATGGTGATGCGGGCCGAGGTCAGCCTGAACCCGCGGGACGTGACCCTCGACCGAGACGGGGTCGAGGTCTTTGACCTCATCGCCCGCAGCCTGTCGGACAACCCCTATCTGCGAGAGGCCTCGCGGGCGGCGCTCAATGGGCTCATCGCCCCCCTCGAGGCCCTGCTCGGCACCCGGGACGCCGTGCTCGCCATGCTGGTGGCGAGCCCCGCCGACCTCTCGCGCGAGGGCGCCCTCGTGGAGCAGATCGCGGCCAACACCCGGGCCATCCGAGCGGTGGTCGACGCGCCAGAGCTCAGCCCGCACGCGCGGGCGAGCCGCTGCAACGCGCTGAACAACGCCCGCCGCCTGCTCAAGGCGGAGCTCCGACAGGCCCGAGAGTCGATGCAGCAGGCGGCGCTCGAGCGGGAGCTCGGCTTCTATGAGGCGCACCCCAACCACTGGCTGCTCTGGCTGCAGCCGGCGATTGACCGCCTGAAGGAGCAGCTCGGCGCCACGCAGGTCGATCCCGGCGACAAGATGGCCCACCTCTCCACCCGCATCCGCACGGCGAAGTCCGCGGCGGACGGGCGCGCCCGGGCGGCCGACCGCTTCGTCGACAAGCTGCTCGCCGAGTCCCGCGCGCGGAGAGACCGCCTGTCTCGGGTGGCCGACCCGCGCGACGCGGTCCCCTTCGAGGCGCCCGGCGCCTGGCTCACCGCGGCCTGCCCCGTGAGCGGCCTGTCGCTCACGCGCGGGCTCGCGGCCATCCCCTTCGTCGCCGATCGGAGTGACCTCACGAGCGGCAACATCATGTCCGGCGGACAGAACGTCGACCGCATGCCGATCGACGACGGGCCGCTGCTCTCGCTCTCCGCGGTGCGGGAGCTCATGTGGGGGGAGCTCGGCCAGATGGCCTCCCCCTATACGAACGGCGCCGCCTGGTACAACGCCGCCATCCCCGTGCTGCTGGGCCCCGCCACCCCCGAGTCCATGCGAGAGCTCGAGCGGGCGCTCGGCTGGCTCTCCACGGGCACCTCGGCCTTCGTGCCGGTCATGGCCGAGGCCATCCCGGGCGCCCTCGCCGTGCTCCTCGGCGATCCCGCCGACGGCCCCAACCGGAGCCCGACCGTCCAGGCCCTCCTGCGCACCTCCGCCCTCCTCCCCCGCTACCGGTCCTATCCCTATGTGCCGGGGACGGCGGTCTTCGACGAGGCGGCCCCGATGTTGTCGCTCACCCAGGTCTGGGCGCAGAGCCTCGACGCGGCGGGGGGCGCGGCCTGTCTCCAGAGCCTCGGCTGTATCACCTCGCTCTTCGGCCGGGCGGTCGCCGCCGATCAGGCCGACGCCGCCGTCGTCGCCGATGACCTCTTCGCCTGGGCCTGTCGGAACATCGCCCGCGGCGTGCTGGGCGCAGGCGGTGTCGATGGGCGCGGCGGGGTTGAGGGCATCCGCCGCCTCGCCGCGGCGCTGTTTGTGCGCGTGGAGCTCGCGGGGCACCCCCTCGGCGGTGGGCCCGCCGTGGAGCTGGCCGTGGCGCCGACCGACCGCGCCCCCGAGGGGCTCGGCCTCCGCGCCGATGACGACGGCGAGTGGCTCGTGGGCCCCACCCTGTCCTGGGTGCTCGGGCCGGCGGCCGCCGGCTGGACCCTCGGGCCCGTGCTCCGTGCGGGCTTCACCGACGCGCTCAACGCCCACCTCTCGGCCCTGTCGGGATCGGCCCAGACCGAGGTGATCCTGGCGCTCGACGGGATCTTCCACCGCCTCGACAGCCTCACCGCTTCCACCCTCAATCGGCCGACCGAGTCCCCGGAGCTGCGGGAGGCCCAGGCGGCGAAGGCGCCCGCGGGCTCGACGCTATCGGGACAGACCCACCCCGGCTTCGACGACGCCGCGGCCCTCGAGGCCCTCCGCCCGCGGCGCCTGTCCACGCCGGTCCCCCCGCTCACGAGCCCCCTCGCCCAGGCGCGGCGGATGACCAAGGCCGGAGAGACCACCTGGCTCCCGCCCGCGGACGCCGGCCTGTCGCTCAACCCGAGCGCCCTGTCCTATTTCGAGGGCCACACGGCGCTCTATCCGCTCCGCGCCTGGCTCCGCCTCGTCGAGGCCGGGCTGGTCGGGCAGCCGGCCCTGCAGGCCCTCCGCGCGAGCGAGGCGGCGCCGCTCATCCCGGCCCTGCCCGCGGTCCTGCCGCGGCTGGCCTCGCTCCTCGGCGGGATGGACGCCGTGCTGCTGCAGCTCCGCCGGGCCTTCGCCTTCGTGCTCACCCACGCGCACGGCTACGCCGACAGTCAGTGGGCCACCTCCCCGCTGCGCACCGCCACCGCCGAGGCGGTCGACGCCGTGCTCGGGGCGCCCACTCCGCCGGTCGCCTCGCCGCGCGCCTATGGCGCGGCCGACCACCTCGACCTGTCGGTGGGCGACGACTGGCCGAAGATGGACGCGCGGGGCTACCTGCCAAAGGCGCAGGCGATTGGCCGCACCGGCGCCCCCCTCCTGCCGCCGCCTCGCCTCGGCCCCGAGGCCCTCGGCCTCTCCGATGTGTTGCTCGTGCAGGCGGGCTGCGCGGCGATGCTCAGCGACCTCGCCGCCAGCGGGCTCAGCAACGTCTTCGGCGGCCTCCATCGCGGGGCCCGCCGGCTGCTCGGGGAGCAGGCGATTGACCTCCGCGCGCTGCCCGAGGCGGAGCGCCACCGGCTCATCCTCGAGGAGCTCGCCCCCAAGCTCGCTGGCTGGGTGCGGGGCGACCCCGCCCACCCGCAGTTCTTCCCGGACTGTGTCAACATCCTCCACCAGCTCTGCGCGCTCGGGGTCGACACGCGCAGCTTCCGCGCCGACGAGCCCGCCGAGCTCATCGCCGCCGAGGCGAGGGCGCTCCGGGCCGGCCTGTCCGCGCTCACGGGGCCCGCTGCAGCCGGGTCTGAATGACCTCCTGGGCGCCGAGCCGGGGGGCCAGGGCGGTCCAGATCTGCTCGGGCTCCATCCCGGGGTGACAGAGCAGCACGTCGAGCAGGGCGAGGTGGTGTTCGGGCCAGGTCGAGAGCACGACGTGGCTCTCGGCGAGGATGTAGGCGACGGTGACACCGTGGGGCACGAAGCGGGTGACGAGCTCGCCCACGGGCTTCGCGCCCACGGCGAGGACGGCGCTGCGGAGGGCCTCGCCGAGGCCGACGGCGTCGTTCAGATCGCCCTCGCAGCGGCGGGCGTCGACGAGGAGCTGGGTGATGTTCAACAAGGCAGATCCAGGCTCCGGCGGAGGGGGCTCCCGGGGGGCATCTTCCAGATCCGGGCGTCGAGGAGGTAATGGGTGACCTGGGGCACCGCGAGGAGCGGCGTGAGGGAGAGGAGGGGCTCCCCCAGGGCCTCTGCCAGGGCCGCCCAGCTCTCTTGCCAGACGAGCAGGTCCCAGAGGCCCTCCTCGACGAGCGCGAGGCTCACGGGGAGCAGGAGCCAGATCGGCCACCACCGATAGACCCAGGGGCGCAGCGGGCCCCGCCCAAGGGCCCACTGGCGGCTCCCCACGCGGTGTACGAGGGCGAGGTAGGAGAGGCCGTGGGGGAGCACGTTGGCGATGGTGAAGGCGCCGTCGCTGTTGGTCCAGACGATGGCGGTGAACCAGGACAGGCCGGTGCCGAGCAGCCAGAGGTCGCGGCCCCAGGCGAGGCGGCGGCTGCGCAGCCGGAGCCCGAGGTGGGTGAGGGCCAGGGCGGCGGTGAGCGCCCCGGCGGGCCAGAGGACCCACCCGGGCAGGGCGGGGAGGTCGCCCTCGGTGAACCAGGTGAAGGCCCGGGGGAGGTGGGTCATCCAATAGACGAGGGGCAGCGCGCAGAGGGCCTCGGAGAGGCGGCGCTCCACCGCCCGCTCGAAGGGGGAGAGGCCGCCCGCCCGCGCCTGATAGAGCGCGAGGATGCCCGTCTGCTGGCGAATGAAATGAAAGATGGCCAGGGCGGCCAGCGCCGACCAGAAGCGCTCCGCCGCGAGGGCCCACAGCAGGCTGGCGCCGACCAGCGCGGCCAGGGCGCACTCGAGGAGGGTGCGCCGCGGGGCCGTGGGGTCGAGCGCGGTTCGATAGAGGCTCGACCAGGTGTGGGCCACGTCCACGCCGACGACGAGCAGCAGCCAGGCGCCCGTGGACAGGGTGAGGGAGGCGGGCCAGAGGGCGGCCAGGGCGGCGGCCCCGAAGGCCGGACCGACCATGAAGCACAGATCCCAGCGGGGAGAGACCAGCCACATCATCGGTCGACGCTCGGGTGGCCGCCGGCCGCGCTCATCGCCAGACCTCGGTCAGGAGCCCGCGCGCGGCGAGCACCTCCTCGGCGGCGCGGACCCCGTGCTCGGCTGCCTCTTCGAAGAGGGAGAGGCCGGAGAGGTCGGTGTGGGCGAAAGACACGGCCCCGACCGGCGCCTGGAGGGCGGCGAGGCGCCCGTCGTGGAGGCCGGGGACGGGGCGGGCGGTGCCGTGGCCCCAGCGCCAGAGCTGGACGCCCAGGACGAGGTCGTCGATGTCGGGGTGCGGGCCGCGGAGCTCGGCGAGGACACGCTCGGCGTCGGCCTCGGGGTCGCCCTCGAGCAGGCGCCGCCGCTCCGCCCGCGGGTCCGGGCCGGTCAAGGGCTCGTACCAGGACAGGACCGCGCGGCCGGGGACCGCGTGGGTCTGGTGGCGGTTCTGCACGTAGCCGAGGCTGGAGGCGCCGTAGATCACGGTGTCCCAGGCGGGGTCCGAGCCCGCCCCGCGCGGCGGAGTGGTGACCTCGATCGCCGCGACCCGCCAGGGGGCCGCGTCTACCGCCGCCGGGCGGGGGGCGCCGAGGAGGCGACCGGCGACGGCCGTGGGCACGGCGAGCACGACCTGATCGGCCTGGATGGCGATGACGTCGCCTGCCTCCTCGACGACGAGGCGGGCGGGGGGCCCAGGCTCCACCGACCGCACCACCGCCCCGGCGCGCAGGGGATAGGGCGAGCGCGCCCGCAGCGCCTCCACCATCCAGCCGTTGCCGGCGGGCCAGGTGAGCACGTTCGTGGACAGGGCCAGGGCGGGGTCGGGCCGCCGCGCGCAGTGGTAGTGGAGCCCGGCCCAGGCGCTCGTGCCCTCGAGGGTGGTGCCGTAGTCGTCTCGACAGCCGTACTCCACCCACCAACGAAAGACTGGGTCTGTCCAGCCCTGGGTGTCGAGCCAGTCGGCGAAGGTGCGCGCCACGAGGGCGCGGGGGACAGGGTCCCAGGAGCAGCCGTGGAGGGGGAGCGTGAAATAGGGCCGCCCGTCGGCGCCGACGGCGGCGCGGAGGCGGGCGACCTCGGCCTCGAAGTCTGTCCGCTGCGACAGGGCCTCGGCGCCGGCGATGCGGGAGGGCCAGAGCCCCTCGGTGAATCGGCCCCCGTTCCAGAGGCGCTCCTCGGGGGCGGCCACCACCGCGAGCTCGTCGTAGCGGGGCCGGCCGTCGGCGTCGAAGCCTTGAATGACACCGAGCTCGCGCAGCAGGCGGCGCATCACCCGCGCCTCGGGGTTCGGCAGGGTGAGGTAGTGCGCCCCCCAGGGGAAGGGGCCGCCGTGCCCCTCGCCGGAGCGCGCGGTCCCGCCGGCCTGGTCGGCGAGCTCGACCAGCACGACGTCGCGGAGGCCGGCGGCGGCGAGGCGCCAGGCGGCGGTGAGCCCGGCCACGCCCGCGCCGACGATGGCCACCGCCACGGACTGGTCGCGCCGCGGCGCCGGGGCGGGGCTCCACAGGCGGTGGCCGCGCTCGGCGTCGGGGCCGTCGGCGTAGGTGGCTGGGGGGCGGGCCGCGGGTCGGGCCCGCGGGGCGGCGCCGCAGCGCAGCGCGAGGAGGCCGGCGGCCCCCGCCTGGAGCACCCCGCGGCGTGAGGGGGGAGGCGACCTCACGGGTGGCGCATCCCCGCCCACTCTTCTTCGTAGAGCCGCACCAACACCTGATTGTCGAGGCGATTGATCTCGGAGGGGAGGGGAGAGAGGTCGGCCGGGAAGATGAAGAGGGTGGGCAGGAGCTCGGCGGTGAGGAACTGGAGGCCCGCCGGGAGCGCGCCGGAGGGCTCCGGTCGTCGGTGCCCGCCGAGCACGAAGCCCCACTCGCCGAAGGAGGGGATGTAGCTGTGATAGGGCCGCGCCTCGAGGCCGGCGGCCTGCACGGTCTCGAAGATGCAGCTCCAGGCGCGGCGCGAGAAGAGGGGGCTCGTCGACTGGATCGAGAAGGCCCCTTCGGGGGCGATGGCGCGCCCGAGCATCTGATAAAACTGGCGGCTGTAGAGTTTGCCGAGCCCGTGGTTGTTCGGATCGGGGAAGTCGAGGATGGCGATGTCGAAGGGCGCCTCGGCGAGCTGCCGCAGCCAGACGAAGGCGTCCTCGTTGACCACGCGCAGGCGGGGGTCGGACAGGGAGCCCTGATTGAGCGTGGCGAGCTCGGGGCGCTCGCGGAAGAGGCGGGTCATCTCGGGGTCGAGGTCGACGAGCACGACCTCCTCGACGCTCGGGTGTCGCAGCACCTCCCGCACGGCGAGGCCGTCCCCGCCGCCCATCACGAGCACGCGCCGGGGGCGGTCCACGGCGATCATCGGGACGTGCACGAGGGGCTCGTGGTAGCGGTGCTCATCGACCGAGCTGAATTGCAGGGCCCCGTCAATATAGAGGCGGATGTCGGCGCCGCGGTGGGTGACGACGAGGCGCTGATAGGGGGACTGGACGCGGAGGGCGATAGGGTCTGCAAACAGGGCGGCCTCGATGCGCTCCTCCCAGCCGCGGGCGAAGATCAGCGCGCCGCCCAGCAAGGCGATGGCACCGCCGGACAGGACCTGGAGCCTGCGCTTCACCGGCTGGGGCGCCTCGAAGACGGAGGCCGTCCAGAGGGCCACCCCGGCGTTGACGAGCCCGACCGCGAGGCTGGCCTGGAAGAGCCCCAGGCGAGGCAGGAGGAAGAGCGGGAAGAGCAGGCTCGCCGCCAGGGCGCCGATGTAGTCGAGGAAGAGCACCCGGGCGAGGAGCTCCTTCAGGCTCGCCTCCTTCTCGAGGATGCGCACCAGGAGCGGCAGCTCGAGGCCGACCCCCGCGCCCACGAGGCCCACCATCACGAAGACCATCGGGCGGAAGGCGGGCGTGTACGCGAAGCCTGCGTAGAGGACCGGCCCCTCGAAGCCCCCGAGCAGGGCGACGGCCAGCTCCACCTCGACGAAGCGCGCGACGAGGTTGCCCTCGACGTGCTTGGACAGGTAAGAGCCCACCCCCATCGCCGACAGGTAGGTGCCGATCACCAGGGAGAACCAGGTGATGGAGTCGCCGAGCAGATAGGAGGAGATCGCGCCGGCCACGAGCTCGTAGATGAGGCCGCAGGTGGCGATCAGGAAGACGGACAGGAAGAGCACCCGCGTCATCGGCGGGAGCGTCGGGCGAGCGTGCATTCGCGCGGGCTATCCGACCGAGGCGGAGATGATGATCGCTAGCCCGAGGATGACCGAGCCCATGATGATGGCCAGCGCCGTGTTCTGGTCCTCCTCGATCTCCTTGCGGACCGAGAAGGGGATCACCTTCACCATCACCACGAAGGCGACGAGGAAGATGACCACCCCCATCCCGGAGTAGGCGAGGGTGGCGAGGAGGGAGTCAGTGTCGAGGGGGTTGTGCATGGGGCGCTCCTATTTTCCGCCGCTGTATCCGCCGGAGCCGCTGTAGCCCGAGCCCGAGCTGGGCCGAGTGACGACGATCGGGCGATACGAAGCAGGGTTCTCGCGCACGGAGGGGGGCAAGGCGGAGGTGGTGAGATCGTCGGCGACGGGACCGCTGACGATCCGATAGAGGCTGAAGAGGGCGACGAAGACGCCGGCCAACACCGCCGCCTGGTAGGGGAGCCAGTGGGAGTGGTTCATGTTAGGCGTGGCCTCTCGGGGCGGTCATTCGGTCCATTCCGTTGTGCGGTCCGTCGTGTGGGTGGTCATCCCGGTTCAGAGCCCCGATCCGCTCCAGCGCCGCTGCTCGAAGCTGCTGCGCAGGAAGTGGAGGAGCCCGAGCAGGCCGAGCCCCCAGCCGAGGACGAGCAGGGCGGGCCAATAGTCGCGCGGCCGGAGCTCGACCGACACCGTGGCGACCGCCGTTGGGCCGGTCTCGGGGCGGGTGACGCTCAGCACATAATCCCCGGGCGCCGGGTTCATGTCGACAGAGCCGGTGCCACCCCAGTGGGTCGTCTCATAGAGGTGGTCGGTGCTGGAGCCGATGAGGCTCAGCGTGAGGGCCTCGCTCGACCGAAAGGAGACCCGCACGGTGTGGTTGAGATCGTCGGGGACGGTGAAGGCCTCGGTGAGGACCGGGGCCTCCTCCCCGGTGAGGTGGGTCGTCCCCTGGGCGAGGAGCTCACCCCCGGGGGCCAGCAGCGTGAGCATGAGCAGCAGGCTGCCTGCGATCAGGAAGGCGGCGACGGCGCCGTGCGCCGTCTTCAGCGCAGCGGCCTCCGCGTAGGGGTTCGGCTGGTGGGGGCCGACGCCGGTGGGGGCGGGCAGGCTCTTCTGGAAGGCGCGCTCGACCTCTTCGACCGAGAGGTAGGTGCCGACGGACCAGGTGATCTCACCGGCGCTCTTCTCTCGGCTGAGCATGCGGGGCGGGGCGACGAAGTCAATCGTCTCGACCGACTCGCCCTGGGCGACCTCCCACGTAAACTCGCCGATCGCGTAGGAGACCGTCGCTTTGCCACGGTTGAAGGCGAGAAAGTCCTCGCCTTCGTGCTGACATGACTGGGTGTTTGGCTTCTCGGGGGGCGTGAAGAGGAGCTCCGCCAGGCTCCAGTGGTGGTTGGGGTCTTCGACCAGCCAGCGGAAGCCTCGGTAGGGGTTGTGGAGCAGGTACTCCCACCAGATGTAGCGCTCGCCCTCCTCGATGACATAGCGCTCGAGGACGCCGATGAGCTCCCAGGGGACCGCGCGGAAGGTGGCGCGCGCGCCCAGGGGGATGCTGAAGGTGCGCGGCGCGCCGCTGCCCTCGAGGACGAGGTGCGGCAGACCGAGCTCACCCAGCTTGACGACGCTGCCGCAGGCGGCGCAGGTGAGGCGCACGCTGTCGGCGGGGGCACGGAGCGCGATCGCGCGGTCACAGTGGGGGCAGCGGAGGGCGCGGGTGCCCTCGATCTCCGGCCCGGCGAAGTTGACGAGGACAGGGTCTGAGAAGCCGGCGAAGGGGCGGAGGCCCTCCATACGCAGCGCAGGCAGGTCGACGCCCTCTCCCGCGTAGACGGCGGCCTCGCCGTCGGCCCAGTCGAGGGTGCCGACGGTGTCACCGGGGCCGCGCAGGTCGGCGTAGGGGACCTCTTCGTCGGAGCTGGGCGTGTAGGGCAGCTCCCCCACGGCGGCGGTGACGCGCGCCCAGCCCACCTCGGCCACCGTCCACTTCGTGTCGCCGACCCGGAGGCTCGCGCCCACGGCCGGGGGCTTGACGAGCGTGGGCAGCTTGCCCGCCGCGGAGGCGAAGAGCTGAAATTGGCCGTTGCCCTCGCTCAGCCAGCCGGAGCCGCCGTCTTCGAAGGCGATGTACCACTCGTTCCAGCGCACCCCGGGCCGCTGGCGCCGGAGGCCCCCCACCACCCGAAAGCGGCGGCCCGCATGTACGCCGGTGGCGTCTATCTGGACGGGAGAGAGCTCTCGGACGAAGGGTGTGATCTTCCCGATCAGCCGGACGTCGAGGTCTGTTCGAGCGACCGTGCTGTCACAGGCCCCACAGACCGCGGAGACCGAGGCCGCGTGCCGAAAGGTGATGGGCGAGCCACAGGAGGGGCAAGCGGCGGAGATCAAGGAGGCTTCCTCGCGGGGAGGTTAACCCAGTCCACCACAAGAGCAGGGGTGTTCGCCTCGCTCCGCCTCCCGGGTTCCGGCGGGGTACGGGGGCCTCGGAGGTCTGCCATGCGCCTTTGGACGTTCCTGCTCCTGCTCTCTTGTGGTGACAAAGAAGGCGGCGGCGAGGCCGGCGCGGAGGGCTGCGACGCCTGCGGCGAGGGGGAGTACTGCATCAACTACTTGGGCGGCGAGCGCGACGGCGAGGAGCTCTGCGCCGCCATCCCCGACGCTTGCGACGGCGACGACTCCTGCGAGTGCCGCGGCGAGATGTACGACGGCTGCGAGGAGCCCTACTACGGCGTGGGCTGCTCGGACTCCTTCCCGCCTACCCTCATCAGCTGCAACCCCTGAGCGAGCCCCTGCCCCTGGCCGCGCCCCGCCTCGATGTGGATCGGGCGCGCGCCGCCGTGGCCGAGGGGGCCGTGCTCTGCGCCTCCGCCCTCCCCTTCCCGGGCGGCCACCGCTTTGGGCTCTTCGCGCGGGCGGGCGCCGGCCTCGCGGTGCCGCCGCTCCAGGATGGCTTCCTGCCGATGGAGCAGCTTGGCGCCTTGGGCCCCGTTGGGGGCTGGAACACAGGCTTCGCGACGGCCTTCACCCACGCCTGGTGGTTCGACTCGGCCTGGCGCTGCGTCGATGCCGCGGGCCAGCCCCTGTTCTGGACGGAGGGGCCGCGTCTGTGGGACCGAGCCGGGGGCGCCTCGGTCCAGGGCCTCCGGGTAGAGGTCTCGGCCGACTGGACCGAGCGGCGCCTCGTCGCCCGCGGGGAGGTCGATCGCCGGCTGATCGTGGAGCAGGACTGGAGTCCGCTCGTCGACCCCACGTACGACCGTGACCTCCTCTCCGCGGACCTCGCCTGGCTGCTCGCCCTCGCGCGGAGCCTCGGGGCCGCGATCGGCTGCGGGGTCGAGGTCGTCGACGCGGCCGGCTGAGCCTCACTTCGCCCTCACTTCGCCGGGGCGGCGCCCTTGGCGGCCTCGGACACGCCCTGGTTGTGGCGCTGCGAGCTCCCGATGATCGCCTCCCAGGCCGCCTCGTCGGTCTGCCCCTCCTTGGCCTTCTCCTTGGCGAAGAGCTGCTCGAAGGTGGGGCCGGTGTCGTGGCCGTACTTCACCCGATCGCGGGCGTGGAGGATGGCGACGGTATGGGTGTCGCGCATCAGGTCACGCGTGAGCTCGCGGAGGGCCATGCGGTGGAGGTTGGCGAGGCGCGCGCGGAGCTCGAGGGCCTCTCCCTCTGTGTGCAGCGTGGCCTGCCAGCCGGCCATCAAGGGGGTGAACGTGTCGTCGTAGAGGGTGCGGAGCTCCGCCGCCTCCACGCTGCCCTTGCCGACCGCGAGGGCCATGAAGGCCTTGAGCGCGGCCTCCCCAGCGGGGTCCGCCGAGCCGGCGGGCAGGGCGAGCAGCGTGGCGAGGAGGGGGGCGTAGGCGGGGTCCGCCGTGCGGGGCAGGGCCTCGTAGCGGGCGACGAGCTCGGGGGCGGCGGCGCGGCCGGCGGCCTGGGTCTCCTCGAAGGTGCGCGGCACGAGGGCGTCGGCGGCGAGCGCGGCCCCCGGCAGGAAGGTCAGGAGGAGGCTCAGGCAGAGCAGGCGCAGGGCGGTGAACAGGGGGGCCTCCTGGGGCCGGTTCGGAGGGGAGCGGGCTCAGGCCTCGGCGGCGTCGAGCATCGGGAGCTCGATCTGCACGGTGGGCGGGACCCCGATCCAGCGGCCGCGGTCGTCGGTCACCTTGCCGGTGCGCACCCGCCACTTGGGCACGCTCCGGCCCTCGGGCGGGCCGCCGGCCCCCTCGACGTCACCGCTCAGCTCGATGATCTCGTCGTGGTAGGCGGCGCGGCAGTGGACCCCGCGGAGGGTGGGGTCATCGCCGTGGCGCACGGGCTGGACGACCGCCACCGCGTGGGCGGCGGGCAGGTGGACCTGGGCGATGGCGCGCACGAAGTCGTCGAGGCGGAGCTGGCCGAGGTGATCGACCATCCAGATGGAGACGCCGTCGTCGGCGAAGCGCACGATGTTGAGCGGCGCGGCCCGATCGTGGAGCGTGTCGCGCAGCAGCAGGGCGAAGGCCGCCCGGGCGACGGCATCGATCGTGAGCGGCAGCGGCGCGCCCTTCGGCCAGACGTCAAAGGCGGCGCGGAGGTTGGCGTCCTCGGAGATGTCGGTGAGCGGCCGGGTCAGGGGGCACCTCGAGCTCCCGGCGGCGGAGGGCCCGCGCGCCCTGTGGGAGGGTTAATCGCCTTAGCCCCTCGTGACGCCGGGCGGGAGGCGGCCGGGGCGGGCCTATCGGAGGGTGTCCACGTAGGGGCGGGCGCGGGCGAGCGCCGCGGGATCGGCTGGGGCGGGCACGGCCTGCACCGCCTCCCCCCGGAGGAGGGCCCGGGCGTACGCGAGCTCGTCGGGTGGGCCGAGGGGGCCGGCGCGCACCTCGACCACGACGGAGACCCGCTCGGCGCGCTCGGCGAAGGGCACCGCGCTCTCGATGAGGCGGCTCGGCGTCGGGGCGGGGCGCCAGTCCCAGCCGAGGTCTCCCGGGCGGAGGCAGGCCTGGAAGAGGGGGCCGCGGGCGGGCGGGCCGCAGGGGCCCTCCCCGGTCGGGCGGAGGGTGGGGAGCACGGCGAGGGCGAGGCCTGCGGTGGCAGCGAGGCTCAGGCCGCGGCGGAGGGGGCCGCCGGCCGCGAGGGCCGCCGCCGACTCGCCGACGAGCAGGGCGAGCAGCGGCACGAGGGGGAGGAGGAGCCGCTCCTGGTAGACCCCGGCGACGAAGCCCGCGGGGCGCCCGCTCGCCACGAGGGCCAGGGCGCCGAGGGCGAGGCCGAGGCAGAGGGCGACGCGCCGCCCCCGGCGGTGGGGGAGGAGGAGGAGGCCGAGCGTGAGCGGCAGGGTCCAGCCGAGGGCGGGGCCGAGGCGCCAGAGGAGGCGGAGGGTCCAGCGGGCGACCTCCGCGGCGCCGCCGGCGAGAGGCTCGACGGGGTGCCCGACGATGTGGGCCCGGAGGTCAGCGGTGTGGACGAGGTGCCAGGGCAGCGCGATCAGGAGCGCCAGGGCGGCGGCGGCGCGGGCGCCTGCGTGGCCCCAGGGGGCGGCGCGCGGGGCCCCGGGGGCGGCGACGAACAGGGCCAGCGCCCCGCTCAGGGTGAGGGCGGCCGGCCAGCCGAGGGGCAGGGGGTGCTGCAGGCTCAGCAGGGCGAAGAGCCCGATCAGCAGGCCCGTCCCGAGGGGGAGCCAGGCGCCGGCCTGGGCGAGGCCGAGGGCCAGCAGCGGCAGCAGGGGGAGGAGCGCCGCGGTCTTGGTGAGCGCCAGCAGGCCCACCAGCGCGCCGGCCGCGAGCCCCCCGCGCAGGCGCCGGAGCGGGGCCCCGAGGGCCCAGAGGGCGGCGGCGAGGAGGGCGGCGGCGGTGAGGTCGATGGGCCAGGCGGCGGCCATCCCCTTGAGCGTGGGCGAGCCGAGGCAGACCAACCCCGCGACGGCGGCGGGCAGGGCGGCCCCCTCGGGGGCGCCAGCGGGGGCGGCGGCGGGGGGGAAGGAGGGGGGGATCGAGGGGGCGGCGGCGCGGCCCGCGGCGAAGGCCGCCCCGACGAGGACGACGAGCGCGCAGCCGCGGGAGAGGACCCGGAGGTCGAGCGCGAGATCGGGCCCGAGCGAGAGGGCGAGGGCCCCGGTCAGGGCGTGAAGCGGGGGGTAACGCCGGCCGAGGGTGGGGTCCTGCCACCAGGCGGGCTCTCCGAAGGCGCCGAGCAGGGTGTCCCGCCCCCCCTTCGCCCAGCCCCAGAGGTTCGCCGCCCGCACGAGGTGGCCATCCCAGTCCACGCCCGCCCCGCCGAGCTGCTCGGGGGAGCGGGCCTCCCCGGTGACCGCCCAGAGCAGCGCCGCGAGGGCGGCCGTGACGACGACGGTGAGGGCGAGGGTGAGGGTCAGGGACCCGCGCCGATGGCTCACGGCAGGGTCCAGGCGAGCGTGGTGGGCTCATCGACGGCGGGCGGCCCGAGGGCGGCGTGGAGGCAGGCCAACACCCGGGGCTCGAGGGCGCAGGGGGGCTCGCGGTGCACCACTACGGCGCCGATGCCCATGAACACGAGCGCCTCCTTGAGCTTCTCCTCGCAGGCCGGGCCGCCCAGCAGGCGGTCGAGGGCGAGGACCAGCTCGGTCTCTCCGAAGTAGGCGCCGCGCGGGTTGAGGTTGTGGAGCAGGGGCCGGCCGTGGAGCAGCAGGCCGCTCATATAGTGCGGGGGCGCGGTCTCGCACTCCCGGCGGAAGGGCAGGGGCAGGTCGAGGGCGGGCGCGTCCGAACCCTGGAGCGCGGCCAGGCCGGGGTGGATGCTCAAGGCGCGGCTCGGCAGCGGCAGGGGGACGCCGGGCAGCGCGCTCGTCTCGACCCAGGCGGCGAGGCCCACCACCACGGTGAGCGCCGCCGCGCGGCCGCCACCCCGCGCCACGCCCGGCCGCTGCGGGAGGAGCCCCACGCCAGCCGCGGCCGAGAGGCCGACCACGGCGGCCACCACGAGCCGATAGGGGCTGCCGCTCGAGGCCGCCGAGCGGGACAGGCGCTCCACCAGGGCCCAGGGCATCCACCAGTCCTGCCCGCCGAGGCGCACCCGGTCGCCGAGGGAGAAGCAGAGGGCGGTGCCGATCACAACTCCGAGCGCGAGGCTTCGGCGGCCGCCGCGGAGGAGGCCCAGGCCGCCTGCGAGGAGGAGCGTCCAGCCGAGGTAGGGCACGTGGGCGGGGAGGATGGCGAAGCCCTGCGGCCCCACGGGCTGGAGCAGGGAGCGGGCGGAGGCCGAGGAGAGCAGGTTTGTCTGCGTGGCGCTCCAGCCCGACACCTTCTCGGGGGGAGGGTCGATGTGGGCCCGCTCGGTCCCCGCCGCCCGGGCCTCCGCGCGGGGGCGGTAGAGGTTGGGCTCCGAGGAGAAGTTGGCGGCGTGGTATCGGTCGATCAGCAGGGTCGCGCCGATGGACAGGGCCCCCATCATGCCCCAGCGCAGCAGGCGACGGCGCGCGAGGCCGGGGAGGCGCGGCCCGGCGGGCCAGATCCCCTCGAGCGCGCGGCCGGCGCCGAGGCAGGCGAGGCCGAGCGCGGCGGCGAGGCCGAGGTTGGGGGCGGCGAGGCCGAGGCCGAGCAGCAGCAGCGGCGCCCCGAGGAGCCGATGCCCGGCCCGGCGCTCCCCGTGGAGGGCGGCCGCCCAGACCAGGGCCACGCCGCCGAGGAGGGCCTGCTCGAGCTGCCCATTCCCGAGGGTGACCCGGCTCCACATCGGCCAGGCGAGGAGTGCACCGGAGAGGGTCGCCCCCCAGGTGGAGGCGCCGAGGCTGCGGGCCAGCGCCGCTCCGCCGAGGGCCCCGAGCGCGGGGCAGAGGGCCCAGCCGAGGTTGAAGGCGAGGGCGGGCCCGACCACCACCGAGAGCAGCACCAGCGGCCACAAGAAGGGGCGCAGCATCACCCCCTCCGGCCAGCCGGCGAGGGCGCTGTGGAGGCCCCCGGCGCCGCCCTCGGTGAGCGCGCGGCGGGCCATCTCGGCGCCGACGAGATGTCCGTCGGTGAAGGCGGTGTCGATCACCCGCGCCGTGGGGGCCGCCCACACGCCCGCGGTGACCGCGAGGCCGAGGGCGAGGGAGAGCAGGAGCAGCCCGCCGAGCGGCGCGCCGCGAGGCCCCGGGGCCGCGGGCTCGGCGCCGATCAGGCCGGGTCCGGTCGGCAGTGGGTCTCCACCCCCTCGAGGAGGGTGACGAGGCCGCCGTCGGGGTTGAAGAGGTAGAGGTCGGACAGGGTGCGCTTACGCCCCTGCTCCCGGCCCTGGACCACCGCTCGCATCCGGCCGACGGGCAGGCCGAAGCTGCGCACGGCCTGGATGTGGGTGGGCAGCGCCGCGCCGCCGATCATGTGCTTCGACCACAGGACGGCGAGCTGGAGCCCACCATCGACCGCGGCGGGGTCGGTCTGGTAGGCGCCCTCGGCCCAGCCCACCTCGGCGCCGGGGGCGAGCTCACCCTCGATGCCCTGGTCGCTCACGCCGGCCATGTCGCGGATCACCTGGAAGCGCGGCCCGTGGAAGAGCACGTGCCCGTCGTAGATCTCACGCCCCGCCCAGGGCTCGAGCGCGAGCGCGGGGCCCCGCGGCCGCGCCGTGTCCGGCGGGTACTGGGTCATCTCGGCGGTGGCGCTGTACCGGAGCACCGAGTCCTCGCTGCGCAGCTTGAAGACCAGGATACAGCCGTCGCGGTTCGCGGTGTGGGTGACCTCGAGGCGGAGGCGCGCCGGCCGCGGGAGCGGGATGCCGCGGACCACGCGGACGTCGCGCAGGGCGGCGAGGTGGAGGTCGGGGCGGAAGGCGCCGGCGGCGCGGGCGAACCACTCGAGCACGAGCGCGACCGGGATCACGGGAAGGCCGTCGATAGCGTGGTCGAGCAGGAAGGGCAGGCGGTCGACGTCGACCTGGATGTCGTAGTCCTGCGCCGCCCGCGGCGCCGCGCCGCCGAAGCCCTCCCCGCCGAGCACGAGCTCCACCGAGGGGTCCCCCAGCGCGGCGACGAAGGCCTCGCCGCCGAGCGCCAGCGGCAGCATCGGCAGGCCGCGGGCGGCGAAGTGCCGCCGGAGGGCCGGGCTCACCATGCCGCCCTCCCAGGGCCCCCAGCCGAGGGCTGTCACCCGGCAGCCGGGGCGCCGCGCCTGCTCGGCGCGGGCGAGCTTGTTCAGGGCCTCGTTGGCCATCGCATAGTCGGCCTGCCCCTCGTTGCCGACGCGGGCCGCGACCGAGGTGAAGAAGCAGAGCACCTTGAGCGGGTCGCCGGCGGTGGCGGCGAGCAGGTTCTCCGCCCCGGTCACCTTGGTCGACCACACGAGATCGAGCTGGGCCTGGGTCTTGTCTTCGAGGCGCTTGTCGGCGATGACACCGGCCCCGTGCACCACCGCGGCGATCGGCCCCCAGTGCTGGCGCAGGCCCTGCAGCGCGGCGGCCAGGGCGGTGTAGTCCGTCACGTCCTCGGCGAGGTAGCGCGCCTCGGAGCCCATGGTGACGAGCAGATCGAGGGTGCGGCGGACCTCCCGCGCCGCCAGGATGGCGCTCACGGTGCGGCCGAGGGCGGCCGGAGAGGCCGCCGACGAGGCGAGGGCGCGCTTGAGGCCGGCCTCGTCGGAGACCCCCCAGGCGGCCGTCGGCTCGTGGACGAGCGGGCTGCGGCCGAGGAGGGCGAAGCGGTAGCTGCCCTGCGCGGCGAGCGCGAGGGCGCAGGCGGCCGTCACGCCGCGGGCCCCGCCGGTGATCAGCACCACGTCGCCGTCGGCGAGGGGGAGGGCCTCGGGGCCGGGGGCCGGGGTGGGTCGGTCGGCGAGGGTGAGGCGGCGGCCGTCGGCGGGCAGGCCGACCTCGCGCTCGGGGCCGCCGAAGACGAGCTCGTCGGCGAGGCGGCGGGCGAGGTCAGCGGGGGAGGCGCGGCCGGCGCGGAGCTCGGAGAGGCAGAGGTCGATCACCTTGACCGCGGCGCCGTCCCACTCGATCGCCGCGGTGCGGGCGAGGCCAGCGAGGCCGGCGAGGGTGGCGCGCCCGGCGGGGATGGGGAGCAGCCCGAAGCCGCCGCCGGTGTCCTGCACGGTGACGAGGCCGGTGGCCTTCCGTCGGGCGAGGGTCCGGGCGAGGGCCAGGGCCTCACCCATGACGGAGGCCGCGTCGGGATCGGGCCGCAGCCCGCCGAGGAAGACGGCGGCGTCGGCCTCAACGGCCTCCTCGACGATCTGGACCCCGGCATCCTTCAGGGCGAGCGCGAGGGGGCCGCGGAGGCCCTGCCCGTCGTCGCTGAG
This sequence comes from Myxococcota bacterium, assembly GCA_044344255.1. GTDB lineage: Bacteria > Myxococcota_A > UBA796 > UBA796 > UBA2385 > JBIJDH01. The sequence goes on from JBIJDH010000018.1 coordinate 144,073, forward strand.
GTAGACCCGCCCGCCGAGCAGCCCGGCCCGGATGAGCCCGCTTGGCGGCGCTTCGTGGAGGCTGAGGGTGGTGCGGAAGACCGTGGGCGGCGCGTCGGGTTCGGCGCTCGGGGGCGACACCTTCGCGGTGGCCGGCGGCGCGGGCTGGCGCAGCAGCCCGTTGAGGTGGGCGGTGATGTGGCCGAGGGTGGAGAGCGCGGCGAGGTCGGCGCCGTCGATGTCGGGGAGGCCGGGGGCGCGCTCCTGGAGGGCGGAGAGGATCTCGACCCGCTTGATGGAGTCGATGCCGAGGTCGCCCTCGAGCTCCATGTCGAGGCGTAGCATCTCGGCGGGGTAGCCGGTCTTCTCCGCCACCACGCCGAGGAGGAGGCCCTCAAGGGCGGCCGTCGGGGCGGACGGGGGAGCGGTCGCGGGGGCCCCGCCGAGGGCGCCGAGGTGGCGCGTGATGTGGCCGAGGGTGGAGAGCCCGGCGAGCTCGGCGCCGTCGATGTCGGGGAGGCCGGGGGCGCGCTCCTGGAGGGCGGAGAGGATCTCGACACGCTTGATAGAGTCGATGCCGAGGTCACCCTCGAGCTCCATGTCGAGGCGCAGCATCTCGGCGGGGTAGCCGGTCTTCTCGGCCACGACCGCGAGCAGGAGCCCCTCGAGGGCGGCGCCGGCCGCAGGCGCGGCGGCGGCGGTGGCCGGGGTGGCGGCGGCGGGGCTCGCCTGTCCGAGGTGACCGAGGATGGCGGCGAGGGTGTGGAGGCCGCCGAGCTCGGCGGCGTCGAGCTCGGGGAGGGAGGGGAGGCGCTCCTGGAGGGCGGAGAGGATCTCGACGCGCTTGATGGAGTCGATGCCGAGGTCGCCCTCGAGCTCCATGTCGAGGCGCAACATCTCGGCGGGGTAGCCCGTCTTCTCCGCCACCACGGCGAGGAGCGCCTGGCCGAGGTCGGGCCCGGCGGCCGCCGGCTTGATCGGCGCGGCCGCCGGCTTGATCGGCGCGGTCGGCTGCTCCACCGGCGTGGCCGCCGGCTTGACCGGCGCGGTCGGCTGCTCCACCGGCGTGGCCGCCGGCTTGACCGGCGCGGTCGCCTTCGCCGCCGGCTCGGCCGTCATCACGAGGGGCGCGGCCGGCTGCATGACCGGCGCCGCCACCATCACGAGGGGCGCGGCGCTCGGCAGGGGCGCACCGCCGGCCATGCTGGCCATCGAGGCGAAGCCGACCTCGGAGGCGCGGAGGAAGGCCGTGTGGGCCTCCATCATCGCGGTCTGAAAGGCGGTGTGGGCGAGGGCGGTCTGGCGCTGGCTCTCTTGCAGGGCGGCGATCCAGGCGAGGCTCGACGACGACGACGACGACGACGAGGCGGGGGCCGGCGCCGCGGCGGGGGCCAGCGGCGGGGCGGGCGGGGTCAAGGACATCGCGGTGCTCGGGGGCGTCGGTGGGGTCGGGGGCTTCGCAGGGAGCGCGGGCGCGGGCGGCTCGGCGGGCGGGGTCCGCCGGGGTGGGTTCGGGGGTGGCAGCGCCGCGGCGCCGCCCGGCGGCGGGTAGGGGTTGCCCACGTTGCCGCCGGTGATCGAGACGGCGAGCCGCGGCCCGACGCGGGTGGCGGGATCGACGGGCGCCCCGTACTCGGCGGTCAGCGCGGCGAGGTGGAGCGGGCGCCCGGCGGCGGCGAGCCGGCCGAGGCCGAGCCAGAGGGAGCGGGTTGAGTCGCGGCCCTTCTGGTCGAAGGAGAAGGCCTGGTGGGGGCTTCCCTCGAGGATGCGGCCGACGAGCCCGGTGAGCACGGAGCCCGGCCCCACCTCGACGAAGCAGCGCATCCCGTCTGCGTAGGCGCGGCGGATGAGCTCCACCCAGCGCACCGGCGCGGCGAGCTGCCCGGCGAGGGCGGCGGCCACGTCGTCGCCGTAGGGGGCGGCGGTCTCGTTCCGGTAGACGGGGATGGTCGGGGCGGAGAAGGCGCAGCCGGCGAGGTGGCGGGCGAAGGGCTCGACCGCCGCGGAGACCACCGGCGAGTGGAAGGCCGTCGCGACCGGCAGGCGCGTGAAGCGGAGCCCGGCCTCGCGGAGCGCGTCCTCGGCGGCGGCGATGGCCTCGGTGGGGCCGGAGAGCACGGTCTGGTCGGGCGCGTTGTCATTGGCCAGCACGACGCCGAGCCCGCGCGTGGCGGCCTCGACCTCGGCGGCGCCGGCCACGACGGCGGTCATCGCCCCCGGCTGCCGAGCGGCCTCGGCCATCAGGGCCCCGCGGGCCCGGGCCACGTCGAGGGCGGCCTCGGCGCGGAGGGCGCCAGCGGCGTGCAGCGCCATCACCTCGCCGAAGCTGTGCCCCGCCGCGGCGTCTGGTCGCAGGCCCACCTGATCGAGCAGGGCGAGGAGGGAGAGGCTGTGGAGGCAAATCGCCGGCTGGGCGACGTCGGTGCGGCGGAGCGCGGCTTCGGCCTCGGCCTCGGCCTCGGGGCTGAAGCCGGGGCGCGGGAAGGTGGCCAGGTGGAGGCCGAGCCCGGCCGCGGCGTCCCAGGGGGCGCGGGCGGCCTCGAAGTGGGTGAGGAGGTCTCGGCCCATCTCGAGGTGCTGGCTGCCCTGCCCCGGGAAGAGGAAGCAGAGGCCGCCGGCGGCCGCGATCTCGGGGGGATCGAGGCGGAGGAAGAGGCCATCGGGCCGGTCGAGGGCCTGACCGGCCAGGGCGGCGACCGCGGCGGCCTCCAGCTTCTGGGCGAGCTCGGCCTCGTCTGCAGCCACCACCGCGAGGCGCGCCGCCCCGGGGAGCCAGTGTTGCTGCGTCTCGTCGGCGAGGGCGGCGAGCGCGCCGGGCTGCGTGCGGGCGGCGGCGGCGCGGGCGGCGCGGGCGAGGGCGGGCCCGTCCTCGGCGCTGAGCAGCACGAGCTCGGTGGGGAAGCTCCGCAGGCGCGGCGGGCGGGTCGCGCGCGGGCCGGTCCACTCCTCGAGGGCGACGTGGAAGTTGCTCCCCCCGAAGCCGAAGGCGCTCACCGAGGCCCGGCGGGGGTGGTCGGGGCCCCGCACCCAGGGGCGTAGGCGCGTGTTCAGGTAGAACGGGGAAGACTCGAGGCCCATCTTGCCGTTCGGGCGGCGCACCTTGATGGTGGGGGGGAGCACCTTGTGGTGCAGGGCCATCACCGCCTTGAAGAGGCTCGCGGCCCCTGCGGCGGCCTTGGTGTGGCCGATCTGCGACTTCACCGAGCCGAGCGCGCACCAGCCCCGGCCCTCGGGGGCCGCGGCGCTGAAGACGAGGCGCAGCCCCTCGAGCTCGGCGGCGTCGCCGGCCTTGGTGCCGGTGCCGTGGGCCTCGACCAGCTCGACGGTCTCGGGGCCGTAGCCGGCGGCCGCGTAGGCGCGGCGCAGGGCGTCGGCCTGCCCCTCGGGCCGCGGGGCGTAGACGCTCTTGGCGCGGCCGTCCGACGAGCTGCCGATGCCGCGCAGCACCGCGTAGATTCGGTCGCCGTCGCGCTCGGCGTCGGCGAGGCGCTTGAGCGCCACCATGCCCACGCCCTCACCGAGCAAGGTGCCGTCGGCGTCGTCGGAGAAGGGCCGGCAGTCGCCGCTCGGGGAGAGTGCGGGGGTCTTGCTGAAGCACATGAACATGAAGGGGTCGTTCATGGTGTCGGCCCCGCCCGTGATCACGAGGTCCGAAGAGCCGAGCTGGAGCTCGTGGACGGCCATCGTGACGGCCGACAAGGAGCTCGCGCAGGCGGCGTCGGTGACACAGTTGGTGCCCCCGAGATCGAGGCGGTTCGCCACCCGCCCTGCGATCACGTTGCCGAGCAGCCCCGGGAAGGTGGCCTCCTGCCAGGGCGTGTAGTGGGCGGCGATGCGGGTGCAGGCCTGCTGCACCTCGTCTTCCGGCAGCCCGCACTCCCGCAGCGCCTTGACCCAGACCGGCCGCTGCAGCCGGCTCACCATGTGGCCCATCAGCTCCTGGCTGGCCGTCGCGCCGAGGATCACGCTCGTGCGGCGCCGATCGGTGCCCGGGAAGGCGCGGAGCACCTCGTCGAGCACCCGCTGGGCGACGATGAGGGCCATGAGCTGCGTGGTGTCGGTGACCGGGAGGATGGAGGGCGGCAGGCCGAAGCCGAGCGCGTCGAAGTCGACCGGGCCGAGGAAGGCGCCCCGCTTGGCGTAGATGCGGTCGGGGGTGGCGGGGTCAGGGTCGTAGTAGTCCTCGACCAACCAGCGCTCTGGCGGGATGTCGGTGACGAGGTCGCGGCCGCCCAGGATGTCTCGCCAGAAGCCCCGGGCGTCCGAGGAGCCCGGGAAGATGCAGGAGGCGCCGACGACGGCGATAGGGACCGCGGCAGCAGCAGGGGGCGCGGGGCTCTTCGGGGGCAACATCGGCGTCTCGCCTTCCTGGGCTTGCCGCCTTACGAGCCGCCGGACCTCGGCCGCCGACGACGGGCTTCCGCCGGTCCGTCCTGGGACCGGGCGCGGCGGTCTAACCCGCCGCTGCGGGATGTCCGCCTGCTGCGGCGGGGCGGCTTCCGGCCTGCTCCCCGCTCAGTCGAGGGGCCGCGGGCGGAAGTCGAAGGCCGCGGCGGGCACCGGGAGGCCGTAGCTTCGGAGCTGCCCGGCGCGGGTGACCACGGCGGCGCCCTCGAGGAGGTTCTTGGCCACCTGCGTGACGGTGCGCTGCTCGGGGTCTTCGAGGAAGCTACCCTTCACCCAGGCGTTGAAGGCCCCCATCGCGGGGCCGCACCAGATCTGGTAGTCGAGGGCGCGGGCGGGGTCGCCGGTGATGGCCCAGCGGCTGGCGAGGCCGAGGTAGGCCCGGAAGACGAGGGCCATGCGCCGCCGAGGGTCACGGTCGCCGAGCTCGGCCTCCTTGGGGTCGCGGTCGAGCCAGAAGGCGCGGGTGCTCTGCCAGCGGCCCTCGAAGGTGTCTCCGAGGATGTCGCGCTCGACGCGGGCGCGGTCGGCGGCGGGGACCTCCTCCCAGGTGGCGTGGCGCTTGTAGAGCTCGGCGAGCCGCTTGCCGCGCTGGGCGAAGAAGGTGCCGCGGGAGAGCACCTGCACCTCGACCCCCTGCTCGAACATGTCGGCGGCGGGGGCCATCACGACGTCGGCGATGCTGGCGCCGGCCAACATCTTGCGACCGGCCGGGCTGAGGCCCGACTCGACGCAGGCCTGGTTGACGGAGCCCGTGAGCACGTAGGCGGCCCCGAGGGCGAAGGCCCCGGCCACCGAGGCGGGCGTGCCGAGGCCCCCGGCGGCGCCCACCCGGATCGGCCGCCGGTAGCCGCGGGCGACCGAGAGCTGGTCGCGCAGCAAGGAGATCGTGGGGAGCAGGGCGACGAGGGGCTGGTTGTCGGTGTGGCCGCCGGAGTCGGCCTCGACGGTGATGTCTTCGGCGACCGGGAGCGTGGCGGCGAGGGCGGCCTCCTCGGCGGAGAGGCGGCCTTGCTGGACGAGGGCCTGCAGCAGCTCGGCGGGGGCGGGCTCCATGAAGCGCCGCGCGACCTCGGGGCGGGAGATCTTGGCGAAGACGTGGTTACGCCGGTGGACCCGCCCGTCGGGCAGGGCGCGGAGCCCGGCCGCGGCGTAGTGAACGATGGCGGGGGTGAGCCCCATGTAGGCCGAGGCGCTCACGCGGGTGACGCCCTTGCGCACGTAGAGATCGGCCACCCGCGCCTCGAGGGCGGGCTCGTTCGGCGAGTGGATGAGGTTCGCCCCCCAGCTCGCGCCCGCGGGGTGGAGCGCGGCGTGGAGCTCCTCCACCCCCGCCTCGACCCGCTCGAAGGGCAGGCCCGCCGCGCCGAAGAAGCCGATGGCCCCCATGCGCGCCATCGCGATGACGAGGGCGGGCGTGGAGATGCCGTTGGCCATCGCGCCGGCGATATAGGGGAAGCGGGTGCGGTGGACCTCCTGGAAGCCGCGGTCGCCCAGCCACTCGGGGTAGATCGGCGGGAGCTGGGCGTGGGCCCCCGGGACGCGCCCAGCGGCGACGCCGCGGCGACCGTCTTCGCGGGTGAGGACCGACAGGGGCTCGCGCACCCGCTGAACATACGCGAGGACGCCGGCGGGCTCGAAGCCGTCGGGCTCCGGGGGCTCACCCGCGTCGTGGGCGGGCTCTGCGGGGGAGGGGAGCAGGGCGTGGGCCACCGGGGACTCCTCGGGGCTCCCGCCCTGGGGAGCGCCCGCAACTTCGAAGACGGCAGAGGGGTGTCAGCAGGGGGTGACTTCAGGGGCTGGGGACGCGGCCGGGAGGGCCCGGCGGCGCGGCTAACCTGGGCCCAGCCGGTCGGTGGGCCAGAGGGCGGCGTACTGGTCGAAGACGCCCATGCAGACGCTCTTGCGGGCGCAGGGGTCGCAGGCGGGCACGTGGACGCGCTTTCGGTCGGGGGCCCAGGAGTAGAGCCCGGTGAAGGAGACCTTCCCGGGGGCGCTCTGCCACTCCACGGTGACCCGCGGGTCCCAGTGGAGGTCGTTGCTGAGCATGCCGTAGGGGCCGAGCAGGCACATTGGCACGCCAAAGAAGCGGAGGATCGCCGTGGACAGCCGGGGTGGCACCCGGGGGAGCCAGGTGGCGAGCTGCTCGAGGCTCGGCGCCAGGGCCGGGTAGGCCTCGAGCGCGGCCCCCTCGGGGGTAGTGTTGCTGACGACGATCAGCCGGGCTCCTCGCGACTCGGCGAAGGCGGCGGTGTCAGGCAGGGCCTCGATGTTCTGTCGGCAGGCCACCGAGTTGACGAAGAGCCCGAAGTCGGGGCGGCGCGCGCGGGCGTTCTCCATCGCCCGCGTGACGGTCTCGAAGGAGCCGGGGCGGCCGGCGACGGCGTCGTGGGTGGCGGCGTCGGGGCCGTGCAGCGAGAAGAGGGCCTCGTCGAGGAGCGGCATGGCGCGGTCGGCGAAGTCGGGGCGGGCGAGCATCGTGCCGATGGTGCCCACGCTCGTGCGCATCCCGAGCTTCCGCGCCAGCGTGAGGACCTCGATGAACTGTGGGTGGATGGTGGGCTCACCCCCGGTGAGGTGCACCGCCGTCACCCCGCGCTCGGCGTGGGTGCGGAGGATGGTGGCGACCCGGCCCCAGGTGACGCCGTAGGGCCGATAGGCGCGCATCCGCAGCTCCTCTGAGCAGAAGAGGCAGCGCTCCGGGCAGTGGTAGGTGAGGTGCAGCTCGAGGCGCCGCATCACCTGGCCGTCGGGGCCGATCCAGGGCCGGGCCTCTGCGGGGGCCCCGAGCTCGGAGACCTGCGTGGGCCGACCGAGCGAAGCGGCGGGGGCGACAGGCGCGGCGGGCGCGGCGGGGAGGGTCAATCGTGGGCCGGGTGCTCGGCGAGCTCGATCAACACGCCATCACAGGACTTGGGGTGGATGAAGGCCACCCGCGTGCCGTGCGCCCCCGGCGTCGGGGCGGGGCTCAAGAAGCGGTAGCCCTTCTCTTCGAGGCGCCGCATGTCGGCCTCGATGTCGTCGGTCTCGAAGCAGAGGTGGTGCAGGCCGCCGCCCCGCTTCTCGAGGTAGTCGCGGATCGGACCCTCTCCCCGCAGCGGGTGCACGAGCTCGATGCGCGTGGGGGGGAGGGGGAAGAAGGCGGTGGTGGTGCGGGCGGCCTCGACGTCTTCCGTACCGTCCAGGTTCAAGCCGAGATCTTCCTGGAAGCGCCGGATGGCGCGCTCGAGGTCGGGGACGGCGATGGCGATGTGGTCCAGGCGCTTGATCATGGCCGAAGCGTAACATCTGGGGGAGCCGCGTCGCGAGGGCCGTGCTACGGCGACACCGCCCTTCCACTGGTCCTTGGTTTCTCAGGTCCTCCCACAGGTCCTCCCACAGGTCCTCTCATAGGTCCTCCAACCGGTCTTCCAACAGCGCCTCCCACCGAGGTCATCCTCCGAGGTCACCGCACGATGTCTACCGCTCTCGCCAATTACGAGCCCAAGTATGTCGCCAAGAAGGCCATGTTCTCCTTCATGGGCAGCGCTTTCCGGCTGTTCTCTCCCACGGGCGAGCTCGCGTTCTTCGTCAAGCAGAAGGCCTTCAAGCTGAAGGAGGAGATCACGGTCTGCGCCGATGAGGCCCAGCAGAACCCCCGCCTCCGCATCAAGGCTCGCAGCATCATGGACGTCAGCGCCACCTACGACGTGACCGACGCTGCCAGCGGCTCGGTGGTGGGCGCGCTCCGCCGCAAGGGCCTCAAGAGCATCATCCGCGACGAGTGGGCCATCCTGAACAACGACCAGGAGGTGGGCAAGGTGATCGAGGACTCCGGCTTCCTCGCCATCCTCCGCCGCATCTTCCCGATCATCCCCCAGACCTTCAAGGTCTCGATGGGCGACGTCGAGGTTGGCATGATCAAGCAGCGCTTCAACCCCTTCCAGCTCGCCTACGACGTCGACTTCTCGGCCGACACGGGCAACAAGCTCGACCGTCGCCTCGCCGTCGCCACCGTGGTGCTCCTGCTCGCGATCGAAGGCCGCCAGAAGTAGCCCTCCGCTCGTGGTGCCGCATGGGCGGCGGATCGGGGTGCGACGTAGACCCAGGGTCGGGATAGCTCCCGGCTCGAACGCTGATCTGCCCCGCGCTGCCCTTGGACGACCCCCTGAAGCGCTACTTCCTCTGGTCTCTGCTGTTCCTCGCCGGCTTCGCGGTGGCCTTCGTGGTCGTCGTGAAGCCTGAGTGGGAGGCGGCCCGGGATGAGGCGGTGGACCTCGCGAGGGTCCACCTCGCTTACGAGGTGGCGCACCCCGGCTGGAGCTTCCCGGCGCGTGTGTGGTCGTCCGCGGTGGAGCTCGATCAGCCCCGGGTGCGCCTCATCTCCGAGGCGAAGGCCCGCGGCTACACCGAGCTTTGCCCCCCGCGCTCCCCGGGCGACTTCTGCGCCAAGACGGGCCAGATCGTGCTGCGCGGAGGCTACTTCCCGGAGGGCGCCCAGCCCCCTGGCCTCGAGGGCTGGAGCCGCCCGCCCGCGCTCGAGCCCGTGCTCCTCGGCTGGATGATCGGGCCGGACGGGGAGATCCGCCAGCACCTCCCCCTCGAGCGCGCCCCGAAGACCTTGCTCGCTGCGCTCCTCACCGCCGAGGATGAGGACTACCGTGCGCACTCCGGCGTGAACCTCAAGGGCGTGGCCCGCGCGATCTACCAGAACGCGCGCGGCAGCGGCGTGCAGCAGGGGGCGAGCACGCTCACCATGCAGCTCGTCCGCAACCTGAAGCAGGACAAGGAGAAGACCTGGCGCCGCAAGGTGCGAGAGGCCGTCGCCGCCGTGGCGATTGACCAGGCCCTCGGCAAGGACGTCGTCCTCGGCATGTACCTGGACGCGCCCTATCTCGGACAGTGGGGCGGCTTCTCTATCTGTGGCTTTCAAGCAGCCGCCCAATATTATTGGGGGATAGACGCCGCGGACCTCAACCTCTCTCAGGCGGCGACGCTGGCCGCCATTCTGCCGGCGCCGGGCAAGTTTGCCCCCGACAAGAACCCCGACGAGGCGAAGCGTCGCCGCGATCGTGTGCTCAAGCGGATGGCGGAGGTGGGGGCCTGGCCCGCCGCGGAGGTCACCGCGGCCCTCGCGGCGTCGATCGACGCCGCGCCGCACCCGCTCCCCGAGGCGCGCTTCCCCGCCTATCTGCAGGCCACCCGCTCCTGGCTCGAGCAGAACGTGCCGCCCGAGACGCTCTATGGCGCCGGGCTCGAGATCTTCACCGCCCTCGACGTCGGCCTCCAGGTGCGCACCGAGGCCTTTATCCCGGAGCGGCTGAAGTACCTCGAGCGGGCGGTGGGCCGGAACGGCAAGGAGCCGCTGCAGACGGCGGGCGCCCTCATCGAGAACCACTCGGGGCTGCTGGTCGCGGTCTACGGCGGAGAGGTGGCCGTGGCGACAGACTTCTCGCTCGCCACGCAGGCCAAGCGGCAGGCGGGCTCTTCGATGAAGCCCCTGGTGTATGCGCTCGGCTTCAGCGTGCCCGGAGAGGGTGGGCACCCGAAGTATACGGCGGCCCACACCGTCCCGAATTCGCCGCGCGAGTTCAAGGGCACCAACGGCTGGCGGCCGCGCAATGTCGGGGGTGAATATTCGGTCACCGACTCCCTGGCGCACGGGCTCGCCTGGAGCCAGAACATCGCCACCGCCTCGCTCCTCGAGGAGGTGGGCGGCGCGCAGAAGCTGATTGACTTCGCCTCGCGCGTAGGGATTGACACGAAGGCCTGGCCGGCCGAGATGGGCCTCGCCCTCGGACAGGGTGAGGTCACGCCCCTCGAGATGGCCCGCTTCGCGAGCACGGTGGTGCGGGGCGGAGAGCTGGCGAGCGGCCGCCCGGTGGCCATCGCTTACGACCCGAACGGCGCGGTGCGCATCGCGCCGCCGGCGACCGGGGAGCGGATCCTCACCGAGGAGGCGGCGGCGCTCACGCGCGACCTCATGCGCCTCGTCATCGAGGTGGGCACCGGCGGAGCCTCCCGTGGGGGGGCCGGCTTCCCCGGCTACGATGGGCCGGCGATCGGCAAGACCGGCACCACCGACTCCGAGAAGGACCTCTGGTTCATCGGCGGCACCCCCTACTACAGCGCCGCGATCTGGCTCGGCTATGACCAGCCGAAGCGCATCGGCGCCGCCGCCTCTGACCTCACCGCCCCCCTCTGGGGCTGGTGGATGCGGGAGGTCCACGACGGCCTGCCGCGCAGCGAGCTCCCCGGCCTGAAGCTGGAGCACAAGGGCATCTGCACCACCTCGGGCAAGCGGCCGAACGCCAGCTGCCGGGTGATCAACGCCCCCTTCCTGCCCGGCACCGCCCCTAAGGAGGGCTGCGGCGCCGCGCACCCGCCGCCCGATCCCGAGGCGCCCGATCACGAGAGCCTCTGGGAGCGAAAGCGGCGGTTGGCAGAAGAGAAGGCGGCGCTCGACGCCGGGATCCCCCTCCCGATCGAAGACGAGGTCGGTCGCGAGTGAGCGGGGCCCCGGGCGAGGCCGGCGCGGGGTGCTCCGGGAGGGATCAGATCCGATAGGTGCCGCGGCGGCGCTGGGTGGTGCCGCGCTTCAGTCGGGCACCCTCTATGCCGATGGCGACGACGAACCGGCAGGCGCTGTGTGCGTTCCAGCGGTCGATCGCCTCCATGAGGTCGAGGGCCATGCGAGAGGCCAGCACCGAGCGGTCGACCACGCTCCCCGGGAGGCCCGCCGCGGCGAGGTAGGCGTCGCCGAGCACGGCCGCGCGGTCGACGCGGCCGGGGGCAGGGTCGGCCTGGAGACGGTCCGAGATCTGCCCCAGCACCGCCCGCAGCACGGTGGCGCTGGTGCCCTCGGCGAAGGTGACGAAGGAGAGGAGGTCGGCGAAGAGCAGGGTGACATCGGCGGTGGTCGACGCCACGATCTCGCTCTCGGACTCTGGGATGGGGGCCGGGTGGACATGCAGGGCGTCCAGGAGGGCCGCCGGGAGGAAGCCCTGAAGGAGGCGCTCGGCGGTCTTCTGCTCGATCACCACTCGATCGTAGAGGCGCCGGGTCTCCTCGTGGAGGAGGCGGACCTCGAGCATGTTGTGGACTCGGAGCAGCACCTCGGCGAGGTCAAAGGGCTTGCTCACGAAGTCGCGGGCGCCGGCCTGCAGCGCGCGCAGCTTGTGATCGGGCTGCGCGGTGATGACGAGCACCGGCAGCCAGGCCCCCCGCTCGAGGTCTTTCAGGTTCTCCATGACCTGGAAGCCGTCCATGACCGGCATGTGGAGGTCGAGCAGGATGAGCGCGTAGCTGTTTGTGAGGTGCAGCTCGCAGACCCGAGTGGGGTCTGTCGTGGAGGAGACCGAGGTGTAGCCCGCCCCGCGGAGCATCTGCTCGAGCAGGAGCACGTTGGCTGGCTGATCATCAACGATGAGGATCTTGCCTCGGAGGATGTCGGATGTGGTCACCATGATGCGCGCCCTCTCTGATCGTCAGTCGAGTCGCTTCGGGCGGCCGCGAAGGCCCGGTCCAGCGCGCTCATGAATTCACGGACGTTGATCGGTTTGGTAATGTATTGAAAAAAACAAGCCTCCATGCCTCGTTTCGAGTCTCCGAGCATGGCGCTCGCGCTGATCGCCATCACGGGGATGTGGGCGGTGGTGGGGTCGTCCCGCAGGAGCTTCATCGCTTGGATGCCGCTGATCCCCGGGAGGTTGATGTCCATGAGGATGACGTCGGGCAGGTGCTCTCGGGCGAGCTCGACGCCGAGCCGCCCGTCGCCAGCGGTGAGCAGTCGGATGTCGGCGCGGCGAGACACGATCTGCTCGACCAGCAGGAGGTTGGCGGTGTTGTCCTCTACATAGAGGAGGGTTCGTATCGGGGCCTGGGAGGGTTCGTCCACCCCTGCGGCGCGCTCGGCGCCTGCGACCATCCCGTCAGGCGTGGGGTTGGGCGCGGTGCGGAGCTCAAACCAGAAGTCACTGCCGAGCCCAGCGGTGCTCTCCACCCCCATGCTGCCGTCCATGAGCTCGACCAGCAGCCGGCTCATCACGAGGCCGATGCCGGTGCCCGGCTCCTCACTGCCCTCCTGTCCGAGCCGGTTGAAGGGCTGAAAGAGCTGCGTGAGCTTCTCGGGGCTGAGGCCCCAGCCGGTGTCTTTCACGTGGATGCGGGTGCGGCCCGGCGCGGACTCCTGGTAGTACACGCTCACCAATCCGTTCGGGCGATTGTACTTCACCGCGTTCGACAGGAGGTTGATCATCACCTGCTTCAAGCGGAGGCGGTCCGCCTGGACAAACCTGGGCTGGGAGAAAGTGGGGAACGTGAACGAGATCCCCTTCTTCCGTCCGGACTGCTGGACGATGGCCTGGCACTCCCGCATCACCTCGGCGAGGGAGACGGGCTCCACCGAGAGGTGCTGTTGGCCGGCCTCGATGACCGCGAGGTCCAGGATCTCGTTGATGAGCTCGAGCAGGTACCACCCGGCCCGCAAGATCTGCCCGATGCTCACCTTCTGGTTGGCGGTGGGCGGTGGGGAGTCGGTGTCGAGGAGCTGGGCGAAGCCGAGGATGGCGTTGAGCGGGCTCCGGAGCTCATGGCTCATGCTCGAGAGGAACTCGGACTTCGCGAGGTTGGCCTTGTCCGCGGTGATGCGCGCGTTCTCCAGCTCGCTGTTCCGCTCCCGCAGGGCGTCGGCGATGTGCATCCGCGCCGTGTTGTCTGTCCCGATCAACAGATACCCGATGATCGTGCCCGCCTCGCTCCGGAGGGCGGTGACCGAGACCACCGCCGGGAAGCGGCTCCCGTCCTTGCGGATGTAGGTGAGCTCGTAGATGTCTTCGATGCCGCGGGAGGCTTTGAAGACGAGGGCCTCGAAGCCCGGCGTGATCGGCGTCCCGAGCTCGAGGCTCAGCGCTCGCGCGCGGGCGATGACCTCGGCGGGGTCGGAGATGTCGGCGGGGGTGATCTTGTTCATCACCTCGGCGGCCGAGTAGCCGAGCATCACCTCCGCGCCGACGTTGAAGAGCTGGATGACCCCCGCCGCGTCCGTCGCGATGCTCGAGAAGTTGGCGCTGTTCAGGATCGCGTTCTGGAGGGCGCCGTTGCGGAGGAGGGCCTCCTGGTCGAGGCGATCGGAGTCTGAGTGGGGCATGGTCGCGCTCCCGGACGTCACAGCTCGACCCTGACCTCTGACCTGCCGCGGCGCGGGAGGTTCAATAAGTCGGGGGGCTGAGCTGAGGGCGCGGAGTGGTGGGACAGGCGAGCCGCGCGTTCGGAGGGCAGGGAGTGCCTGCTGTCACCATAGTCGGTCTGTCCGGGCGCGCACGAATTTCCCGCGGCGGCGGTGCGCCTGCGCGCCCAGGACTGCGGGTGCGCAGGTCTGGGCGGCGCTCAGCCCTCGCTGCGGCGGCCGGGGTCACCGGTGTTCCCGGCCATGGGGTCGTGGTCGTGGTCGTGGTCGTGGTCGTGCGCCGTCTGTTCGTTGGGGGCGTCCGCCCGCGGGCCGGGATCGTGGGTGGGGGCGCAGGGCAAGGCGGCCCGGCGGAGCGGCGCCAGCCGGGGGACGGTCTGGCCGGCCTGGAAGCGGGTGCTGCCGCTGATCCCGGCGAGTCCGTCGACCCCTGCGACGTGGATGTGCCCGTGGGCGTGGCCGTGGGTGTGGCTGTGGCCGCCGGCCCCGTCTTCGTGGTGGGGGTGGACCATCGGCTCGAGGAAGCCCTCCGGCCCGTTTCGGAGGAGGGCGGAGGCGAAGAGGACCAACACCAGCCCCGCGGCGACCTGGGGGAAGAGCGGCGGTTCGGCGACGGACAGCCCGTGGAGCGCCAGGGGGGCGAGGTCGGGCAGCCCGTAGTCGAAGGCGAGCCCGATGAGCACAGCCGTCAGGCCCACGCCGAGGCCGAAGAGCAGGGCCACCCGCTTCCCGTGCAGCCGCTTGAGCAGGCCGAAGGTGGCGAGGTTGGTGGCGGGTCCGGTGAGGAGGAAGGCGAGGGCCGCGCCCGCCCCGAGGCCCTTGTGGAGCAGCACGGCGATGAGGGGGGTGGCGCCCGAGGCGCAGACATAGGCCGGCACGCCGATCGCGGCGGCCGCCAGCACGGCGAGGGGACGGGGCAGGCCCGCGAGGGCGACCGGGCTCAACAGGGGCTCGGTGAGGGCCGCGAGGCCGAGGCCGGCGATCACCCAGGGGGCGGTGTGATCGACGGTCTCGACGAAGCCGAAGCGCAGGGCCTCGCGGAGCCGAGCCGAGAGCGAACGGCGAGGGGCGCGCTGAGGCGCAGGCCGGGCGGCGGGCGGCGGCGGGATCTCGGGGCCGACGGACGCGCCGACGACCAGGGCCACGGCCACCGCCGCCGCCGCGCGGGCCAGCGTGAAGGGCAGGCCGAGCAGCGGCAGGCTGACGAGCAACGTGCTGGGGCCGATCTCCGGCCCGGCGACGAGGAAGGAGAGGCCGGCGGCCGGCGGCGCGCCGCGGGCCTGTAGGCGCCGATAGGCGGGCAGCGCCCCGCAGGAGCAGACAGGGACGATGAGGCCGACGAGCGCCCCCCGCAGCGCCGCCCCCAGGCCCGTCCGCCCCCGGAGGCGTCCGAGCAGCGACGGAGGGACGAAGGCGTGGAGCAGGCCGGCCGCGAGGTAGCCGAGCAGCAAGGAGGGGGCAGAGGCCTGCAGCAGCGCGAGCATCGCCTGCCCCGCGCCCAGCTCGCCGGTCTCGACGAGCGGGATGGGGTGGTCGGCGGCGAGCAGCCCGACGACCCCCACGCCGACCAGCGCCCCCGCCCCGCCAGCCCGCCGGGAGAGGCCCTGACCGAGGTGGCCGAGCACGTGCAGCAGCGCGCCAGCGACGAGGCACTGGGCGACGCCGAGGATGGCCGGCGGCGCGCCGTGGAGCAGCCGGCCGGCGCCGAACCAGCCGACCGCGGTGGCGATGGCGCTCATCAACAGCAGCGCCGCCGCGAGCCGGGGGCCGCCCCGGGCCGCGCCGATCCGCCAGGTGGCCAGGCCGACGGGGACGGTGTGGAGGACGACCGCCCAGGCGATGAGGGCCTCTTCGTCGTGCTCGTCGGGGCTGCGGAGGGCGGCGCCGTCTACGAGGCCGTGTAGGACCAGGGCGACCATCGCGAGGCGGACCGCGTTCTTCTCACCCCCGGGCAGCCGGTGGGCGAAGACACCGACGGCCACGCCCGCTCCGAGGGCCAGCAAGGCCGGCCAGCCGACCGCGGCGAGGCCGAAGAGCAGGACGTGGACGACCAGCAGCCCGCCGACCACCACCTGGACGAGGCCGTCGGTGAAGCCCTCCACCCGCGGCCGCCCTCGGAGCAGCCGCGCCAGCAGGGGGGCGGCGCCGAGGGCGACGAGGTTGGCGATCAGCGCTTCCACGGCTCCCAGCCTGACCCGTGGGGGCCGGCTCGGCAATGTCCCGTCGGCGCGCCGCGCGCGGGGTCAGGCCTCTGGCCAGACCGCGGGCGGCACCGCGCCCCGGAGGACCCGCCCCTCGTCTCCGCCGTCGCAGGCCACGGTGACCAATAGGCCGTCCGGGAGGCGGCTCGTGGCGTCTCCGGCGCCGACCACCGCGGGGATCCCGAGCTCGCGGCTGACGATGGCGACGTGGAAGGTGCGCCCGCCTCGGTGGGTGATGATGGCGGAGGCCTTCTTCCTGATCGGCGCCCAGTCGAGGTCGGTGCGGTCCGCCACCAGCACCTCTCCGGCCTGGAATTCCGACAGGTGATTGGTGTCGGTCACCGCGGAGGAGGGCCCCCCGACACGATGGCGGGCCCCTCAGGAAAGCACCCGCCGTGCCAAGCACCCCGGATACGAGCCAGGACGGTTCGAGGCCGAACAAGGCCCAGGTTCAGGGCCGACCCGCATCAATCTGAGCGGGTCACCCGCCAAGCTGGCGTCTTGCCTCGCCCGAGGGTCGCCGCCGCGCGCCGGCGAGCCCGAGGCCGAGGCCGATCGCCCAGAGCGCGGCGCTGGCCGGCCCGCCGGTCTGGCAGCAGCCGCCGCCCTTTCCGCCGCCCCCGCCGCCGCCGGCGCCGTCGCCGGTCGGGTCATCGCCAGTGGCCTCGGCGTCGGCGCCGTCGCAGTCCTGGTCGATGCCGTCCCCTTCGACTTCTTCGGCCCCCGGGTAGGCGCTCGGATCGGCGTCGTCGCAGTCCTCGGTGGCGTGGGTGCCGTCGGCGTCGGCGTCGGCGTACCCGAGGTACACCCGGATCACACCGCGGCTGTCCTCGTCACAGCTCACCACGAAGTCGGGGTAGCCGTCGCCGTTGACGTCACCGGCGCCCACCACCGCCTGCCCGAAGCGGACGCAGCCCTCGGGGGCCTCGAGGACGGCGGGCTCGAGGTCGACGATGTCGGGGGAGCCGAAGTAGACGAGCGCCCGCCCCGCGTCTCCGCCAAAGCCGGGGGAGCCGACGATGAAGTCGCCGTGGCCGTCGGCGTCGATGTCGCCCGCCCCCGACATCGCCGCCCCGAAGTTGGCAGAGTCACTGCCGCCCTCGATCAGGAGCTCCGACTCGGCGTCGAGCCGGCTCGCGCTCCCCAGGTTGACATGGACCGAGCCGGAGGTGGTCTGCAGACTGCCGAAGATGTAGTCTTCGACTCCATCTCCATCGAGGTCGCCCACCCCGTCCAGGGTGGAGCCGTAGCCGTCCTCGACCACCTTGTCCTCGAACAGCGGCGCCACGTCTACGAGCTTCAACCCCCGGTGGCCGGCCACGAGCTGGTAGTAGCCGCCCTCTCGTCCGATGAGGAGGTCGTCGTAACCATCGGCGTTGACGTCGCCGGCCCCCGCCAGGGCCTGGCCGAAGTAGGTCATCGAGGCGGGGGCGTCGATGCGGACCGGGCCGATCTCGATGCCGGTCGGGCCGCCCCCATAGAGCTCCACCTCGCTCCGGTTGGCGATATAGGTGAAGACCTGCACCGCGACGTCGTCGTAGCCATCACCGTTGAGGTCTCCCACGCCCTCCACCCGGGTGCCGTACTCGCGATCGGTGGAGGTGCCGGAGAGGCGGGGGCCCGCGACGGGCCCGTCGGCAGAGCCGAAGTAGATGTAGGCCCCGGCGATGAAGACGTCGCTCGTGTCGGTGCCGATGATGAGGTCGTCGAAGCCATCCCCGTTGAGGTCACCGGCGCCCGCCACGTCGACCCCCCAGCCTACGCCTGAATCGCTGCCGGTGGAGGTCCAGGCGGGAGCGTCGGACAGACCGTCGGCCGAGCCCAAGTAGAGATAGGCCTTGCCCGTGAGGTCATTGTCGGGCGCGCCGACGATGAGGTCGTCGTATCCGTCGCCGTTGACGTCCCCGGCGGCGTCGAGGGACAGGCCGAAGCCGTCTCTTAGGCGCTCGCCGGTGAGCACGACCTGGGCGTCCCCAAAGGAGGCCGTGCGGGCTGGTGAGGCCGCGAGGGCCGGGTGGAGCAGGTGGGCGTACACCGTGAGCAAGAACATGGCCTGGCGCCTCGGCGGTGGGGGTGCGGGGGAGATCGAGCCGTCCGATCTCCGACGCTCCCTCTATCGGGTTCTACGCCAGATGAGCTCACGCATGATCTCGGAGGTCCCCCCTCCGATGCTGAGCAGCCGCTGGTCGCGATAGAGGCGCTCGACGAGGCACTCGCGCATGTAGCCCATCCCGCCGTGGAGCTGGACGGCGGCGTCGGTCACGCGCGCGCACGCGGCGGCGCTCATGTTCTTGGCCATCGCCGCCTCTGTGGCGACGTCCTCCCCGCGCCGAAACCGCTCCGCCACCACCGACACGAAGGCGCGGGCGCTGGCCTCGTCGGTGCGCATCTCGGCCACCTTGTGGCGGGTGACCTGAAAGGCGCCGATGGGCTTGTCAAAGGCGCGGCGGACCGCGATGTAGCGCTCCGTCTCCTCGATCGCCATCGCGCTCATCGCCACGGCGGTGGCTCCGAGCAGCAGGCGCTCCGCGGTGAAGTTGACCATCGCGCCGAGGAAGCCCGCGCCCTCCGGGCCGAGGCGGTGCTCGATCGGGACTCGACAGTCCTCGAAGAAGAGCTCGGCGGTGTCACTCGCCCACCAGCCCATCTTCTGGAGCGGGCGGCCCACCCGCAGCCCCGGGTTGGGCGCCTCGACGACGAAGAAGCTCAGCCCGTCGTGGCGCCCCTCACCGGTGCGGGCGAGGACGGTGAGGGTGTCGGCGCGGGTGCCGCTGGTGATGAAGGTCTTCTGGCCGTCGAGCACGTAGTGGTCGCCGTCTTGGACCGCGCGGAGCTGCACGCCGGCGACGTCGGAGCCCGCCCCGGGCTCGGTGATCGCGAGGGCCGCCACCCTCTCGCCCCGCAGCACGGGCGGGATGAAGCGCGCCTGCTGCTCGGGGCTGCCGAGCTCGAGGATCGGGGGGAGGGCGATGCTGTGGGAGCCGAGGCCCATCGCCGTGCCGCAGCTCCCGCCGCGCAGCAGGCCCTCGGCGACGATCAGGCGGTGGAAGATGTCGCCCCCCGAGCCGCCCAGCGCCTCGGGCCAGCCCACCCCGAGCAGGCCTGCGGCCCCTGCGGCCGCGTAGAGCTCCTGCGGGAAGAGGCCGGCCTCCTCCCAGGCGGTGGCGTGGGGGCGGAGGTGGGCGTCGACCCAGCGGGTGACGCTCTCGTGGAGCGCGTGGTGGGTCTCATCCCAGAACATCGACAGCATGGCTCTGACCCTCCGCTGACAGGGTCCGGTACCATCCCGGGGCCGCTCAGGCTATCGTCCGGGTGACCTGGAGATCGACCCATGCCTTCGGCCCTTCGCTCGCTCCCCCTGCCCCGTTCGGCGCTGGCCCTCAGCCTGCTCGGGAGCCTGCTCGGGGCTTGCTCCGACGGTGACCAGGGCTTCTCCAACGCCGAAGACCAGGGCACGAGCCCGGTCGGCACGGCCACGATGCTGCTCAACCCCGCCGAGCTCGTCTTCACCGACCTCATCTACGAGGGCGAGACCGGCGCCATCTCGACGAGCCTCGTCTTCGAGATCCAGAGCGTGGGCGACGGCAACCTGACGGTGAGCTCGGTGAGCCTCTCCGCCGACGGCGGCGGGGTCTTTTACGTAGAGGATCGCGAAGACCTCACCATCGCCTCGGGATCCGCCCACGAGGTGACGGTGGTGGCCACGCTGCGGGCCTTTGAGATGGCCGAGGGCGAGGTCCGCCTGCTCACGAATGACAAAGACCAGCTCGACGCACGCTTCCCGCTCACGGCCTATCCGGTGGGCTGGACGGGAGAGGGCGACAGCGGCCTCTGAGTCGCGGACTCTGAGTCGCCCCGTCTCAGGGCTCCTCTTCATCGCCGCCGGGCCCGTCGTCGGGGTTGGGGGCGCTGGGGTCGAGGTCCTTGCGGGGGGTGTAGAAGAAGGTGGGGCGCACCCGCCAGCCCGTCTTTGGATAGAGCGCGGCACCGGGGACGCTGAGCTTCTTGCCCTTCTCATAGGCCTTGTTGACGCCGTGGCCGAGCTTGTCGTTGGCGGCCACGATGACGGCCCAGCGGCGGGCCGCGAGCTCGGCCTCGATGCCTTTCACGGCGGGCTGGAGCGAGCTGCCCTTGTGGTCGATGTCCCAGAGGCCGATGAGGTGCAGCCCGGGCGCCTTCCCGGCGAGCACGGGGTACCAGGGGCTCCAGGGAGAGAGCACCTCGCCCTGCACGGCGGCGATGTCGGCCACGACGCGATCACCAGCGCTGAGGTCAGCCGGGGTGGGCAGGTACTTCTTCTCCTCCCAGCGCCCCCGATAGACCTGCCCGGCGAGGAGCAGGCCCAGGGCGAGGTGCAGGAGGGCGTGGGGCCGGGCCTGGAGGGCGCGGGAGAGGCCGAGGGCGGTGAGCAGCGAGAGGGCCCAGATGCCCGGCATCAGCACGTTGGTGAAGCCGCCCTGGTGGCCGCGCATCATGGCGCAGAGCAGGACCGACACGGCGCCCTGTCCGAGCCAATAGGCGGCCCCTCGGCCGATGCCCCGCCAGGTGGACAGGCCGAGCGCGAGGCCGATGGCGGCCGCCAGCGGCAGCAGCACCGGGGCCACGAGCTCGCCCTCGGCCTGAGGGAAGAAGCGCGCGGCCACGAAGCCGTGGTGAGAGGGTGCGCCGACGACGTAGTCGAGGAAGAGGTGGTCGCCCTCGAGCATCATGAGCCCAGTGAAGGCGAGGGCGGGCCCTACGCTCCAGGCCGCATAGCGGAGGGCCACGGCCCGCCCCTCGGTCTTCCAGAGCCAGACGAGGGGCACGACGCCGAGCAGCGCGCCGTTGTGCTTGGTGGCGAAGGCGGCCGTGAGCAGGAGCCCGCCCGATCGCAGCCAGCCGTGCCGCAGGGCGAGCAGCGACCAGGCGAAGAGGGCCATGAAGAGGCCGTCGATGCGCACGAGGTCGTAGAAGGCCCCCGTGTCATCGTAGGCGGACAGATAGAGCGCGGCGGCCCCGAGGCCGAGGCTCCAGCGCCCGCCCTCCTTCACCACCGCGACCACCAGCGCGACCGTGGCGGCGGCCGTGCCGAGGAGCGAGAGCAGTCGCCCGTCCTGGTAGTCGAGGCCGCCGGTCAACAGGCCGGTGAGCGCCACCAGATAATGATAGAGCGGCGGATAGATAAAAGGGACGAAGTCGGCCGAGGGCGTGACATAGAGCGGCTCACCCTGCGTCACGCGCCAGGCGTGGGTGAGCATCCCCCCCTCCATCCACTCGAGGTCGTAGGGGTAGCCGAAGCGGGGCCCGATGGTGCGGGCCAGCAGGTAGAGGATGAAGCCCAAGGCCCCGAGGACGGGGAGGTCGAGCAGCAGCCCCGCGCCGCGCCGCGCGCTCATCCGGCGGCGGGGCGGGACAGGGCCCGGAGGACCTCTTCGACGACGGCGTCCTCCACGCCCTGGGAGGGCGCGCGCATCGAGACCATCGGCGGGGCGCCGGGCGTGGGCGCCGCGGGGACGGTGGGGCCGACGGCGCGGAGGGCCGCCTCGACCACGCGGGCCATTCGCAGGCCCTTGGTGGGGCCGACACCCGCGGGGGAGGGGTTGCCGCAGCCGGAGCAGCCCTTACAGGCGGCGGGGAGGTCGGCCCCCGGCTCGTCGGCCTTGGCGACGGCCTCGGGGGGCCCGCCGTAACGCTTGAGGCCGAGGGAGCGGAGCTTCTCGGCCTCGGCCGCAGGGAGCTCCTTCACGCCGCCGAGGTCACGCGCCGTCTTCGTGATGAGGGCGGTGTGCTCCATCGTCTCGAGGTTGCAGAAGGCGGTGAGGAGGTCTTTGCCGAGGCAGACCGCGCCGTGACGGTCCATCAGCACGGCGTCGTGGTGCCGCACATAGGGGCGCAGCTTGTCGGCGAGGGCGTGGGTGCCGGTGGTCTCGTAGGCGATGGTGGGCACGGTGCCGAGCGTGAGCACCACCTCGGGGAGCACGCAGCGGGCCATGCTCACGTTGGCGATGGTGAAGGCGACGCTGATCGGCGGGTGCGCGTGCACGATCGCCCGCACGTCGGGCCGCTCCTCGTAACAGGCGAGGTGCATGAAGATCTCGCTCGTGGCCTTCCCGCTGCCGCGGAGGACCTTGCCCTTCCGATCGACCACGACGAGGTCTTCCTCGGTGAGGAAGCCCTTGTGGCAGCCGGCGCGGGTGCAGAGCACGTCGCCGGAGGGCAGGAGGGCCGAGAGGTTACCGTCCATCGCCACGAGCAGGTGACGCTCATAGGTGAGGTGGGCGATGCGTATCATCTGCTGGCGGAGCTGATGTTCGTGCATCGGCGCGGCCTAACCCGGGCCCCCGCCGGCCCGCCACGCCGGCCCGCCACGCCGGCCCGCAATGCCGGGGCGCTCGCGCGGGCGCTCGTCCGGGGCGGGCCACGGTTAGCCGCTCGTCGAAGCACCCGTGAACGACCCCCTCGCCATCGGCGCCGTCCTGCTCTCCGCGGCCCTGCACGCGAGCTGGAACGCCGTCGTGAAGTCCGACCCCGACCGCTCCCTCTCGCTCGGCGTGATGATGGGGGCCGGGGCGGTGATGGCCCTGCCGGTGCTCGCGGTCGTCGGGCTGCCCCCGGCGGCGGCCTGGCCCTACCTCGCGGGCACCACGCTGGTGCACGTCGTCTACTGCGCGCTGCTGCTGCGGGCCTACGCGAGCGGAGACCTCGGCACGGTCTACCCCATCGCCCGCGGCCTCGGCCCCCTGCTGGTCGCGGTGGGCGGCTCCCTCGCCGGAGAGCGCCTGCTCGTGCAGGACTGGCTCGGCGTGGGCCTCGTGTCGGCCGGCATCTTCGGCCTCGCCTCCCGCGGGGCCGTGCGGCCGGCGGCGGTGGGCTGGGCGCTCGGGACTGGCGTGGCCATCGGCACCTACACCACCATCGACGGCCTCGGCGCCCGCGCCGCCGGCGACCCGCTCCTCTACGTGGCTTGGCTCCACCTGCTCTTCGGCCCCTGGATCGCGCTGGCGGTCGGCCTGCGGCGCGGGCGGACGGCCCTCCCCTGGCTGCGCCGCCACGGGGCCCGCTCGGCCCTCGGCGGGGTGGTGGCCACCGTCGGCTACGGCCTCGCCGTCTGGGCCTTCTCGCGAGCCGGCCTCGCCCACATGGCGGCCCTCCGCGAGGTCTCGGTGCTCTTCGCGGCCGTGATCGGCGCGGTCTGGCTCGGAGAGGGCTGGGGCTGGCGGAGGCTGGCCGCGGCCGCCACGATCGTAGCGGGCCTGCTGCTGCTCAATGGCTGAGGGCCCGCTCCGTCGCCCGCTCCGTCCTGCTCGGCCTTACGCTGGCGGACCATGAAGTCGCGCATCGCCTGGGCGACGCGGAAGAGGCCGACGATGAGCGGACGCGCCTCTTCTATACCGCCGCCGCGGCGGGGGGCCTCCGTGGAGCGAGGGGCTCCGATGAGGGTGGCGCGCGGGGTGCAGCGCGTCGAGGGAAGGGAGAGAGGGCTGCCGTCGTTCTGCGTCTCCTGCGACGGCTGGAGCTTTCATGCCTGGGTCGTGGTGGAGGCTGCGGCTCGGGGAGGGCTGCTGCGGCTCGGGCGCGACCGGCACCGGCCCACGCAGGCCGTGGACCGGTTGGAGGTGGAGCCGGATGGGCGGGTCCGCTTCACGATGAGACGGACACCCGAGGACGGGACGGCGGCCCTCTCACCCATCTACGCGGCCCGGGGTTATGACCGGAGATACTCTCTTGCGTGTCAAGCCGCGGGGGCGGGGTAAAAGACGCCCTCTCGGGGCTGTGCCCCGGGAGAGCGAGAGGGGTGGCGTCCTGTGGTAGGCTGGGCGCCATGACTGCTCCCCGCCGTTCATGTGCCCTGTCCCCCGGGACGGTTCCCCGCTTCACCGCGATGGCGCGGACGCTTAGGCCGGATGTGCGCCAAGCCTCGATGAGGCGGCGGCATTCGAGCAGTGGGTTGTGTCGGGTGCCCATTGGCGGATCCTCCAGCAGGGAAGATCACCCGGGGGAGCCCGCGATGGCAGCGGCGCCACCGTGGGCGGTTACGCCGCCGGAAGTCGAGCTGCTCGTTGCTGATTGTGCCTCGGTCGCCTACGAGTACCAGGTGTCGAAGTTGAATTCGCTCTCGCAGCCGGTCCACCTGGGAGGGCACGGTGTTTCAGCCCTTGACGTTGCCCTCGAAGAACTCGACCGCGACGGGGCGCCCCTCGGTATCGGTCACAGCCCCGTGGGTCACCTTGGGAAGGTCGGATCGATGGTCGCGGCCATAACCCTGCTTTGGGATCTAGGGGCGCGGCTGTAGGGTCCAGGGTGGATTTTCGGCCGGGGGCGCCCGCCTGCGCATCCCCCGCGGAAAATGGGGTGGTCCGGTGCGACGCTACAGCGCGGCAGGTCGATGGGCCGAGATTCCCAAGCGAACCCCGTTCCGACCCGAGTGGGCGCCTACGCTCGCACGAGGAGCATCCGAATGTTTGGCCTCCTGATCTTCACCTGCCTGATTGTCGCGGCGCACGCGGGAGCGATGGACGGCCCCCCTTATAGACCTCTGGGCTCGATCCAGTCCGAAATCGTTTCGTTGAAGGTCGAGATTCGCGATGAGAATGACCGGGCGCGACGTTCGGAGCGGCTCCTCCAACTCGCGCGCCTCTACTCTGAGGAGGCGGCCTGCCTCCTCGTGAGCGTGGGCCGGGGGGATGACTGGGCCGCCTCGAAGTGGCGAGCGATCAAGCTCTTTCGGCAGGTCCAGGTGGTCTCGCCCGACCTCGCCGAACGTGAGGGAGTCGCGGCGCTTCTGGCCCGGGAGCTGGACGACCCGCCGCCGCCGGACTCGACTCCCCGGCGCGTAGGTTCGAACGGCGAGAACATCGCGCGAACTCTCTTCACATTTGAAGGGGTGTCGTCAGCGCTCGACCACGGAAGCGAGGCCCTCGGCGCTCTGGGTACGGGAGCGTGCGAGCTCGCCCCTGAGACGTGCTCGCGCGCCGTTCAGAACGCGTCGGCGCGGGGGACCGCTCACGCGACAGACTTGCTGGCCGAGTCGTACGCGGACGGCACTGTCCGGAGCGAAGTGCCTGCCATCTCCGCGTCGGACACCAATCACGCCGGGCGCGTACCGGCAGACGGCCACCCATACATTTCCGGTCGGGTCCGCTATCCATCTGGGGCGCCTTGCCGAGGCTGCGACGTGTCCGCCGCCATGCAGTCGGGCGGGGTTACTGACCACGCTCTAACGGATGACGATGGCCGCTTCCGTATTCCCGTACGGGGCGGAGCGGTGGCGATGGTTTTTCTGCGAGGGGCCCAGGCCTGGCAGGGCGGTCCCGTTGCGTGCGCCCCCGTCTGTGAGGTCCCGACCATCACCGTCCCGTAGACACGCCCGAGTGGCGAGTTGCGCCGCCGGTCAGCACCGGAAGCTACTGATTGATTGTGGTTTCGCATGGCTGATCACCATCGTTGTCCGCTTAGTCCGGTTCTTGGCGTAGGTCGATCCACTTCGGGAGGGCTGGCTCCAGGCCGGACTCTCGCTCCGACTGCGGTCTGAGGAGGCGCCCCTGGACAGGGGAGGCCTCGGTCGCGCTCGGCCTTTCGCTGTCGGCCTATGAGGTCGCGAATCGCCTGGGCGACAGGCTTGTCTTTTTGGAGTACCGGGGACAGGCAATGCGGTGTGTGTTTTCCGCCGCCCCTCCCGGAAGGCGCCCTGCTTCGTCACCCGCTCCTGGACCACCCCGGCGCCCACCATCCCGTCATGAACCGGGGGGCCCGCGGCGGTGTTCCCCGCCTGCAAACGGCCCACGCGCACGATAGAATGCCGCACTCCATGGATGGCTTCGATGCTGCTCCTCCTGCTCGCTGCCTGCTCCGCGGAGCGGTCCCTCTCGTCGGCCGACAGTGCCTCCCTCCTCCGCGAGGGCCCGCCGGGGATGGCTCAGCGCAGCTCGACGAGCGGCTATGGCGACGACGCCGCGCCCATCCTGCAGAGCTGGTGGTCCTCGGGCATCGATGACATCCTGGTCGGCTACGGCAGCCGGGTGGCGTGGGTGGGGGACGTCGATGACGACGGCTACGACGACCTCCTTGTCAGCTCCCCCACGGACAGCGACGGCGGCACCGTCTACCTCTACTACGGGGGCGCATCGGGCCTCTCCTTCGAGGCCGGCTGGAGCGCCACGCTGGGCCAGGCCAACGCGGACTTCGGCACCTCGCTCGCCGGGGGAGATGTGAACGGGGACGGCTACGACGACATCCTCGTGAGCGCCCCAAGCTACGACGACGGGGAGACCGATGAGGGCGCCGTCTTCCTCTTCCTCGGCGGACCGAGCGGACCCTCCACCAGCCCCGACTGGAGCGTGGAGTCCGACCAGGCGAACGCCGACATGGGCGACGACATCGACATCGTCGGGGACGTGGAGGACGACGGCTACGACGACATCCTCATCGGCCTCCCCGACTGGGACGGGACGAAGACGAACGAGGGAGCGGCCTGGTACTACGCAGGAAGCGCGAGCGGTCCCGCCACCACACCCTCCTGGACCCTCACGCTCGGCCAGACGAGCGCCTTCCTCGGGCAGGCCGTGGCCGGGGCCGGCGATGTCGATCAGGATGGTTACGACGACATCGTCTTCGGCGTCCCCTACTACAACGACCCTTCGACCGACGAAGGGGCGGTGATGCTCTTCCTCGGCAGCGCCTCGGGGCCGGCCAGCAGCGTGAGCTGGACGTACGAGGTGGACACCTCCTCGCGGTACATCGGCACCGACGTGTCGGGGGCCGGCGACGTGAACGGGGATGGGTATGACGACCTCGCGGTCGGCGCGCGCAGCTATGCCACCGGCGGGCGGGGCCTCGTCTTTCACGGCGGTCCGAGTGGACTCTCGGCCACCCCGGACTGGACGGGGAACCCCTCGGCCCGGAGCGGCCAGCACTGCGGGGAGTCTATCGACGGGGCCGGCGACGTGAACGCCGACGGTTGGGACGATCTGGTGCTCGGCTGCACCGGCTCCACCGCCGAGTATGCGGGCGTCTACGTCTTCCTCGGCAGCGCGAGCGGGCTGTCGACCAGCGCGGTCTACAGCTACGAGAGCGTCTACGCCGTCGGGGTCGGTGACACGGTGTCCGGCGGCGGGGACCCGGATGGGGATGGCTACGAGGACATTGCCTTCGGCGATCCCCTCGACGGCGCGGATGCCGGCGCTGCCTTCGTCATCTCGGGCTCGAGCGCCGGTCCGGCGGCGAAGGCCGTCTGGGGCTGGGAGGCCAGCTCCACCTCCACCAGCATCCGCGTCTCCGAGGTCGGTGACCTCGACGGCGACGGCTACGAGGACGTGGCCGCCAGCGCCCGCGATGGCTCCTACTATGTCTATGCCTGGCTCGGCGGCCCCTCGGGCTTCTCGACCAGCCCGGACGCCACCCTCTCACCGAGCGGCCTCAGCAGCAGCGCCCTGCCCGCCCGCGGCGGCGACGTCGACGGCGACGGCTACGACGAGCTGCTCGTCGGCGAGTACGTCGCCACCGTCGGGGTCGGCAGCGCCACCGGCACGGCCTGGGTCTTTGAGGGGGGCGCCACCGGACCCTCCACCACGGCCGCTCTGCAGCTCAGCGGCACGCAGGCGGGCGGCCGCTTCGGCGTCGCGGCCATCGGCGGGCAGGACCTGGATGGAGACGGCTACGATGACGTGGTCATCGGCGCGGATGCCTTCGATGACGGTGAGACGGATGAGGGCCGTGTCTACCTCTTCTCGGGGGGATCGAGCGGCCTCTCCAGCACCGCGTCCTGGACCTTCAGCGCCGATCAGGCCTCGGCCTATGCCGGCCGCACCCTGTCCCTCTCGCCGGACCTGAACGGAGACGGCGCCCCGGACCTGCTCGTCGGCGCCACGCAGTGGGACGGCAGCTTCACCGACGAGGGCGGCCTCTTCGCCTTCTATGGCGGCGGCACCCTGGCCGCGAGCCCCGACTGGACCGGCGGAGGCGGCGAGGCGAGCGTGTACTGCTACATCGCCGAGTCCCTCGGGGACGTGGACGGGGATGGTTACTCCGATGCGGGTCTGGGCTGCCCCAACGCCGACAGCAACCGGGGCCGGGCGATGCTCTTCCGCGGCGGTGCGAGCGGCCCGACCGACTCCGGCTGGCGCGGTGAGGGTGAGCTCGCGAACGACCGCTTCGGAAGTGCGCTCCAGCCGCTCGGCGACCTCGACGGTGACAGCTATGGGGACTTCGCCGTCTCCGCCCCCTACGCCATGCCTTCGGGCATCCACGAGCAGGGTTCGGTGGGGCTCTACTACGGCGCAGCCGACGGCCAGCCCACGCTCGGCACCCTCCTCGCCGACCCGGAGACGGGCCGACGGCTCGGCAGCTCGATGGGCGGCGGCATCGACAGCGACGGCGACGGGGTCATCGAGCTCCTGCTCACCACCTCCGTCCAGCGGGAGGTCGTGCTGCACGAGGTGGTGGACAGCGACGCCGACCACGTCGAAGACCTGGCCGACTGCGCCCCCACTGACCCCACGGTCCACGGCGGCGCCCGCGACATCTGCGACGGCATCGACAACGACTGCGACGGCGAGCTCGATGAGGACCCGCCCACCTGGTACACCGACGGCGACGGCGATGGATACGGCGATGCCTCGAGCGCGGTCGCCGCCTGCACCGCCCCGAGCGGCACCACGGCCATCGGCGGCGACTGCGACGATGGGGACGCCACAGTGAGCCCCGCCGCCTCGGAGCGCTGTGACAGCCAGGACAACGACTGCGACGGGGAGACCGACGAGGCGGAGGCCATCGACGCCTCGACCTGGCACCCGGACGCCGACCTCGACGGCTACGGCGACACCGCCCTCTCCTCGGTGGCCTGCGTCGCCCCCGCGGGCAGCCTCGCGGACGGCACCGACTGCGACGACGGGGACGCCGCGGTGAGCCCGGCCGCCGCCGAGGTCTGCGACGGCGACGATGAGGACTGTGACGGGAACATCGACGAGGGCGTCACCATCCTCTCCTACGTGGACGTGGATGGCGACGGCTACGGCGACAGCGCGACGGAGGAGGCGGCCTGCAGCCTCACCGTCGGCCGGGTCGGCACCGGCGGCGACTGCGACGACACGGACGGCGCCGTGAGCCCCGCCGGCTTCGAGGTCTGCGACGGGCAGGACGACGACTGCGACGGCACCGTCGACGAGGGCGTGGGGGGCACCTGGTACTCCGACGGCGACGGCGACGGCTACGGCGACCCGGCCACCGCCACTGCCGCCTGCTCCGCCCCTCCAGGCACCGTCCCGACGAGCGGCGACTGCGACGACACCTCCGGCACCCGCTTCCCCGGCGCCGCGGAGGTCTGCGACGACCTCGACCAGGACTGCGACGGCGACGTGGACGAGGGGGTGCTCTCCACCTTCCACACCGATGCCGACGCGGATGGGTACGGCGACCCTGCCAGCAGCACCGAGGCCTGCGCCGCCACCAGCGGCACCGTCGCCGATGATACCGACTGCGACGACAGCGACGCGAGCGTCACCGACGGCCGCCCCTGGCACGCCGATGGCGACGGGGATGGCTACGGGGCCGAGGCCGTCACCGCCTGGAGCTGTGAGGCGCCCGAGGGCTTCACCGGCGACGACACAGACTGCGACGACGCGGACGCGGGCAGCCACCCCGGGGCGGACGAGGTCTGGTATGACGGGACCGACGAGGCCTGCGACGGCGGCTCCGACTACGACCAGGACGGCGACGGCCACGACGCCGACCTCTTCGAGGGCGACGACTGCGACGACACGGTGGCCACCGTCTACCCCGGCGCCGAGGAGATCTGGTACGACGGCACCGATCAGGACTGCGACGGCAACGACGACGACCAGGACGGCGACGGCGCCGCCGTCTCCATCGACTGTGACGACGAAGACCCGAGCGTCATCGACTGCGACGAGGGCGAGGCGGACGGCGCCGACGACGCCACCGGCGACGACGGAGGCGGAGTGGATGGCGCCGCCGACGACGGCAGCGGTGACGGGGAGGCCGACGGAGGCGGCGGGGGCGGCAAGGCGTCCGGCTGCGCCACCGCGCCCACGCCCGGCGGTTCGCTCGCCCTGCTCCTGTCCCTGGGGCTGCTCGGGCGGCGGGCCCGGGGAGCTCGGTCGGCGTCACGGTCGGCTGGCGCGGCGGAGCGGGTGGGCTCCGTTTGAACCCCGACCTCCCCGTGCTGTTCGGGGAGGATGGCTGGCGGTGCCCGGGCGGTGGCTGCCGCATGACCCATCGCGCCGTGTCCGAAGGCGGCCCGACGACGAGCGAAGGCCGTGCCTCTCGGAGAGCGAGGGTGGTGGCGTCCTGTGGTGGGTTGGGCGCCATGCCACCAGGGTGCTGTTTCACCTGCTGTCCATCGGGGGTGTCGCGATGCGGGCCATGATCTTGTTTTCGCTGCTCACCGCCATTCTGTACAGCGCTCCTGCCGAGGCTGATCAGCCTTCGCCCGATCGCTCCCACCGGGTGGGCCAAGCGGGTCTCGGAATGGTTGGCGTAGGCATTGGTCTTGCGGGCGCAGGCAGCCTGGTGGCAGGTAATGGCTTATCGGAGTCGGACCTGGACAAGGCGACCGGAGGATTGCTGCTGGTGGTCGGTGGGGGGGCGGCGTTCGCGATTGGCACTCCGATCGCCGTGCTGGGCGCTGCCGTGACAGCGCAACGCCTCAATGACTCCGGCGAGGAGACAAGTAAGACCGGCGCCTGGGTTGGACTGACAGGCCTCACCCTCGTGGCTGCGAGCCCCGTCCTTAAGTCTGCGAGCCCTCAGGACTCCGGTCGAGGGACCGGGGCGATTCTCGGGCTCGGTTTCGGGGGTGCGGTGGTGGGAGCCGTTGTCCAGAGCCTGGAAAACCTCCGTGTGGGCGAGGCAGCGGACCTCATCCACCGCCGGCGGGACCGACTTGCTCTGTCCCTGATTCCGAGTGGGCGGGGCCTTGTGCTCGTTGGCAGCTTCTGAGTTGTGGAGGGCGTGATGCAAGAGACGGTTTCAGCCTGACCTGAGCGGCCGCCCGACAGGAAGGGGGCCGGGCGACGCGCCGAGGGGGGCACCCTCTTCGAGGAGCCCGGCCCCGACTCTGCCCGGTGGACGACCACCTCGTGCTGCCCCCACCTCGCCCCCGGCCGACGCCCCGACCGAGACCGTCAGTCCGACGCCGCCGCCACCAGCATCGCCTTCAGCGTCTCGCGGCGCTCGGGGTCGGACAGGTCGTTGATGGTCAGGTTGTAGACCGCCCGGGTCTCGTTGTCGGCGTCCAGGGCGAACACATCGCGCCACTCCGCCTCCCAATTCTCCCAGACCCCGGCGACCGCGTCGTCCTGGAGCACGGGCAGCGGCGCCACCGCGGACAGGTCGGGCAGGCCGGCCTCGTAGCCCGCCTCATTGACCGCGAGGATGTGGATCTCGAGCTCGGGGTGCTCCTCTTCGAGCTCTGCCTGGATCTGACCGAGGTAGCCGAACTGGCTACGGCAGTGCCCTCAGGTCGCGTGGGTGAAGTACCAGCCGGAGACCTGCTCCAGGTAGTCGCGCGGCGACACGACCTCTCCGTAGCGGGGAGAGCTCGGGTTCTCGTCCATCAGCGAGAAGTCGGGCTGGGGGAAGGTGTCGGGGGCGCCGCCGGTGTCGGGCTCACCCGAGTCGCCGCTGTCGGGAGCGCCGCTGTCCGACGAACCGCTGTCGAAGGGGCCGCTGTCCCCGGAGCCGCTGTCTCCGGAGCCTCCGTCGCCCGCACCGCCGTCGCCCGCACCGCCGTCGCCCGTCTGGGCGCTCCCGCCCGCGGCCCCGCCTCCGTCGGAGGGGTGCCCGGCCGGCGGACGACAGGCAGCGAGGGCAAGGAGGGTGGCGAGGAGGGAGGGGCGCATGCCTCAGTATACCCTGCGGGCCGGACGAGGGGCCAGACGAGCCCGTTGGCAGATCGATCCAGTCACTCACATACCCCGGGAAAGACCTTCCAGTAGGACGCTCCGATCTCGGCGTCGCCGCACTCGTTCTGGGTCATGACGAGGTCGGGGATCTGGTCGCCCGTGAGGTCGAAGGTGGAGTAGAACCAGTAGCTGGCTCCGCCGCAGTCGGTGGCGCCGCTGGCGTCATAGGTCGCGGAGGGGAGCCCGTCGGGGAGGGCCCAATCCTCGCCGGGTCCGAAGCCGCTCGACCCGCCGGGAAAGACCTTCCAGTAAGACTTCCCGATCTCGTCATCGCCGCACTCGTTCTGGGTCATGACGAGGTCGGGGATCTGGTCGCCGGTGAGGTCAAAGGTGGAGTAGGACCAGTAGGCGGCTCCGCCACAGTCGGCGCTGCCGGCAACGTCATAGGTCGCGGAGGGGAGCCCGTCGGGGAGGGCCCATTCCTCGCCGGCGCCGAAGCCCACCCCCGGGCAGGCGGAGACCCCGTCGTCACCTCCGCCTCCACCTCCGCCGCCTCCACCTCCATCCTCGCCCAGACCGCCCTTGCCCGCGGCGCCGGTGTCGCCCTGGAAGGAGCCGGTACAGGCCAGAAGCAGCAGGAGAGGGAGCGGTCGCGGGCTGGTCATGGGGCGCACCGGTGAGGAAGAGGCGGCCTAACCGGTCGTCCTCCCCGAACAAAGGGGCGTAGCCCGGGGGAGGCGCGGCGTGGGGGCTCCGAGGAGGACGGAGGGAGACGCATCACGCCTTACCTCACCCCGAAGCCCCGAAGCCCCGATGCCCACGGGCGCTCCAGCCCGCTGCCGGATAGCGGCCCGTCCCACCGGAGGACGGCACCGCATGATCACGGAGATCGAGGACTTCTTCACCAAGGGCTGTGGCCGCTGCGAGCGCTTCGACACCCCGGAGTGCTCGGCCCTGCGATGGGCCCGCGGCCTCGCCGATCTGCGCCGCATCGCCCTCGAGCTCGGTCTCGTCGAGACGGTCAAGTGGGGCCACCCCTGCTACATGCACGCCGGCCGCAACATCGCCATCCTCGGCGCCCTGCGGGAAGACCTGCGGCTCAGCTTCTTTCACGCCGCGCTGATGACCGATCCCGAGGGACTGCTGAGCAAGCAGGGCGAGAACACCCAACACCCAGATTGCCTGCGCTTCCTCCGAAATGGTCAGGTCGCGGAGAAGGAGGCCAGCGTCCGCCGCTACCTGCGCGAGGCGATGTCCTACGCCGAGGCGGGCATCAAGCCGGTGAAGGAGGCCCAGGAGATCGAGCTCCCCGACGAGCTGACCGAGGCCCTGGAGGCCGACGCCGAGCTGGGCGAGGCCTTCGCGCGACTGACCCCCGGCCGTCAGCGCAGCTATGTCATCGCCCTGGCGGGCGCGAAGAAGGCCGAGACCCGGGTAGCCCGCATCCTCAAGTTTCGCGGGCACATCCTGGCCGGAAAGGGGTCCCTCGAGCGGTAACATCACCGCCGTGGTAAAGGACTGGGGCGCTCCCATTTCGCCCTCGGGCGAGATAGACGCCCAACCACTTCTACCTGCTCGTGGGGGACCGGCGCCGCTGCCGCCTGCCGCCGACGGGGCCATCGGCTACCGGCCTGACTCAGCGTGGGGGAGGGGCCGGTCGACCTCCGCCTCCCGAGGCGGGCCGGGGAGTGGCCCCGGCCTCGTTCGGTGGGCGTGTCGCGTTGAGGTGGGGTCGGGTGAGCCGGCGATTGCAGAGGTCTCGAATGGCGGTCGCGGCGGCGAGCCCACAGAGGGCCTCCGCGTCGGCGCGGGGAACATCGAGGTCGGGCATCTCGATGATGTCCAGGAGGACATTGTCTCGAAGCTCCGGATCCCCTACGGCCGCGAGCTCTGCGGGGGCACGGGCCGGCTCCGATACGATGAGCCGACGTACCGATTCGGCGTGACAGGCATCATCACACTCCAAGGTGCCCGTCGACGGACAGGACAGGAACAGCAGCAGGCTCACCACCATGGGGTGGTGTCCTCGCCGCGCCAGGAGAGCTGACCGCTGCGAAGTCGGCCGTTCAACCAGGGCGGATGCGCATGGGGAGCAGCGGCGGGGCGGCGAGGGTCACAGGCGGCAGGTTCCTCTTCGCAGAGCATGTCGCGGAAGGCCACCAGGGTCAAATTTCCACGCTCCCAGCTCAGGAGCTCCGGAGGAGCCGAGTTGCGCGCCGCAGCGTCGCGCCACACCCCGTCCATCGCCTCGAGCTGCGTCGGGAGTGTGGAGCCACCGAACCATCGCTCGGCTGGCGCCCCGCTGAGCCCGACAAGCCAGCGGTCCACGCCATGAACAACGCAGTCTCCCGCATAGGCCCCGGTGAATCGGAGGCAGGCCTGGAGCCAGCTCTTGGGGTCGATGTCGTCGGGACCATCGTCGAGCACCATGAACCAGCAGTCGTCTCGCCATCGTGGGGAGCGCACAGGACCGCAGATCCGCTCACCGAGGCCCTGCCAGTCCGCCGTCCTGCCGAAGGACTCGGAGCGCGCTTGTGCGAGGGAGACCCGACAGGCGTCACGAACCCGGGTGGTCGAGAGGGCGTCGCAGCGGGCCAGGGCCGCATTGAGGTCGCTTGGAGGGGGGGTGGCGATGCGGCAGAGGTCCTGATGCAGGGGATCGGCGCGGAGGCAGGGCTCGGCCGGGCTCGGCTCGCTTGCCCCTCGGGGGGGCCTGCAGGAGCTCAACATCAGCAAGAGACAAGGTAGCAGCTTTGACATTCGGGGGCTCGGGTCCTTGCGGTGGGCGCAGGGAGCACCCTCAAGTTACCGCCCAAAGGGCGAGGGATCGCTCCGATTGCGTCAATCGAGGTCAAGTCTGACCCTTTACCGGTCAACGTCATGGGCGCCTCGGTGAACGGAGCTCCTCGCCGCGAAGGGGGCGGCGAAGGTCGCTCGCCTGTTCCGGTGGGACGCCCCACCCGGGTGGACGGTTGACGAAGGTCGGTCGCCGGGTGACGGAGGTCGCTCCCGGTCCTTCGTCTCCCTCCCCGAAGGCGCAGCTTCGCCCCTTGGCCTGGCTCACACGACAGGACCATGGGCCGGAGGAAGAAGCGGTAGAGGCCGAAGACGGGGGGCTACCCGGTCGCCCAGATCGCCAGGGCCTGCGTGAGCCGCGAGTTCCAGGTGCTCGCGGCGCGCCAGGCGAGCCTGGTCACGGAGTGGCTGCGGGCGCTGGCCCGCGGGCTGCACGGAGAGCTTGAGCGCTCACCAGAAGTAGACCACTTCTGCTCACCGGAAGTAGTCCACCCCGGTTGGAGTTGCCACCGGTCAGCTACGCTGGCGGCGGGGGGCGGGGGCCCCGCACGGAGGCCCTTCGATGA
>JBIJDH010000033.1:0-58101 GCA_044344255.1 Myxococcota bacterium
ACCCCCACGGTCCCGAGGCCCAGCTCCTCCAGCAAGGTGGTCTCCTCCCAGAGGCGCGTCGTCGCCAGCTTCGAGGCTGGAAACAACACCCGGGCCACCACCAGCGCCAGCGCGATCTGCCGCTGCCCTTGAGCGCTCACCAGAAGTAGACCACTTCTGCTCACCGGAAGTAGTCCACCCCGGTTGGAGTTGCCACCGGTCAGCTACGCTGGCGGCGGGGGGCGGGGGCCCCGCACGGAGGCCCTTCGATGAGCTTCCAGGGAGTCCTCAGGGGGCATCCATGGGAGCGGAAGTGCGAACCGGGGGCGCTCGAACGCCAGCTTTTCGGTGTTCGGCTGGCCGAACAACCTCATGAACCACCGAGGTGTCGACCGACCAAAGAGATAACTGAACCACCGAGCCCTTGCAAGGACCAGCACGCAGGTGGACTACCCCTGGTGAGCACACCCCGGTCTACTTCCAATGAGCGCTGCAGCGCTGCCGGCTCGGCCGGGAGAGCAGCACCTTGTCGAGCCCCAGATCGCGAAGAACCCCTAATACAACCTCGACATGACCGTAGGGCAGCGTCCGGACCACCTTCCGACAGAGGAGGTGGGTCTCGTAGACCTTGTCCTTGTACCGACGCCGGATCGTGGCGACGTGGATGGCTTCACTGCGGGGTGGCATGACCCTCTCGTAGCCCACCAGCGCACGACCTGCAACCATGTTTACTGGCTACACGTGAATTCTTGACAATCGAGCAGAGCTCGACCTGGAGGCCCTTCTCGATGGATTGGTGAGCGCAACTTCGGGTTGAACCACGTGTTCCCGCCAGAGTCCAAGAGACCATTGTCTTCATCCATGATCTGGCCTCACGCCTTCCCGTGCGTCTGTATGAGCAGGCTTCGCACGGTTGCCAGTGCGCCTGGAAAGTCAAAACCCGCCACCTGGCGCCCCAGGTGCATCGCTGTTGAACCGTATAGGGACAGAAGGACCGGCCTGCTCCTATCGAACAGGTCACCGGCTGCAGCATCATCACTGGCCAGCAAGGTGGCCAGCTGTTCAAGCACCGTCCGCCCGTGTTGCGGGTCAGGAGCTGGACTGCCGGCGGCCACCTCGTCGGGCACTTGCGAAAGGACCGCTTCCAGGGCCTCCATTTCAGTTTTCAGGGACGTAACGAGGTCGCGTGCCAAAGCAATCTCATTGCTGCGCAGGGCTTTCTCCAACGCCACCGCGGCTGCATACAAGGCAGTAGCGCCCAGAGAACCGGCCGCGCCCTTGAGGGCGTGGGTGCGTTGTTTGGCGGCTTCGGCAAGGCCCGCGGCAAGCGCTTCCTGCAGGAATTTTGGGTCATCATGATGGTTGGTGGCCAACTGCCGCAACAACGCCACATAGGCGGCTGCCTTGCCACCCAGGGCCCGAAGTCCACGGGTGGTGTCCAGACCGGCAAACTCAGCCAAGGGGCGCGGCAGCGCGGTCACCGGTGGTGGCTGGGTGGGCGTCGTGGGCGGCGCCGCCATCAGACCCACGGCGGGTGCGGCCTCGTGCCCAACTGGCAACCATTTCAGGACGGTGGTGAAGAGCGTCTTGGGCTCAACCGGCTTGATGATGAAGTCATCCATGCCTGCGCTTTGGCAGGCCTGGCGGTCCTCGTCATAGGCGTTGGCCGTCATGGCCAGGATGGGCCGGGTCTCCCAGCCAGGCAGTTTCCGGATGGCGCGGGTGGCGTCCAGGCCGTCCATGACGGGCATCTGCATGTCCATCAGAATCAGGTCGTAGTCTCGGGCCGAAGCCTTGGCCAACGCCTGTTCCCCGTCCACGGCCGTATCCACGGCCAAACCCACGCTGTACAGCAGCTCCAGCGCCACTTCGCGGTTGATGGGGTTGTCCTCAGCAAGCAACAACCACTTGCCGGGGGACCGCCGGCGCAGCTGCGCCTCAACATCCACCGAACCCTCCACCTTGCTGGCGGGCATTGCACCGTGGCCACGTTGCAGCCGGGCGGTGAACCAGAAGGTGCTGCCCACCCCCGGTGTGCTGTCAAAGCCAACGTCTCCGCCCATCATGTGGGCCAATTGTTTGGTGATGGCCAGCCCAAGGCCAGTTCCTCCGTACTTGCGCGCGGTGGAGGCATCCACCTGCTCAAAGGCCTGGAACAGGCGTTGCCGGTCCTCCAGCGTGATGCCAATGCCGGTGTCCTCCACCGAGAAGCGGACCAGCAAGCTGTTGTCGGCGTCTTCGAGCAGCATGGCGCTCAGCTTGACACGTCCTTTTTCGGTGAATTTGACCGCATTACTGGCGCAGTTGAGCAAGGCCTGGCGCAGCCGTAACGCATCCCCGCGCAGCCAGACCGGCACTGAATCACGGTCCAACTCAACCTTGAGGCCTTTCTCCTGTGCTGTGGGTGTGATAATGGACGCCACGTTGTCAAGCACAGCCGAGAGGTTGAAGTCCGAGTCTTCCAACCGCATCTTGCTTGCTTCAATCTTGGAGAGGTCAAGAATGTCATTGATGATGGACAGCAGGTGCCGGCTTGCGTTGTCTATCTTGGTTAGCCGGTCTGCCTGCTCCGGTGTAACGCCCGCGCGTTGCATCAGGTGGGTGAGGCCAATGATGGCGTTCATGGGCGTGCGAATCTCATGGCTCATGTTGGCCAGGAAGGTGCTCTTGGCAATGGTGGCGGCTTCTGCCTGCTGCCGTGCAGCGGTAAGTTCCGCAGTGCGCTGCGCCACCAGGTCCTCCAGGTGGAAGCGGTGCTTGTCCAGCTCCGCGCCCAAGCGCTTTCTCTCCGTGATGTCATCCTTCACCGCCACAAAGTGGCTGAGCTTCCCGTCTGATTGGCGCAGTGGCGAGATGGTGGCAAACTCGGTGTATTCCGTGCCGTCTTTCTTGCGGTTGGTGAATTCTCCCCTCCAGGGAAGTCCCTTGGTGAGTTCGGCCCACATGGCGGTGTAGGTTTCCCGGGGCGTCCTGCCAGACTGAAGTACGCGGGGGTTCTGCCCAATCAACTCATCACGGGTGTAGCCGGAAACCTGCAAGAACGCGTCATTGGCGTACTCAATGGAACCATCCATCTTGGTGATCACAATGCTTTCAGAACTCTGGTCAATGGCCAGGGACAGCTTGCGCAACGTTGCTTCACTTTCCTCTGCCTTCTTCTGGTCGGCCAGGGCGTCTTCCATCAGGCTCAACGCCGCACGGGAGGACTGCCGCTGGACCTCCAGGGCAGCGCTCATCTCGGCCAGACGCCGGGACTCGCTTTTGGCCAACTGAAGGTCGGCCCGCTTGCGCTCCGTGATGTCATTGATGGACAGGAACGCCAACTTCTCACTGTTGGCGCTGGGGATGAGCCACCCGGAATAGGAGAGGATCTTCTCCCAGCCCTGATCAACCCGGCGCAACCGGGTTTCCCAGCTGTGCAGTCTTTCGCCGCGAAGGACACGGCTCATGGGCCACTCCTCCACCGGCAGCACGCGCTCCTCGTTGAGTGGCCGGAACTCAAACACGGCGGCATACCCGTCCAGCGTGCGCCGGTAGTCATCCATGCTGGCAAAGCCGTTCATCGCCAGGGCCGTTGGGTTCCAGTAGAAAGGAATCCCGTGATGATCGGCCATGATCAGGCCCTCGGTGAGGTTCTCCATCACCGCCGCCAACCGGTACTTGGTCTCCTCCACCGCCGCCTCAGCCTGTTTGCGTTCGGTGATGTCCCGGGCAATGCCGTAGAGGCCAATGATCTCCCCGTGCTTGTCCTGGATGGGATACTTCCGGTTGTCCACCCAACCCTTTTTGCCATCCTTGGCCAGAGTCTCCTGGACTTCCTGTGCCACCGGCATTCCGGAGAAGATCTGCTTCTCCAGACGATAGTAGGTATCCGCGTATTCTTCAGGGAATACATCGTAGTCCGTATGGCCAAGGAGATCAGTCCAATGTTCCGCAGGATGGCACAGGGACACCAACGTCTGGCTGGCCCCGGTGAAGACGTGATAGCGGTCCTTGAAGTAGATGTAATCATTGGTAGTTTCCATCATGGCCGTGAAGTTGACCATGGGGGAAGCATCAGGAAGCGTCCGCTTCAGCGTTCTTGCATCCTGCAAGAGCAGATGGAGCACCAAGCCGTCCGGGCTGGACTCTTTGGTGTACTCCCCACATATGCAGCGAATGCGCCCGTCGGCATGCCTGAACCGGATGTTGAAGGTGCCGGACGTGCCCGGTTCACCAGAGGAGAACAGCGTGCCGGCAATGTCAGCGTCATGGGGGTGGATGTGTTGCTTCAGGGACACCCGCCCGGACAGGTAGTCATCCGCCGGGAAGCCCAGGAGAGCCTCAAGACCGCCGGAGACGGACAACACCGGCAGTGCCCCCGTCAAGGCGACACGGAATCTTGCTTCAAGAACGCTGTCAGACATCGCGCTGCCCCGCTTCGGTCATCGTTTGGTCCAAGAGGGAGGGGGTGCGGGCCAAAGAGATGGTGGGACCGGCCTCCACGCCGGTCTGGATGAGCAGAACCTCGTGCGCCCAACCCGCACCAGCACCCGGGCAGGCTGGGGTGTTGACCGCAACAGAGGGCGGTCCCACCGGCTCCCTGGGCCCGCGGCGTCTGGGGGAGGAATTGCCAGCAAGGTATGCCTACAGGCTGGAACGCTGCAGCTGAGGCTTTGGCGCGCGCTCATGCGTCACCTTCACCCGGCTTCACCTGCGTCTGGGTGACGCCCGCACCGGGGCCCGCCTGCTGGTGGTCAGCGTATCGGGGCGGCTGCCCGGACCGGGCCAGAAGCTCGTTGACCTCCTGCTTGATGGACATGATGCGGTTTTCGCGGCCCAGCATGGTCTTCTGCCAGCGGTGCAGTTCATCAAGTTGTTCATGCAATTGGGACTCTGTCTTCTTCTGTTCGGTGATGTCGCGGATGTGGCCATGCCAGAGGGTTCCCCCGTCAGCTGCGCGTTCGGGTGTGGACTCGCCTTCCACCCAGATGGTCCGACCATCCGGGTGGTTGATTCTGTATTGGTCACGCCAGATGGTGAGGGCCCGGGCGGAGGTTTGGATGGTCTCACTGACCCGCTGGAGATCATCTGGATGAATCACTCTGAACACGGCCCCAGCATCCGTGCTGACCATTTCGGGCAGCACGCCATAGACGTCTATGATTCCGGCACTGGCATATGGAAAGTGGGAGGAACCGTCCGGCCGGAGATGGTATTGGCAGAGCATGCCGGGGACATGCCGCGCCAAGCGGTCCACCCGCGTCAGGGCTGACAGGACTGCGTCTTCGGCCCGCGTCCGCTCGGTGATGTCCAGCACAACCTGCATCAGCAGCGGCGGCTCGTCGTGGGTCATCTCAACATGAACTTCCACCGGGTAGAGCGCGCCATCCTTGCAGCGGTGATACGACGTGAAGCGGAGACTGCGTTGCTCTCCGGACAGCAAAGGAGCGAGCAGCGCCGCATAGGATTCACGGTTGACGTCCGGCTTCAGGTCCAGCGGGGTCATTCTTTCCAGTTCTTTCAATGAGTAACCAATCTTGTCCAATGCGCCTTGGTTGGCATCCAGGAAGAACAGGGTTTGCGGGTTCAGAATGTAGATTTCATTGTTGGAATGGTCAATGGCGCGGCCAAACCGGGTGAGCTTGTTCCTGGCGCGGTTGCGCTGCATAAGATGCCATATTTCAGAGGATATCAGTTGCACGGTTTCAACATCAAAGTCGGTATAGTCCGTCTTCTTGTTGCCCACCCCCGTCATCATCACAACCTTGCCGTCCTCAATCACCGGCACCGAGATGAGCCGGCGCATTGGGGAATGTCCTTCGGGCAGGCCTTTCTTGTGCGGGTAGTTTGCGTAGTCGTTGAAGACCACCGGCTTGATTTCGCGCAGCGCGTCTGCCCAGATACCTGCCTGGCTCAGTGGGTAGTGTGAGTCGTGTGCAGCGGTGCAATAGTGCTCAAGCGTCCGGCGTGACCACGTCACCAATTCAATTTC
Source organism: Myxococcota bacterium (assembly GCA_044344255.1). Taxonomy (GTDB): domain Bacteria; phylum Myxococcota_A; class UBA796; order UBA796; family UBA2385; genus JBIJDH01. The sequence continues at coordinate 5,954 of JBIJDH010000033.1, forward strand.
CTCGCCGCCATGATTCACAAAGTGGATGAAGGAGATTTCGCTGCCGGTCAGGTCTTCTGCCATTTCCTGGCCGCGCTGTATGAAACTCTTCTCATTTAACTGTTCCGCAATGCTGGGCAGCTCCAGCAGCGCCTTGACCCGCTTCGCCTGCTTCTGCAGGACAGCTTCATCTTCCTTGAGCTTGGTGATGTCACGCGTCAAGATGACATACCGTTCGCTTCCGTCCTGGGCCATGGTCTTGCGGGCTGCGGAAAGCTCAAACCATCGGAGGGGGCCCTTTTGCAGCTGCAACGGGTACCTTCTTCCGTGCGACAGCCCGGTTTCCCGGGCTTCCTGGATTGCCGCCAGGAAAACCTCCGCCGGTTCCTTGGGCAGGCTTTCTCGTACGGTCTTGTTCAAGAACGCTTCAGGAGAGATGGGGAGCTGCTCAGGGTTGGCGGAATGGAATCCAAGGATGTAGCCCTCCTGGTCCGCTTCAAACATCACATCCGGCAGGGCGTTGAGTGTGGCCTGGATTTGCGCTTGTGATGCATTGAGCTGCTGGAACGGCCACTCCACAGTCAACACAAAAACCGCCCGGTAAACGCACAGGTAGGCTATGACTTTGTAGATGTGTCCCAGCAGGTTGTAGATATCCGTGGCATCTGTATAGAGCGTGAGAAAGAACTCACTCATGGCCATCACGCAAACGGCGCCAAAGAGCATCACGGCATTGAAGGACTGTGCCTGGCGCATGCGCCACAGCAGTGCGACGGCTGCTGCGGAATTGAGGGCAATGATGGCGTACTCAGAAGAGATCTTGAAGACCGTGAGCCCTTGACCTGGGATGAAAGTCCGCGGGAGCAAATCTGGGTGCCAGAGGATGACCCAATGGGAGACCGCAACCACAAGCGCTGTGGCTGCCATCACCACCCAATGCCGTGCGCGGGATGCCGGAGAACGCCAAGGTGAGACGGCGACCATGAGCAGCACCGCCGCTGCCAACGCGCGCGCCACCAGCCAGAAGGTGATGGATTTCTCCACCCCGCTGGGCGTGACGTAGTCCGGCATGCCGTTGTATGAGAGGATATGGGAGAAATCCAGCAGGCCCACGCCAAGAAAGACCGAGCCCAAAAGCACGATGTTGGCTGGCAGTTTCTTGCTGAAGGTTGTCCATGAGATGGCGAAGATCAGGATTGCAATGACAATGCTGACCATTTCCAGAAAGCTGTGCAGCGGCAGGTATTGGGCCAGGCCGCGTGCTGCCTCCATGGGTGGGATGGCCATGGACAGCAGCACACCCAACAGCAAAACCGCAATCATGCCTGTGGTTTTGCGCATTGCGGGGAGGTGGCTGGGGTGGAGCCCCAGGGGGCCACGCGTCAGGTCTGGATGAGGCTTTGTGGAAGGGCTCATGGGGTCAGTTGTGCCGGTCAATTTGGTGTTCAGGGGATCATTGGTGTTCAGGGGATCATTTGTCCCGGTGGCTCTCGGCTATCGTCACAAAAGCATCGAAATTCCCAACAAACACATCGGTCATGTCGGGGTCAAAATGTTTGCCGCGTCCAGCCATGATGATGTCACGTGCCTCAGAATACGGCATGGCGGTCTTGTAGACACGCGGCGAGATGAGCGCGTCAAAGACGTCAGCCAGAGCCATCAGGCGTGCAGAGATGGGGATTCCCTGGCCTGCCAGACCATCCGGATACCCGCTGCCATCCCACTTCTCATGATGCCAATGGGCAATTTCCTTGGCCAGAATCAGAAACTCCAAGGGTGTTTCAATGTCCCGCTCTGCCTGTTCCAAGGCATCCGAGCCAAGCTTGGCATGGGTCTTCATGACTTGCCATTCCTCTGGCGTGAGTGCGCCGGGTTTGAGAAGGATGTTGTCAGGAATACCCACCTTGCCAATGTCATGCAGAGGTGCGGATTTGGCCAGTAGGTCAATGTTGCGAGCGGTCAGGAATGGTGAGAAACGCGCATGCCGCTGCAGTCCAGTTGCCATGCGGTGCACGTACGCCTGGGTGCGCAAAATGTGGTTGCCGGTTTCTGGGTCGCGCGTTTCGGCAAGGTGCGCCAAGGCGCGGATGCTGAGCCTCTGGGTGAGGTCATTTTCCACCATGCGCCGGGAGACTTCTGCTTCCAGGATGGCGTTCTTGTCTTTGAGCCAGTCACGGGTGTGCTTGGCTTCAAGTTGTGTGCGCACCCGGGCCATCACCAAGGTGGGCTTGATGGGCTTGGCAATATAGTCCACGGCACCCAACGCCAGACCGCGCTCTTCGTCATCCAGGTCAGAGAGTGCGGTCACAAAGATGACCGGGATGTCTGCGGTGGCAGGGTTGCTGCGCAGACGCTCCAGCACGCTGTAACCATCCATTCCAGGCATCATCACGTCCAGTAAGATGAGGTCTGGATGGGGTTCGCTGGTTGCCACGCGCAGCGCGTTCTCGCCGGAATTTGCCGCGCGAACGTGATACCCCGGGCGCAAGAGATGCGACAGCACCGAGAGGTTGGCGGGTTCATCATCAACAATCAGGATGGTTGCTTGGTCCATTGCGGTTATCCATGTGCGGGTGGAGTGTCCAACCACGACGTGCAAAATGTTCGAATCATTGCGCAATTGCATGATGGCGCGGCCGCCGGTCCAGGGGGAGGGGATAGGGCGCATGAACGGCGGGGAGCAGTCATGGCGCTCAGCCTACCACAGGTCCCCGCGACCGTCGCCCTCCCGGGGTACGGCCCCGAGAGGGTGTCTTTTGCCCCGATCTCGGGTGCCCTGCCAAAGCTCGCGGCCCGGTCCCGCGGCAAACCCGCCCTCCGGGCATCGCCCTCAGGCCACGGCAGCGGGTGGGCCCCGGGAGGCCGCTGCGCTCCGACGCAGGTTCACGAGCACTTCGCTCGTCGTCGGGCCGCCTTCGAATACGGCGCGGAGGGTCATGCGGCTGCCACAGCCCGGGCACCGTCCGCCATCTTCCGCGAACACCCGATAGAAGATCTCGCCCCAGGAAGGCCGGAGGCGCTTGCTTTCAGCGGCTCCTTCTGCCGCCGCAGCCGCGGGAAGGGAGTCGTCGCTGACCGGGTTGGCGCCTGTGCGACGACCGCCCACCGCAGCGAGGCATTCCCGGTGGGTACCCCGTGGTAGACGATCGTGTTCGCCCGGGGCGGAGGGATCAGCGCCACCAGCCGGGACACTTGCGCCTCCGCGGTGGGTGAGAGGGCCGCCGTCCCATCTTCAGAGATCCGCTTCATCGTGAAACGAACCCGCCCTCCGGCTCCACCTCCAAGCGGTCCACGGCCAGCGGGGTCCTACCGACCGTGCCGAGCAGATATCGGCCGAGCCGCTGCAGCCCTTCCCGATACTTCCGCCTCCATCACGACCCCGGCGTGGAGGTTCCACCCGTCGCAGGAGGCGCAGAGCGGCGGGAGCTCCCGCTCCCTCCCCCCGATGCGCTGAACCCGGCGCGCCACCCTCGTCGAGGCCCCTCTCACCACGGAGTACCCCGCCACAGCGGCGGCCTTGAAGAGGCGCATCCCTTCGTCGTCGGCCTCTTCCGCCGCGTCCTCTGGCCCATGGCCCTGTGGTGCCAGCCCGCGCTTCGCAGGCTGTCGCGATCTCCTCGATCAGCGCCTCCACATCGGATGGGTGGGCTCGTGCCGGCCGAAACCGGACACCGCCCTCCTTCCCACGCACACAGCCCCCATCCACGAACAGCACGTGGAAGTGGGGGTTCAAGTTGAGGGCGGAGCCGAAGGGCGGCGGCATGGCCCCGAAGGGCCATTGGAGGGCGCCGCGGGGCCGTAGGAGGGCGCCGCGGGGCCGTCGGCCCGCCCGATGTCGGGAGGGAGGGGAGCCGGGTCAGGCCGGCCGCCCGAAGCGCCGGTACAGCACCGGCACCACCAGCATGTTGAGCGCGGTGGACGAGAGCAGCCCGCCCAGGATGACCACGCCCATCGGCGCCTGAATCTCGTTCCCCGGCTCATCGGCGCCGAGCACGAGCGGGATGAGGGCGAGCCCCGCGCAGAGGGCGGTCATGAGGATGGGGGCGAGGCGCTCCATTGAGCCTTGGCGCACGGCCTCCTCGATGCCCTTGCCCTCATCGCGGATGAGGTGCTCGAAGTGGCTGATCATCATGATGCCGTTGCGGGTCGCGATGCCGAAGAGGGTGATGAAGCCGACGAGCGCCGGGATGGAGACCACCCCCGACGTGAAGGCCACGGCGAGCACCCCGCCGATGAGGGCCAGGGGCAGGTTCACCAGCGTGAGGAGCGCGTTTCGCACCGAGCGGAAGGCGACGCCGAGCAGGAGGAAGATGCCGGCGATGACGCCCACCGACAGGAGGCCGATGGTGCGGGTGGCCTCGGCGGCGCTCTCGAACTGCCCGCCGAAGACCGGGTAGTAGCCCTCTGGCATCACCACCTTCTCCTTCACAGCGGCGCGCATGTCGGTCACCACCGAGACGATGTCCCGGTCGGCGACGTTGGCCTGCACCACCATCTTCCGCTGCACCCCCTCCCGCGTGATGGTGTTCGGGCTCGTGTCGCGGACGACGCTCGCCACCGCCTTGAGCGGCACCCGGCCCCCTGCGGGGGTGTCGATGGGGGTGGAGAGGAGGGCCTCGAAGTCTTCGCGGGAGGCGTCGTCGAGGCGCACGACGAGCTCGGTGGTGCGCTGGCCCTCGAGCATCGTGCCCACGACCTCGCCCATGAAGGCGCGCTCCACGGCTTCGACGAGCGCGCCCGTCCGGAGGCCGTACCGGGCGGCGGCGGCGCGATCGGCGCGGATCTCCAGCTCTGGGATGTCGACCTGCTGCTCGATGGTCACGTCCACCGCGCCCGGCACCACCTCGATGGCGGCCTTCACCTGCTCGGCCACCTGCCGGAGCGTCACGAGGTCATCGCCGAAGACCTTGATGGCGATGGCGGAGCGGGAGCCGGAGAGCATGTGGTCGATACGATGCGAGAGGGGCTGCCCGACCGTGATCACGGCCCCGGGCACCTGCGCGAGGGCGCTCCGCAGGTCGGCGAGGAATTCCTCCCGGCTTCGGTCGCTCTCGCTGAAGTCGAGCCGCACATCGAGCTCGGAGGCGTTGACGTCCTGGGCGTGCTCATCGAGCTCGGCCCGCCCCGTTCGTCGCGCCGTGGCGGCCACCTCGGGGAGCCCGAGCAGCACCTCCTCGATGCGGCGCCCGAGGGCGTCGCTGGCCTGGAGCGAGGTGCCGGGCAGGGTCACGACGTTGAGCGTGAGGCTCCCCTCATTGAACTCCGGGAGGAAGGAGCGGCCGAGGAAGGGGATGATGGCGAGGGCCACCACGAGGCCGAGGATGGAGCCACCGATGAGGAACGAGGGGCGGGCGAGCGCGCGGTCGAGGGTGGGGGCGTAGAGCCGCTTGAGCCCGCGCATCACGACGCTGTCGGCGTGGTCGAGGGCGGCCGAGCCCGGCAGGAGCCAGGCGCAGAGCGCGGGGGTGACCGTCATCGCCACCACGAGCGAGGCCGCGATGGCGACGATGTAGGCGAGGCCGAGGGGGGCGAGCATCCGGCCCTCGAGCCCCGACAGGAAGAACAGGGGCAGGAAGACGAGGATGATGATGAGGGTGGCAAAGAGGATGGAGGAGCGGACCTCGACCGAGGCCGCGTAGACCACCTCCAGGGCCGGCTTTGGATCGGGGCGCCGCTGGTTCTCCCGGAGGCGCCGGAACACGTTCTCGACGTCGATGATGGCGTCATCCACGAGGGCGCCGACGGCGATGGTAAGGCCGCCGATGGTCATCGTGTTGAGCGAGACGCCGGTGGCCTTCATCACCAGCACCGCCGCGGCGAGGGACAGCGGGATGGCCACGAGCGAGATGAGGGCCGTGCGGGCGTTACCGAGGAAGAGCACGAGGATGAGCGCGACCAGGATGGCGCCGTCCCGCAGGGCCTCGGAGACGTTGTCGACCGAGGCCGAGATGAAGTCGGACTGCCGAAAGACGTGCCGATCGATCTGTAAGCCCGCGGGCAGGGTGCTCTGGATCTCGTCGAGGGCGACATCGAGCTCGGCGGTGAGCGAGAGCGTGTTGGCGTCGGGCTGCTTCATGACCGCGAGGATCACGGCGGGCTCGGCGTCGGCGCTGCCATCCCCCCGTTTGACCTTGGGCCCAATCGCGACCTCGGCGAGCTGGCGCACCAGGATGGGGACACCGCCCCGCAGCGCCACTGGCGTCTCGCCGATGTCGTCGAGGGTCTCGGCGCGGCCGACGCCGCGGAGCAGGTACTCCTGGCCGGCCTCGGCGTAGAAGCCCCCCGAGGCGTTGGTGTTGCCCTCGCGCAGGGCCTCGGCGACCTCCTCGAAGGAGACGTCGAGGGCGCGCAGGGCCTCGGGTCGGAGGCGCACCTGGACCTGCCGGACAGAGCCGCCGATGGGGATCACCTGCGAGACGCCGCTGACCGACAGGAGCCGCTTGCGCACCACCCAGTCGGCCTGGGTGCGGGCCTCCATCATCTTGTTCTGGCGCTCCGCTTCCGACTGTTCCTGCCGGCCCGCCTCTGTCCCCGCCGGGTTCTCCCACTTCATCGACAGGAAGAGGATCTCTCCCATCACCGAGGACACGGGCGCCATCGAGGGGGGCGCGATGTCACTCGGGAGCTGGGAGGCCACCATCTGGAGCTTCTCGTTCACGATCTGGCGCGCGACGAGGATGTCATTGCCCCAGTCGAATTCCACCCAGACGATCGAGATGCCCACACCGGAGGCGGAGCGCACCCGCCGCACGCCGGAGGCGCCGTTCACGGCGGTCTCGATGGGGAAGGTCACCAGCGTCTCGACCTCCTCGGGGGCGAGCCCGTGGGCCTCGGTGAGCACGGTCACGGTGGGGGCGGTGAGATCGGGGAAGACGTCCACGGGCATCTTCCGCGCCACGTCGAAACCGACGAAGAGCAGGAGCAGCGCGGCGACGAGGACGAGGAGCCGGTTCTGGACCGACCATTCGATGATTCGGTTCAAGGCGCGGGCTCCTAGTGGGCGTGGCCGTGCTGGGGGATGGCTCCGCCGGCGGTGGAGAGCTTGATCTCGTAGGCGCCGCGGCTCACGACCCGCTCCCCGGCCGCGACCCCGGCGAGCACGACCACCACCCCATCCGCCCGCTCACCGAGCTTCACGCGGCGGGCGAAGAAGCTCTCGCCGCCCTCCATGACGTAGACCGTGGGCCGGCCGCCATCATCGACCACCGCCGCCTCGGGGATCAGCACACCCTCGACGGTCGCGGCGGTGTGAACGGTGACCTTGGCGAACATCCCGGGCTTGAGCAGGCCGGCCGTGTTGTCGAGCTCGAAGATGACCGGAACGGTGCGGGTGTCGGGCTCCACCGCGGCGCCGACGGCGATGAGGCCCCCCTCGACGTGGAAGGGCTGCGCGAAGCCTGGCACGATGAAGGTGGCGCCGGGCGAGCCCTCGACCTTGGGCGCATCGGTGTCGGTGACATGGCTCACGAGCCAGACCCGCGAGGGATCGACGATGGAGAGGAGGCGCGCCCCTGCGTGGACCACGGCGCCTGGCGCGACATCGGCGAAGGTGATGACGCCGTCGAGGGGGGAGCGGATCTCGAGCGCCGCCCCGCCGCCGCTCCCCCGCCAGGCTCCCCGTTGGGCCTCCGCCGCGCGGCTGTCGGAGGCCGCGACGTCTCGCTCGGATCGCGCGATCTCGAGCTGCTTGTCGGAGTAGACGGCCGCGCGGTGCAGCTCCTCGGCACGGGAGAGCTCCCGCTCAGCGAGGGCCAGGGTGGCGGTGGCCCGCGTGAGGGCGGCCTCGGCCCCCACGGCGTCCCCGGAGAGCGGCAGGAGCGACAGCAGCGCCTGACCCCGGGTCACCCGCATCCCGACGTGGGCAGGGCTGTCCGAGACGCGCAGGCGACCACCGATCGGGGCTACGATCTCGGCCGCCTTCCCGGCGACGGGGCTGATCTCCCCGCTCGCGCGCACCCCGCCGCGAATGGAGCCGAGCTCGGCCGGGGCGGTCGCGTAGACCGTCTTCCACTGGGACTCTTTGAGGTAGCCGAGAGCGCTCTCGCCCCCTGCCTCCTCGGCCGGAGCCGCTGCGACCGCGGCCTCCGTGGAGGGGTGGATGGTCACGGCGCCAACGCTCACCGTCCCGGCGATGGGCCCCTCCAGCTCCAGGCTCAGCGTCGCCTCTCCGGCCCGGCCGGGCTTGACGATGGGCTTGAAGATGCCATTCCGCAGCAGCTTCTCTGCGATGAAGCGCTCTTCGCTGCCATCGGCGTATCGGAGGGTGGCGGTGACACGACCCTCGGTCACCCAGCGGAAGGCCTCCGGGTCTCGGGCGTCGGTGAAGTGGGCCACCAGGGGCGACTCCTGCCCCATGACGAAGGCGGGGTGCTCCATGAAGAGCTCGAGGCCGGATTCATAGAGCGTGACCGTGAGGCCGGGCCGGGGGTCCTCCGCGGCCTCGTGGCCATGGGCCGCTTCGCCGGGCTCGTGCGCGTGGTCGCCCCCGAGGCCGGTGCAGGCGAGGGCGAAGGCGGCGCAGAGGGCGATGGCGGAGCAGAGGGCGAGGGGTTGAAGCGCGCGCATCCGAGCCTACTATCATCCGTAGTAGGTCGGGGTCAATGATGGGCGAGCAGCAGGTCCTCGACGAGGTGGTGAATCGGCTCGGCTCCCAAGGCGGAGAGCAGCAGGGCCCCGACCGAGAGGGCCGCCGAGAGGCCGAGCCCGCGGGCCTTCACGGGGGTGAGGGGCCCGCTGAGCAGGAGCCGCACCCGCCGCTCCAGGGGGTGGCTGCCGAAGGCCAGGGTGGCTGGAGAGAGGGGGTCGGGCCCCTGGCGCATGAAGCGCGCCATGCGCACCAGGGCATCTGCGACCGGCACCGCGCCGACCTCCTGGGCGGCCTCGGCGTCTGCGGCCTCATCCGCTGCCGCTCGGAAGGCGAAAAGGATGCCGGAGCCCGGAAGACCGAAGCTGAGGGCCACCTGGAGGAGCCAGAGCGCGGCCGGATCCCTGCGGCGGAGGTGGGCCCGCTCGTGCGCGAGGGCGGCCAAGAGCGCCGGCTCGCCGATGCCGTCCCGCAGGCCGGCGGAGAGCAGCACGCGCGGGCGCAGCACCCCGGTGGCGAGGCAGAGCGCGCTCGTGCTCGGCACCACGATGACCTCGCCGCGACGGTCGCCGAGCTGCACGAGCGCGTCTACGTCGACGGCGGCCCGCCGGAGCTGTCGGGCGGTGAGGAGGAGCCGGGCGCCCACGACCGCGCTGAGCAGGGCGCCGAGGCCGAGCAGCGGCCCGTGGACGCCCCCGTGGACACCGCAGAGGTGGAGCCCGTGGTCATGCGCGTGACAGTGGTCGCCTTGCATCCCGAAGAGGTCGAGGGCGGTGGGGATGAGGAGGGCCAGGCTGAGCCCCGCGGCGGCGCCGAAGGGCAGCGTCGCCGCGATGAAGAGGGCGTCGGCCCGCCTCCCCGCCGACCAGCCTCGTGTCACGCGGAGGACCACCGGCCACAGAGCCGAGAGGCCGAAGCCCACCGCCAGGGCCACCCCAGCGACTTCGAGCAGGAAGGGGATCAACGGCCCCGCCGGGCACGAATGAGCTCTTCAAGGCGGTCGAGCAGGGGCCCCTCCGCCGCCGCCGCGGCGTCTACAAAGGCCGCGAGCCCGGCGTCGCCGTGCTGGGCCAGGATGCGGGTCGCGAGGGCGTCCACTCGGCGCTGGCTGAGCTCCTCTCGGCGGAGCGCCGCGCTGTATCGCCAGGCCAGTCCCTCCTTCTCGCGGTGGAGCAGGCCCTTCTTGAAGAGGCGGTCGAGCGTGGTCATCAGCGTGGTGTAGGCGCGCTCCCCGGGCTCGACCTGCTGGGCGAAGAGCTCCCGCGCCGTGGCCGTGCCGAGCGACCAGACGAGGCCCATGACCTCTTCTTCCAGCGGGCCGAGGGCGTCTGTGGGGTCCACCATAGCCGGCGCCTATCCGAGGGACCTGGGACCGTCCACCCTCGAGCGCCGGCGGTGAGCCCCCTTGACTCATCGCCTTGCAGGTACTATTCAACAAGTATGTTGATAAACTGACCGGAGACCCGATGGCCACCCCCTCCCGCAGGTTCAAGGACGAGGTCTTCGAACAATTCGCCCGCATCGGCAAGGCCGTGGCGAGCCCCAAGCGCTTGGAGCTGCTCGACATCCTGTTTCAGGGGCCGCGCACGGTCGAGGTCCTCGCCGATCAGGCGGGCATCTCCCTCGCCAGCGCCTCGCAGCACCTCCAGGTGCTTCGCGGAGCCCGCCTCATCGAGGCCGAGAAGAGCGGGCTCTTCGTGACCTATCGGCCGGCCCCGGGGGTCGAGGGCTTCTACCTCTCCCTCCGCCGGCTCGCCGAGGCCCGGCTCGCCGAGGTGGAGGCCACCACGCGGGCCTACCTCGAGGAGCGCGGGGCGATGGAGAAGGTAGACAGCGCCGAGCTCCTCGACCGCGCCCTCTCCGGCGAGGTGACCGTGCTCGATGTACGCCCCGCCGTCGAGCACGCAGCCGGGCACCTCCCGGGCGCCCGCTCCATTCCCCTCTCCGAGCTGCGCGCGCGCCTCTCCGAGCTCCCGCGCGGCCGGGAGGTGGTCGCCTATTGCCGCGGGCCCTACTGCGTGCTCGCCATCGAGGCGGTGCGGATCCTGAGAGAGGAGGGCTTCACCGCCCTGCGCCTCGACACAGGGCCCCCCGACTGGCGGGCGGCCGGCCTGTCTTTGGAGACGCGACCATGAGCGCCCCCGCCCCCGCCCCCGCCCCCGCCCTCGGCCTGCGGGAGAACCTGGCGCAGTTCTCGCTCCTCGTCGTCGTCAACGCCTTCGTGGGCGCGATGGTGGGGATGGAGCGCAGCATCCTGTCGCCCATCGCCGAACAGGAATTCGGCTTGGAGGCGCGGGTCGCGATCCTCTCTTTCATCGTGGTCTTTGGTGTCAGCAAGGCGCTCACGAACTACCTCGCGGGGAGGCTCTCGGACGCCGTCGGGCGGAGGCGGGTGCTCATCGGCGGCTGGCTGGTCGCCGCCCCGGTGCCCTTCTTGCTGATGTGGGCTCCGACCTGGGGCTGGGTGCTCGGCGCCAACCTGCTCCTCGGCGTCAGCCAGGGCCTGACCTGGTCCACCACCGTGATTATGAAGATCGACCTCGCAGGCCCGAAGAACCGCGGCCTCGCGATGGGGTTGAATGAGTTCGCTGGGTACTTCGCGGTGGCCGGCTCGGCGCTGGCGACCGGCTACATCGCCGCGCAATACGGGCTCCGCCCCGAGCCCTTCTATCTGGGGGTCGCCTATGTGCTGCTCGGGCTCGGCCTCTCCGTGTTCCTCGTGCGGGAGACCCGGGGCCATGTGGCACAGGAGGCGAAGCTCTCTGGCGAGCTACCGACCCTCCGCGGGCCCACACAGCGCGAGATCTTCCTCCGCACCACCTTCACCGACCGCGAGCTCTCTTCGGTCACCCAGGCGGGGCTCGTCAACAACCTCAACGACGGCATGGCCTGGGGCCTCTTCCCGCTCCTCTTCGCCGGCGCCGGCCTCGGCCTCGCCCAGATCGGCTGGCTCGCCGCCCTCTACCCGGCCGTCTGGGGGGCCTCCCAGCTCGTGACCGGCGCGCTCTCGGACCGAGTGGGTCGAAAGGGCCTCATCGCCGGTGGCATGGTCGTACAAGCCCTCGGCATCGCCGCGGTGGCCACCGGGAGCGCCGCCCCCGCCTTCGCGCTCGGGCTCTTTGTCCTCGGGCAGGTGCTGCTCGGGCTCGGCACGGCGATGGTCTATCCGACGCTGCTCGCCGCCATCGGCGACGTGGCCCACCCAAGCTGGAGGGCCTCGTCGGTGGGGGTCTATCGCCTCTGGCGGGACCTCGGCTACGCCATCGGGGCGCTGCTGGCCGGCATCGTCGCCGACGCCTTCGGCCTCACGACGGCCGTGTGGCTGGTGGCGGGGCTCACCCTCCTCTCGGGCCTCGCGGTGGTGGTCCGGATGCGGGAGACCCTGGCGGATAGGTCGAGCGGCTGAAGAACCCCAAGGAGACAGCATGACAAGAGAGATCTCACAGGCCGACCTGCGGGCGCGGCAGGCGGCGGTCGAGGGGGTGCTGGTGGTAGACGTGCGCTCCGCGGAGGAATTCGCGGCGGGCCACATCGAGGGCGCCCTCCACCTCCCCCTCTCCGAGCTCGAGGCCCACCCCGAGCAGCTCCCCCTCGATCGCCCGATCGTGACGGTCTGTGGGAAGGGCGGCGGCCGCTCGGCGGGGGCGGCGGCCTGCCTCGCCGCGGCGGGGGCGGTCGACGTGGGCTTCCTCGAAGGCGGCACCCTCGGCTGGCTGGCCGAGAGACCTCAGAGGCCGATGTGGCGCGCGAGCTCGTGAGGCCGGCCCCCTTCACGGGCGTGACGAGGCGCGGTGGAGGTCCCCGAGGTGCTCTCGAAGCGCAGGGGCCCATGCGAGCGGCTGGGGCGGAGGTATCACGGTACCGGGGAGGGCAGGATTGGTGAGGGCGACACGGAGTACGGAGAGCGGTCAACCGCCGGCCTGGCTCTCCGTCCTCCTCCCGCTCCTGTTCGGCTCCATGAACCGGGCGCCCCTCGTCGAGACCATCGTCCTCGCCAGCCACGGGGTTATCTCCTCTCATGAGCGCGGTTGTTGCCTCTCTGTTCACCCTGATGGCCGGCTCGGCCGTCGCCGCTCCGCACGCCTCGTTCGCGGCTGGGATCGGAGGCGGTCAGCTCCTCGGCATGCCGGCCGGGTTCGTCGAGGCGCGCGCGAACGTCGGCCTGCGCCCCGGTCCGCGCCTCACGGTCCTCGGCATGGGGGGCTACGGCGCGGTCCCGAACGTGTGCTGCGGGGTCCCCGACGCGGTGACCGTGGCGAACGAGGTGGAGGTGGACGTCGAGCTGCGGGCGGCCTGGGATTTTGTGCGGGCGCCACGACGTCTCGTTTGGGCTCGACATCGCCTGCAATGACTACGAGTGTAACGGGCTCCCCAGCGGAGTCTGGCGCTTTGTGCTCCCCTGGGGCCTCTATGGCGCCCTCGAGTCGGGCGCCGAGCGCAAGGGGGGTCAGCGTGGGGTGGGAGGGGCCGCGACCGCTCGTCGCCGCGGGCGCGGGTCACGATATGAACGACCCCCGGTGAGCCGAGCCGCCTCCTCCGGCGTAGGACGCTCCGACGCTCCGACGGGGCGGGCGGGCAGACGGGCGGGAGGTCGGGTGTGATGCTGCTGTTCGGTGTGATCGGTGGGGTCGGTCTGGTCGGCGTCGCCTCGGCCCATATCCCCTTGGATGTGGGCGACTGGACCATCACGGAGGTCCATGCGGGGCCGGCCGCGGAGGGGGGCCAGTGGTTCGAGGCCCGGAACAACGACGAGACCGACGGGAACAACCTCATCGAGAGCGCCTTCTACAACGCGGACGGCGTCTCCTTCGAGATCCTCGGGCACCTGATCGCGCGGGAGGGTGAGTTTGTGGTGCTCGCCTCAGAGGACAGCTCGGTCGAGGCGGACTTTCGGTTTCCGCCCGAGTTTGAGATCCACCCGTCGAGCGGGGCGATCACGCTGTTCGACCACATCCGCGGCGACGTCGACACGGTGGCCTGGGAGGCCGGCTGGGGCATCGTCGAGGGCGGCTCCTTCGCGGTCAACCATGGCTTCGAGGCCAACCCGTGGGCGAATGACGAGGCGGTGAACTGGTGTCAGCCCACCGCGACCCCCGGCGTCGAGAACGGCTGGTGTGAGGGCAGCGACATCGATGACGACGGCGACGGCCTCAGCGAGCAGGAGGGGGACTGCGACGACCGCGACCCCACCGTGCGCCCCGGCGCGATGGATGACACCACCACCTACGATGACGCCGACTGCGACGGCCTCGCCGACGACGCGGTGGTGGAGGAGGTAGACGCGGATGGGGACGGCGCCCCCTACCTCGAGGACTGCGACGACGCGGACCCCGCCGCCGGCCCCGAGGGGGAGGAGGTGGAGTGCGACGGCGTCGACCAGGACTGCGACGGCCTCGACCGCTGCCCGGGTGACACCGCTGACCCCGCCCCGGACCCCGCCGCCGACACCGGTGGCACGCCGACGGGCGGCGAGGGCGCGGACTGCGGCACAGACTGCGGCGCCGCCGAGCCCTCCCCGAAGGCCGCCGCGACGGGCTGCGGCTGCGCGGCCACCCGGGGTGCGCCGGGTTCGCTGCCCTCCGGGTGGGCGCTCCTCGCCTTCCTGGTGCCCCTCCTTCGATCCCGGCGGCGACTACTCCGCTTGTGAGACCGCGAGGGAGTCCGACAAGGTCCCTCGCTGGAGCTGCCGCGACCGCCAGAGCACCCACATCGCCGGTAGGACGAGGGCGGTCATGAAGCTCAGCGTGAGGAGGCCGCCGAACATCGGCCCGGCCATGCGGCGGGCCACGTCAGAGCCGACGCCGTCGCTGAACAGCACGGGCAGGAGGCCGAGGAGGTTCATCGCGATGGCGAGCACCATCCCGCGCATCCGCCCTGCGGCGCTGTCGGCGGCGACCTCGGCGAGGCGGGCCGGGGTGAGCGTCTCTCCCGCTTCGAGGGCGTGCTTGACGCCGAGGTCGAGGTAGACGGCGAGCACCATCCCCACCTCGGCTGCGACGCCGATGAGGGCGATCATGGCGACCCAGGAGGCGATCGAGAGATCGTAGCCTGCGAGCGCGAGGAACCAGACGCTCCCGAGCAGGGAGAAGGGCAGGGTCAGGAGCACGATGGTGGTCTCTCCGATGGTCCGGAAGGAGAGCCAGACGAGGAGGAAGATGAGCACGAGGGTCAGGGGCGCCATGAAGAAGAGGCGCTCCTGGGCTCGCTCCAGGAATTCGTACTGACCGGTCCACTGAATCTGGAGGGCGGGGTCGAGGCCGAGCCCCGAGACGACCTCCCGGGCCTCGTCCACATAGCCGCCGAGGTCGCGCTCGCCGGGATCGATGTAGATGTAGCCCGCGAGCTGGCCGCCCTCGTCGATGAGCATGGCGGGGCCGGGGCTGCGCTTGACGTCTGCGAGGGCGCCGAGCGGCACGACGCCCTGGGCCGTAGAGACCGGGAGGCTCCGGATCCCCTCCTCGTCGGCCCGAAAGTCACGGCCGAAACGTGCGATGAGGGAGTATCGCTCCCGCCCGTCGAAGACCCGCCCGATGGGCATTCCGCCGAGGCCCACCTCGACCACGTCGAGCACGTCGTCGGTGGCGGCGCCGTAGCGGAGCAGGTCTTCGCGCCGGGGGATGACCTCCATGAAGACGGCGGCGAGCTGCCGCTCCGCGTAGACGCTACGGGTGCCGGCCACCTGTTGGAGGGCGGCCTCGATCTTCTCGCCGGCCGCCGCGATCTGATGCAGATCGTCGCCCAGCACCTTGATGCCCACGGGCGTCCGGATGCCCGTGCTGAGCATGTCCACGCGCGCCTTGATGGGCATCGTGAAGGCGTTCTGGACGCCGGGGTAGTCCATCCCCGCCTCCAGCTCGGCGATGATGTCCTTGACCTCTACGCCGGGCCGCCACTGTTCACGAGGCTTGAGGGTGATGATGGTCTCGAACATCGACAAGGGGGCGGGGTCGGTCGCGGTCTCGGCCCTGCCGGCCTTTCCGAGCACATGCGCCACCTCCGGGATGCCCTTGATGAAGGCGTCCTGGGCCTGAAGGAGCGTTCGGGCCTGCTCCGTCGAGATGCCGGGGAGGGTGACGGGCATGTACAGCAGCGAGCCCTCGTAGAGAGGGGGCATGAATTCGCGCCCGAGGCCCCGATAGACCGGCACGGTCAGCGCCGTGGCGAGGGCGGCGAGGCCGATGACGGGCCAGGGGTGCCGGGTCGCGAGGCCCACCACCGGTCGGTACAGCGCTCGGAGGCCGCGGTTGATGGGGTTGGCCGCCTCTCGGGGCATGGGGCCGCGCAGCAGCGTCACGGCGAGGGCCGGGGCGAGGGTGAGCGTGAAGAGCGCCGCGGCCAGCATCGCGAAGGTCTTGGTCCAGGCGAGGGGGGTGAAGAGGCGCCCCTCCTGGGCCTCGAGGGCGAAGATGGGCAGGAAGCTCACCGCGATGAGGAGGAGCGAGGAGACGAGCGGCCCGCCGAGCTCCCGCGCCGCGGCGAGCACGACCTCGGTGCGGTCGTCGTCGGGGCGCTCCTCGATGCGCCGGGCCGCGTTCTCGACGAGCAGGACGACGGCGTCGACCATGTCGCCGATGGCGATGATGATGCCGGCGAGCGACATGATGTTGATGGTGAGCCCCATGAAGTACATGGGGATGAAGGCGACGGCGACGGCGCAGGGCAGCACCAGGATGGGGATGAGCACCGAGCGGGCGTGAAGCAGGAAGAGGCCGAGGAGCAGCGCGATGATGAGCATCTCCTCCGCGATCGCGTCGGAGAGGGTGCGGACCGAGCCGGAGATGAGCTCGGAGCGGTCGTAGACGGGCACCACCTCGACGCCGTCGGGCAGCGGCACTACCGCGAGCCGGGCCTTGACCGCCTCGATGACCGCGAGGGCGTTCTGTCCTTGGCGCGCCACGACGAGCCCGCCCACGGCCTCTCCCTCTCCGTCGAGGTCGGCGATGCCGCGGCGGATGTCGGGGCCGATCTCCAGGCTCGCCACGCTGCCGAGGGCCACGGGGCTGCCCTGCGCGTCGAGGCCCACGAACAGGCGGTCGAGGTCGGCGAGATCGGTGACGAGGCCGCGGCCCTGGACATAGAGCTCGCGCCCAGCCTCCTCGATCACGCGCCCGCCCACGTCGCGGTTGTTCCGCGCGAGCGCCGTGGTGACGTCCCCCAGGGTGACGCCGGCGGCGCGCAGCCGCTCCGGGTCGAGCACGGCCTGGTACTGCTTCTCGAAGCCGCCCACCGTGGCGACCTCGGCGACGCCATCCACCCCTTCGAGGGCGAAGCGGAGCGTCCAGTCCTGGAGGGTGCGCAGGTCGGCGATAGAGAGCCGCCCGCTCCGGTCGACCAGCACATATTGATAGACCCAGCCGACGGCGGAGGCGTCGGGGCCGAGGGAGATCTCCGCATCGGGCGGGAGGCGGGACTTGAGCACCCCGAGGCGCTCGCTCACCCGCGTGCGCGCCTGGTCGGGGTCGGCGCCGTCCTCCAGCAGCACATAGGTGAAGGACATGCCGAACATCGTGAAGCCGCGCACCGCCTTCACCCCCGGCAGCGCCTGGAGGCCGGTGACGAGGGGGTAGGTGACCTGGTCCTCCACGAGCTGCGGTGACCGGCCCATCCAGTCTGCGAAGACGATGACCTGCGGATCGGAGAGGTCGGGGATGGCGTCGAGCGGGCTCTTCCAGGCGGTCCACAGACCCGCCACGCTCAGCAGGAGCGAGGTGAGGAAGACGAAGAGGCGGTTCCGGCCGCTCCAGTCGATAATGCGGGCGAGCATTCAGCCTCCGTGCCCGGCGTGCCCGCCGCCCGTGGTCATCTGCGTCTCGGAGTCGAAGAGGAAGGTGCCGGCGGCCACGACCGCCTCGCCGGCCTCGAGCCCGGCGGTCACCTGAACTTCGAGCGCGGTGCGGACGCCGAGGGAGACCGGTCGCGGTGTGTAGCCGTCGGGGCCGGCGACGAAGACGATCTGCCGGCTGCCGGTGTCGACCACCGCGGAGCGCGGCACCCAGACCCCCTCTGTGCTTGTCCCCTCCCAGGTCGCGGTGAGGGGCCGGCCGACGGCGATGTCACCCTTTGGGAGCAGGCGAAGCACCCGCCCGCCGGCGCCCGCGGTGGGCAGGAGCTCGGCGACGGTGGCCTCCCAGGTGTTCGAGCCGTCGCTGAGCGTCACCTGCGCGCCGCGCGGCGGGGGGTCGGGGGTGATCATCTCGACCACGCGGGCGTCGGCGGCGGCGATCTCGGCGATCAGACCGCCGGGGCCGATCCAGCTCCCCTCCCGAGCGGGGCGGGAGAGGATGATGCCGGAGACCGGCGCCCGCAGTGTCCAGGTGTCGGGGATGCGATCGCCGGCCTCGTCGATGTCCCGGGCGGGCACGCCGAGGGCCTGGACCCGGCCGCGGGCGGCGCTCAGCCAGGGCTCGCCGAGCGGTCGGGAGACCTGCAGCTCCGCGAAGGCGGCGTGGACATCGGGGAGCCATATCTGCCCCAGCACCTGCCCGGCGCGGACGGCCTCCCCCACCCGCGGGACCCGATCGCCGCGGAGCTCGCCGCCCGTCGTGAGGCTCAGGCGGTGGGTTCGCGCGGGGTCAAACGAGGCGGTGGCCGGGGCGCGTCGCGTCTGGGACCCCCCGCCCTGACGGGCGAGGGCGGTGCGGATCCCGATGGCGGCTGCGATCTCGGGGCGGACCGCCACCGGCATGACCATCTGGCCGGCCACCATGGTGTGGCCGGCGTGAGGGTCTGCGGCGGCGGCCGGCATGGTGTGGCCGGCGTGCGGGGTCTGCGGCGGCGGCCGGCATGGTGTGGCCGGCGTGGGGGTCCTCGGCCCCACAGCCGAACGGGAGCAGGGTGAACAGGATCAGCCAGGGGAGCGGCTTCATGGGGTCTGTCCGTTTGCCGGTGATGGGGTCTCCACGCGCGCACGCTCGGCGGCGCGCAGGGCTTCGTCTCGCTCGGCGGCCACCCGGTCGCGCTGCGCGGACAGGAGCCCCTCCCAGGCCTGGAGGGCCTCCCCCACGCTGCCCTGCCCGGCCGCATACTGAGCGAGGCTGGCTCGCCAGGCGGCGTCGGCCCGCGGGACGGCCACCTCACGGAGCACCCGGGCTCGCGCTCCGGCGGCGGCCTCGGCGGCGCGGGCGGTGTCGGCGGCGGCGCCGAGCTCGCGGGCGATCGCCACGGCGCGCTGGGTGGCGGCCTCGACCCGTGTGCTCGCGGCGTCCCGAGCGCGGGCCGGGCCCCCCCAGAGGGGAACCTCCACTCCCACCATCAGGTTGAGCCCCTGGACCATCCCGTCTGGCATGACGCCGAGGCTGGCCCCCAGGGAGAGGTCGGGGGCGAGGCGGCTCCGGGAGAGCTGGCGCTCGGCCTCGGCGGCGGCGCGCTCGGTGGCGGCGAGCGCGAGCTCCGGCGGCCGCTCGGGGGACTGACCTGCGGGGTCGGTCCGATAGGCGCCCGGCGAGGCGCGGACCGCCGCTGCGGCCTCCTCTCCGACGAAGCGGGTGAGGACCGCCTGCTCTCCGTGGAGCCGCGCCTCCAGCCCCACCCGCTCGGCGCCCAGGCGCGCCACCTCGGCCTCGAGGCGGAGGAGCTCGGGGAGTCCGCTGCCGAGGGCCATGGCGGCTCCACCGGTGCCCATGCCGCTCGCGTCGCCCCCCCCTCCGTCGGCCATCCCGCTCATGCCGGATGGGGGCGCCCCCTTCGGCCGGGCGCCCCCGGCCGCGCCGCCCATGCCGGCCATCCCCGACATACCACCGCCTCCGGCGCTCCCCGACATGCCACCGCCTCCGGCGCTCCCCGACATGCCACCGCCTCCGGCGCTCCCCCCACCGACCGCCGGTGGCGCCGAGGAGGGAGCGGGCTCCATTCCAGCGCCCATCTCGGCGGGGGCCATCCCGCCCATCCCGCCCATCCCACCGGCTCCAAGCCCGCTCGCTCCGGCGGTCCAGCGACGCAGGCCGGCCTGCCAGAGGGCCTCGGCGGCGACGAGCTGTGTGTTCAGGAGCGCGTGCTCGTCTTGGAGGGCTCGGATCCGGGCCGCGGACTGCGCGAGGCGGAGTCGGGTGTCTGCCGCGACACGGGCCTGGTCGGCCTCGGCGCGCCGGACCTCCACCCCC
The DNA here is from genome assembly GCA_044344255.1 of Myxococcota bacterium. Classification (GTDB taxonomy): domain Bacteria; phylum Myxococcota_A; class UBA796; order UBA796; family UBA2385; genus JBIJDH01. The sequence goes on from JBIJDH010000033.1 coordinate 25,616, forward strand.
GCCCGCGCCGCCGCAGCCCGACCCTCGCCCCAGCCGCGCAGCATCTGCTCGACGCCGACCATGTACATCATCGGGTCGGGATCTCCGGGCATCGCCCCGAGGGAGTCGACCCCGAGCATGAGCATGGGGTTCATCGGGCGACCGAGCGCCTGGGCCTCCTCTTGGGCGGCCTGGACGTCGAATTCGAGCGCGGCGACCTCCGGGTCGAGCTCAAGGGCGACGCGGACGAGGCCATCGAGGTCTCCCGGAGCGGCGGCGAAGGCGTGGGCGATCAGGCAGAGCAGTACCATCCAGGCACCGCAAGCAACATGTGTGCCAGCGTTACAGCTCGCGGAGCGTGGCCCCAGGGGCGACCGTCCCCGTCTCCTGTGCGGTCCAGTTGCTGTGCGGTCAGGCGCAGAGAAGTGGGCATTTTAGCACCGGGACCTCGACTGTTTCGATGTGACCATATCGGTCACAGTTATGGCCACCCTGGGAACACCCCAGCGTCTCTGCTCGTTCTCCGCGAGGAGTCCGCCCCACGTCGATCCTCCCCGGGTGCCCTCCCAGCCCGATCACCGTCGCTCGGGGGCGGCACACATCTTGCGGGACCTCTCTCTGCGACCCCTCGCGTCGCGATCCCACGGGAGATGTCATGCTGCTCACCCTCCTCCTCCTCGCCTGCTCCTCGGACTCCATGATGGGTGACGAGGCGCTTCGGCAGATCGACGACATGCGCACCCTCGTCGCCGATCACCACCAGGCCGTCGAAGCAGCCGGTTCGCTGGACGAGGTCACCCCGATGGAGGCGGCCCACACCGAAGAGATGGGCAGCATGATGTCGGACATGCACGACATGATGGGCTCGATGATGGGCTGCGACATGGGTGAGATGATGTCGGGCTCGATGACGGACGCCGACGATCACATGAGCGAGATGATGGACTCGGCCTCCACCCACGAGGCGGACCACGGCGACCACGCCGCCCTCTCGGACTGCCTCGACGACGAGGACCGCTACTCCGCAATGATGGAGGAGCACTTGAGCGCGATGTCCGATGACCTCGATGGCTTTGACGAAGACGCCGAGTGCTCGGGAGGGCACGGCGGGATGATGGACATGGACTGAGCGAAGCCCCTCGCCCCGCCCCCCGGCGGATTGTGGGGACCGCGGGGGAGCGGGTGGTCTCGGAGCCGGGTATCTCTGTCCGACCCTGCCCTCCGCCTGCCCCTGCCCTCCGCCTGCCCCTGCCCCTTGGAGAAGTCGATGCGCTTGATCTCAGCCCTGGTTCCGCTCCTGCTCCTCGCCTGTGCCGGCGGAGACGACAAGTCCGGGAGCGGCGGGGGCGGCGGCGCGGACACCTCGGACACCGGAGGGGGTGAGCAGGCCTCGGTCCTCGGGGTGGGCGACGGCAGCGCCGCCTCGGTGGGCTGGACGGCCATCCTCGGGCCCGACGAGGACCTCGATGACCCCCGTGACCTCGGCTTCGACGCCGCAGGCAACCTCTGGGTGGCCAATCGTGAGGATGATCGTACCTTCATCATCTCCGATCCCGGCACTGCCGAACAGGCCTACGATCGTCGAATCGACGGGTACGCGATGCACTTCATGGAGGAGACCGCCGCGCTCTCCTTCGACGGCGGGGTGCAGTTCGGCTCCTGTGGGGAGTCGAGCAACACCTACAACGACCGGCAACGCGGGGATGGCTACATGGGCCCGGTGTTGTGGTCTACAGACCTCAACATCTTTGGGGTCGAGAACCCGATCGGCCTCGGCTCCCACCTCGACATGTCGCACGAGAGCCCGCTCTGTGTCGGCATCGGCTGGGAGAAGGACAACGTCTACTGGGTCTTCGACGGCAAGAACGACGCCCTCGTGCGCCACGACTTCCAGGCCGACCACGGCGTGGGCATGGACGAGCACTACGACGGCATCATCCACCAGCTCACCGAGCCCGTGATGACGCGGGTCGAGGAGGCCCCCGGCCACATCGTGATCGACCACGAGGCGGGCCGCCTGTATGTCGCCGACACGGGCGGCGGGCGGGTGCTCTGGCTCGACATCGCCAGCGGAGAGGAGGGGGCCAAGCTGCCGGGACATGACCCGGGCGTGGAGCGAGTGGAGTGGGACGGCGCCGAGTGGGGCGTGGTCATCGAGGGGCTCGACCGCCCCGGCGCGCTCGCTCAGGTGGGCGACCACCTCATCGTCGGCGAGTGGGGCAACGGGCGGCTCACGGAGGTGGACCTCGCGGGCGCGGTCGTCCGGCAGCTCGAGACCGACTTCGGCGCCGAGGCGCTCTACGCGGCGGAGCTCGGCCCCGACGGCCACCTCTGGGTCATCGACCGGGCTACGGGTGTCTATCGGATCGACCCCTGATCTGGCTCCTGCTCCTCGCCTGCGCCGGCGGGAAGCCCGCGGGTGGCGGGGCCTCCGACGGCGGGGGCACCGGGGCGGACGGCGGCGACGGCGGTGACGGCGGCGGAGACACCGGCGAGGCCGATGGCGGGGCCTGGGCTCGGGTCTCGGGGGCGCCCGCAGACGGGCTCGGCAACGCCGTGGAGGGGGCCGGCGACCTTGACGGGGACGGCGACGCCGACCTGCTGGTCGCGGCCTACCTCGGCAATCGGGTCTGCGCGCTCTTCGGCCCGCTCCCCGCGGGCGCCTCGGGTCTCGACAGCCTCTCCCCCGCCTGCTTCGTGGGCGAGTCGGAGCTCGATTATGCGGGCTATGGCATCGCCGCCGCCGGTGACCTCGGCGGAGACGGCTACGCCGACCTGCTCGTGGGCTCGATCGGCAACACCGAGGGGGGCTCGAACGCGGGCAAGGTCTATCTGATCGCCGGCCCCCTCTCTCCGGGCACCACCTCGCTGGGCGCGGCGGCCTCGGGCAGCTTCCTGGGAGAGACCGCCGGGGATTATGCGGGGATCAACATCTCCATCGGCGGTGATCTCAGCGGGGACGGCCTGCCCGACCTGCTCATCGGGGCCTCGGGCTATGACGGCGAGGGCGGCGGCGGCGGCCGGGCCTATGTCGTCGAGGGGCCCGCCCCGGCCGGTGTGTCGGCCCTCGGCGAGGCCTTCGCCCATGTCACCGGCCTCGGCGGGGCCGCCCCCGCGCCGGCTCCCCCTCCGCACGGGGCCTTTGGCACCGGCGACTTCGTGGGGGACGCGATGGTCGGCGACCGCGACTATGACGGCGACGGCCTCGCCGATCTCGCGCTCGGGGCCACCGGCGACACCACCGTCGGCCCGAACGCGGGGGCGCTCGCCGTCTTCTTCGGGCCGCTCGCGGCGGGGGCCTCGCTCATCACCGACGCCGACCTCCGCCTCTTCGGAGAGGCCGAGTACAGCTACACCGGCAGCCCCCTCCGCGGCGCGCCCGACCTCGACGGGGACGGCCGCGACGAGCTCTTCGTCTCCGCGGACACGCTCGGCGCGGGGGTGGTCTATCTCCTGAGCCCGACGCGGGGTCAGACCTCGATCGCCGAGGCGCCGCGCCGCATCGAAGGAGAGACCGACGGCGACCTCTTCGGCTACTCCCTGTCCAGCCTCGTCGACCTCGACGGAGATGGGGCCCTCGACGTCGCCATCTCCGCGCCGGCCAGCGACCGGATTGACTTCGAGCGCGGCGCGGTCTGGGTCTTTCGCGGGCCCTTCTCCGAGGGGGTCACGCCCACCTCCGCCGGCGTGGCGCTCGACGGCGGGGCGAAGGGGGAGAGCTTCGGGAGCGCGGTCGACCTCGCTGCAGACCTCGATGGAGACGGCGCCGCGGAGATCATCGTCGGGGCGCGGAACGGCGACAGCGGCGGGGGCTTCTCGGGCGGGGTCTATCTCTTCGGCGGCTGAGCCTCCGCCGGGACCTCCGTTGAGGGCGGGGCGTCTGTCGAGTGTACGGGCGGCACCGTGAAGCCCGCCTTCATTCGGCGCTCGAGGGCGGCCCGCTCTTCGGCGGACAGGGTGACGTGGGTGAGGATCTGGCCCGCCTCGGCCTGCATCGCCTCTTGCGTCGTCGGCTGGTCGAGCGCCGTGCAGTAGGGGAAGTTGGGGTCGCCGACGAGGAGGTCGGCGAGGAGGTCGGCGCGGAGCTGGCGGAGCTCGGCGGGATAGAGGTCTCCGTCCAGGATGGCCTGATCGACGAGGCGGAGCAGCTCCTGGTGGACGCCCGTCCCAAGCGGGCTGCAGCCGGCGCCTTCCGAGTGGCGGACCCGCCAGGCCGGCCAGCCGAGCGGCCAGGCGGCCTGATAGGACCGATGGACCACGTTCAAGAAGGCGTCGTCGGCGGGCTCGGGGCTGCGACCGGCGGGGGCGAGCCAGCCCATCGCGGTCGGGCGGGTGAGGAGGACGGTGCCCTCGGCCTCGAGGGACAGGCTCATGCCGGGGAGGAGGGCCTCGAGGGCCTCGAGGTCGGTCGGGCTCCCGTCGGTCTGATCGGCGTCGATGGCGGGCTGGAGCGCCTGGTCGAGGGCCCGGCAGAGGGCGACGGCGTCGCTCAGGGCGGCCTTGAATTCGGCGGCGGTGCCGAGCGTGTCCATCCGCAGGGCGAGGGCCTGGAGCTCGGCGGTCCGGGCAGGGCCGTAGGTGGCGGTGAGGAGCTCCCAGGGGGTCGCCTCGGGCGGTTCAGGGGGTGGAGCGGGCGGCAGGGCCGGCGTGCAGGCGGAGAGGGCCCAGAGGAGCGGGACGGCGGCTGGGGTGCGGCTCATGGGCGGCCCGCGGCGGCGGGGGCGCCCTGGAGGGCGGCGCGGGACCAGTCGGGGGTGAGGGCGGCGGGGTCGGTGGTCTGCCAGGCGTTCATCGCCGTGCCCACCTCGGTGGCCTCGAGGGCCTCGTCGGGGGCGGGCCGGAGCATCGCCTGGAGCTCCGGGCCCGAGGTGCGGGGGTCGAGCCACCGATCCCAGTCGGCCCTGGCCAGCAGGGCCGGCATCCGGTCGTGGACCGGGGTGACGGTGCCATTGGCCGCGGTGGTGAGGATCGAGAGGCAGGCCACCGACCGGCCCTCCCGCTCGAATTCCCCCCAGAGGCCGGCGAGGGTGAGGGTGGGCGCGCCGACGGGCCGGAACCAGAGGGGGTAGCGCGCCTTGCCCACCTTCAACCACTCATAGAAGCCGGTGGTGGGGACGAGGCAGCGGCGAGCGCGGAGGGCGGCGGCCCACGTGGGCTTGCTGGCGGCCTCCTCGGCCTTGGCGTTGATCAGGGGCGGGCCGCGCCAGGGGTCCTTACCGTCGCGGGCGAGCCAGAGCGCGGGGAAGCCCCAGCGCATCGGGCGGAGGGCGCGGCGGCCCTCGCGCAGGGTCACTACGGGGAGGAGCTGGGTGGGCGCCACGTTCAAGAGCGGGAGGTCCAGATCGTCGAAGATCGTCCAGGGCTCGAGCTCATAGAGGGAGGCGAGCTCCTCCCAGGTCAGCCTGAGCTGCGCGCGACCACACATGCGGGCTCCCGGGACAGGGGCGAGGGGCCTGTCGCGCCGGTCCTATCTCTCTCCGCCCGCGACGGCCGGGGTGGCGGGGCGCCCCGGCTGCGGTACACCCTCCGCCGCCCTGCGTCTGGTCGGAGTGCCCGATGGTCCCCGCTCCCCTGTTCCGCCGCTTCTTGTTCGCCGTCGGGTTTTCCCTGCTGTCGGTCAGCGCGGCGGTCGCTGGAGACGGGTGGACCGCCTTCGGCCATCGACCGAACCGGGAGGACAGCCAGGCCTTCTCCGACTCTCCCCAGTGGGACGGAGGCGCCTTCGTCAACCCGCAGAAGGTCTACAGCAAGATCATCGGCTCCTTCACGACCTTCCTGCACGCCAGCGCCGACGTGGAGCCCAAGCTCTCTCTCCCGGTGGAGACCGGGGACGGCTCCCGCTTCCGGGTGCCCCCGGCGACGGGCCTCCGGGTCACCTGGTTTGGCCACTCCTCGATGCTGCTCGAGATCGACGGCCAGCGCGTGCTCCTCGACCCCGTGTGGGGGGAGCGGGTCTCTCCTTTCACCTGGGCGGGGCCGAAGCGCTGGTTCGCGCCGCCCGTCGCCCTCGAGCACCTGCCCGCGCTCGACGTGGTCGTGCTCTCTCACGATCATTATGACCACCTCGACCTGCCGACCATCCTCGCCCTCCAGGCCACCGGGGCCCGCTTCGTGGTGCCGCTCGGGGTGGGCAGCCACCTCCGCTACTGGGGCCTGCCGGCCGACCGCGTCACCGAGCTCGACTGGTGGGAGGAGACGGCGGTGGGGGCCCTCCGCCTGACCTGCACCCCGGCCCGCCACGCCTCGGGGCGGCTCAACCCCCAGTCGAACCAGACCCTGTGGGCCGGCTGGGCCTTTCGGGGGCCCGACCACGCGGTGTGGTACTCGGGCGATACGGGGCTCTTCCCGGCGATGCGCGACATCGGCGAGCGCCTCGGGCCCTTTGACCTCACTCTCATCGAGTCGGGGGCCTACAACCAGGCCTGGCCGGACTGGCACCTCGGGCCCGAGCAGACAGTGCGGGCCCACCAGATGGTGCGGGGGGAGCTCTTGATCCCGGTCCACTGGGGGCTCTTCAACCTCGCCACCCACGCCTGGACCGAGCCGGCCGAGCGGGTCACGGCCGCCGCGGAGGCCGCCGGCGTGCAGGTGCGCATCCCGCGGCCCGGCCAGAGCGTCGAGCCCGAGGCCCTCCTCCCCTTCGAGCGCTGGTGGCCGGACGTGCCCTGGCGGCGGGCCGAGGAGGACCCTATCTTCTCCTCCCAGATGGACGCCGCCCCTCCGGGCTGAGCCCCGCCTCGCGGCGGCCGCGGGCTCAGGGGCGTGTCAACAGGCTGAGCTCGCTCAATTGGGGGCTCCAGGTCTGTCCGGCGGGGTTGGACAGGGTCACGCGGAGGAGCTCCGTGCCGGCGGGGAGGCTCGACAGGCGATAGCGGAGCTCGGTCCAGTCGCCGCCGCGGTCGTCGGGCGCGACGGAGACGTCTGTCCAGGTGAGGCCGTCCACCGAGGCCGCGAGGAGGAGGGTGGGCAGGGCCTCGCTCGGCCAGGCGAAGAGGCGGAGCTCGGCGGCGGCGATCGTGCCGCCGGGGCGCCAGGTGGCGCTCGTGTCGGCGGCGCTCGTGCGGGTGAGGCGCGCGCTGTCCCCGTCGAAGCGGGCGGCGTTGGAGCTGTCGATGGTGAGGGCGCTGTCGTGGCTGTCCATGAGAGAGAGGTCGTCGAGGGGGTCGGTGAAGGGGACGCCCATGGGCACCGGCCCATAAGGGGCGGAGGGCAGGGAGGCGCCGCCCGCCCCGATGGCTCTGAGGCGGTACCAGACCTCGCCGCTCGTCGGGGCGCTGGGGTCTGTCGTCCGGGCCTCATTCGGGGTCACGGCGTCGTCGAAGCCGGCGGAGACCTCGGTCCACTCGCCGTCGGGGTCGGTGGCCCGATCGAGGGCGTAGGTGCCGGCGCCCGCCGAGCCCTGCCAGGTGATGTCGCCGTTGAGGTCGATCGAGCGGAGGGTGGGCGGCGGGGGCGGCAGCGCCGCAGGGGCCTCCCCGAGGCGGGCGGCGGCGGCGGTGAGGAGGCCGAGCACCCCGCGCTCGTCGTAGGCGTCGCCGGAGTCGAAGCCGGGCCAGTGATAGGCGGCGTAGCGGGTAGTGCCGTCGTCGTACTCATCGTGCCAATAGAAGCCGCCGTCTTCGTCGTGGAAGCGCAGGCTCCAGGCCAGGACCCCGGTGGTGCCGTTGGCGTAGGCCTCGTCGAGGAGGTCGCTCACGCGGTCGGAGGGGACGAGGCCGAATTCTCCGATGAGCAGGGGGCGTGCGCCGATCGAGAGGGCGCGGTCGTCGGCCGCCGCGGCGGCGTAGTCGGCGCCGTAGCCGGGGGGCCAGTAGTAATGGTCGGAGACGATGTCGATGTTGTCGTCGTCGAGGTTGTCGACCTCGACCCCGAAGGTGCCGTCGAGCACGAGGTGGTTCGGGTCGGCGGCCTTGAGGGCGGCGGCGACGGTGGCGGTCCACTCCGGCGGGGCGTAGAGCTCGTTGCCGGTCTCCCAGGCGAGGATGGCGGGGTCTTCGGCGTAGGGCACCCCTGTGACCGTGTTCACGCGGGCCGTGACAAGCTCGATGAGGTCCATGAAGTCTGCGATCAGGGTGGGGTCTGTCCAGAAGTCACTCGACGACAGTCCGCGAAAGGCGGCGTGCTCGGCGATGCCGCCCACCCACCACCACTGGTCGACCAGGGGGATGATCAGGCGGACCCCCTGTCGGTTCGCGGCGGCGAGGGCGTGGTCCATCGAGACCATCTGCTGCTCGTTCAAGAGGCCCGGCCCCTCGACGTGCCGCGGCACGCCCCCCGAGGCGGCGCCCACGGAGAGGACGTAGGTGCGCGCCACCTTCCCGCCCATCTGGCGGACGGCGCAGAGGGCGTCCTCCTGCTCCCAGGGGGTGGGGATCTGCCAGCTCGGATCGACGATGCCGAGGAGGTCCGGCGTGTTGACGGAGACGAAGCGGAGGGGCTCGGCGCCGTCGTAGAGCTCATCGCCCACCCGCGTGATGAAGGTCGAGAGGGGCGGAGCCGGAGAGCAGGCGTCCAGCGGAGCGGGCGGCTCGCCAGAGTCGCCGGAGTCGCTGGGGAGCGCGGTCTCGTCGTCGGGAGCCGTGTCCCTCGGGGTGTCGCCCTCTCCGGTCTCGGCGCTGTCGGCGGCGGGGCTGGAGTCGGCGGGGCCAGACTTGCCGCCCCGGTGGGGCTCGGTGGGGGAGCAGCCCACGAGCCCGAAGAGCGCGCCCGTGAGGCCCCGGAGCGGCGACAACAGAGATCGGCGGGCGGCGTGGGGGCGCATGGGGGCTCCAGCGGGGCGTCAAGGGCCTAACCGAGCCATAGGGTCGGGCTGTACGGGCCGTCCGGCGACCCGCTCAGCCGTTCTGTTCGATCCAGCGGTCGGCGGCGAGCCACTGCTCGGAGATCCAGGCCTCGGCGGCGACGGGATCGCGGGGGATGTCGGCGGCGGGGAAGCGCCAGAAGCGGATCTTGAGCGCCTTGTGGGCGAGCTCTCCCCGGCCCACCTCGGCCCAACCTGCGGCCCCCTCGAAGCCGACGTGGGTGCAGATCACGAGGTCGAGGTGCGGGTTGCGCTGGAGGAGGGCCAGCGGACCGCCGGGACGGAGCGGGAGGGTGCGGCGGAGCGCGGTGGCGCGGGCGAGGGCCTCCTCCTGTCCCTTCTCGCGGAGGCGCAGGATCAGGCGCTCCCGCTTCTCGGGGCTGAAGCGGGTGCCCTCGGGGAAGATGGTCAGGCACTCGTTCGGACCCATGTCCTCGGCGAGCTTGCAGACCTCCTCGATCTCCTGGGCGGGGTCCAGGGCGCCGCGGCGGACGAAGGCGCAGGGGAGGCGGCTGCAGACGAGGTCGATGCCGGGATCGAAGAGCAGCTCGCGCTTGAGCACGATGCGCTGGCCGAGGCCGTGGCGCGCCCCGGCGAAGGCGATCGGCACGACGACGTCGCCGCCGCTCGCGTGGCGGACGAAGAAGAGGAAGGGGCCGCCCCCCGCGAGCGCCTCCTCCCCCTCGACGGTCTGCCGCATCGAGAAGACCCAGACCGTGCCGCGGAGCATGCGATCGGCCCAGGCCCAGGCGAGGGCGTGGTTGCGGGCCAGCCACCGCTCACGGCCGGCTGCGCTCCAGAGGAGGGGCAGCGCGGCGATGCCGCCGAGGAAGCCCGCGAGGTCGCAGACCAGGAAGAGGACGAGGAAGCCGAAGGCGCGGGTGGCGGCGAGGCGGCGGGATCGGTAGCCCTCGCGGAGGAGGTCGATGGTGCGGGTGAGCAGCAGCCACAGCGGCAGCCCGGCCAGGGCGAGGGTGGCGGCGATGAGCAGGAGCGGCCAGGTGATCGAGCGCCGGAGCAGGCGTTCAACCGCGGTGCTGTTCGGGCGCAGCGCAGGCCGAGAGAACGTGCGCGGGGACCGAGGCGGGGATGCGGTGGCGTTCAGGGGAGCCTCGGTGGTTGTGACACCTACAGTAATTGAGCCTCACAGCGCGCGCCTCCGCGGCGGCGGGCCGTTACGGGGGCGCTCCGGGCCGAGCTCCGCGAGAGGTCGCGGCGGCAGGTGGCAGCGAGAAGAGGCCGAGGGAAGAGGCTGAGGGAATTCGCATCATGTCCGAGTCGAGACCGCTCCTCACCGCGCACGATGGCCACGCGGTCATCCGGGCCTCCCGGGCCTTCGCGGTCTCCGATCGGCGGCGCGCCGCCTGGCAGGTGGGCAGCACGCTCGCGGTCTTCGGCGGGCTGCTCTGGCTGGCGGCCGCGGCGGGCCCGGGGCTGCTCGGGTTGCTGCTCATCCCCTTGGTCGCCGGCCTGATCGTCCGCATCTTCGTGCTTCAGCACGACTGCGGTCACCGGAGCCTGCTGCCCACGCAGCGGGAGAACTACGTCGTCGGCGGCTTGCTCTCTTTCATCACGACGATCCCCTTCGGCCCCTGGCGGGACGAGCACCAGTGGCACCACACCCACCAGGGCCAGCTCAGCCGGCGGGGCGTGGACAGCATGAACAGCCCGATGACGGTGGGGGAGGTGCCGGACCGGCTCGCTGAGGCCACGGTTCGTGTACAGAAGGTGCGTCCTTACACGGTGTTTCTGCTCGGTGCATACAGCTTGATGGTCCGGCGAAAGCGGATCCAGGGCTTCTTCCCCTATCGGCCGAATTTCATGGACCGCCCGCCAGACCGCGCGGTGGCGGTGCGCAGCGTGGGGATCACGATCCTCGGGAGCCTGCTGATGCAGGGCGCGCTGGTGGCTGCCGCCGGCTGGTGGGTGTGGGCGGCGGTCTATCTCCCCGCGCTGGCGGTGGGGGCGGGGATTGGGAGCCTGCTCTTCTGGGTACAGCACAATTTCGAGCACACTTATTATGAGAAGGATGAACAGTGGAGCGCGGCCAATGTGGCGCTCTTCGGGTCGAGCTACCTCCGTCTGGGTGGCATCCTCGGCTGGGTGACCGGTCACATCGGCCTCCACCACGTCCATCACCTGAACCCGCGCATCCCGAACTACGCCCTCGAGCGGGCGCGGGTGGGCATCCCGGCCCTCGCCGCGGTGCAGCCCCTCGATCGGGAGGCCCTCCGGCGGAGCTTCACCCACCTCTTCTGGGACCCTTCCGTCGGCCGGATGCGGCCCGCGGCCGAGGTCGAGGCGCTCAGCCCTCCCCGCTGAGCGGCGGAACGAGGGCTCCGGGGTGGCGCAGCGCGGCGGCGACGAGGCCGCGCACCCGCTCTACCAGCTCGTCAACCCCCTCCCGGCCGTAGCCCTCGGTGGACACGGGCTCCGAGAGGGTGACCTCGATCGGGCCCTTGTGGAGGCGCCACCGCGCGTGGCCGGGGCCGTGGGAGAAGCGCTCAAAGGAGCCGTTGATCGTGAAGGGGAGGATGCTCGCCCCGGCGTCGATGGCGAGCAGGAAGCCCCCCTTCTTGAAGGGGCCGAGGCGGCCGTCCTTCGTGCGCGTGCCCTCGGGCATGATGCCGATGTGGAGGCCCTGTACGAGCCGCTCCCGGGCGAGGGCGATGCCGGCCATGGCCGAGGCGTGGTCTTCCCGGCGAATGGGGATGTTGCCCCAGGCTCGAGACAGCCACCCATAGACGGGGATCCGCTGTAGCTCAACCTTCTCGACGGCGATGGGCCGGGTGGGGAAGGCGGCCAGCATGGCGAAGGGGTCTATCATGCTCTGGTGATTCCCCATCACCACATAGGCGCGGCGCCAGTCGACCCGCTCGGCCCCTCGCAGGATCACCGGCATCCCGACGAGGGAGAGGGTGCCGAGGGCGGCCCAGCGCACGAAGCGAAAGCCGCGGTCGGGCGAGAGCGTCGTGAGGAGGATCGCAGGCAGGCCAAAGAGGCCGAAGGCCGCCCCCCAGGTGAGCCAGACGAACAGAGAGTAGAACAAGGAGCAGAACAAGGAGTAGTAGTGGCGCGGGGCGTCGCGCTGCGGGCCCGGCACGGGGGCGGGCGGCGGCGGGAGGGGAGGCTCGGGTGGGGTGACCTGCATGGAGGAGGGTCGGGTATCGCAGGGGCGGGCCGCCCACCAGCCGGCCACCCGCCGCCCTCGGGAGCCCCCCGCGCCGCTCCTGACCGCGACTTCACGCGACCGGCGCTGGGGCTCGGCTAAGCTCAACGCAGCTCTGTTTTGAGGGACCCCATGAGAACGCGCCCCCTGGCTCACTTTCCCGCTGTCCTGCTCGCCCTCCTCGCCGCTGCGCCGGTCCAGGCGGCCTCGGTGCTGACATGGAGCAGCGCGAACTACGAAAGCGGCGCCTCGGTGATCGGGGCCGACGGCTGGGAGGCCGGCTACAGCGGGGACGCCTGGTATGGCTACGACGTGGACTTCGGCGCCGGCGCCGTCAACATGGTCTTCTCGACCTCCGATGACAACGGCGGCACCTTCGGGAGCGGCGAGGCGGCCGACAACTGGCTCGTCAACCGCAACATCGACGGGGGCGACAACTACGTCGTCACCACCGCCTGGACCACCGACGACGACACGCTCGGCCTCGTCTTCAACATGGTCGATGAAGAGAACTACTACCTCTTTGCCCTGGCGGGCGGCGAGGCGGTGGGCGACGGCGCAGGGGCAGGCTCGAACCCCCTCGGCCTCACCGCGGTGTCGATGGTGCTCGTGCGCGTCGAGGGGGGGACGGCCACGGTGCTCGACACCGACTCGGCCTATTATCCCTACAACACCACCTTCAAGCTCGCAGCCGGAAAGAATAACGGGAGCATCTGGGGAAAGGTCTGGAATGACCCGGACGCCGCCTGGGCGGACACCGACGCCGCCCTGAGCGCGGCCGACAGTCGCGCCTTCGTGGGCGCCGCGGGCTTCTATGGCTACGACCAGGGCGGCGTGAACTCGGGGGACACCTACCTCGGCTTCGGCTCGGTCGCGGCCTACGCCTACGATGAAGACGCCGACGGCGTGATCGACGACGACGACAACTGCGAGACCACCGCTAACGCCGATCAGGCCGACCTCGACGGCGACGGCCTCGGCTCGGCCTGCGATGATGACGAGTCGGGTGGTACGGACGGAGGCACCGACGGGGGCACCGACGGGGGCACCGACGGCGGGACCGACGGGGGCACTGACGGGGGCACCGACGGGGGCACCGACGGGGGCACCGACAGCGGGACCGACGGCGGCGCGGACGGCGGCGTCGACAGCGGGACCGACGGTGGCGCCGATGGGGGCTCGGACTCTGGCACCACGAGCGACACGGGCAGCGGCGATGACGGCGCTGGCTCAGGAGACGATGGCTTCACGCCAGCGGCCCCCCCGGAGCGGAAGCCGGGTGAGCTCAGCACCTGCGGCTGTGACGGCACGGGCGGCGCGGCGGGCGGCCTGCTGTTCGCGGTGGGCTCGGTGCTGGCGCGGCGTCGGCGGGCGCAGCGCCGCTGAGCGTACGGCGCTGTCCTCGGGACGACCCGGCTCGCCCGCGCTACGAGGGGCCCATGCCGCCCCCGCCGCCGCAGACCCCGCCGCCACCGCCCCGGGCGCCGCCGAGCCCGGGGGATCTCGCCCGTTACCTCTTCTGGGTGCCCCTCCGCGGGCTGCTTGACCCTGCGCGGCCGGGCCCGATCCGGGCGCTGCGGGGCGCCTGGCGCCTCCAGCACGCAGGCGCGCGCGCGGGGCGGGCCCTGATGGAGGACGAGCTGCGCCGCTGCTTCGGCGACCGCTACGGCGACGAGGGCTATGCCGCCATGGTCTCGGACGCCTATCGGGCGGCCTGGCGGGTGCACCTCGAGGAGCTGCTGCTCGGGAAGGTCGGGCCGGACACGGTGGGGCAATTCATCCGCTTCGAGGGGCTCGAGCACCTGCATCGGGCCCGGGAGCGGGGGAGGGGCGTGGTGTGGGTCTATCCCCACGCCGGCGCGGTCATGATGATGATGGCCGGCCTCTCGCACCAGGGCATCCCCTACACCCAATACGCCGCCCGCGGCCTGCCGCCGGCGGAGGTGGCGAAGGACCACCCCGAGCTCCTGGCCACCAACGGCCTGCGCGAGGCCGTTCGGAGGGCGCGGGAGGCCGACGAGGATCGGCTCCCGGCGCGCTTTCTCACCCTGGCGGACTCCCCGCGCGAGCTCTACCGGCGCCTCGCGGCCAATGAGCTGGTGGGCATCGCTTACGACGGGCGCATCGGCACGCGCTGGGCCCTCTTCGACTACCTCGGGCGGCGGGCGCTCCTGAGCCCGGGGCCCTATCGCCTCGCGGTCTCTACGAGTGCGGCCATCGTGCCCGCCTTCTGTACGACCCCCGTGGACGGGCCTGCGGTCTGTCGGGTGGGCGCGCCGATCGAGCCCGGGAACGACTGGCGGGCGCTCGCGGAGGAGGTGCTCCGGGTGGAGCAGGACTTCATCCGGCGGCACCCCGAGGAGTACGGCATCTGGCTGCTCCACGCCCGGCTGCGAAACCACATCGATGATCATCCGCTCTTCGTCGACCACGCCGTTGACGATCGGTGGAGGCGGTGGATGGAATGACACGCCTGCGGGGGCGAGCGCTCCCCTCCTTTTTGTCTTTGCTCCTGGCCTGTGGCTTGTCCGTGCTCCTGGCCTGTGGCGCCGAGGCGCCCCCCGAGCCCAGCCCGGCCGTGGAGGAGGCGACGGCGCGGGGGCCTGACATCCTGCTCGTCACCGTCGATACGCTGCGGGCCGATCGGGTGGGCGCGTACGGCGATCCCCTGGCCCACACGCCGGCCATCGACGCCCTCGCCGCGGAGGGGGTGCTCTTTCGAGAGTCCCACGGGGTCACGCCGCTCACGCTGCCGAGCCACGCCTCGATCCTCACCGGCCTCTATCCCTCGCGTCACGGCCTCCGGGACAACGCGGGCTTCCGCCTGCCGGACACGGTGCCCACCCTGGCTGGAGCCCTGCAAGCGAGCGGGTACCACACCGGGGCCTTCGTGAGCGCCTTCGTGCTCGACGGGGCCTGGGGCCTCGACCGCGGCTTCGACGTCTATCGGGACCCCTTTCGGCCGGCCGACCTCGGAAAGGTGGGGTCCTTCGGCGAGGTGGAGCTTCCTGGCGCCGAGGTGGTCAACGCCGCCCTCGCCTGGTGGAGGGGCCAGCCCAAGGGCGAGCCGCGCTTTGTGTGGGTCCACCTCTATGACCCGCACGCGCCCTGGACGCCGCACCCCGAGTGGCCCGGAGATCCCTATCGGTCGGAGGTGGCGTACGCCGACAGCCTCGTCGCGCGCCTCGTCGCGGCGGTGGGGAAGCAGACCCTGATCGTGCTCACCTCCGACCACGGCGAGGGCCTGTGGGAGGGCGGCGAGCGGCACCACGGCGTGCTCCTCGGCCGGGCGGCCACGCGGGTCCCGCTGATCATCCGGCCGCCCGGGGGCCTCTCGGGTCACTCCGCCGCCGCGGCGCGCAGCCTCCCCGCTCCGGAGCTCCGTCGGCCGGCCGGCGTGGACGAGGCGCTCGATCTGCAGCCGGTCCCCGACGCCCCCAAGGCCGCCCGGGTGGTGGAGCGGCCGGTGAGCGGGGTGGACATCGCCCCCACGCTGGCCGAGCTCGCCGGGGTCACGCTCGCGGGAGACGGGAGCTCCCTCCGCGCGTCGCTCGCGCCCGACGCGACCGAGGCCTGGAGCCGGGAGCCCGTCTACGCCGAGACCTTCTTCCCGGTCTTCCACCAGGGCTGGAGCCCCCTGTTCATGGCCCAGGGAGAGACGGAGCGGGTGGAGCTCGGCGCCCGCAGGGAGGCGGTGAGCTGGCAGAGCGGCGCGCCCGCCGCGGGCGCTGACCTCGACGCGATCATCACCCGATGGAAGGGGGAGGCCGCCCCGACGCCGGGGCCGATCGAGGGGGACGTCGCCGAGCGCCTCGCCGCCCTCGGTTACATGACGGCCCCGCCTGCGCCGTCGGCCCAAACGGGCGCCGATCCCCGAGACAAGATCAGCCTGCTCGCTGAGATCGACGC
The DNA here is from genome assembly GCA_044344255.1 of Myxococcota bacterium. Taxonomy (GTDB): domain Bacteria; phylum Myxococcota_A; class UBA796; order UBA796; family UBA2385; genus JBIJDH01. Next base: position 41,473 of record JBIJDH010000033.1, read on the forward strand.
GGCCACGGCCTCCGCGGACCTGCCAGCGGGCATCCGTTCGCTCCGGGCCCTCGTGGCACGAGAGCCTGACCTGGTCGACGCGCGCATCAGCCTGTCCCTGCTGCTGGCCGCGGCTGGAGACACAGCGGGCGCCCTGGAGGTGACGGAGGCGGTCTTGTCCCGCGCCCCCGATCATCCCACCGCCCTCGCCAACGCCGCCTTCCTCTCCCGCGCGCGGGGAGAGGGGGAGGCCGCGCTGCAGTATGCCCGCCGCATGGTGGCGCTGAACCCGAAGGACGCGCGCGGATATCGGCTCGTGGCCGCGGTGCTCGTCGATCGGGAGGACGCCGCCGGCGTCTTGGAGGCGACCCTGGCCGGGCTCGCGGCGGCCCCGGAGGACCCGAACCTTCAGTACCTCTGCGGCCTCGCCCTGGTCCAGACCGGAGACCCGGCCGCTGCGGTCGAGCACCTCGAGGCCGCGCGGCGTTACGGCACCCAGGCCACCGATGTTCCCCTCTGGCTGGGCCGGGCCTATGAGGGGGCCGGTGAGCTCGACAAGGCGAAGCGCGCTTTTGAAGAGGCCACCCGCAGCATGCAGGGCGACCTCAGGCCCTGGGCGATGGGCGGCGTCATGCTCGCCAAGGCCGACCGCTGCGAGGAGGCCCTCTCCTTCTTGATCAACGCGGCGCGGCGCGGCGCTGCCCGTGACCCCGCCGTCCAGGAGTGGACCGCCACCTGCGAGGCTCGGCTGCAGCAGCAGAAGCTCGACCGCCTGAAGGCGACCAACCCCGCGCGCCCGGGGGGCCAGGCGCCGGTGCCCGGGTCAGAGCGTTAGGAGGCCCGCCAGCACCGCCCCTCCGACGACCATCCCCGCGAAGAGGGTGCAGCCCCCCCTCGCGCCTCGGCGAAACTTCTTGAACCAGTCCCTGTCATTCATGGTGACCTCCGCCCGACCTTGTAGCCTGGGCTCCTGGCGCGGCGCGGCGAACCAGGGGGCCATCGCCCCTGCGGCGCCCCGGTGAGCCGCGAGCTCCTCATCCTCGGCGGCGGCCTCGCGGGCGCCAGCGTGGCCTACTGGCTCGGCCGGGCCGGGCTCGGCGCCAAGGTGTGCCTGCTCGAGCAGGGTGGCGCAGCGGGGGCGGAGGCCTCGGCGCAGAACGCGGGGATGCTGCGGCGCTTCGTGCTCGATGAGGCCGAGCGGGCCCTCGTCTGCCGGGCCGCCGGACACCTCCGCACCCCGCCCGATGAGGTCTGGGACGGGATCCCGCTGCTGCGCGAGAGCGGAGGCGTGGTGGCCCTCGTCGGCCCGGAGCGGCTGGCGGCGCACCGCGCGACGGCGGCCGCGTTGCAGGCCCAGGGGGTCGAGGTGGAGTCGCTTGACCGCGCGCTCCCGCCCGCCCTCGAGGGGGCCGCGCTCTCCGGCGCCTGGCGCGTGCCGGGCGACGGGCTGGTCGACGCCCAGGCGATCGTGGATGGCTTCCTCCGGGCCGCCCGGCGAGACGGCGTGGCGGTGCGCCTGGGCGCGCGGGTCACCGGCCTCCGGGCGGAGCGGGGGCGGATCACCGGGGTCGAGCTCGGTGAGGAGGTGCTGTCCGCCGACGTCGTCGTGCTCGCCGGCGGGGCCTGGAGCGGCAACCTGGCCGCAGGCCTTGGCCTCGATCGGCCGCTCCGCCCCCTCGCCCGCCACCTGTTCCAGTCGGCGCCCCACCCTCACTCCTCCCCGGACCACCCCTGGTGCTGGCTCGATGACGTCGGCCTGTACCTGCGCCCCGAGGCCGGGGGCTGGCTGTGCTCCCCCTGTGACGAGGCCCTCCGGCACCCCCCAGCGGGGCCGGGCTCGGCGGGGCCGGTCGATCCCTACGTGCGGGCCCTCGCGCAGGAGAAGCTCCACCGCCACCTCCCCGCGGTCGCAGGGCTCCGCCTCCGCGGCGGCTGGACGGGGCTCCGCACCTTCAGCCCAGACCGGCGCCCCGTGCTCGGCCCCGACCCCGCGCTCTCGGGGCTCTGGTGGGCGGCGGGCCTCGGCGGCTTCGGGCTCAGCGCGGCCTTCGCCGTGGGAGAGCTCGTCGTGGCGCAGCTCCTCGGCGAGCCGCGGCCCTGGGTGGACGAGGTCGCCTTCGCGCCCGGGCGCCCCTTCCGCTCGGCCGAGGCGCCGGCGGCCCCAGCGGGTCACCCGACGCTCGGATAGGGTGCCGCCTCTCCGGGAGCCCCCATGTCTTGCTGCTCGCCTCTGCCCCGCCTCGCGCTTCCCCTGGCGCGCGGGCTGCTGCCGCTCCTCGCCGCGCTTGCCGTGGGCTGCGACACCCTCGGCGGTGATGCGGTCGTAGACGGGGGGACCCCGGCCGCCTCCTTCATGCCGGTCGACGGGGACGGAGACGGTGTCTTGGACAAGGTGGACAATTGCCCTGCGGTCGCCAACGCCGACCAGGCCAACGCCGACCGCGACTCGGCGGGTGATCTCTGTGACAATTGCCCGAGTGACCAGAACGATCTGCAGACCGACGCGGACGCCGACGGGGTGGGCGATGACTGCCCCTGCGACGCCTGCGAGGAGGGCGCCTGGTGCCAGGCCGACGCAGCCGGGGCCGAGCGCTGTGTCGCGGACTGTGTCGAGGCCCGCCAGTGCGGCGGGGACACCTGCTGCCCCCTCGGCACCGCCTGCTCGGAGGACGGCGCCTGCCTCGTGCCCGATCTCGAGCTCGACCGGGAGAAGCTGATCGACTCGATGAAGCTCTCCACCTCGACCTTCGAGGCAGATGACTGCGCCATCGTCGAGGGCTGCGTCGCCGCGCCTGGGGAGCGGCGGCTGCTCCGCTTCGCCACCCGCACCGGGAACATCGGGGACGGAGATCTGTACATGGGCAAGCCGGAGGAGAACCCGGAGCTCTTCACCTACAGTGACTGTCACCGGCACCATCACTTCGAGGGTTATGCCACCTACGAGCTCCTCGACGCGACGGGAACGGTCGTGCTCACCGGTCACAAGCAGGCCTTCTGCTTGATGGACTACGAGCGGTATGGAGAGGATGCCGGCCGCGCCCGATACAACTGCAACAAGCAGGGGATCTCGGTGGACTGGGCCGACACCTACGACGCCTACCTCGACTGCCAGTGGGTGGACGTGACCGACGTGCCGGCCGGGGACTACCAGCTCCGCGTCTCGGTGAACCCGCTCCACATCTTCCCGGAGCTGTCGTATGAGAACAATGTCTCCACGGTCCCGGTGACGCTCAGCGACGCGCCGGCGGAGTCGCCCTGATGGGGGGGGCCCCGCCGCTCGGCCCCCTCGCCCCCCTCCCCGGAGAGCTCCGCCGATCGCCCGCCGCGGCGCGGATCGGCGCGCTGGCGGAGGCCTCGGGCCTCGGGCTCGCCCACTTCGAGCACCGGGTCTACCTGCCCTTGCCGGCGGACTGGGAGCCGGTCGGGCGGCCGGACCTCGGGGTGGTCGAGGGCTGGCGGTCGGGCGTGCTCCCCGAGACGAAATTCCGGCACTTCCAGCTCGATCGGAGGATCGGGAGCTTCCACCCGGGTCAACAGCCGAAGTGGGGCGCGCATGAGCTCTGCCATGGGCTCGTGGGCTTCGGCTGGAAGGCCGGCGCGAGCCTGCTCTGGCTGGCGACGACCGCGCGGCTGGCGGAGCTGCTGCCCGTGGCCCTCTGGTACTTCTTCGACGAGGGCGGGCTCCGCCGCTGCGAGCGCCACGCCGACTGTGGCGCCCTCTTCGACGCCCACTGCCCGGACTGTGAGGACCGCGCCCTCGAGGGGCCGAGCGGGGCCGATCCCGGGGAGGCCTACGCCGCCGGCCGGGCCTTCGTCACCCGGGAGCTCCAGGCCATCGAGCGCGGGCTCCGCCTCGGCCGGCCCGTCTCGGCTCGGTACGGGTCGATCGACCTCTCGAGCGACGGCCTCGCGTACGCCTCGGCGCACGGGGCACGGCTCCGCTCACCGGCCTTCGGGCGGGCGGTGGAGCTCTTCTACGGCCCCGATCGCGGACGGTTCACCCACATCGACGACCTCTCTGCGCGCGTGATGGAGCTGGTGGACCACATCACCGGGGAGTCGGAGGCCCCCCCCTGGCGGGTGAGCCGGTGGGCCTGGGTGGCGCAAGACGTGGGCGTGCGCCTGCTCCAGGTGGCCGCGGAGTCGGAGGGGGAGGTCGCCGACGCCCTCGACGCCCTCGCGGTCGGCCTCTCCCGCGCGGAGGACGAGGCCGGCATGGGCGCGGTGATCGCGGGCTATGGCGCTCTGCACGCGGACTACGAGCTGCCCGAGCCGGAGGCGCTCTTCGCGGTCGGCTACCCGCTCCCGGGAGCGGCGGAGGCCGAAGGCGAGCCGGTCGTGTGGGGGCGCTCGGTCGATCAGGTGCGGCAGGGCCTCGAGAGCGCCTGTCCGCGCAGCCTCGCCCGCCTGGGCGGTGAGGCGGCCGAGGTGGCCCTCGCCTTCGCGGAGCAGGACGCGCCCGATCGGCTGCCGATCGGGCGTCGATTCGCGGGCTACCTCGCCGCCCGCGCCCGCGAGGTGCCCGCGCTCGCCGAGCTGGCCGACCTCGCCCGCGTGGAGGCCGCCCTCTGCCACGCCCCGGCCCCCGACCCAGGCGAGCTCTGCCTCCGGGACGAGCCTGGGCGAGGCCTCCGGCTGGCCCGCGGGGTGGAGCGCCTCGAGGTCACGCATGACGTTGAGGCCGGCCTCAAGGGCAAGGCGCCCAAGCCGCTCCGGAGCCCGCGCCACTATGTGGCCGCACGGGAGGCGGAGGGTGAGGTCTCGCTCCTGCGCCTCAGCGCCGCCGCAGGGCAGGCTCTGGGCGCGCTGCCCGACACCGGCCCCTGGGATGGGCTGGCCGCGGCCGAGCGGGAGGGGCTGCGGTCGAGCGGGGTCGTGATCCCCGCCACCTGGACGGCGTAGACACCCTGGTCAGCCGCGGCGCGCTGGGGCATGCTCAGGGTATGTCCCCCATCCTCCCGTTCGCCCTCGCCCTCAGCCTCTCGCTCGCCTGCTCGGAGGCGGGGCCGTACCCCGCTCGCCTCGACGAGGACGGCTTCGGGCCCGCGCTGCCGGTCTTCGTCGAGGTGGAGTCGGCGCCGGTCGACACCGGCCCCCCGCCGGTCTCCTACAGCGAGGGGGAGACCTCCCTCGGCGCCGCCCCGGAGGGGGTGGTCGCGCTGGGCGCCATCGAAGAGCTGGGGGACAGCCTCGACCTCGGGGGGTGGATGTACACCCTCGACCAGGTCCACACCGTTGACATCACCCTCGACAGCGCCGCCATCGCGTCCCTCAACGCCAACCCCTGGGCCGACGTGCACGCCGGCCTGGTCTTTGACGAGGCCTGGACGCTCCCCGACGTCGCCCTCCGCATCAAGGGCCGCCTCGGGTCCTATCGGGCGCTCACCGGGAAGTCGGGCTTCAAGGTCGACCTGAACGAGTTTGTGCCGGGAGAGAACATCGACGGTGTGACGCTCCTCAACCTCAACAACATGGTCCAGGACAATTCCCAGGTCCATGAGCTGATGGTCTATGAGGCCTTTCGCCTGGTGGGGCTCGCCGCCCCGCGGGTGGGCTACGTCTGGGTCACCGTGAACGGCGCCCCCTATGGCCTCTATACCAACGTCGAGGCCTATGACCAGAATTCCCTCCGGCGAAACTATGCGGATGGGACGGGGAACCTGTACGACGGCGATTATTACATGCCCGTCTGGGGCTCCTACACCATGATTGACTTCGACACGGCCACACAGGACCTCTTCCAGCAGGACGAGGGCGTCGATATCGGTCGCCTGGACATCCACGGGGTGACCGCCGCGGTGGCGGCCTCCGCTGGCACGGAGAGCTTCGACGAGACGCTCGAGTACTATCTGGACGTCGATCAGTTCCTCACCTTCTGGGCGATGGAGGCTTGGACGGGCCAGTACGACGGGTATGTCTACAACAAGAATAATTACCGCGTCTACTTTGACCCTGCCGACGGCCTCGCGCGGATGATGCCCTGGGACCCGGACTGGGCCTTCTATCCCTCCGTGCCGCTCAGCTCCCCGGCCTCGAGCATCCCGTATTGGTGCCGGAGAGACACCGGCTGCCGGGCCCGCCTGACCGACATCGTCGCGCAGACCTGCAACGTCATCGGTCGAGACCGGGGTGAGCTCATTTCCACCCTCGACACGGCGCAGGCCTTGATCACCGAGTATGTGGAGATCGATCCCCGGAAGGAGTCGTCCGCCTCGTCCATCCTGGCGAACCAGGACTCCCTGCGGGGCTGGATCGACAAGCGCTGTGACACGCTCCGGAGCGCCGGCCTCTGAGCGCGACAGGACCCTTCAACGAACCGGATCAACGAACCGGACCCTTTCACGAACCGGAGGAGCGCGTGGAGCTGACCGGCAGGGCGTCGCGGCGCGGGGGCGAGTGGGTCCTCACCGACGGCGCAGGGAAGCAGTACAAGCTCAGCGGCGAGGCCCTCCCGGCCCGCTGCGACGGCCTGATGGTGCGCGTCGTCGGCGTGCTGGAGGACAGCTTCGGGCTGGGGGTCCTCCACGAGGAGGCCGTCCTCCGCGTTCAGCGGTGGCGGGTGGTCTGAGCGCTCAGGAGGACTGCGCGCTCAGGTGGTCTGTCCCCTCACTCGACGAAGGCCTCGAGCGTCTTGCAGCGCTTCGCGTGGCGCAGCTTGCGGAGGGCCTTGAGCTCGATCTGGCGGATGCGCTCGCGCGTGAGGTTGAAGCGCGCGCCGATCTCCTCGAGCGAGTATTGGGTGGGCTCGCCGATGCCGTAGCGCATCCGCACCACCTTCTCTTCGCGCGGGGTGAGGCTCGAGAGCGCGGAGCCGATCTCCTCGCGGAGGCTGCACTGGTCGAGGTCTTCGCCAGGCTTCTCGGCGTCGGGGTTCTCGATGAACTCACCCACCGAGCTGTCGGAGTCGTCCGAGACCGGGGCGTCGAGGCTCATCGGCTCGCGGCAGAGGCGAAGCAGCTCCTCGATCTTCTCGGGCTCGATCTCGAGGCGCTCGGCGATCTCGAAGGTGGTGGCCTCCCGGCCGAGCTCCTGGAAGAGGATCTTCTGGACGTAGTGGATCTGGTTGACGACCTCGAGCTTGTAGATCGGGATGCGGATGGTCCGGATCTGGCTCTCGATGGCCCGGATGATGCTCTGGCGGATCCACCAGGAGGCATAGGTGGAGAACTTGAAGCCGCGGGTCCAGTCGAACTTCTCGACGGCCTTGATGAGCCCGAGGTTGCCCTCCTGGATGAGGTCCGCGAGCGGCAGGCCTCGGTAGGAGTACTGCTTGGCGATGCTGACCACGAGCCGGAGGTTGGCGCTGATCAAGGCCTGCTTGGCGAGCTCGGAGTCGGGGCCGGCGTCTGCCACCCGCCGCGCCACCTCGACCTCGTCGTCGCGACAGAGGAGCGGGATCTCCCCCATCCGCTTCAGGTACTTGTTCAGGAGGGGGTTGCCCTCCCCGACGGGGGGCGCGCTGCGCTGGCGGGCTGCGGCAAAGGCCATGATGGACTCCTCGTCTTGCGTCTACATTTCCCAATGCAATCGCCGTGCCAAGTCCTTGGGGCCCGCCGTCGCGGCCGTCGCGGAGGACCCGCCTCTACCTGATCGCGATGTCAAGCCGAAAATGCGTGAAGCTTACGATGGACTTACCGCATCCTGATTGGACCCGGCTTCTCAACGAAATGAGACGATGTCCGATTTTTGGGACGACGTTCCACTTTCGGCGGAGGCGCGGCGGATGGCGGCGAAGGGGTCGGGCTCGCCCTTGGTCAGGCGGGCGACGCTGCGCATGAAGGTGAGCAGGTCGCCGCCCTCGGCCTGGAGCAGGGCCTCGAAGGCGGGGCGGTCGTCGTTGTAGGTGCGGAAGCCGACGAGGCGGGCGTTGTTCCAGCCCGGGCGGTCGGCGGCGCGGTGGTAGCGGGCGGGGTCGTGGAAGGGGGTGGCCTCGATGCGGGCGTGGAGGGTGGCGAAGAGGGCGGCCTTCTCGGCGGCGCGGCGGGCGTCATCGAGCGAGGGGTCTCGGTAGACGCGGTCAAGGTCCGCGTAGAGGGTCTGCTGGAGGGCGCTCCAGCGGGCGGCGTCCGCCTGCTCGGCGACGGCGGCGTGGAGCTCGGCGGAGTCCGGGCCGTGGCGGGCGGCGAGGTAGCGGGTGAGGCCCTCCTCGCCCACGAAGCTCGCGAAGCTCTCGTTGAAGCTCACCGAGCCCTTCACCCAGACGGTGGCGTGGGCGAGCTCGTGCAGCACGGTCTCAGCGAGGTCGGCTTCCGACCAGGTGAGCATGCCGGGGAGGATGGGGTCGCGGAACCAGCCGAGGGTGGAGTAGGCGCCGGCGGTGCGCCGGTACACGTCGAGGCCCTTCGCCGCGAGCGCCGCCTCCTTCTTCGCGGCGTCCTCCTCTCGAAAGTAGCCGAGGTAGGGGACACGACCGACGATGGGGAACCACCAGGTCTCGGCCTCGAAGGCCAGGGGATCGCAGGCGGTGAGGTTCCAGATGGTGCGGTCCCAGCCGACGGCCAGGGTCTCGTAGTTGTCGGTGGCGGAGTAGCCGTTCTCGGCGCCGAAGCGCTTGACGTCGGCCACGACGTCGAGCGCGCGCAGGGCCTCGGGGGGTAGGGCGCCGCTCGCCCGCACCGCGTCGAGGGGCTCTCGGGCGGCGAGCAGCTCGGCCTGGTAGGCCCCCGACTTGACCACGTAAGCGAGGCGGCAGCCGGCCAGCGGGGCGGCGAGCGCGGCGAGCGCGGCGAGCGGCAGGAGGCTGAGGGCCCGGGACCGCGCCTGGGTGGGGAGCACCGACACCTCGATGGGGCCGATCGATGGGGCACCCGTGGGAGATCTTCTCATCTTTGCGTTGCCGCAATCAACGGACATGAAGATCCAATGATATTGCCCTGAAGCCCCCGCACCGCCACGGGGGCTCATCGGAGGCCACCCTTGCTCCCCAAATCCCAGGCCCGTGCCTTCTTCATCGGGTTCACCGTGCTGTTCTCGGGGGTCTTCCTCGGGCTCACGGTGGACACCATTCGCCAGGTCCCCGCCCGCTCCCACGAAGACAAGCTCACCGCCGAGGTCGTCGCGGGGAAGGCCCTGTGGGAAGCAAACAACTGTATGGGCTGCCACACCCTCCTCGGCGAGGGCGCCTACTACGCCCCCGAGCTCACGAAGGTCGTCGAGCGGCGCGGCGCGCCGTGGATCAAGGTCTTCCTCGGGGACCCTGCCGCCATGTTCCCCGGGCGTCGCCAGATGGTGAAGTACGACTTCACCGAGGAGGAGAAGGACCAGCTCATCGCCTTCTTCACCTGGGTGGGGGAGATCGACACCAACGGCTTCCCGAAGAAGCCCGACCTGACGATCTCCGGCGTGGGTGTGGGCGTGGGCGTCGGCGTGGCGGCCGCTGCGGTCCCGCCGGCGGGCTCCGGCCTCGCGGTGGCCGGCGGGGCCCCCGAGGGGATGAGCGCGCGTGCGGCGCCGCCGGCCTTCTTCACCCAGGTCTGCCAGAGCTGCCACGCGGTCGGCGGCGTGGGCGGCGTCGTGGGCCCCTCGCTCGACGGGGTGGCCACGCGCTTCAGTCCGGAGAAGCTGGACGCCTGGCTGCGTGACCCCGCCTCCGTCAAGCCCGGCACCGCCATGCCGAACCTCGCGCTGCCGGACGCCACCCGCGCCGAGCTCGTCACCTGGCTCATGACCCTCCGCTAAAACCGAATCAAACCCATTGGAGGCGACATGCGCTACAAATCGCAGAAGGTCGCGTACCTCTTCTTCGCGACCTGCATGCTCCTGTTCACGCTGCAGATCATCTACGGCTTCATCATGGGCTTCGCCCACATCGGCTGGGAGGGGCTCCACAGCGTGATCCCCTTCAACGTGGCCCGCGCCACCCACACGAACCTCCTGGTCGTGTGGCTGCTGTCGGGCTTCATGGGGGCCGCCTACTACATCATCCCCGAGGAGGCCGAGCGGGAGCTCGCGAGCGTGCCCGCCGCCCTCGTACAGTGGGCCAGCCTCGTGCTCGTCGGCGTCACCGCGATCATCGGCTTTCACCTGAACTGGTGGGAGGGCCGCAAATTCCTCGAGATCCCGCGCCCGCTCGACTACCTCGTGGTGGTCAACGTGCTGCTCTTCCTCGGCAACGTGGGCGTCACGGCCTGGAAGGGGCGGCGCTTCACCACCACCGGCGTCGTGCTGCTCGCCGGCCTGCTGTCGGCGGCGCTGCTCTATCTGCCGGGGATGATCACCTTTGAGTCTCAGGTCTATGACTCCTACTTCCGCTGGTGGGTGGTGCACCTCTGGGTGGAGGGCGTGTGGGAGCTCATCATGGGCGGCATCCTCTCGTTTCTGCTCATCAAGCTGACCGGCGTGGACAGAGAGGTCATCGAGAAGTGGCTCTATGTCATCGTCGGGCTGACCTTCATCTCGGGCATCCTCGGGACAGGGCACCACTACTACTGGATCGGCGCGCCGGAGTATTGGCTGGCCATCGGCGGCATCTTCTCGGCGCTCGAGCCCTTGGCCTTCCTCGGGATGGCGCTCTACACGGTGGCCATGAGCCGCAAGGGTGGCAAGAAGGCGGACAACCGGGTGGCGCTCCTCTGGACGGTGGGCTGCGGCATCATGAGCTTCGTGGGCGCCGGCTTCCTCGGCTTCGCCCATACCATCCCGCAGGTCAACGTGTGGACCCACGGCACGCTCGTGACCGCGATGCACGGCCACCTCGCCTTCTGGGGCGCCTACGCGATGCTCGTGCTCGGCATCATCGCCTATGCCCTGCCCCAGATGACCGGCCGCAAGCTCTATCGCCACTGGACGGGTGAGTGGGCCTTCTGGACCTCCAACATCGGCATGCTGGGGATGACCGGCGCCTTCGCGGTGGCGGGCATCACGCAGGTCTACCTCGAGCGGCGCATGGGGATGGACTTCCTGGCCGCCCAGGAGGCCATCTCCGTCCACTTTATCGGCCTCGTGTTGGCGGCGACGCTGTTCACGGTGGGCATCGTGCTCTACATCTGGAACTTCATCCTCCACGGCCTGCCCACCGACGAGGCCATCGTCAGCGAGCACGGCGCGGCGGAGACCGCTGAAGATGCAGATCCTTCGCTGCCGCGCCCGCCCCTGTCGGTGGCCGAGGTCACCCCATGAGCTCCATCGTCTCCACCGCCGCCGCCGCCGCCGCCGCCGCCGCGCTGCCCTGGTATCGGCCGGTGGGGGCGGAGTGTCAGGTCTTCGAGCACGCCTATCGGCACGCGCTCCCCCTGCTGCTCAAGGGGCCGACGGGCTGCGGGAAGAGCCGCCTCGTCGAGCACATGGCGGCGAAGCTCGGCCGTCCGCTCGTGACGGTGTCCTGCCACGACGAGACCAGCGCGGTCGATCTCCTCGGCCGGTGGCTGGTGCGGGGCGAGGAGACGGTCTGGCAGGACGGGCCGGTGTCTCGGGCGGTGAGAGAGGGGGCCATCCTGTACCTGGACGAGGTCGCCGAGGCGCGCCCCGACGTCATCGTCGTGCTGCACCCGCTCACCGACCACCGCCGCCGGCTGTTCGTCGAGCGGCATGACGAGACCATCGAGGCGGCGCCCGGCTTCGGCCTCGTCGTCAGCTTCAACCCCGGCTACCAGCGCGGGCTGAAGGAGCTCAAGCCCTCGACCCGCCAGCGTTTCGTGGCGCTCCACTTCGACTACCCTGCCCCCGCCGTGGAGGTCGAGGTCATCGAGGGGGAGACCGCCTGTGACCCGGGCGTGGCGAAGCGGCTCGTCGCCCTGGCGGGGAAGCTGCGCGCCGTGCGGGAGCTCGGGCTCGCCGAGGTGCCCTCGACCCGCCTGCTCATCGACGCCGCCCGCCTCATCGCCTCGGGCTTGCCGCCCCGCCTCGCCTGTCAGGTGGCGGTCGTCGAGCCCCTCACCGACGATCGCGACGTGGCCCGCGGGCTCTGTGATCTCGTGGCGCTGGTCTTTTGATGGGCCCCCGGCCGGCGAGGCCAGACGAGTCGGAGCCCCTGGAGGGGCTGGCGCCGAAGCTGGAGCTCGAGTGGGAGGAGCACGCATTCCGGTGGCTCTACGGACTCTGGAGGCGGCTGAGGCCGGCGCCGCTCCCGGCCTATCGGGCGGAGGCCGCCCAGCTCGAGCGGGAGGGCGCGGCGCTCAGCACGGTGGCGAGGGTGCTGGCGCGGGAGGCGGTGCGCCTGGTCCCGGCCCGCGGGGAGGGGGGCCTTCGCGCCGCCGACCTCCTCGTGCCGCCCGCCCTCGACCTCGGGGGGAGCGCGGAGGAGAACCGGGAGGCGCTGCTCTTACGTGTGGCGGTGGGGGCCACGATCCGGCGCCTCGGCCTCGATCGGGAGGTGCCGCCCGAGGGCCCGCTGCGCGCCCTCCGGAGCCTCGACGCGGCGCGGGTGGCCACGGACCGGCTGGTAGACGAGCTCCCCGCCTTCGCCGACCTTCACCGGCGGGTCGCCGCCGCGGAGCTCCGGGGGCGCGCCGCCGGCTCCCCGGCCTGGGACCGCCTCCGCGCCGCCGCCCTCGACCTCGCCACCCCGTGGGCTCCCCCCGCCGCGCCGCCTGCGGGCGACCCCGGCCCACCCCTCCGCGTCTGGGGCGGCCTCGTGCGCGCGCCCGGGGCGGTGACGGCGATCGACTCGAAGGGGGAGCTGCCTGCGGCCCGCTCGACCGGCGCGGAGCGGGTCGGCCGCCCCGCCGACGAGGTGGAGCGGGTGACGGTCGACGAGGAGCGGGCCCGCGAGAAGGTCGTCCAGCACGTCTTTGAGAAGGTGGAGACCCTCGACGAGCACCAAGGACAGGTCCAGCGGATGGACGGGGCCGACGAGCTCGACGACCACATGGAGGCCTTGGACGAGCTCGACCTCAAGCAGGTCATCCGCGGGGGAGAGCGGGCAGAGTCGCTCTATCGGGCGGAGATCGGCATCGACGCCGACGTGCCGGACGTCGCCGACGTCCTCCCCGGAGAGCCGGGGGTGACCTACGACGAGTGGGACGTCGTCGCGGGGCGGTACAAGCCCGGCTGGTGCACGGTGTACCCTACGCCGATGGGCGGGGGCGACGGCCGGTGGGCCGCGGGCGCCCTGCCCCGCCAGCGGGCCCTCATCGAGGACCTGCACCGCCGCCTCGTCATCCACCGGACGCGGCGCTCCCCCGTCCGGGGTCAGGCCGACGGCGAGGACCTCGACCTCGAGGCCCTGGTCGAGAGCTTCGCCGAGCGGCGCGCCGGGCGCGGTCCCCTCGAGCGGGTCTACGTCCGTGGCCAGCGCCGGGCGCGGAGCTTCGCCACCACGGTGCTGCTCGACGTCTCCCTCTCGAGCGACGCCTGGGTGGCGGAGCGCCGGGTCCTCGACGTGGCGCGGGAGGCGATCCTCGTGCTCGGTGAGGTGGCCGACCGGCTCGGAGATCGGCTCCAGGTGCTGGCCTTCGCCTCTCACACGCGCAACCGCTGCCGCGTCTGGACCCTCCGCGACTGGGGCGACCCCTGGGCCCTCGGCCGGGCCCGCCTCGGCAGCCTCCACCCCCAGGGCTACACCCGCATCGGCCCCGCCCTCCGCCACGCCGCCGCCGAGCTCGCCCGCACCGAGGCCGACCGCAAGCTCCTGCTCCTGGTCTCGGACGGCAAGCCCACGGACTTCGATCGGTACGAGGGGCGCTACGGCGTGGCCGACGTCCGGCAGGCCCTCCGCGAGGCCGAGGCGAAGGGGGTGGTGACCCACGGCCTCGCCATCGACGCCGTCGCCCGCGACCACCTCCCGGTCATGCTCGGCCCGGGCGCCTGGCACATCCTGCCCGACCCCCGGCGGCTGCCCGAGGTGCTCACCACGGTCTATGGCAGGATGACCGGACGATGAACGAACCCTCTCCGCGCTCCCCGCCCACACCGATGCCCGCCGACCCGGTGGCCGCCTTCCTGGCCTGCCACGCGCGGATCCGCACCTTCTGTGACGGCCTGTCCCGCATGGCCGCGCTCTCGGACCTGGGAGACCCGCGGGTGCCCGCCTCCGCCGCCCAAGCCCACCGGTATTTCTCGATCGCGCTGCCGCTCCACGCCGCCGATGAGGACCGCTCGCTCGCGCCGCGGCTCCACGCCGTGGCTCCCGACTGTGATGGGCTGATGGAGGCGCTGGCGCGGGATCACGCGCAGATCGATCAATGCCTCCTCCGGCTGAACCCGATGCTGGATGCGCTCTCTCAGGGCGAGATGGTGCCGGTCGAGGCCCTCCGGGAGCAGGTGGACGCGCTCCGGGGCACCCTGCTGCCGCACATCGAGCGGGAGGAGAGGGAGCTCTTCCCCCGCTGTGTCGCCCTCTCCGAGGCCGACCGGCGCGAGATCCTCACGGAGCTCTTCGCGCGGAGGGCCGGATAGACATGCCTCCGATAGACCCGTCGGTGTCGAAGCCGCTCGAGAGCTGGCGCCTCTTCTTTCCCGCGGCGGCGGCCCTCGCGGTGACCGGGCTCGGCGCCTGGGGCGCGCAGCTCGCCGGCGTCCCCCTCGGCCTCTCCCCGGCCGACCACGGCGCCTTCATGCTCTGGGGGGTGCTGGGGACGGGGGTACAGGGCTTCCTCCTCACGGCCTATGCCAAGCAGAATGACGCGCCCCTCCCCAGTCGCCCTGTCCTCTACGGCGTCCTGTCCTCTCAGGCCCTCTCCGCCGGCCTGCTGCTCGGCCGGCCGGCGCTGCCGATCGGCCTCGGCGCGGCCCTGGTCGCGCTGCCGTGGGTCGCCCTGCTGCTCTGGGCGGCGCCGGTCGGCCTCGCCTCGTTGCGCCGGCGGTGGGAGCCGACCACCGCGGCCGCCCCGCTGGCCCTGCTCGGGGCCCTCGTGGGTGTGGTGTTGCACGCGCGGTCCGTGCCGGCGCCGCGGGGCGTGGAGGTGGGGGTGCACGCCTTCCTCGCCCCCCTGGCCCTCTCCCTGCTCGACCGCCTGCTGCCCTTCTTCTGCTCGCGGGCGGTCCCGGGCTACGCCGGGCGCCGGCTGCCGGGCTTCATCCCGCTGCTGCTGCTCCTGTCCTGGGCCAAGGTCCTCGCCGCGGCCGCGGCCCCTGCGCTCCTGCTCCCGATCCAGGCGGGTCTGCTCCTCCTGCTCTCCCGCCAGGTCTGGGGCTGGCGACCCTGGCCGGCCGTGAAGGTCCCGATGCTGGGCGTGCTGCACCTCGGGCTCGCCTGGATCGCGGTCGCCTGGCTGCTCGACCTCCTCGGCGCGCCCCGCTCGGCGGGCCTCCACGCGCTGCTGGTCGGCGGCCTCGGCTCGCTCTTCCTCGGCCTGTCGATGCGGGTGGCGCGCGGTCACTCCGGCCTGCCGATTGAGCTCGGGCGGGCGGGCGCGGCGCTGCTGCTGCTCGCTCAGGCGGCGGCGCTTCTGCGGGTGGCCGCGGCCCTGGGCGCCGGCGCCGCGAGCGGCCTGCTGCTGAGCGCGACCTTGCTCGGCCTCGCCTTCGCGGTGTGGCTGCTCCGCTTCCTGCCGGTGGCGGCGGGGCGCTGAAGGGGGTGCGACCGACCCGCGTATGCGTGTCCTCTACTTCGCCCCGGGGAGGAGCACCTTGTCCACGACGTAGACCACACCGTTCACGGCGTGGACCTCTCCGAGGATGTTGGCGTCGTTGACCATGACCTTCCCGTCTTTCACGTGCAGGGTGACCGAGGTGCCATCCGACATTGGAACCACCTGGCCGTCCTTCATGTCCTTCTGCTCGATGATCGGCACGGCGGCGTGGTGCTGCACGATGAGCTTGAGCGTGGACTTCTTCTCCGGCTTGAGGAGCTCATCGAGCGTCCCCGCCGGGAGGGCCGCGAAGGCGGCGTCGGTCGGCGCGAAGACGGTGTAGATGCCGCCGGGGCTGGCGAGCGCGTTGACGAGATCGGTGGCCTTCACGGCGGCGACGAGGGTGGTGTGGTCTGGAGAGCCGACGGCGACGTCGAGGACGGTCTTCTCCGCGTCCGTCTTCGGTCGGGCCGGCGCGGCAGCGACCGGGGCGGCCGCGGGGGCGCTGGCCGGGGCGGCTTCGGGCGCCTTGGAGGGCGGAGCGGGGGGAGCTCCCCCACAGGAGACCAGCAGGGCCAGCGCGAGGACAGGACGAATGAGAGGGTGCATGGGTTCTCCGAGAGGCAGTGGGTGTTTCCGAGGTGGCTGCCCTACATCAGGTCGCGACGAATGAAGCTCCAGCGCGCCAGGAGGAGCGCGCACAGGCCGAGCACGGTCGGCCAGCCGAGGGCGTAGGCGAGGGTGCCGATGGACCCAAGCTGCACGGCCATCCACGTGCCGACGGGGCCCAGGAGGCCCAGGTCGGGGTCCGCCGAGGCCAGGACGCCGAGCCGGCCGGCCTGCACGGGGTTGACGCCGGCCAGGAGAAAGACAGCCCAAGGGGTGAGCTTCACGCGCAGGAGGAGGCCGATGAGGGCGAAGTCATAGAGCGCGATGGTGCCCATCCAGAGGAGGAGCCCACGAATCAGCGCGTTCTCCGGTGCCTTTGCCCGAACGGAGATCCACATCCCGAGCGCGGCGAAGCAGAAGCCCTGGCTGCCGAGGAGGAGGAAGAGGCGAAGCGCGAGGTCCCAAGGCAGCGGGTGGCCGAAGAGGGCGGCGGCGAGGCCCACCAGCGCCACCATGCCGATGACCGGACCGACGACGGCGGCGAGGCGGGGCAGGAAGATCCCCCAGAACAGCGAGGATCTCCCGATGGGGT
>JBIJDH010000034.1:0-57933 GCA_044344255.1 Myxococcota bacterium
CAGCTCCGCCGGGAACGGGAGCAGGCTGAGCGGGCGCAGCGGGCGCGGGCGGAACAGGAGCGGCAGGACCAGCTCCGCCGGGAACGGGAGCAGGCTGAGCGGGCGCAGCGGGCGCGGGCGGAACAGGAGCGGCAGGACCAGCTCCGCCGGGAGCGGGAGCACGCTGACCGGGTGCGTCACGCCGAGGAGCAGGTGGAGCGAAAAGGGTACGCACGTCGCTCGTCTACGGCTCCCTCGCCTGCCCCGGCGAGCGGTCCCGCGGTCGCCCCAGGCGCTGAAGTTATGTCGCCCGCGGCGGCTGGGGCGTTGTTCGTCGCCTCGGCGCTGGCGCTCCCCCTTGGCGCTGTTGTGGTGTTCGTCGGTGTGGACTTCGGCTTCTCTCCAGAAGAGACGACTGCGAGCGGCGGAGCGGTGGCCGGATGGAGCTGGACGGGCCCCAGCGGGTACACGATGAAGGCGGTCCCAGCGGGCAGCTACGAAGTGGGCTGCACGGCGCGCCAGATGGGCTGCGAGGACGACGAGAAGTCGGCGCAGACGGTGATGCTGAGCAGGGGCACTCTGATGGGAAGTACGGAGGTGACGCAAGGGCTCTGGCAGAGCGTGATGGGGAGCAACCCCTCGTACTTCTCGTCCTGCGGTGTCCAGTGCCCGGTAGAGCAGGTGAGCTGGGAAGACGCCGCCCAATTCGCGAACGCGCTGTCGACGCAGGACGGTCTCGATGCCTGCTACACGATCAGCGGGGACAGCGTGAGTTGGCCGCGGGGCCTGAGCTGTACGGGCTATCGGCTGCCGACAGAGGCGGAGTGGGAGGTGGCGGCGCGGGGCGGGCGGGACACGTTGTACGCAGGGGGCGCCGAGCCGGGTGCCGTGGGCTGGACCAGCGAGAACAGCAGCAACACAACGCACCCGGTCGGGCAGAAGGCAGCCAACGGCTACGGCCTCTACGACATGACGGGCAACGTGTGGGAGTGGACCTGGGACTGGTACGGCGCCTACAGCAGCGGCACGCAGGTAGACCCGCAGGGCGCTGGCAGCGGCTCCGGCCGGGTCTACCGCGGCGGCGGCTGGTACGTCTCGGCCGCCGGCGCCCGGGTCGCCTACCGCGGCAGGTACGGCCCGGCCAACCGCAGCTACTACCTCGGCTTTCGTCTCGCGAGGTCTGACAGACCGTGACGGCCCTTGATCCTTGATCCCCTGATCACCTGACGGCTGCTGTTCGGCCGACTGCCTGCTGAATAGGCCGCTGGGCGCTTTCCATTAGGCTGAAGTTGGCATAGGTCGAATAGCAAGAATGGCCATCAACACGGAATTTGAGACGTATGCGGGCGCTCGCGTTCTATCTACGCCAGAACGAGACCGGTCCGGCGGTGCGCGATCCGGCCCGAAGCTCAGGCCGGCGGAGCGGAGCTCGCGTGGAGCCTGTCGAGGACCTTCCCTTGATCCACCTCGATCACCGGGCCACCCCCGATCCAGGACCTCCTTACCCCTGTAGCCGCGAACAGGCAACGTGGTCAGACAACGCCCAACGCATGGCGGGCCCGTCGAAGTAGGTTGACCACAGGGAGCCTCGATGCTCACTCTCCTTCCTCAAATGGACAACCTCTCTCGTCTCCGCTGAATTGACGTGCGATACTGCCCACAGTGACTCGACTTATCTTGACCAGATTTTTATCCGCCTTGAAGAAGAGATTGAGCGTTTTTTCGTTATAGACGACACGAATTTCAGCATCCTCGACTCCCACCCGATAGGTGTCGCCATCGATAGAGAGCATCGGATAGTACATGCACGATTGGTTGACCTCGAAAACAGCCATTCGTCTTTGTAAACCCACGAACTGGCCTATCCCTCCCATCTCATCAGGAGAAGGCAATTTAGTAGGCTCTGCGCTCTCTGTGCCACCAAAGGTCCGAAGTGACTTTCTTTCGTAGAGAGGAATACGGCCACCCTTAGCAAAGGGTGCCGCCCCTCCGGCGGCGAGGTATCCAGCGAGCAAAAATTCCCATCTAGATTGGGTAATAACGACATATCGAATCTTGGAGAACTCGACCCCTCCTCCTGTTATCCAACCATGATCCGTAGTGACCAGGAGTAAAAATGGCTTCTGGTCTGCAGGGTGAACTGCGAATACTACAGCAGTAATGGATGAAAGATCTGAAATACTGCTGGCCTCCCACTCCACCAAATAGAGTTCAAAGTCCTTGAGCTCTGGTCTTGTGGCCAACACCCACTCAACCGCGTCTAGTTCAAGTTGCTCCCTCACGAGATGCACCAGGGCTATCGCCGACACCACTGCCACGGCAGCGGCCGCGCCGGCCGCAGCCGGTGTTCCCTCTGGCTCGCGGGCATCGGCTTCGCCACTGAGTGCGGCGAGCAGGAGAGTGATCATCATCAAGGCGATCTCGTTGGAAGGTAGAAGTTCGGGAGGTCACAACCCTCGTAATCAACTTCTCGTTGACGCGCCTCTGGCCAATGCCAGCATCCCCCCGACACACGGGTAGCTCGGCCCAGGGGTCCAAGAAGGATCCAAACATCAACTCAGCCGCGAATAAGGCATCATGGTGCGTTGGATTTGCCCCGATTTCGTAGACAGCCTCGGCCCCACCCTACCCGTAACCCCAGCCCGAAGGCATCGTTCCCCACCGCCGCCACTCTCCCCCGCGTCGGCGTGAGCCACACATCCGACCGCCCATCTTGCCGCCCCACCAGCCCCTCCACCGGCCAGGCCGCGCTGTTCGCCACCACCAGCGCGAGCGCCGAGGGCAGCGTGAACCGCACCCGCCCGTCATCCGCGCCGACCTCCAGGGTGCCGACCATCCGCACGTCGAAGACGAAGCCGAGGCCGGACTCTGCTTCGGGACTCCGACAATCCTACCGGCACACTTCGGCGGCCGCTACGGATCGCCCTTCGGGCCTTCGGTGCTCCTTCCAGGAGCCGGAGGCGATCACGAGCTCCCCCGATGGCGCCGCGAGCCAATAGGTCCAGGCCAGGGCGCCCGCCGTACTCCCTTCCACCACCTGCACGACCCTCCGCACGAACAGGGAGCCGCCCTGGCCGAAGCCGCGGAAGCCCTCCACGCGGTCGAGGCAGCGGACGGCCAACTCCAGGTCGGCGACCCGGACCACCTCTCCCCTCACCTGCTCCGCCGCCTCCCCGGCGGGCACCATCCCCGGCCAGGCGCCACAATCCAAGAGCCGCCCCGGGGCGACCGCCGCCCGGATGTTGCGGACACCGGCAGGGGCGAGCGCCCCATGGCGACACTCCCCTCGGAGGAGCGTGCCGTACACGAACAAGGCCTCCACCGCGGAGGCGACCTCCCCTCGCGCAGCGGCGGCCAGGGGCTCGAGGCCGGCCGCCTGCCCATGCGCCCGGAGCCCGGCGCGCACAACGGCGAGGTAGTCCGGGCGGGGCGCCACGAAGGCCTCCCGGCGGGAGGGGACGACCTCGTATGTCTCCACCTCGACCTCCACGCCTTCCTCATCGAGGACCACCACCCGAATGCGCCGGAGCCAGTGGGGGTGCCCTTCCTTTCGGTTCAGCACCGCCCAGCCGCCGGGCGCCACGTGAAACAGCATGCCCACGACCACAGCGCCAGGGCGGGGCACGATGTCGAGGGCACCCCCACCGCGGCTCGGCGAGAAGTAGGTGAAGGCCAGCGCCCGGTCGGGCAGGAGCGCCGGGCCGACGGGCGTGAGCAAGTCGGCCCGGCCCGTGCTTCGGGCGAGGTCCTTCGCGTTCAGGTTCGAGCCATAGGCGAAATAGAGCATCTTCTCCCTCGATTTTCTCCCTGCTGTCATAGAGCACCCGGGCGACGCCGGCCAGTGAACATTTCCAGGCGCTGGAAGCGGATCCGTTGTTCCACCCAGGAGAGGCATGCCGCCACCGGATGGAGGTCCCGCTCGATGAGGGGCTCGATGCCGTCCACCGCTTCGAGGTGGAGCAGGCGCTCCTGAAGGTCCGGCGCCAGCTGTAGGAGGCTCAGGACCTGGGTGACCCGCGCCCGCGTGAGCCCCTGGCGACGAGCGAGGTCCGCTTGGCCCGGTACGAGCCCGTGCTCGATGTCGTGCTCCCATTGATGGGCCAGCGAGAGGAGCTGAGCCACACGCGCCGGGCGGCGGCAGGGCTTCCGCGGGGGTGGCACCGGCCCGGGAGGCGGCGCCCCGCGCACGCGGCCCAAGGCCTCCCCGAGCTGCAAGACCACCACACGGCGTCCGAGCGCCGGAGCGGGTGGCCCGGGCGGCGGAAGGGGGTTCACGCGCCCTCCCCGACCGCGGTGTCCGCCGAAGCGGCGAGATCCGCGAGCACCACCGCGACCTGCCCGTTGTCGCCCTGAATGTCGATGCGCTCAATGACCGCGCGCAGCAGCCGGTGCTGATTCTCCAGGGTGAGCAAGGGCCAGGCCCGCTCGAAGCCCCGGAGCATCCCAGCCACCTGCCGGGCGTCCACCTCCGCCGCATCGAGGGCCTCCAGGCGCCGGTGGACCACCGACAGCCGGGACCGCTTCTGGGCCGCCTGCTCCTCCAGCTCCGCGCGCCGCTCCTGGTCCTCCGGCCGCAGCAGGCTCAACCGGCCTTGGCCGGGGGCGCCTCCCAACCGTTCCGCCTCCTCGGCCAGCCGCGAGATGTCGCGCGGAAGCTGCTGCCGCTCTGTTTGAAGGTCGCGGCGCTCCCGTTCGACCCGTGCCCCGAGCTCCCGGCAAACGTCCTCGACCAGCCCCGGGTCCGCCGCCACCTCCCGCATCTGCGCGACCACCGCCTCCTCCAGGCCCGGGGCCCGGACCGGCGCCGCCGGGCAAGCATCTGCGCCGAGGCGGTCTCGATTCGAGCACCGGTAGTACCTGTATTCCTGGCCCTTCTTGCGGGTGGAGCCGGCGACGTAGGCGGCCCCGCAGCACCCGCAGCGCACGAGGCCGCTCAGCAGGTAGGCCGTGTTGCGGCCGCCACCTTCACCGCCGCGACGCCGATCGATGAGGGCCTGCACCGCCTCCCAGCGCTCCCGGGGCACGATGGCCTCGTGCTCCCCATCCACAAGGGTATCCCCGGAGCGGATGAGGCCCGCGTAGATCGGATTCTGGAGCAGGTTGAGCACCGCCGGCTTCGTCCACCGCCCCGGGACGCGATCGGCGCCGGGCCGCCCGCGGGTACGGTGCCCTTCCGCATCCAGGGCGCGGGCCACCCCGATGGGCGAGGGGCTCTGGTGGTAGAGCGCGAAAGCCCGGTGCACGGCCACCGCCTCGCTGGGCTCGATGACCAGCCGCTTGTTCACGTTCGTGTAGCCGATGGGCAGGGCACCGCCGGTCCACATCCCCCGCTCCCGAGCCGCAGCAATTTTGTCCCGGGTGCGCTCGGCGGTTCGCTCCCTCTCCATCTGCGCCAGGGCCATCAGCACCGTGGTCATGGCCCGCCCGAAGGGGGTGGTCGTGTCGAACTGCTCCGTGACGATCACCAGCTCCGTGCGCCGGTCGTTCAACCACTCGACCAACTGCACGAAGTCGCTGGTGCTGCGGCTGATGCGGTCGAGCTTGTACGCCACCACCACGTCCACCAAGCCATTCTCGATGTCGTCCACGAGCCGCTGGAAGGCGGGGCGGTCGAGCGTGGCCCCGCTGAAGCCCCCGTCATCATAGCGGGTGTCGAGGATGCGCCAGCCTTCCCGGGCCCGCGTCTGGGCGTGCTGCTCGCAGATGGTGCGCTGGGCGTCCAGGCTGTTGAAATCCTGGTCGAGGCCCTTGGTCGTCGACTTGCGGGTGTAGATGGCCACCCGCTTCGTCGGCACCGCGGCGCTCCCCGAGGAACGGCTGGCGGGCCGCCCCAACGGCCGCCCGGGGCCGCGGCTGTGGCGGGTCGTAGGAGGAGGTCGGCTCATCGGGCACCCCTTCCCGCCCGCGCCGGGGCGGCCGTGCCCGCGGCCCCGCTGGCGGCCCGGAGGGCGAAGAAGCGGAAGCCGTTCCAGTCCGTGCCTGTGATGGCCTTGGCCACCTCGGAGAGGGAGCCGTAGGGGCGGCCCTTCCACGTGCAGCCTTCGTGTTCCACGATGACCTCCTGCTCGACCCCCTTGTAGACGCGGCGGAGGGCGGTCCCGGGCGGCGGCAGTCGGGGATCGCGGCTGCTGGGCAGCACCGACTCCGCCGATCGCGTGCCCCGCTCCACGCCCGGGCGAGCCGCCGGCTTCGCGGGCGGCACCGC
The DNA here is from genome assembly GCA_044344255.1 of Myxococcota bacterium. GTDB lineage: Bacteria > Myxococcota_A > UBA796 > UBA796 > UBA2385 > JBIJDH01. The sequence goes on from JBIJDH010000034.1 coordinate 6,185, forward strand.
CGCGCCGTGGCCGGCCCTGTGGGCGCCGATCGGGTGGCGGCGCTCGGCCTCGCACCAGGCGAGCACCTCGTCGATGCGCTGCTTCGCCCGCTCCGTCAGGCCCCCCTCCACGAGGGTCTGGACGCGGCGGGCGACCTTCTTCTGGAGCCAGTCGCGGTTGCGGGAGCGGCAAGGCTCATCGTGCAGCCGGAGATACTCCTCTGCGAGCTCGGAGACCGACAGCGTGGGCAGGATCGACAGGTAGCGGGCGATCTCCGACAGCGGCGGCGGCGAGACCGCGGCGGCTGCCATCGGCCGTCGGCCCATCGGGGCCGAAAAGGCGGGGTGGAAGGCGGGGGTGGGGGTGGGCATGGGCGCTCCGGCGACAGGAACGGGGACGAGGGTGGTGGGCGGGAGGAGCCGCGCGAGGGCGGCTGCGATCACCGTCGCGAACGCGAGGTCCGCGGCGGTGACCCCATGTCGGCCTGACGATTCGCACCCGTCAAGCAGGAAGATTCATGTTTCGAAGGAGCGGCTCGGACACCCGGCGAGGCTTTCGACACGGGCGCCCGAACGCCCTCAATGAGGTCCGCTGGGCCACCGGGCCCAGTGAGCCCCTTTGACTCACTCGAGGCCCTGGGCACGCCACCGCTGTAGACGAGCGCCAGGAGGGCGGTGGCGAGAAGCTCCACCACCTCCTGCCGACGCGCCCGGCCGATGAACTGTGAGCAACCGGCCTCGGGGACCATAGGGCGCCGCCCGCCGTCCCCTTGTCGGCTCCCCGGCCGGGTTTCCGGGAGCCCAGGGCGGGGCGCCGAGCCGCCAGCCCGCAACGGCGGCGAGGGGCTGCCAGGAAAGCGCGTGCGGTTCATGGCAGCACCCCCCAGCGAGGCTGCACCTTGATGTCCACGCCCGCGTCCACGCCGGTCTCGCGGAGGCCCTGGACCATGCAGGCCCGCACCACCTCGGCTCCTTCCTCGGCCAGTGCCTCCGGAACCGCCATCACCAGGCCGTCATACATCGTCAGGACCAGCCGGAGACCCGTTTCGGCCTTGAGGGGCTGGAGGATCGCCAAGGCTCGATCCAGGGCGCTCCCCTCAATGGCCCGAAACAAAGAGGAGATGACCCTCCGCTCCGCGGCCTCCCGATCGGCCTCCAGGTTCTTCCCTTTGCCCCCCACCTTGCCGGAGAGCTCCGCCGCGCTGAAACGGAAGCAGTGACCATCCGGGGCCCGGATGGTGAGGCCTTTCCCGGCATCAACTTGGCGCCGGATGAGCGTCCGGACATCGTCCAGAAAGGCCTTGAAGCCGCCGTAGCGCAGCCACCACTGGTCATGGACTCGGCAGGCCCGCTCCAGCGGCACCTGGATACCATCCTCATCGAGGGCCTCTCTCAATCCATACGCGGTGGCACCGCCCACCAGTGCGTTATTGATGAGCTTCCCAACCTGACGCCGGCGGGCCGCATCGAAGCGGGTGGCGTACATGTCACCGATTCGCTGGTGCATATCCGCCCGAAGATCCCTCTGCAGGCGGGCATCACCCGTGAGCGCCGCCGCGATGGCCGGGAAGCAACCCTGGATGTCCGCCAAGACGAGGTCGTGCCCAGGAAGGGTCCGGATGGCGGGCCGCACCGCGTTCGGGATGGACTGAAGCAGTGCGCGGGGATGGGGGAGGTTCTTGTACCCATGCCGCGTGAGCACAGGGCAACCGTGGTGGCCCAGCAACCGGTAGGCGTACCGCCGACCGCCGTGCTCTTCGCGACCTACGGCGTTGTAGGTGAATGGGGTGCCCGTCTTCGCGGACCGGCTGAGCAGCTCCACGATTGGCCCCCTCTCCACCGTCGTGGACTGGTCGATCCTGGCGAGCCATTCCGCCAGCAACGGCCAGAAGGCATCCGGGTCCATGCGGAAGGGTGCCGGCTTGGCAAACCAGGACGCCACCTCATCCCGCGAGGCGGAGGGCCGCTGATCCAGTTGGAGAGTCTCGGGCAGGTTGATGTCAGGCACATTCTCTCCACTATCCGCGGTGTTAATGGTCATTGCTTCACCCGTATGGTTGTGGTTTCTCCGATAGGCACTCGCGATCCGGCCCGCTCCGCGCCGCTTCGCGGCGCTTCGGGGCCCCCCCTCCTTCCTCTCCTCCCCGCTCCTGCTCCTCCCCCTCCTGGCGCGCCGGTGCTTGTGTTCGGGTGGGTTCGGGGTTGCGGCCGCCTCCACCCACCCGTCCCCCCACCCCAGGAACCGGAGCCGAATGTCGGAAGGCGAACGGACGAGAGCACCCTCGGCGACAGGAGGGACAGGAGGAGGGCAGGAGGGCAAAGGAGCCGGGGGGGCCCCGGAGGCGCCGCGAAGCGGCGCCGGAGCGGGCCCTTTCCATCGCTCACCCCCGACCACTGGCGCCCGATGCCTGAGTGGCCTCCCTCTCGCCCCGGTGGCCTCCCCTGCGCCCCGGGGGGTTCTCCGTAGAGCGGGGCGCCACTTATCACCATCGAAGGCTTGTTCTACCCCTGTCGCCCCGCGCGCCCCGCTCTTTCGCGCACACCACTCATTCTCAGAGGGGCCGCGAAATAGTTGTTCTTGGGTCCACTTCCGAGACGGCCAAAAACATTTCTTTAACGGACTCTCTATATAGACATGGTGTTCTCTTAATGCGGGGCACCCGTCCTTCTCCCCAGCGAGAACACCCTCCCCTGGCTGATTCCCGAGGGCCCCGCCAGGGCGGGGCATCCCGGGGGCAGCATCGGGGCGGGTGGGGCACCCCGCGGGGCGGAGCGCGCATGGTCGCTGGCTGCGGGCCCTACAGCAGGTCATCGCCATCGCCCACCTCCCCCGGTGCGGACTGCGACTCATCGTCCTCGCCGATCTCGACGAACGCCTCACGCTTGATGACGACGCAGCGTTGCCGCATGTTGGCCCCAATCGTGACCTTCGACCGCACGTGGCCGGATTCTCGCTTGAGCCACCCGCGTCGGGCCCAGGCAGCGATGATGCCCTCCGGTTCGTGACGGAGTTCGCGGAGGATCTCGTCCAGCCGCGTTGGGAGGAATGCAATGCTGGGCCAGTCCTCCGACATATCCCAGGCGCCGGCCCAGCCGCGGAGCGGCTGCGGAGACTCGCTTTCGCTCGGCCGGCGTTGATGTCGGCCCCAGAATTCCCCCTGGTGACTCGTCGCCCAGGAGCGAATCTGCTCCAGCGCTCGCTTCGGAGGGTCGGCCTCGTGCATCGAGGTGACGCTCGCATTCCAAACAGCGCGCAATACCCCTTCCGGATCGCCCGCAATCCCGAGAACGGTGTGCACGAGGCCACCCGCCAGCTCCAGGCTCGCGAAGTAGGCTGCCATGCGGCTCGCGACCGGGTGGCCATTCGCGACCAGAAGCCAGGCATTATGCCGCTCTTGAAATTGCTCGCGTAGCTTGTGGAGTTCCGGCCACCGCCGGTGCAGCTCGAGAACGATCATCGGTCCGGCATGACCGTAGTGGCGCAGGACGGCGGCGTTGAGCTCCGCGGTGAGGCTGGCCGTCTGATCTGTGACGGTCCCGAATGGCGATCCGGGAAGGACGATCACCCGTGCGCGGGCTCCTCCGTCTTCGGTGAACGAGTTGATCGCGCTCTCGCCTGTAGAGAGCATCACGGTGCGCCAGCTCCCCGTCTGTCGCATGCCATCGACGCTACCACGGCCGCGCCCCTTTCCACTTGTAAAGTCATAGATCACCTGAGAAACGACCTTCGGCTGCCTCGCCCGCTTGGTGTCATCGATGATGAAGGGCAGATTCCCCAGCAAGGCCGCCATCCGCTCTATGGACACGCGGGTCTGGTCCCAGGTGGACAGCATCCCGCCGGCACGCTCGTCGGGGCGGCCCCAACAGGACGCCGCGATCCGCAACACGGTCGTCTTGCCCCGCGAGGTCTCGCCGCTCCAGTCGATGATGAAGTTCGGTGCATCCGGCAGAAACGGCATCAAGATCGGAACAATCGCGGCGTAGATCGCGAGCACAACATTCGGATAGGGCAGGCAGCGTTTCACCGCTTCCCGCCACTTCTCGAAGCTGCCTGCCCCAACAAATGCGGACACGATTTGCCCGCCACCGTCATCGTCTGGAATATGCAGGTAGATCGAGTTGTCCTGCCAGGTGTCGGGGGTCGTCTGATCCAGCCTTCCACCACTCTGGGCCTGGTCGTTGAGCGGATGGTCGCTACGAAGCAACCGGCTTCCCCAAAGAAAACCACCTTCGCCCGTACCATCAACCCAGCCCATCACTTGCGAGACGCGCGCACGCGGGAGAACGGAGATGTTCGCGCTCTCGAAGGCCGCCATCCAGCCAACGATCCCGCCTGCATTGAGTGTGTGGACGGGTAGGTCGTACCTAGCCAGGGCGAGAATCTTCGCCTTGTCCGCGACATGGTCGCGCATCACCAGGCGGTGGTGCCAGCGGCCGCCGTAGACCCAGGTCAGGCGCACCGACGTCGTGCCGGAATGCACATCCACCGTCCGACCCGTGATGAGGAGGGGCGCGGTGCAGATCAACTTCTCCTTCGACTCGCCTCCAGGGCCTCGAGAAACCTCCACGACCCCGCCTTTCAGCGTGACCGCGAAGGGGTGAGGAACCACCAGGCGGTTCGCCGAGGGGATACCGGGAACCTCAATCCCCAGCATGGATCCCTCACCCCCGCCCTCGGCGTCATCTCCTTGCTTCGCCTCTCGGCGAAACCGGGTCGCCTGCTTCTTCAGCATCTCCTCGAGCTTCTTTGCTGGGCCGCCGAGGCCATGCCGATCGCCGATCTGCTCGATGGCGGCCTTCATCGCCTCGGGACGGGCGGCGTAAGCAGCCACCAAGAGGCTCATCTCCGCTTTATTCCTCATCACCTCCTCGATCGCAGCTTTCGCTTGGCGCTTGTCCACTGCGTCCTGCACCTGCTGCGCGAGGACCTCGATCGAGGCGATTCCTTGAGCGACCGGGTCGGCGCTCGGTGCTCGATGACCGAGATCGGTGAGAACGATGAGCTGCTCGACGGTAAGCACGCCAACCTGCGAAGCGAACCTGCCAGAGGTGAGCCGCCATGGGCGCTCGGCGAGGTTGTCGCCCTCCGCCGCCAGGGTGCCCAACACATGCACGCGGGCCCCAGGGCGGCCACCCTCCATGCTGATCTCAACTACCGCCGTGGCGTATGCCGCGATGATGCCATCGAGCGCCTTACAGACGAGCTCCCGGTTTTCCACCGTGGGGTCGAGATCCGGCAGGCGATATACGAGCTCCCAGCCGGCCCCATTGCGCCCGGCGAAGGCCGGGCTCGGCAGGCCGGCCTCCAAGAGGCCGTCGTTCAGTTGGTGGGCGACCACGGTGGCGGCCTCAACCTCCTCCTTCGTCGCCGAGACGCCGAACGGCCGCTTGGCCTCGATGCGAACGACGAGGTGCCGAAGGCACTCGATGTCGTCGTCCGCGGCGTAGGCCGGCGACCCAGGCTTGAGCCGGTTGTAGCTCCGCGCTCGCAGGGTGGGGTTCACCGGATTCACCGTGATCCACACGTCGGCGGCGTCCGCTCCCGTGATCCCTATGCATTCGTGCACCAGGGCGGTGGCATTTCCGAAGTACCCGGCTACCTTCCCCCACAAATGAGCCGGACCCTTCTTAACACCCCCGAGCCGGACCTCAAGCACTTCGCCGGCCCGCGCGAGCACCTTCCACAACGCCCGCGTCTGCTCCTCTGGGGTCGAAGGTTTGAAGAAGGCCGGCGTAAACTCCTCGCTCCGCTCTCCCGCAGTGTTGCCGTCCGAAGGGGCCCCCGCCTCCGTCTCCACCTTCGGCTCGATTGAAGTCCGCTCCGCCTCCGTTGCCGGTACCCCCGCCGCAGAGACAGCCTCGTTGTCCCCCTGCGCCTCATTGCCGCCTTGCTCGGCGGGCTCCGGAAGCACCTCGGGTGGATAATTGGCTTCGATGCGGGCGGTCGTCGCCGGGACGCCGTCGGCCACCATCGGGGCCTCAGGTGGCGACGTGGGTGGACCATCGCCGGAAGGCCCGCCCGACTCAGGCTCCTCCCGGTCGCGTGGGGGCGGGGTGACAGCGGTGGCGTTCTCGGCCGGCTCACCGACGCTCCCGGTGGCATGCTCACCGGGGGTCGAAGCGGGCGCGTTGTTGTCGTCGATCACGGGCTTCTCATGGGGTGGAGTGACGAATTGCGTGGTTGCGGGGGATGCGCACAGGTGGCGAGGCGTCACGGCTGGACGCCACGGGCCGCCCGCGGGGGAGGAGTCACCGCGGCTCCGCCAACGGGGATCGGCTCCAAATCGGCCTGGACAGCGGCATGCGGGGGTTTGCCTGTAGAGGCGGATTGTGCATTGACCGAGGGGGCGGTGCACCCCGGCGTGACCGCCTCTCGGGGCGTCGCCGAATCGGCCAGGCCCTGCGCCTGGGCGTCGAGCCAAACGACGAGATCGCTCCGGCGGTATCGCCGGCACCCGCCCATCTTCAGGGACGGCAGACGGGCTTGCTGAGCCCAGCGGTACACCGTGGAGGGCGAGAGCCGCAGGAGAGCCGCGGCCTCATGGACGTCAAGGAGTTCGGGGGTCGCAGGATCGTTTTCCATGCTGACCAACGACCAGTCCAGCGTAAGTCTGGATAAAGCGTGCCTATGGCGCCCATGTCCCAGAAAATGTCTGACCTGCCCCGAATCGTGGAGGCGGCGGTGGAGACCATCGAGGAGTTCCACGCCGAAATCGCTGCTCGTGACGGCGCTACCGCCATCCAGAAGCGGCTACGGCGGCAACGCGCCCCCACCCGCTTCGATGCCCACGTGCTCGCCCCGCTTGACCTCGCCTTCGCGGCCTACGGCCTTGACACCCGTTCCTCGGGTGCTCGGCAGCGACGGGCGGCCTACGAGATGTGGATCGGCGTGCCGCGAGGCATTAGAACCGACCCCATCGGGCCGATGCCCGCCACGACAGTCTCGAAACCCTCGTGGGGGATCTACGGCTTCTTGCTCCTCCTGCGTCCCCCGCTTGATGCCGGGTGCGTCATCGCGCTGGGGCACGGAACGGGGACGATGGGGCAGCTGCAAGAGCGGCAGCGCAGCTTCGACCAAGCGCACCTTTCCACACCTTGGCGCTGGCTTCGCCCCGGCCAAGAACCGATTCCCCCGATGGGCGCTTGGGGCGGCTTGAGCGGAGGCCCCCCTCTCCACCCCTGGTTGGCCGGCTTCGAGCCCAACGCCGCTCTCCAGCCCCGGCTGCGGCCGCTCCCGGTACGTGGGATCTTCCTGCAGGTCAATGAGTCGGCCATGAAGGGCGTGGAGCTTGGGCTAATCATCGCCTATGCCCTTATAGGCTGCGATGTTCTGAAAGGCAGCGAGGTGCCACAGGTGCATAGGGCGCTGAAGACGTGGGTACTTTCAGAGTTCGGTACAGACCCAGCTGTCTCGCAGGACGCCCTGGACGCGATCATCCCCCGGGTGCATCGACAGCTCCCCACCTTTCAGTTGCCAGCACCACGTTCGCTTCAAGCCTATTTGCGGAAGGCGGTCGTCCGCGAGACACTGGTGGGCGCGTTGGAGATTTCCCCGACCGACGAGGACGGGCTCGCGCTTCTTCCCCTTGCTGATGAGCAGATCGGGGCCGATGAGGAACTCATCAAGGCGACACGGCACGCACATCTACCCGAGGCGCTTGCCACTCTGCCGAACCTGGAGAGAGAGGTGCTCGAGTTGAAGTTCGGCCTGGGTGCCGGCGGCAGGGAGCTTTCGAACCAGGACATCGGGCGTCGTCTCGGGATTACCACCGAGGCCGTCGAAGCGCTGGTACTGCGCACAACGGAGCGGATGCGCGCGCGCATGGAGGAGTAGCGCCCCGGGGGGGGCTGCGGACGGCAGAGGCAGGCGCATTCAACACGTCGCCCCAGCCAACCTGACTCTTCTTCGTGCTCGGCGCGGCAGCGGGGTGCCCAGGCGTCGTGGGGTCTGCGCAGATCGCACACGAACCGCTACTCGTCGGCGGTCGCTCTCGCCGGGTCGAAGGCGAGTTCCTTGGCTACGGTCACCAGCACCGCCCGGGCCAGGCCGAGGGGAAGGGCGCCCCTCAAGACTTCGGCGGCGACATGTACTGCCTCGGCCCCGGCGTTGCCTACGTGCTGCGATCCGCCGGCCTCGCCCCCCCCACGGAACCGGTGCCCGCCGAGCAAAGGAGCTGGTGGGCCGAACCGCTCGGATTCAATTCCGCGAGGGGGGACACTACGATCTGGAGGTCGCACGGTGGTTGCCTTCGCTGTAGGCGACCGGCTCCAAGGACCACCAACGAAGCTCCCCTTCAACGGCGGCCAGCACCAAAATGACCTCCGACCTCCTCAATTTCGCCCGCAGGGCCGCCGCCAGGACCTCCACCGCAAGCCTCTCCATCGCCGCGGGCGCGGCTCGGAAGGTCCCTCCAGCGTCCCCCGGGGGGCGCCCCATGGCCGCGCCAGCCGCCCCGGCTACTCCTGCCACCCGGCCGAGGGCGTAGCCGAGCCGCAGCCCGGCCTCCCCTCGCCGCGTCGCCAGCAGGCGAGCCGTCTCCTCCACTTCCAGCATCAGGGAGCACCAGAGGCTCGGCGGCTGAGCCCCCTCCGCCATCGTCCGAACCCTCTCCAACACGACCCGCAGCCCCGCCTCGGCGCTGGCGAGCTCGCCTCCCCCGACCAGGACAAGGAGTTCATCCAACACCTCCCCTGGAAGGGGCGGGAGCCGGTGGTCGGGGAGCGGACCTTCGGGGATGGACATGGCGGCGCCCTCGTCCCGCACCCTGGCTTCGCGCGGCAGGAGGGTCGAGCGCGGGCCTTCGGATTCTCAAGACCACCGCGGCTTCCGGCGGCAACCAGGATGCGCTCTTCCATGGTCCCGGCGAGGCGACCCGACGAGGGACTCCTCCAGCGCCCGGGGTAGCCGTCGGCTCTACGGGGCGCCCTTTCGCCGGTTTCGGCACAGTCCCCCAAGTCCGAGCCACGCTACGCTACCCGAGAATCCCCATTGAGGGGACGCTACTGGGTACGCACACTACCTGACCTCCTTCGTCCGCGCCGCGGTCCCGGCACAGACTCGCTTCACGAGGAACCCGTCGCTACCCAGACACCTCCTCTTCCAGCCCTCTCCTCAAAAGGCACCATTCATCGGTCGATACGCCCCGGACTTCCAGGGTCAGCACGGCCGCATGTCCCCCGAAACTCTCGATAGCCATGGATCTTCGATCCATTTTCCGAAAAGCGCATGAATGAGAAAAACACCCATGCTGGGCGCCAAGTAGTCGGCTACGCTACGTGCGCGTGGGACCGCTCCTTGTGGCGACCGCAACGCTACTCCAGACACTCAACAAGAAAGGTCCCTCACGATGTCCGGTCGATCCTGCTGGGCCGAGGCCGTCCCCCTCGTAGACTGGCTCATGCGCGTGCATCAGCAGAAGGAGAGCACCGCGAGCCAATACGCGAAGCTGCTCTCCGGTGCCGTCAGCCGTGGAATCGACCTCGACGATGAGGCCGCCTTCCTGGCCGACGCGGAGCTTTGCGCCGCGCCAACCCGCGGACCGCGAAGGACCGCCTTCAAGCTCTGGCGGGAATACCAGGCGGCAACCGGCCAGAAAACTCCCCCCGCCTCGGAGCCGGCGCCGGAGCCCACGCCGACCGCCTACCGCGAGCTCCCGAGCTGGGACGCCGTGCCCACGCCCATTCACCCGCCGGAAGTGTGCGCGGCCATCGCCGTGCTGCTCCGCATCCCCACACTGAGCCCGAGGGTGCTGGAGCGCCTCCGCTGGGGACATCTCCTCCGGACGAGCGACAGCTTCGTCTTCATCGACGACGTGGAGGCCACGGTGTCGCCACCGCTGACCAACGAACAGAAGCGCGCCCTCGCGGTGCTGTACCACTGGGCCGGGGTCCAACAGCTCCTGGCCCCCATCGTGCCGGTCGAGCCCGGCTCCTCCACGGCGGCGGGCCACCGCGAGCTCTACGCCGCGCTCCGATTTGTAGCCGAGCCGCACCGCTCCCTGACGCCAGCGCCAGCGCCGATGCCTTCGCCATCCAACACCCCGCCTCCCGAGGCCCACCCATGACACAGGAGCCCAACGAGCCCGACGTGTTCGACGTCTTCGGCGCGTTCGCGCCGCCGCCGCCGGTCACCAGGAGCTACCAACTCGGCGGCGCGACAGAGCCTTGCGGCCCCAATCCCGTTCGGCCGGGTCAAGACTTGGTCTACGACTTCCAGTTCCTCGGCATTCTCACCTCGGTGGCTTGGTTGCTCAGCAACCTCCTGGAGGACGCCACCCGGCGCGGCGTGAATCTTCGGAACATGGACGACGTAGAGGCGGACCTCGTTCAATTCCGCCCCTGGCGCCGACGCGCTCAGCGTTGGGCCTTCCTGCTCTATTACAAGGTCCTGGCGCAGCGCATCGACAACTCCACCGCGCTGGTGCCGATGCGGGCCCCCGTATGGCAGAAGCCAGCTCAACCCACGGCCGGGCACGGCCTCCCCCCGCCCCGCGACCTCGTCCCCGATGATGAGTTGATGGCCGCCCTCTGCATCCTCGCCCGCCTCCCCCGCCTCGACGGCCGTGCCCTCCAAATGCTCCGCTGGTCCGACATCCACACCACCTGGCGGATGACCTACATCAACAACCCCGTCACCGGTCGAGGGACGCCCTACCTGACCTGGGAACAGCAGGAGGCCCTCGCTACCCTTCTCGGCCGGGCGCTGCCGGCCGACTCCCTGGTGCCGATCGACCCGGACTCGACCTTCCTCCCCCTCTTCCGCGACATGAACCGCCTCCCGCGCCCTGCCCCGTCACGCCGGCCCAGAACCAAGAGGAACTGACCACCCCGAGCCCCCCGCGGGGGGCGCCGGGGTTGCCTACCGCGCCGCGTCGAGGGCCTCGAGGTAGGCCCGCACCACCTGGAGGGCTCCCGCCCTTTCAGGCGGCGTCCGATCCCGCAAGAGGCCCAAGAGCTCGTCCATCTCCGGCGACAGCGGTGGCCGGCCATCGAGGTGCAGCATGCCCCCGAGGAGGCCGTCCAGGTCCGTTCCGAGGGCCTCCGACAGCACCACCAGGCGCTCCAGCGGTGGGGTTCGCTCCCCGCGCTCGAAGCGACCGATCGTCTCCGTCTCCAGCGGTGGCCGGGCCCGCTCCGCGAGCTCCGCTTGCGTGAGCCCGGCCGCGACCCGAAGCTGCCGAATTCGCGCGCCCACGCGCTTTCCGATGCTGTCCGCCATTCAGGCCTCTGGCGGAGGCTACGGGCGGGCGTCCTCCCACAACAGGATCAAGACGGACGCTCCATTGTGGAAACATGCACAACATGGTTGGATGTGCGACCGATGCCCGGCCAGAGGTCCCCATGCCCCCTTCCACTCCCGACGAGAAGCCCTGGGTCCAAGTCGCGTACCGGGACCTGCTCTGGCTCGCGAGCCTCGGCCGTCCCCTTACCCATGGGGCGGCGGTGAATGCCGTTCAGGCAGCGCGACGGAGCCTGGGGCTGCTCCCCTACGCGGGCGGCCGGGCCTCCGACTTGGTCCAGCGATTCACCAAGGGCTACGCCCTGTTCGAGCGACATGGTGGGGTACCCCTGTTCCTCAAGGCAGGGCCCAATCAGCTGATGCCGGTCGCCCGAAACTGGAAGGCGGACTGGCGCCTTTTGTATGCGCCCCGGCACGACGCCGTCCGGGCGATTGCCGACAGCGGCTCGCTCGGACTGGTATCCGCCACAACCGCCGTTCCAGCCGGCGATGCCGTCTGGCACTTCCGACCCCATGACCCGGTGCTGCCCGAGATCAACGTGGTGGTAGGAGTGGGAGAGGCCACCGCTGCCGAGCTCGCGCGCTTTGTTGCGGGTCGAAACGCCCAAGGACCGTCGCGCCGCTTCCTCCGGGGACTCCCTGGGGTCTACCTGTATTCGCGAGACAACCGGCTCTATGTTGGGCAGACCGAAGAGGTCACCACACGCGAGCGTAGTCATCGTCGGATCGGCGCGATGGACTGGTTCGCTTTCTCCACCCCAGTCACGGAGGAACGGGCTCCCGATGCCAACGTGACATCGGCCACCGAGGCTCTACTCATCCAGTTCTGGGGAGAGGTCACCCCGATGATGAACCGCTGCGGGGGCACCGATTCCGCGCCGGAGACGCTTACCGACCTGAGGGTCGCCGCAGGGCTGGCGACTTCGGCGGCTGCGGCCCTCCTGCGCCTCCATCGGGACGACGCGGGCGTCACTCTTCCCGTCCATCCCAAGCTCGTGCCCGGGTACTTCCAACTTGGCGGCTCACCCCTCCCGGCACCTGCCGCTGCGAAGGCCGCCGCTTCGGCCCGGCGGCGCCTGGAGAGGGACCCGGCGAGCGTACCGGGGGAGAGCTCCTGAAGTCTGCGGAGGTGCGGTGGCCCGGCATCCCGGTGTGACATCTCAACATCCGCATCGGCCCATGGACTCTCCCGACGCGGCATCGCACCGTCCCCAAGGTCGCCTCGGGCCGGTACCCGACCGGGTCGATCGCATCCCCCTCCCCTTGGAAATCTCATGAGCAGAAAAGAGATCGACCGTTCGTCACCCGCCTCCGCGGCCACGGCGCCGCAGCCGGGCTCCACGCCGCGCCGTGAAGGCGGACCCGTCCGACCCCGCGCCGCCTCGGCCTGGGCGCCGCGCCGGGGCCTTCTCCTGGCTCTCGTTCTGGCCTTCGGCTGCACATCCGACGGCGGCGACAAGGCCGGCGGCAACATCGACGACTCGGGGGTCGCCTCCGGCCATGACGGTGGCGGGGACGGCTCCGGCGCCGATGGCGCCGATGGCACCGACGGCGCCGACACCGGCGGCCCCGTGGACGCCGATGGCGACGGCTATGCCGAGGACGACTGCAACGACGAGGACGCCTCCATCCATCCAGGCGCCTCGGAGACCTGCGATGAGGTGGACCAGGACTGCGACGGCGCTACGGACGACGAGCCCACGGACGGCACCACCTGGTACCAGGACGCCGATGGGGACGGCTACGGAGATGCCGGAGCCCCGGTGGTCGCATGCACCCAGCCCGACGACACCGCCGCGACGGACGGTGACTGCAACGATGGGGACCCGAACTTCAGCCCCACCGCCACGGATGTGTACGGCGATGGCTACGACCAGAACTGCGATGGCATGGACGGAATCGACGCCGATGGGGATGGGTGGCGCTCCATGGCCACGGAGGGGGACGACTGCAACGATGGTGACGCCTCCATCCACCCGGAGGCCACCGAGGTCGGCTGGGACGCGATCGACCAGGACTGTGATGGGGAGGACCTTCACGACTATGTGCAAGTCTCGGTGGGCTACTCCTTGGCCTGCGCCCTCGCCACGGATGCTCATGTGGACTGCTGGGGGAGCCTCACCGAGGTGGTCCCCAGCGCCGCCTTCGAGCAGGTGAGCGCCTACCAGGGGCAGGCCTGCGGGGTCGAGGTGGGAGGGGCCGTCCAATGCTGGGGCGGCTCCCTCATCCCGCCGACGGATGCCTTCTCCCAGGTCTCCGTGCAGCGGTCCTATGCCTGCGGGGTGGAGACGGACGGCGACCTCGCTTGCTGGGGCTCCGACACCTACTCGCTCACGGAGCCGCCCACCGGCAGCTTCACGCAGGTGGACGTTGGTCAGTACAACGCATGTGCCGTTGCAGCCGATGGCACCCTGGCCTGCTGGGGCTTGACGAGCCACGAGGTGGACGAGCCCCCCAGCGGCACCTTTTCGCGGGTCGCGATGGGGCACAGCTATGCATGCGCCCTCGACACGGTGGGCGCGGTTCGGTGCTGGGGCGACAGCAGCTACTTCGAGGGGACCACGCCGCCAGCGGGCACCTATGTGGACGTGACGGTCGGCTACTACACGGCCTGCGCCCTCTCCACCACCGGCGCCATCCAGTGTTGGGGCGGCGACTACTACGATCTGTTGACGCCACCCGGCGGGGCCGCCCAGGACATCGACCTGCGCCACAAGACCGCGTGCTCCATCGATGCCACGGGGGAGATCCTCTGCTGGGGCGACGACGGCTTCGGGGTGGACACCCCTCCGTAGGGGTCCACCCCCTTGGGCCCTCTCTACTGATGCTGGCTCCGTTCACCGCGGAGCGGTTGAGGGTCTGCCCGTCCGGAAGTCGGCCGGACCTTCAGCGGTGCCAGCTTCCATTGCGAACCCGAGGCGCTATCGCGACCGAACCAAGCGGACGCCAATGTCGGCCCAGCGCCCGGACTTCCAGCGGGCAGGGGTGGCGCCGATGTCCTTCCTATAGCTGAGGCGGCTGTGGAGCGCCGCCTCACCGTCGCGCTCGTCTAGCCACTCGGCGGCGTTCCCATCCCAGTGGTAGAGGCCGCCGGCCCACCAGCGGAGGTCCCGCACCGGGGCCGGCCCGGCCACGTCGTCGCGCCCGCCCTCGCAGGACCATGCGAGGCGGGCCTGCTGCACAGCGGGCACGGCGAAGAAGGCCTCGTGGTCGGCGAGGTTTCCGCGGGCGCATGGATCGTCCGGTGGACCGTCGGGCCAGATGAGTGCGGTAATCTCCGTATGCTCAGTCTCGGTGGGGAAGCGCCAGCCGTCGGCCTCGGGGTCGCGGCGGCCCCCCGCGCAATCGGGGCCGAGGTCGGGCCAAGCGGGGCGGAGGCCATCCCGGCGGGAGAGGGCGTTCGCAGCCCGGGCCGCGTCGCACCAAGACAAGCAGACCGCCGGGAGATCGGCCCCAGCGACGAGGAGTCCGAGGTCGGTGTCGCAGTCGAGGGGCGCCGGCCGGCCCATGAGCGCGGCCCACTCGGCTTGGCTGAGCTCGGTGCGCCGGACGAGGAGCTCCCCCCCGGCGAGGGAGAAGGAGGCGACGGGAGACAGGGCACGCCAGACAAGCCCTGCTCCCAGGCCGAGCAGCAGCAGGGCGGCGAGCAGGGGCCCGCGCCACCGGTGGAGCAGCCGGGACAGCTCGAACCGGGTGAGCCGAAGCCCGAGCTCCCGCGCGGAGCCCGCCCTTGCCAGCAGCCAGCCGGCCTCCCCGCCGAGCAACTCCTGGAGGAGGGGAAGGAGGGCCGCCTCGTCCTCGGCGATGGAGGCCACCGCTGCGGGGTCGACGAGCAGGGCACCTGCGCCCGGGAGGACCACGAGGTTGCGCAACGCGAGATCGCCGTGGGCTGCTCCCCGACGGTGCAGGTGGCCGAGGACCTGGAGGAGGTTTCGGGCGAGACGGTGCCGCTCCCCCGCCGGCGGTCGGGCGCGGAGCCAGTCACGGGCCGGCTCGCCGCAGGGGGAGAGCACGAGGAAGGGTCGCCCGTCGCGAACTCCGTGGTCGACCACGGCGGGGAAACCGGGGCCCTGGAGCGCCTGGAGCCGCACCTCGTATCGGGCGGCCTCGTCGGGCTTGCGGCTCCAGCGGAAAGCCACCGCGGCTCCGTTTTCGGCGGTCGCGCGGTAGACCCGCGCCTCGACTCCGTCGCCGAGTAGTGCTCCGAGGCGATAGACCCCGCGGTCGCCCCGCCAGTCCAGGGAGAGGGCGAGGCCCTGGGCCTGGAGCCAGTCTTCCCAGTCCGGTGAGAGGGCATCCTCGCCGTCTTCGGCCTCGCCGTTCTCCTCTCCCCGGAGGGCCAGCCGCAGGCTGTGGAGAAGGGAGGGACCGAGGTCGCGGGGGACGGCGGGGTCACCGATTCGGAGCCCCTCGCCCATCCGCTCCAGGGCGGCAAGGCGAGGCGCCTCCACTCCTTCGGCGGCCGCCCAGTCGCGGAGGAGGGGGACGGCTGCCTCCAGCAGCCGGGCCCGCTCCGCGATCTCCGGCTCCGCCCGCAGGGCCTCCACGAGGCGGATACCGCCCAGGGCGGTCGCGAACCAGGGCTCCGGCCTCTCCCCCGAGGCGACGGCGGGCGCCACCGGCAGCCCGGCAAGGGACAGCCGCTCCAGCCGGGCCTGCAGGGCCGCGGGCGCCGGACAGAAGCGGAGGCGGGCGGTGCAGTTGCCGAGGCGGGCGAGGTAGACTGGGCCGAAGCTCGGGTCCTCCACCTGGAGGCCGAGAGGAGCCTCCGCCGGGGGCTCAGCGGAGCGAGGCATGGAGATCCCCAGGGTGAAGCTGACCATAGGCCTCAAGCCCTTCGAGCTCTTCGAGGGCGCCCTCATCGGCCGGGCCCGCGGGGCCCAGGCGCGGGTGCACGACCCGCGGGTGTCGGAGGCCCACGCCCTCCTTAGTGTGCGCGACGGGGCCTGGTGGCTGCTCGCCCTGCGTGGTCCGCTCGAAGATGTGGACGGTAGGCCCCTCGGCACCGCGGTCCGGCTCCAGCCGGGGCTCTGCCTCCGCCTCGGCGCCGGCCCCAACGTGGAGGTGGTCTCGCTCCCGACTGTCCCCGAGGGAGGGTCCCTCGCCACAGACCAGCAGCTCTGGCCGGTGCTGGAAGGCAGCCACGTCTATCTGCGCGGTGAGGGCTGGGCGGAGCGGGACGACTACCAGGACGAGGAGGTCGAGGGTGTGCTCAGCCGCGACGGGGAGCAGGGCTGGACCTGGCAGCCGCGGGGAGGTCCGGCCCAGCGGTTGGCAGAAGGCGCGCGCCTGCGGGCCGGGGACCGGGAGTGGATCTGGCGGATGGGCCATGGCACCTGGACTCGTGGCGACCTCCAACTCCGGTGTCGCGGGGAAAGGGTGGAACTCGTGCGGGGTGGCGCTGTGCTGGTCCTTGAAGGGCTCATCGGACAGCTCGTCGCGGAGCTCGCCCGAGAGGAGCGGGAGAACCCGGGGGTGGGCCTCTCCAATCACTCGCTTCAGCTCCGGCTGTACGCCGACTGCCTGGCCGACGCGGGGGGCACCGCCCGAAACCGGATCGTGACCCTCCGCGGTCGAACCAACAAGGAGGCCGAGGGTCTCGTCCCGGAGGGCCTCATCTTCACGCGGGAGGGCCGCAACCGCCTGCGCATCGACCCGGCCCACATCGATCCCGGCGCGGTGGAGCCGGCGGTGCCCCCGCTCAGCGACGGACGGGGCAGTCGACATGGGGGATCCTGAGCTCCATCTCCGCGTCGGGGTCTGTCCATCGGCAGCCGTCGTTGCCCTTGTCGTGCCGGGGCTCGAAGAGGAAGAGGTGGTAGACCACGTCCCCATCGGGGGCTCCCCAGACCTCGGCCCCCGGGTCGAGCAGCAGGACGTCCTTGTCCGAGGCGAGGCGCGACGCCCCGATGGGGTTCGCGGCCCCGGGGAACTGGATGGTTTCGCCCTTGTCCGTCTTCGCGCAGACCCACCCTTCCCGTCCACGGACGCGGATCCGAAAGAGCTCCCCGGAGCAGACGGCGGTGGCGGGTCGCCAGTCGGCAGTGCAGCCGGCCACCGTAGGGCCCGCCGGGGGGCAACGCGTCTCGACGGTCACCGTCATGGTCGGGATAGCTGCGGCAAGGAGGAGCATCAGGATCATGAGACGGACCGGACGAGGCGAACACCAAGGGCACTCCCCCGGGCGGAAACCGGGATCGAGCTCCGGACGCTCACCCCCGCGACGGCGGGGTGGAGGTGCGCGGAGCCGCCGCGGGCTACCCGGGAGTGCTTTTGTTGAAGATCCGCCTGTGTTTCACCGCGGCCGCCCCTGCTCCGATCGTAGCGATCCCAGCACCACTCCTTTACATTTCCGGTGAGGTGGCAAAAGCCGCCCTGATTCCCACTGTCCGCAGGAGCAAGATTAGGCCATTCGTCTTCCTGGGCCGTGTTCGCACCGGTAATTAGCTCTTCCATGCTGTCCATTCCACCGGCAAAAGGCGTGCGGTATTGGCCGCTCGACAGTCGTGCTGCCACCTCCCATTCGTCCTCGGTTGGCAGACGCCAGCCGTCCGCTCCCGGCACCTGCTCCACCTTGACCACTTCGCCCCTTTCGTCGCGGATGAAGCGATAGGCTTTGCGGAGGCTGGAACCCGCACCGTTGCAGAGGTCGGTTGAGGCATTGGCGAAAAGAACACTATCCAACCAGGATATGTTGACCATAGGCAAATCCGCTCCTATGTAGTCCCTGTCAGAGATGCGCTCCGTCACAGACAGCAGCCCTACCGACTTACCTGCCAGGCGCTCCCAGAGTGCTTGAGTCACCTCGGTACGCATCATTCGGTAGGGTGCCACCGTCGCGTGGATTACACCGTCGTCCCATCCACAAGGGCGACCGCCCTCATCGTCCACTTCAGGGACGCAACCGAGCAACACTGGGCCGTCCGGGTCCAAGAGCACAGTCACCACGCCGAGGATGGCATCGGGGTCGGCCCCACGACTCTCACCCGGACTCAAAGGCACCAGAACAACGGGCTGCTCCAAATAATTCACGTTGGCCGGTCGCTGCCGCCCGGTCGTGGTTCGGATTACCTCCCGTCGGGCCTGGGAGAGCGCGTCGCTCACGCTCACCCCAGGCGCAAAGAGGTACTTGAGCAGCGCCGCGGTGTAGGGGCTGTTGACAGCTTTGTCGTTGGCGATCTCAAAGGCTCGGGCACCGGGCTCGGTGGCGAAGCCCACCGTAGTGTTCCTCGACACCTTTCCGCTAATTGTGGCCAGCCCCCCTTCGTCAGATCCTCCCCCTTTGCCATCGGGTCGGTTTCGGCAGCAGTCGAGGAGAACCACCACGGGCGGCCCTTCGCTCAAGCTCCCCCCTCCGGCCTGTGGTCGGGCGGCGTCAATAACGGAGTAGATTTCCTTCACGGGGAAAACGAGAGAGAATTGTCCATCATAGATGGGGACATCGGTGATGGGGACGATGTAGTTCTCACCGGTAAGTTCGTCGCGAAACCCATGAGCCGAGATGAAGAGCGCGCCCTCGTCCGCCTCCTGGAGAGCCGCGCCGAACAGACCAATCGCCACAGAAAGCTCATCGCGGGTGCAATCCACCCAGACCTTACCTCCCACGAGACTGTAGCCGCACTCACCCAGCTTTGCAGCCATCGCTCTGGCGTCCGCCTCAGCGAGCTGAAGACGTTGGAAGTTGGACTTCTCTTTGTACCTTTGAATCCCGGCGACCAACGCCACTTTGCTTCCGGTCACGGTGCCCGGTGGGTACCGCACTCCCTTCGCACCTTCCGGGCTGGGCCGTGCCAGCGCCGGGGTCAGGACCGACGAGGCGAGTGCGGTGGCGCTGGCGGCGCCGAGGAGGAGCTGGCGACGGTTCATCGGAATCGACCTCTGGAACAGAGTGAAGCTTACTCCGCAGCATGCCGGTGGAGCAGGGCGAAGTCCACGGTGATCGGATCACCGGCCCGGAGGTGCCGCGGGGCGGCGGGGAGGAGCACGGACTTGTAGACGAGGCTGATGATGGGGCCGGGATCGGAGGGCGCTCCCGCCTCGACCGGCGCCGCGACCACCGGCTCGTCGGGCCGCACGGCGAGGGTGAATCGCTCCCAGCCGGTGGGCGGCACCACCTCGCACCAGCCTTCGGCGGGGAAGCGCCGATCCTCGCCGGCCTCCACCCGGGGCGGGCCCAGGGCCGCATCCCAGAGAGGGTTCTCATCGCCGGCGGTGCCGTGGTTCCACAGGCGGGCCTCACCAGAGACGGGGGAGCGTAGCCAAAAGGCAACCTGGTCGCCATCCTCGATGGGCGCGCCGGGCCCCTGCACGAAGGAGCGCCCCCCGCGCTGCACCTCCACGCGGAGGAGGGGCCCTGTCGCCTCTCCCGGCAGGAGGAGCGACAGCAGCAGGACGAGAGGCCTCACCGACCACCCCGATGGGGGTCTACCGAGTTCGTACGCAGCCCGATGGCCACATGGCCGCTCACGCTATAGCCATAGGTGGTCTCGGCCACCCGGTTGCCGTTCCCCTCGAGCTTCCCGACCATCGGGCGAAGGAGCCCGTGGACATCGGTGTAGCGCCCGGCCTCAATGCCCACCTCCATGCCTTCGGCCACGAGGAGACCGGAAACGATGCGCAGCGGGCTGCCCGCGCGCTCCAGGGTCTCCAGGCAAGCGGCGGTGGGCACGAGGCTACCAAGGGCCACCTGCTCGACGCCGACCCCAACGAGCCGGGCGGAGACGATGAGCCGGGCCCCGCCCGCTGCCTCCACGGTGCCCACCTTGCCGGAGAGCTCGCGGGCCTGGAGGTTCCAGCTCCCCTGGTCCGCGCTCGTATAGGAGGGCAGGGCCACGGCGCTGTGCTCGACCGGCACCCGCTCGTAGCAGTCCTCCCCACCCATGAACTTCGCCCCGTTCGGGAGCTGGAGGTCGCCCAGGTGGAGGTCGCCCCGGGGGGCAGTCGGCTGGTAGCCCGCCTTCTCGGTGAGCGAGGCGAGGCCGGCCAAGGGGTCGTCGAGCACAGCGCCGACCGTGTCCGACAAGGTAGCGCGAGTCGCCTTCACCTCGTGGGCGAGGCAGCCGGAGAGCAAGGCAGCCAGGAGCGAGAAGAGGCCTGCGGGGTTGTTGCGCATCGAAGGGCCCCCTCCACTGGGGCCACTCCTCAAATAGGCCAGAGAGAAGGCAGCCGACAGAGGGGCCTTCACTTCGTGTGCATTTCGTGTGCGGCTGCAGTCGTCTGGGCGGCGCTGCACGCCACCAGCGGTGCGAGTCCACCCAGCGGTTGATTGGTTTTAGCCTACCCCGACCCGAGGGCCGCGCGCTGTCCACCGCCAGCCAGTAGATTGTGCGGCCGACGCCCATGGCCGAGCCAATAGCGCGAGGCTGCCGCCCTCTCCCACACCAATAGCCAACCCTGATCTCGCCCCCCCCCCGCGCTGAGAGGCCCGAACGAGCGGTCGGCGCCAAGCTGCTGCTGCTTGGCGGTCCGCTTCGAGGCGTTGCCGGAGTCCCCCCGCTTGATCCGGAGGGTTGCGGTTCGGCGGTGCCCAAACCGTCGGCGATCGGAGCATTGCCCTCCTTCACTCACCGCGGCAGGGCACACCCCTGCCGGGGCCGCTCCCTACGCCACCCGTATGGCCTGGGCCGCCTCCCCCGCCCCCAGCCGCTCCAGCTTCTCCGCCAGCGCCTCGCGGATGAAGGAAAGGCGGGTGCTGTAGCCGGCCGCGGCGATGGCCTCGTCCATCCGCGCGACGGCCGCCTCCACCAGCCGGACCGGCATGACCTTCTGGGGCGCCGCCGGGTCCCGCTGGGTGCGCTCGACCCGGCCCACCTTGATGCGCCCCTTGCGGGCCTCGCGGATCTTCCAGATGAGGTAGCCGCGGTCGATGGAGCCCGTGTCGCGACCGATCTCCACGAGGTAGGCCGCCTTCAACTCCTCCACCGTGAGATCCGCCAGCGGCCGCTCCTCGACGGAGACGGCGACGCTGGTGCCGGAGGCCCCATCGGCGCCCTCGGCGGGATCCAGACCGGCGAGCTGCCCGCGAATGGCCGCAACGACCCCGGGCCGGCTGTGGGTTCGGCGGTTGCCGATGAGGGCGTGGAGCTTGCCGCGGGCCGCCGCAGCATCCTTAGCCCCGCCGATCTCCTCCACCTGCACCAGCAGCGCCCGCTGCATGGCGAGCTCGGCAATCACCCGCGACTGGAGGGCCCGCGGGGGGCTCGAAGCGGCCATGAGGTCGATCACGGCGATGCTGGAGAGGGCGCGGACGACGTTCACGCGCTCGTCGATGTCCCCGCGGGCCTGACACATCTCGACCGGGTCCACGCTAGGCGCGGGCTCGGCGGTGGCTCCGCCCTCGGCGGCGGCACCCGTCGCAGCGTCGGCGCCCTCCGGCACGCCGCGGCTCCTGAGGGCCTCCCGCTCGGCGATGACCTCGCGAACCCGGCTGAGCAGACCCGGCCGCTCAACTACGCGACGAAGGTACCGGAGCTCCTCCAGGGCGCGGAGGGCCGCCTGCACATCGGTGGAGACCAGGAGCCCCTCGACCTCCGCGAGGTAGCGCCGCTGCCGCGCCAGCTCCGCGTCCACCGCCGTCTGCAGCCCGGGCGTGGCGGCCATCCGTTCGAGGACCGCGGCGTCGGACACCCGGTAGAGACGCCGGATGCGGTCCTTGGCGGTGCGGGCATCGCCCCAGGGGTCGGCGGGCCCGGCGGACGCCGGGGCCACTTCGGAAGCCGCCGGAAGAACCGCGCCGGCGGCACCGGGCATGGGCTCGGCGTTCCCGTCCTCGGGCCCAGCGGGGCGGGGGGCCTCCGGGGCCGGCTCGGTCCCCTCCCCTTCAACCTCCTCGGCCCCCGTCGCCCCCGCGTCGGGCTGGGTCGGCGGGGCCTCCAGGATGCCCGTCGAGGCGGCCGGCGGCTCCTGGCCCGCCTCCACTTCTGAAGCGGGCGTGGCGGGCGTGGCGGGCGTGGCGGGCTCCGTCGTCCCGCTCGCGGCCTGGGCGACCTGGGCCTCCAAGATGCGGCGCCGCAAGGAGGGCTTGTTAGGCGCCCGGCTGCGCTCGCCGGTGAGCCCCTCCAGGATGGTCCAGAGTTGGGGAAGGGTGAGCGGGAGGAGGGCCTCATCGGTCAGGAGGCTCATCGAGGATGCAGGCATGGTCATGTTCTCCGTGGAATCCGCGGAGGGCGTCCCCGCGGTCACGTCCATCCATGCCGTGCGCGATCCTAAAGCATCAACCAGTATTTTAAGAAAGTTGAGTGTGCCCGGGAGCTGCCTCGGGAAGCTCTCCGCGAGCCGCCGGGATGGTCTCACTGGGCCCACCTTCTCTCAGAGGTCGGGGCTTTTAGTGCCCCCTGGTACCAGACAATTCATGAGGGAGGCGGCCCCACAGCTCCACGAGGGGGCACCAGAAAATCGGTCGATTCGCGGCGGCCCCGGCCGACTTTCGGCCGTTTGCTCGTGCACTTTCCTCTTGTGCCGAGACCTGTCAAAGTCTCGGAACATGCCGGGAGCCCTGGTGCCCCCTGGGGAGGGCGGAGGTGGGCCGAAGAGGCCCGCGCAGGGCAGGTACGAGGGGGCACCAGCAGTCGGGTTGTCCCTTCAGGTGCGGCCCAGGCTGGCCGGGGCCTTCCGGGAGCCCAAGGCCGCGATGACCTTGAAGGGCGGGGAAGGCATCCTGGTCTCACCCTCTTCCTCTCCTGGGCGCGGCCCGCGTACAGCGTGGCGTGAACCCCGAGGAGTGGATGGCCGACAACCTGGTCCGGGGCACCGTGCGCGGCAGCACCGCGGAGGAGTTCCTGCCCTGGGTCCGAAAGGACGGAAGCGGCGCGGCGCGGCGCGGCGCGGCGCGGCGAAGCGGGAACCCGAGAGGTCTGCGGCGTAGCCGACGGGTCGCGGGTGGGGGAGTGGTGCTCGTCTGTACGGTTACCCAAGAGGGTAACCGCGGCCTCGACGTGCGGGGCCCCGGCCCCCGCTGCCAACGGAGCTGGCCGATCGCGCCCCGATCCGGGGTGGACTACTTCCGGTGAGCAGAGGTAGTCTACCTGAGGTAAGCGCTCTATTCCTGCCCATTGCCAGCCCTACTCTCGGCGGGCCACCATGATGGAAGAGCAAGCTCTCGCAGGGTAGCCTTCATGATGCTTGTTCGTGCATCGCGAAAGTTACCTTGCATGCGAGGCTGGATACACCGAGCTGTCGCAGCCGACCATACAGCAAGTTCGATTGAGCCTGCCCCGAGCAGCCGAGCAAGTTGTTGACGCTCCGAGTGCCCCTCACCCTCATCAAGAATAAATGCGAATCGAAACAGCAGGTCTACGAAGTTGAGATGAACCACCTCATCTTGTTGAGCCCGTTCGAAAAGAATCCTTAGCTCTTGCTGAATGGATCGGTCTTTGTGGACACTCGAATCCGGCGATATCAACAAGAGACGAAGATCCCGCTGATCATCGGCCCAGAGTGCCGAGACTCCCGACGGCTCAGCAAGATAGGAAAGCACGCGCCTACATGCAGAGGGTTCGATTCGCCCGGAAATCGATTCAACTATTGCGCGACCAGCCGGATTATCCATGAACGACACACCTGGCCACGCCAGCAACCGTGCCAGATCGCGATAGAGCGATACATGATCCACCTTGGTCTTGATGATCAGGTCATCCAAAAGTTGCCGCTCAACATCCCGCAAGGCGACATACTGTGGTATATTCGTCCATGATGCCCATTTCGCGACCTGGGTGATAAGGCTCGTTGCGTCGGCTGCGACGAGCGGAGCATTGGGGCCATCAAATGCCAAGACGCCGAATGCAAGCGTTTTTACAAGCGAAAGGTGCTCGGAGGCATGCGTAACCTCGATGTTAACTGCGTCAGTGGCTCGCTGCCCTGCGGCGCTGTCCAGACATTGGTTCCAGCTGCGTGTGGCCAACTCGTATAGCCCTCGAACTACTCGATGCGGAGAAATGACACGCTCACGGGCCTGTTTTGCGATCCACTCGCTGAGCACCTGCGAGGTCTTAGCTTCGCCTGATTCGAGAAGTCGCCGATACTCACGCCGAGTCACTGCATGTGGTGTTTCGAGGAGACTTGCCGCATAGCTGACTTGTATACCCGGAACACCAGTGCGATCAATCAGCGCCAAAACAACAGCCTCGGCCCTATTCAGTTCGCTTGGCGGAACCCTGGCGTGCTCACAGAGCTCTCGAATCCGACTCACAGTTTCCTTCTGCCCGTCACGGTTTCGAAACGCGGAGAAATACCTCATGGGTGCTATCTTATCGAGTACAGTAGGATCCAGGAGCACCGTGCGAGCCAGAGTCGGCCACGTC
Source organism: Myxococcota bacterium (assembly GCA_044344255.1). Classification (GTDB taxonomy): domain Bacteria; phylum Myxococcota_A; class UBA796; order UBA796; family UBA2385; genus JBIJDH01. The sequence continues at coordinate 30,701 of JBIJDH010000034.1, forward strand.
GCCTTCAACAACTGCGTAATAAGTATCGCTTTCCAACTAAGCTCGTCCGGATCATGACGCGCAATTTCTTGCTCGAGAGACCAAAGATGTCGAATAAAATGGCGAAGTGCCCTGGGATTCTGAGGACAAAGATCAAACACGCTTCGAAGGGCATCTTTGTCAACAAAAGTGGCGTAGGTGTCCACGTCGCGCTCGGCGATTGCCCAAAGGCCGGCAGGTGTGGGATCTGGAAGCCGTTTTGGAAAGTCGATGATCTTGTCTATGAACATGAGACCGTCTCCCCATCCTGGGTGATGAGCGGCAAGAGCCTTTCCCACCATCTCTGGATCAAGCGCGAGGATGAAGGCCACGCCATCTACATCGAGGATCTCCTTCAGTGCAAAAAGGAGGCTCGGCAACAGATGCGGTTCAACTCGGTCAACGTCGTCCACCAGCACGAGGATCTTTCGGGGGGCCACATCGTCCCGCAACCGAACCAGATCAGAGCGTCCGACTTGGAGAAAATCTTCCGTAAGTGCGTTCAGCATCTTGGCTGCGGAGCCCACAAATTGCTCTCCACCCAGCACATCCGCAGCACCTTTCATCACTCCCGCAACCTTCTGCTTTGCATTCACTTTCGAGTTCCCGCTCGCTTTGACACCAGCTGCTGTGCACGCGCCGAGCACCGACCGAAAGAATCCGCCCCACATGGTCTCTTCGGAGTTGAAACCCCAAGGGTTGAAATCCACAGATATGTGCCCATCCGCCTTCGCCATCGTACGGATAAACCCAAGGATCGACGACTTCCCTGAACCCCATGGGCCGTGCACTCCGATGCGGAGCGACCAGTCATCTGGAGCTTTGGTCGCCAAGTCATAGACACTACGCGCGAACCACCATCGATCGAGCGCATCCTGATTTTCAGTCCAGACTGGCGCATCGGGGCCTGCGGATTTCACCTTCGTCACTTCTGCCTCGCGGTGTTCGCTCCCGCCTACCTTCATCGCTGGCCATGAGCTGTCAATGGGCGCCTCATGAAACCCCGGTCGGGGAAGGCAAACTGATCGGGTGATCGAGGCCCTATCGGGAGAGTAGATCGAGCGTTCGGCGGGGGATGCGCGTTCGGCGGAATGCCACTAAGCGATCGGCTGCCCGATGTCAGCGGACTGCTGGGCGGCCAAACTGACCACGCGGTGCGGGCCGGAGCGCGCTCGCCCCACAGTTGGAGGAGACCGCTGCGCAGCGGTGGGTGATGACGTCGGCCGAACGGTGGGGAACCCGGGGAAGGGACGACTCGTATGGTCTGCCGAGGCGCTGCCCCCGCGCTACCCGCGAGGTCCCCACAACGACACGGTCAAGCACCAGCCCCCTCCTGTTCCCCCGGGGGAACAGCTCCACCCCCTTCCTCCTTCGAATCCACGACCTTCGCCCCAACCCGGGCCTCGATCTCCGCCACCCGAGCGGAGAGCTGCGCCCGCACGGCAGCGAGCCCCTGGAGGCCCTTTTCCACCTCCTCCAAGTAGATCCGCGCTTCGGTCACACCGTACTTGAAGATTTCGGCGTCGTTGACTTCGGTCAGATCCACCGTCTCCATTGCCTTCCGAAGCCGGTTGAACACCTTCACGAAGGTCGGGAGCGGCGGCCGTCCTCGCGGAGCCCCGTCGCCTTCATCGCCGCCGGCCCCACGGAGTTTGCGGACCTCCTCCTCCAGCTGCCTCTTGCTGAGGCTCTTTTCCACGGCTCGCTTGGCCAGCCGGACTTTCGCCTTGTCATCCGGCACATGCAGCAGGAGCCGATGGTGGCTCAGCGGCAGCGCCTCGGCGATCTCGTCACCGAGCAGCTGAAGCTGCGGCTGGAGCTTGACCGCGTACCAGAGGAAGCTGGCCGAGACCCGAAGATCGTCCCGATCGGCCAGCGCCCGGAACGAGGAGTGCTCCTTGGCCCCGCTTTCGAACACGCCGAAATCGTCCACGAAGAAGTTCTTGAGGAGGTATCTTCCGATCTCCCGTGCGGTCTCCAGACCCTTGCCTGTGTAGATGCGGTTCACTTCCCGAACGGCCTCCTCCACGAGGCTGTCATCCACGCTCTCGCTGCCGGGAGGCCTGGTGGCCGGAACGGTGACCGCTGTGGTGCTCAGTGCCGCGACGCTGGGGGTAGACGTGAAGGTGGCGGCAGGGGAGGCGGACTTGCGGCTTGCCATTGGGCTTCCTGGGGTGCGGGCCGTGCAATCAGAGCGCGAAGTGGCGGTCGATGTCAAGCGAGGGGACTTTGTTGTCACCGCGCGGAGTACGCCGACTCAGGCCGACGCTGTCCCTACACCCGAGCCGAGCGCCCACACGCGCCCGTCACCGAACATCCTCCCTCCGTGCGAGCCACCGCCGCGACGCATCGCAACCCCTCCGCGGTGTAGAGTCCCCGCCCCGCTGACACCCACCGGTCGCCCTTCCAGGCTGGCCAGACCCGGACACCGATGTCCCCCACCCTGCCCACGAGCCCGGCCACCTCTCCCGCCTCCGAGGCCCGCGCCTTCACCGAGGCAACCCTTCTCGGCCTGCACGCCCTGGAGGCCCGGGAGGGCCGGCCGCGGCGCTTCGGGGCGGAGGCTGACGCCCGCTGGGCTCGCTTCTCGGACGGTCGCCTCGGGCTCGCCGCGCGCCTCAACCTGCTGCTTCGGGACGCCGCGGTGGCTTGGCCTGCCGCCTTCGCCCCCGCCCGGGTCTTTGCCCTCCCCGGGCTCGCCGACGACGAGCCCTTCGGGCCCTGGTCCCTGCCTGCGCTTGGCGGGCGGCAGCTCGAGGCCGCCTTCGCCCCGAGCGCCACACCGCCCACCTTCGCGGGGGCTTGCGCGGCTTGGGGCGCGTCGCTGCGTCCGGTGGCCCTGCCACCCTTGGGCCCGGCGCGCCGGCTCCTGCTCGACGGGCCGAGCGCCATCGCGGCTGCACTCGCTGCCTTCGCCGTCGACGGCGAGCTCGATTGGGCCCGTCAAGTCACGCTCATCGCCGCCACTCCCCTGGCCCGCCACCTCGCCGGGCTGTCGAGCGTCTTCGCGGGTGCGGCCTCCGCGGCCCCCCTCATCGCACAGGCTCCTGCCGGGGCGGAGGTCATCGGCTGAGGCATGGACAAAGCCACCATCATCGGGAGTGCGGGCCCGGACGAGGTCCTCGACACCATCGCCCGGGATATCGCCCGCAGCCTCGGGGGCGATCCTGACGCGGCCGTCTTCGTGCAGCACGAGCTCCTGGAGCCCAGCACGGGACGTCGGTATCCGCTCCCCCTGATGGTGAGCAGCCGCAGCGGCATCACCCTCGTCCACCTCGTGCGAGGCGAGGGCGCCCTCAGCCCCACCGAGGCCGCCTGGACCTGGCGCCGGGGCAGCGCCCGAACCACTGAGCCCGCTCCCTTCGCCGAGGCCAACGAGCTCGCCCGTCGGCTGCGCGAGCGGCTGCATGCGGGCGGCCAGCCGGGGCTCGCCGTCGAGGCCCGGGTGCTGCTCTGCCACCCCTTGCACCTCGACGCCGGCGCGACCCTCCAGCACCCGATGCTCTGCCGCCGGGAGTCCAATGCGGACGGCCTCCTCCCCGCCCTGCTGTCCGTGCTTGAGGCCGCGCCCACCGCCGTCGACCGCCCCACGCCCACCGCGCTGCAGGCCGCGCTCCACGCCGCCCACATCATGCCCGCCCGCCACGCCACCCTCATCGGCGGCTACCGGCTCGGCGGGCTGCTCAACGAGGGGGAGCACTGGCAGGAGTACGCCGCCACCGCCGACGCCGACCCCGCCGTCACCGCCCGCGTTCGCCTGTTCACGGTGCGCGGCGCCAGCGACCCGGAGCGGAAGCAGAGCCTGCGGCGGGCCGCCGAGCGGGAGGCCGAGCTCCTCCGCCACGTCGGCGCTTGCCCCTCCATCCTCCGCCTCCACGGGACCCACGCCCTCGGCCAGGATGGGCCCCCCGCCCTGGTCTTCGAGCCCTTCACCGGCGGCGTGGACCTCCGCACCTTCCTCGACGCAAACCCACACCTCCCCTTCGATCCGCGCCTCGACCTCGTGCTCGCCCTCGCCCAAGCCGTCGAGCGCTGCCACCGCCACGACATCACGCTGCGCAACCTGTCCACCCGCTCGGTGCTCGTGCGCAAGTCGGCGACGGGAGGCGTCGAGCTGCGCCTGCACCACTTCGAGGGGGCCGTGGCCCGCTTCGCTGAGGCGAGCACGCTCGGGACCCGGCACCTCGACTGGTACACCGCTCCCGTGGACCGCGCCTTCGCCGCGCCCGAGCGTCTCGACGGCAACGCCGACACGGTCGCCACCGACCTCTACTCCCTCGGCGCGGTGGCCTACTTCATCTTCTCGGGCGCCCTACCGAGTGAGGGGAGCGGCGGGCTCCCCGGCCTGCGCCAGCGGGTGTTGGAGGGGGAGGGCCTGCGCTTGCGGGACCGCCGTGACGACATCGACGCCCGCCTCGACGAGCTCGTCGCCCGCGCCACCCACCCCGAGGCCGCCGCCCGCCCGGACAGCGCCCAGGCTTGGTCCGCCGCCCTGCTCCGGGACCTTCGCCCTCACGCGGCCGACCCCCAGCACTTCGTCCCCGCCTTGACCGCCACCCCTGGGGACTGGCTGGACGCCGACCTGCAGGTGGAGAGCGTGCTCGGCGAGGGCTCCACCGCGCGGGTGCTCGCGGTGCGATGGCAGGGGGAGCTCTGCGCCCTCAAGGTCCCTCTCGACGCCGACGTCGCCCGCATGGTCTCTGCGGAGAAGGTCGTGCTCGAGGCTCTGCACGCGGACGGCAGCCTGCCCCACCTCGTCCGCCCCCTCGGCGCCCCCCGCCTCGAGGGCCGCCCCGCCCTGCTCCTGAGCTGGGCCGGCCCCCGCACGCTGGGCGCCGAGCTGCGCCGCAGCGGCGCGCTCTCCCTGGACTTCTGCCAGACCCTGGGCGACCAGCTCTACGCCACCCTGGGCGAGCTCCACGCCCGAGGGGTGCAGCACCGCGACATCAAGCCCGACAACATGGCCTTCTCGTCGATCGGCCACTCCGCCCGCGAGCTCTGCCTCTTCGACCTCTCCCTTTCGGCGCTGGACGGCACCCAGGTGCGGGCCGGCACCGCCGAGTGGCGCGACCCCCACCTCGCCGCCCGCGGGGCCTGGGACAGCGCCGCCGACCTCTATGCCGCCGCCCTGGTGCTCTACTACGCCCTGGTGGGCGAGCGCCCCACCCAGGAGACACGCACCGGCCGCCACCGCCTCGTGGCCGAGCTCTATGACCCCGCCCTGCGCGGCGCTCTCGAGACCTTCTTCAAGCGGGCGACGGACCCGGACCCCGCCCGCCGCCACCGAGACGCCGCCGAGGCCCGCCGCGCCTGGCTCGGCCTCTTCGCCGACGACCGCACGAGCCTCGCCCCCAAAGCCGACCTGAGCGCCCTCGCCCTCTCGCACCCCGAAAGCCCGCTCGGAAGCCTCGGCCTCTCCGCCCGCGCCGCCAACGCCCTGTCCCGCGCCGGCTGTGCCACCGCCCGCGATGTCGTGCTGCTCGAGCGGAACCTGCTCGGCCTCCTCCCCGGGGTGGGCGGCGGCACCCGGGCCGAGATCGGCGAGGTGATCGGCCTGTTGCGCGAGCGCTTCGCCTCCCGGCCCGACCTGGACCCCACCGCCTTCCTCCCCGGCCTTGACCTCCCCGCCGTCGATCTTGCCGCCGCCGACCCCGCTTTGCCCGACGCCCTGGCCCTCGGCCTCCGAGCCGGCGGGCTCAGCTCCCTCTCGCAGATCGGCACGGCCCAGGCGGCGCGGGTCTCCCGCATCGCCGAGGCCGCCGGCAGCAGCGCCGAGGCCCTGCGCAGCCTCCTCCTCTCACAGAAGGGCGTCACCCCGGGCCTCCTCGGCGAGCTGTCCCGCACGCTGCTCAGCCCGCGCCCCCGCGGCGCCCAGTGGCGGGCCCGACTCGCTCTACTCTTCGGGCAGAAGGCGCCGCCGGAGGGGCTGGGGGCGATCCCCCGCGGCCTCCTTCGGACCCGCGAGCTCGCACCCGCCCTCGGCGTGAAGACCTCCGACCTCCACAACGATCTGAAGAAGGCCCGAGAGCACTGGGCCTCCGAGGCCGCGTCCCTCCAGCTGGCCGAGCAGGCCGTCGCCGCTGCGCTCGACGCCCAGGGCGGGCTCTGCCCGCTGCCGGAGCTGGCCGCCGCTCTGGTCGCCCGCCTCGCCCCCACCAGCCCCAACCGGGCGGAGGCCGAAGCCGAGGCCACCGCCCTGGTCCGCCTCGTCGCGGTCGCGCGGCCGGAGGCGCCCCCCGTCCACCTCCGCCGTCTCGGCCCAGGGGGTACGGTGGGCTGGGCGGCGACCACGGCGGCCGCCCTCGACGCCCTCTCCCGCCTCGCCGCCGACGCCGACGCCCTGGTCAACCACGAGGAGGTGGTGGACCCTTCCGCCGCCCGCTCCGCCCTGGCCGCGGCGCTCCCGCCCTTCGCCGCCACCCCCTTCGAGCTCTTGCTGCCTCGCCTCGGCCTCGCCATCTCCCGGGCCGCCCTCTCCACCCGCAACGAGCTGTACCGCCGCGGCCTCTCTGCGGAGCGGGCGCTGCGCCTCATCGCCCCCGCGCTGCACGGTGACCAGAGCCCCGAGGACCTCCAGCGCCGCCTGCGGGCCCGCTTCCCCGAGGCAGAGGCCCTGCCCGCGCGCCCCGCCCTCGACCGCCTCGCCGAGGCCGCCGGCCTCCTGTGGGTGAGCGACGCCGCCCGCTACCGTCGCCCCGGCGCGGCCCAGCCCACCTCGCTCCAGAGCCTCCTCACCACCGGCAGCACCGGCGCGGCCGGCCCCTGGACCGACCCCGAGCACCGGGCCGACAGCTTCGCCCTCCGCCTGCGGGGGGCCTGGGAGACCGGCGGCTTCCGGGCGCTCCGGGTGTCGGCCCGCCTCGCCCCTCGCGCCGCGGCCCTGTTGCTCGACCGCTTCCCCGCCCTCCGACACCAGAGCCTCGACAAGGTGCTGCTCGAAGCGCTGCGGGCGGAGATCGCCGAGGCCGAGGCCGACGCTCGGGCCCTCCTCGCCCTCGAGCGACAGGGGCCGTCGGGGGCGCACTGGGGCGACCTGCACGCCGCCTTCTTCGTGCCCGCCTTCGCCCGCGTGACGGCCGGCTGGGCCGCCGCCCCCGCCACCCCGCTCCTGCTCACCGACCCCGGGCTCCTCGCCCGTTGGGGTCTGCAGGAGCCCCTGCGCACCTTCATCGACAGCGTGAACGAGCGCGGCTCCATCCGCTGGCTCTTGCTGCCCACCTACGACGACCACCAGCCCGCCCACGTCGCTCACCCGACGCTCGGCCCGCTGCCGATCCCCACCCAATCTCCCGCCCACCAGCTCCGCGTCTCCGGCGCCTGGCTGAACCTGGGATCCTGACATGGCCGCCGCCGCCGACCTGCTCCCCCACCTCCGGCCCCTCGTGGCCACCCTGTCGGTCGACCTGACCCGCCGCGCCGCCGACCCCGGTGTGGAGCCGGCGCTGCGGGAGGAGCACGCAACCGAGCTCGAGGCCCGCCGCACGGCCGACCCCTTCTCCGTCTGGGTCGGCTTGCGGGCCCAGCAGATCGCCGCGGCCTGGGTGCTCTCGGCTCTCTTCGTGCGGGCCCTCGAAGACCGCGGCCTCATCGCGCCCGAGCTCAAGCGGGCCCCCGACCGCCGCGCCCTCCTCCAGAGCCTGTTTCCCTGGCTCGACGACCGCGATCTCCTCCGCCTCACCTTCGAGGGGCTGCGCGCCAACCCCGCCCTGCACGCCGTCTTCGACGCGGCCCACAACCCCATCTGGACCCTCTCCCCCTCCGCCGAGGGGGCCCGCGCCCTCGTGGACGCCATGAGCGACCCCCACGGCATCGGCGGCCTCGACCTCTCCGGGGAAACCCGCTGGCTCGGCGATGTCTACGAGCGCCTCGACGACGGCGTGCGCGAGCGCTTCGCCCTCCTCCAGACGCCCGACTTCATCGAGGACTTCCTCCTCGACCAGGCCCTATCCCCCGCCATCGCCGAGGCGACCGCCCTGCGCATGGTGAGCGTGCTCGACCCCACCTGCGGCTCCGGCCACCTCCTCGTGGGCGCCTTCCGCCGCATGTTCCGCGCACATCAGGAAGCCGACCCCCGCGGCCGCGCCGAGACCCACGCCCGGCTGGCGCTGGCCTCCGTCCACGGCATCGACATCAACCCCTACGCCGCGGCCATCGCCCGCTTCCGCCTCCTGCTCGCCTGGGTGGACGCGGTCGGCCTCCGGAGCCTGTCCGACCTCGCCGCCCTCGACCCCCAGGTGGGCGCCGGCGACAGCCTGCTCGAGGCCGCCGGGGGCGAAGCGGGCGGCGGGCTCTTCGCCGGGCTCTCCGACGATGCCCGCGGTAGCGTGGTGGTGAACCCCGCCTGGATGCCCCAGTCGCCTGCCGTGCGGCGCATCCTCGCTCAGGGAAGACGCTTTACCGTGGTGGTGGGGAACCCGCCCTACATCACGGTGAAGGACCCGGTCCTGAACGCGGTGTACCGGGAGAAGTACCCCCGCTCGGCCACGGGGCTCTACCAGCTCGTCACCCCCTTCGTGGAGCGCTTCTTCCAATTCGCCGAAGGGGGCGGCCACGTCGCGATGATCGTCGGCAACGGCTTCATGAAGCGCAACTTCGGGGCCTCCCTCATCGAGAACGTGCTGCCGGGGCTCGACCTCCAGATGGTGGTGGACACCTCCGGTGCTTACATCCCCGGGCATGGCACGCCCACGGTCATCCTCCTCGGGTGCAGCCAGCCGCCCTGCGGGCCCGCCGTGCGCGCGGTGATGGGCAAGCGGGGGGAGCCCACCACCCCCGATGACCCGCGCCAGGGCAAGGTCTGGAGCGCCATCCGCGACCACCACCGCGATGTCGGCTACGACGACGACTACATCAGCGTCGTGAACATGGAGCGGGCGACGCTGAGCAAGCACCCCTGGTCGCTCAAGGGCGGCGGCGCGGCAGCCTTGCAGGACCTCATCGAGTCCATTGCATCCCATACTCTAGCATCCACCGGCGCGGAAATTGGCCGCACCACCCACACTGGCCTTGATCCGGCGCTCATTGTGAACCGAGGGTATGCCTGCCGGGTCGCTCCCGACAGAAGCGTCGCATTGATTCGAGGTGAGGACGTTCGGGATTGGAGCCTGTCCGATGCCGAATTCTGCCTGTTTCCATACTCCAGTATTGACGCATCGCCTATCCAGCCGACTCGAATCTCCGAGCAGATCCACTACTGGACGCTCCGAACCGTCCTGCGGTCTCGAGTTGACTTCGGCAGAACGCTGGAAGAGCGCGGAATGCAGTGGTGGGAACACTCAATGTTCTTTCCGCAGCGGTTCCTGGCCCGACGTGCCATCGCCTTCGCCTTCGTCGCCACCCACAACCACTTCATCATAGACCGCGGCGGCAAGGTCTTCAAGCAGTCGGCGCCCATCATCAAGCTGCCCACCGAGGCCACCGAGGACGAGCACCTCGCCCTCCTCGGCTACCTCAACAGCTCCCTCGCCTGCTTCTGGATGAAGCAGGTGAGTCACGAAAAGTCGTCGGCCAGTCAGCGCCATCACCCCGACCCCGAACGGTATGCGTACGAGTTTGCGGGCACTTCTCTTGAGCAGATACCCATTCCCGACAAACTCATAGGCCTGGCCGCGATTTCCCACAGAATCGACGCATATGCTCGGTTAAGAGCCGCAGCGAGCAACATGCAAGGATCCCTGGGTGAATCTCGGACCGAAGATTCGGTGCGAAACACGCTCTGTGAACGATGGAAAGTAAACGACCGCATTCGCGAACAGATGATCACACTTCAGGAGGAGCTGGACTGGCAGGTCTATTTCCTGTTTGGCATCTGCTCCGCTGATCTCCTCGGACCGGTTGAAAGCTGGTTGGCGACAGAGGTGCCCAGCACCCCAAGAGGCCAACGGCCTTTCGAGATATTCGGCGGTCGAAAGAGCTATGTTCGCCGAGATCACGAACTCGTTGCGGTGGACGAGGCTGAGGTGAGGTCCGTGACGGTCCTCGACGAAGAGCTGCTGAGGCTCTACCGTGATCGGGCGGCCGCACTCAAGTTCGCTCCCCTCGCGCTGCTTGAATCTCCCCTCTACAAACGACAGTGGCGGGACACCGACCAGAACACCATCGAGTCAAAGTACAGAGAAGAGGAGGACATCGCCGCCCTTACCCAATTCCTCCTCGACCGCGCCGAGGCCAACCTCCGCGACGAGGCCGAGCTCTGCTCGCTTCGCTCCCTCGCCCGACGCCTCAGCGATGACCCAGCGGTGATGGCCGCCGCCGCCGTGCTGTCCGGGGAGCGGGCCCCGGACCTCGCCCTCGTGCTCGGCCCTCTCGTCGAGGCGAAGAGCGTCCCCGCGCTCGCCGCGCTCCGCTACAGCGACGCCGGCCTCTTGAAGCGCCGGGAGTGGGAGAAGACCTGGGAGGCCCAGCGGGCCGAAGACGCCTGGGCCGCCGCCGACCCCGCCACCCGCGGCCCTGCGCCGCCCGCGCCGCCGCTGCCGCCGAAGTACGGGAGCGGCGACTTCAAGAAGCCCAGCATCTGGACCCAGCGCGGCAAGCTCGACGTGCCGAAGGAGCGCTTCTGGTCGCTGCCCGCGGTGGACGCGGGCGGGCTGCGGGTCGGCTGGGCTGGCTGGGACGCGCCCACCCGCATGGCCGCCCTGGCCGCCGCCGCCGAGGCCCACCCCGAGCCCGAGGTCCAGACCCCCACTGTCGCTACGATGCTCGAGCTCCTACCCGAGCTCCTCCAGTGGTGGGGCGAGGACCGGCGCTACGGCGAGCCCCTCCGCGAGGTCTGGCCCCCGGCCATCGAGTCCTTGCGCCTCGGCCTCGGCCTCTCCGAGGCGGCGCTGCGCGACTGGTGCCCTGCCGGCCGCGGCCGCCCGGCTCGCGCTCCGGCGCCGGCCACCGACTCGGAGGGCGCCCCGCCCCGCCGTGGTCGCCCCCGCAAGGCGGCCGCTCCGCCCGTCGAAGCGGCGGGTCCGACGCCCGCCGAAGTGCCGCAGCCGAGCCCGCCGCCCTCCACCCTCCGGCCGAGCTTCCACCCCGAGGCCCCCGCCCAGGCCACCCTCTTCGGGCTCGCGCCGCCTCCCACCCCTGCCGCCGCATTCGCCCCTGCGGCCCCCGAGCCACCCCGCCGCGGCCGCCCACCCCACCGCCTGGAGCCCGGGGCCCTCGAGGCTCTGGTCCGCCCCCTCTGGCCTTTCTGGACGGAGGGCGTGGGACGTCAGTCGCTCGTACAGCTCAGCGGCGCCCCGCTGGCCGCCGTTCAGGAGGCCGCCGACGCGCTCGTCGCGGCGGGGCGGTGGGCCCTCATCAAACGAAGGCCGATCTTGTGGCGGCCGGCGGGCGGAGAGTAGACCCGCTCAACGAATCTCGGCGTTGAGCGCCTCGACGAGGTCTACGACGAGGGTGCAGGGCGCCGCGAGAGCCGGGGTGGCATCGAGAAGGGCGGCGTGGAGCTGTTTGAGCTTTTGGGCATGTCGGATGCCCACGGGCTGCCGGCTGCTCAGGAGGCTGTACATGTCCGGATCATTCTTCTGGTACCGGGCGCGCAGCCCGGCGCGCGACAGCACCTCGCTGAGCTTGGCCGCCACGACATCTCGGTGGAGAGCGCTCTCGCTGTACTGGAAATGCAGCAAGTACCAGAGCTCGAAGGACTGGTTCGACCATGCGGCTCTCCAAACCTCAGGCCGTGTCGAATTCATGGCTCCGATCGAGGCGGCTGCCTCATTGAACTGCTGAGCCGAGAAGTCGTCTTTGTCGTACACCACCCAGACCTGGTCAAAATAGCTGCCCCCCTTCGCCCCCACTTTTGCCAGCTTCTCGGCCTGAGCGACCAGGGAGGTCGTGTTGTACCCCTTGCCATGAACCGAGACATGAACCTCGGAAGGGACGGGGAAGGCGCGGAAGTAGTTGGTCTCCGTCACCTCCCCTTCGCAGACGATGAGAAACCGCTTTCGGAGCGGGCGACTCGCCACGGGTCGTCTGCCCGTCCTCCCGGCACGGCTATTGCCGCTCATTCGCCTTCACCACCGCCCAGGGCTCTGGCGAGGACGGCTCGGGCGTTGCCGAAGAAAGGCACGGCACCGTAGCGGCCGTCGAGGTAGTCGTCCTCGTAGCGCGCGTCATTGCGCACCCTCTTGCCGTCCGGAAGACGGATCTCAGCGAGCGAGTAGAGTTCGGTGCCCCCGGTTGTCCGAGACTTCTCTGTGAACCAGAGCTGGTCCCGCCGAAGCAGCGTGCGCGTCAGCAGGTTGGTGTCATGGCTCACGAAGATTAGCTGCGCGTTGTGGCGGTTGACTTTGGGATCCTGGAACAGCTCCACGACGCCCTTCGCCAGGAGGGTGTGAAGGCGAGCATCGAGCTCATCGATGACCACGGTCTGCCCGGTGGCGAGGGCCTCCATCAGGGGCCCGGCCATCGCGATGGCTCGGGCCGTCCCAGCCGACTCGTCCCCGAGCTCGAAGGTCTGCCCCTGACGAAGGGTCACGATTCGAGCGCGCTTACGTGCCCATGTTCGCCTCCTGGGGTTGACATCACCCCCTATAACTGCGCCCTCTCCCTCAATCAGCACCTCATTCTCCATCATGACGGTTTCCACAGCATCAATTCCGAAATCCATGCTCTTGATGAAGTCCTGAATCGCCGACCTGTCCGGACCCTCGATCAGACGCGAAGTCGTTCGGTTGAGCCAGAGGTTATCGCTAAGGCCATTGTTGATGAGCAGACTGCTAAACCATCTAACGACGGACCGAGCCTGCTCATGGTTGAACTGGCTGGCAACGGACACATGAAGCGCCTCCTTTCGAGTGTGAGCCTCAACCTCCGGCACCCGCTGCCAGCCCTCACCAGCCTCGTAGTGGTCCACGTCCCCAAGGGGATTCGCCCGGCGCTCGAACCAGCGAACTTCCTCCTCTTCTCCCGCTGGCCGCACAAACAACCACTCACGTGAGATTCGCTCGCGGGTCCAGGCGACGCCGTAGCGCACTTGCAGTCCGGCCACGCCGTACACCACCTCCACTTCGCTTGGGCTCTGGGCCAGAGCTTCGTCAAAGCGGTGCGGCTGGGCAGGCAGCTCGTCGCCATCCTGGCCGCGCGCGGAAGTCAGCACCAACCAGCGGAGGGCGAACATGGCCTTCAGGAGGTTGGACTTGCCGCTCGCATTCGCGCCGTAGATGCCGGCCACCCGGAGGAGGCGACCATGCTGCGTGTCGGCGACATTGCGCTCGTCTACCCCCTTGTCGCGCTCGCTCAGCCGCTCTTCGGCCTCCATGCTCAGGGTGACACGGTCACGGATGGATCGATAATTGGTAACCGAGACCTCGATCAACACGGGCTCTTGCCCTCCTCTGCCGCCACCCTACAACCGCGACCGAGGCGCGTCAACGGGACCGCGTGAGATTCTCACACAGCGACGGCACGTTGCCGAGCCCAACCCGAACCGCCCCTTCTGCCTGCCCCGGGCCACACGCAAGCGCCGCCCCCCGATGATACCCGGGGAGGCCGAAGCCTCGGACACACCACCGGGGACCGACACTGATGAGCACCGATGTCGATGAGGACCGCCGCCTGATGACGCTCTTGCGCCCCCTCCTCGAGCTCCCCGCCGAGCTCAACCGGGTCTCCTTCGTACAGTCCTTGTCCCGCGCCGTGGCCGATCCCGCGGCCACGATCGCGCAGTACGCCATCACACCCGACCTGCTGCGCAACTTCGAGGAGGCCCTCTCGGCGGTCAAAGCGGCCCTCGACGGCGGCCGAAGCCAGCCCATCTTCCTGCGCGGGGCCTTCGGCTCCGGCAAGTCGCACTTCATGGGCGTGCTCTACCACCTGCTCGCCGGGGCCCCGGAGGCGCTCGGCCACCCGAGCCTGCACCCCCTCACCGAGCGAGCCAGGGCCCTGCATGGCCGGCGCCTCCTGCAGCTCCACTTCCACATGCTCGACAAGCCGAGCCTCGAAGCCGCCATCTTCGGCGGCTATGTCGAGCATGTACGGGCCCATCACCCAGACGCCCCGCTCCCCGCCCTGTTCCGCGACGCCGAGCTCTTCGACAACGCAGACACCCTGCGCCGGAGCATGGGCGACGAGGCCTTCTTCGGGGCGCTGAATCAGGGGGCGGGGTCCTCGGCCGCCGCCGCCTTCGGAAAGCGCGCCGCGGTGACGGTCTGGGACCGCGACCGCTACGCCACGGCCCGGGCCTCCGGCGAAGCCGCAACCCGCGCCGCCCTGTTCAACGCCCTCGTGCGCACCCTCCTGCCCGCCTTCGCCCGGCAGCAGGACCGCTGGGTCGACATCGACAGCGGTCTCGGCGTCCTCTCCCGCCACGCCCACAGCCTCGGCTACGGCGGCGTGGTGCTGTATCTCGACGAGCTCATCCTCTGGCTGATGACGCTCGCCGCCAGTCGGGAGTTCGTGCAGCGGGAGATCAACAAGCTCGTCAAGCTCGCCGAGGCCGGCGACGAGCGCCGCCCGGCCCCCATCGTGAGCTTCATCGCCCGCCAGCGCGACCTGCGCGAGGTGGTGGGCGATCAGGGCACCGGCGCCGAGCGGGCCATCATCGACGAGACGCTCGGCCACCACCGCGCCCGCTTCGCCAGCATCGAGCTCTCCGAGCGAAACCTGCGGGCCATCGTGCCCGTGAAGGTGGTGCTCCCGAAGAGCGCCTCCGACCGCGCCCAGCTCGACGAGGGCTTCGCCCAGCTCTGGAGGAAGGCGAAGGACGCCCGCACGGCCCTCGGGGGCGTGGAGGGCACCGAGGCCGATTGCCGGCAGGTCTACCCCTTCTCCCCCGCCCTCATCGAGGTGCTGGTCGCCCTCTCCGACCGCCTCCAGCGAGACCGTACCGCCATACGCATCCTCGTCGAGCTCCTCGTCGAGCACCTGCCCGACCTCGAGCTCGGGCAGGTCGTACCGGTGGGCGACGTCTTCGACCTCGTCGTGAGCGCTGACGACGCCGTGGACGAGACCAGCCGCCGGGCCTTCGCCCTCGCCCGCGACCTCTACCGCCACGAGCTCCTGCCCCAGCTCCAGAAGCGAAACGGCACGGGCGACCCCTCCCGCTGCCAGCGGATGCGGGAGGGCCACCCACTGCGCCTCGGATGCTCGGGCTGCCGCGAGCTCACCTGCCGGAACGAGAACCGCCTGCTGAAGACGGTGCTGCTCGGCGCGCTCGCGCCACGGGTGCCGGTGCTCGAGGGCCTCACCGTCTCCCGCCTCGTGCACCTCAACCACGGCGCCGTCACGCTGCCCACCGCGATGATGTGCGTGCGCACGACGGCGGGCAAGCTCAGAGATGTCCACCGCGAGGTGCGGGCCCTCGAGGTGAGCGAGGGCGATGACCCGCGGGTGTCGGTCAGCTTGCACACCGTCGATCTCAAGCCCGTGCTCGCCCGCGCCGCGAGCCGGGACAGCGTGGAGGCCCGCAAGCGCGCCCTCCGGAAGCTGCTGTTCGACGAGCTTGGCGTCGACACCCGGGCCGACGGGGCGGTGCCGCACAAGCTCGCGCTCCACCACATCGAGCGACCGGGCCTCGTGCGCTTCTGCAACGTGCGGGAGGCCTCCGCCGACGAGCTCCGCTGCCCGAGCCAGGTCTTCTGGCAGGTGGTGGTGGACTACCCCTTCGACGACCCCGGCTACGGGCCGAAGGAGGACGAGGACCGCCTGCGCGCCCTCTTCGACCACGGGGAGGCGGTGTGTTGCGTGGCCTGGCTCCCCACCTTCTTCGCTCCCGCCACCCAGGAGGAGCTCGGTGAGTACGTGCGCCTGCAGGCCATCCTCACCGAAGGAGACGCCGGGCGCTACCTCGTCGACCTGCCGATGGACAAGCACGGCCAGGCCCGCCAGGAGCTCGAGAGCCTCCTCACCCGCCGGACAGCCAGCCTGAAAGAGGCGCTCAACAAGGCCTACGGCCTGCTGCGGGTGAGCGAAACCGACACCCAGCTCGACCTCAACCGACGCGCCCCCCACCACGCCATCGCGCTCTGGGACCAGCGCGAGCTGCCGCTGGCCAAGGGAGCCGACCTCGCGGAGGCCCTGGCCGCGCTCGGCGAGGCGGCGTTGCGCTTCCGCTTCCCGGCCCACCCCGAGCTCGGCGCCCCACCCCGGGCCCCGCGCGTCGGGAAGCTCCGCGCGCTGCTCCAGCCGGTGATGGAGGGGGAGGGCGGCGTCATCGAGCTCGTCCCCGACGACCGCGCCCTCGCCGCCGAGCTCGCCGTGCCCCTGCGCCTCGTCACCCTCGCCGGCAGCCGTTTGCAGCGGAGCGACAGCCTTTTCGACCGCGTGAGCGCCAACCTCGGGCAGGCGAAGGTCGAGTCCCCCACCCCCGCCGACCTGCACCGGGCCCTCGATCCCCAGGGGCAGCAGGGGCTCACCGACGAGCTCCTGGCCCTGATTTCCTGGCTCTGGGCGGCGCGGGTGCGGCGGGTGCCCACCCTCGGCAGCCGCCCGTTCGAGTGGCCCCCGAACGCCCGTCTCCCGGACAATCTCCGCTTCGAGGCCCCCGACCTCCCCAGTGAGGCGGCCTTCACCCTCGCCACCAACCGGGCGCTGACGCTCAACCAGAAGATCAGCTCCGCCGTGCTCAACCTCCGCAGCCTCACCGATCTCGACCGCGCCTTCGAGCGGATCAAGGCCGAACCTCGGGCCGCCGCCGCGCGACAGATCCCCGCCCTCCTCGCCAGCCGGACGGCGGCCCTGGAGGGTGAGGCGGGGCCACGGGACCAGACGGCGGCGGCGCTGGCCATGTGGATCGCCGCCCTCGACGCCCCGGACCCGACGGCCCGGGTGGAGGCGCTGGCGGCCGCCCCGGACGGCACCAGCGCGACCGCGGTGGGCGCGGCCTTCCGGAGCGCGGTGGAGGTGAGCCGAAGCCTCGCCGACCACGGCTGGTCCACCCTCGAGCTCCTGGGAGCCCACCGCGCCGCCGGCCCCGTCGCCACCCGCGCGAGCGACCTGTGGGCCGAGGCCCGCGCCCTGCTCAAGGCGGACGAGCTCAGCTCCCCCTTGGAAGCCGGGCTCCGTGAGCTCGTCACCCGCGCGGTTCTGCTGCTCACACAGGTCCACCAGCTCTCCACTCCGCCGGTCGCCCCTCCCACCCCGGCAGACCTCCGCGCGCCGCCCCCGCAAGTGCCCCGGCAGCGGCCAGGCCTCGTCATCCAGGGCGGCCCCCTCGGGCCCGTCCCCGCGCCTGCGCCGGGAGCGGAGGTCTCGGTGGACATCCCCGCCCTCTACTTCGGGGCCGATGAGGTGGACGCCGTGATGGGCCATCTTCGCATGGTGCTCTCCGAGGCTCTGGCCAAGGGGGGCTCGATGAGCCTCCGCGCGGTGATTCGCCGATGATCCCGCGCCTCACTGTGGGCGATCTCCTCGCTCAGCTCCGCGACGCCCGACGGGCCGATGACGAACGCCCGGTGCTGATCCTGGGCCACTTCCCCGACCTGCCAGAGGAGGGGGCCACCCTGCCCGTGGATGGCCACGAGTGGAGCGTGCTCCCCGTAAAGGGCGAGCTCGGCCTGCGGGAGGCGCTGGTCCGAGTGGAGGAGGACAGCGCCCTCTGCCTCCTCCTCGACGAGGACCTGCGCCTGCCGGTCGACATCGAGCCCCGCGTCGCCCGCGGCCGGGTGCAGCATGTGCACCGTCGCGCCCGCCTCGCCCAGATGTTCGGTGCCCAGGAGGTGGCGACCGCCCTCCTCACCTCCCCCCTCGCCACCGTGTTGCTCGAGGCACAGGTGCCCGGGCTGCGGCCGATCGGCGGTACCCTGCTCCAGCTCGATGAGGCTTGGCGACAGGTTCTCGAGAGCTGGCTCGGCCTACAGGTCAGCCAGGGCCTGAAGGGCCTCGCTGTCGCGGCGGTGGAGCGCCCCCTCCGCGCCCGCGACCTGCTCCAGCAGTGGCCGAGCCTCCAGCAGGAGCTCGGCCTTGCAGTCGAGCGGCTCTTCGGCGGGCCCCCGGCGGGGCTCCTGTGGCGGGCCTGGAGCAGCGGTCACGGCGCAGAGGCCCTGGCCTTCGTCCTCCTCCTCCACGGCGCCCGCCTCGCCCCGGACCCGCGGACGGCGGAGGCCCGCCTGCAAGGGGCCCTCGGCTACGCCCCGGGCGCTGACGCCCGACTCACCGATCCCGCCGTCTGTGGCCCCCTCCTCGGCCAGCTCCCCGAGCTGCTCTCCGCCCTTCCGGGCAGCGCGAAGGAGGCCGTCCTCCGCCTCGCCGAGGGGGTGGCGCACCAGGAAGAGGCCCAGCGCGCGAGCCCCTTCCTGCCCTGCGCCGCGCGGGCCCTGGACGCCGAGCTCGCGGCCCTCCTACAGGCCTGCGCGCTCGCCCCGAGCCCGGAGCTCGTGCGCCAGGCCATCCGAGTGGTGGGCCGCCTGGACCTCCACGAGGGCGACCGCCACCAGGCCGGCGCCGCCGACCGAAGCGCCCTCCGCCAAGCCTCGGCCCGGCTCACCCTCTGGCTCCTGGAGGGGGCGCCCGAGGCCCGCCGGCTCGGTACCGTCGGCGCCCTCGCCCGCTGGTACCACGACGAGGGGGCCTGGGTGGACCTCGCCCGCCAAGCCCTCCGCGACCACGCCCGCCCCGCCGATCCCCTCGGAGCCGCCGCCCTTACCCTCGTCGAGCGGGTAGACGCACACCGTCGTGCGCTGGACCGCATCTTCGCAGAGGCCCTCGTCCGACTCCCCCTGGGGGAGCCCTCCGACGGCGTCGGCAGCGTGGCAACCCTCACCCGAAGCCTCGTGGCGCCCTTCCTCGCCGACCGACCCTCCCGCCGCCTGCTCGTGTTGCTCATGGACGGGATGAGCGCCCCGGTCTGCCGATCCCTGCTGACCGGCCTCGATGGCTGGGGCCGGGTCAGCTGGCGCCCGGAACGGCAACCGCCCGGTTGGCTCCCTGCCCTGGCCGCCCTGCCCACCCTCACCGCCACGAGCCGCGCCGCCTTCTTCGCCGGGAAGCTCCAGGCCCGCTTCGGCGACGAGCCGGAGAGCCGCGACCTCGAACGCTGGCGCAGCAACCCCGCGGTAGCCGAGCTCGGCGCCGAGGGAGAGCCCCCACCCCTCTTCCTCCGCGCCGGTGTCGGCGACGACGCGGCCCTATCCCCCGAGCTCACCCAGGCCCTCCGCCGCAGCGACCTCCGCCTCGTGGCCGCCGTCGTCAACGTCGTGGACGAGCAGCTCGGGGGCAGCGGGCAGGTTCGGGTCGACTGGAGCACGCCTCGGTCGGTGCCCGTGCTGCGCGCCCTCCTCGACGAGGCCGAGCGCGCCGGGCGCTGTGTGCTCCTGGTCTCCGATCACGGCCACGTCTACCCCCGCCAGAGCCTCGGCCGCCTCGCCGAGGGCGGGGGTCGCCGCTATCGCACCGTCGCCCGCGGCGAGGCGCTCCGCGACGAAGAGCTGCGTCTCCCCGAAGGCTGTTGGCGCGCCAACGGCGTCGCCGCCCTGGTCGATGAGACCCTCGCCTGGGGACAGGGCAGCGGCGGCGCCCACGGCGGGCTCAGCCTCGCCGAGGTGGTCACCCCCGTGGCCCTCCTCGCGCCCGAGCGGGCCGCCCATCGGCAGAACGACCCCAAGCTCGCCGTGGCCAGCGACCCGCCCCCCGCCTTCTGGCAGCTCAAGGCCCCCGTCCAGGTCGCGGCCGCGGCCTCTCCCACAGGCCCTTCCTCCCCGAGCCTGCAGGTGGGCCTGTTCGGGACGCCGCCCCCGCAACCCTCTCCGCCTATGGCTGTCGCCCAGGGCCTCCACCCCCTGGCCGCCCACCTCAAGGCAAGCCCGCGCTTCGCCGAGGTCTGCCATGGCCGCCCCGCGGCCCAGCGGGAGGACGCCATCCTCCTGGTCGACCGCCTTCTCCGCAAGGACCCACCCATGGAGGGTTGCGACGCTCTCGCCCAGGCCCTCGGCGAGCCCTGGCGCCGGGTGGAGCGTCGAGTGCGAGAGGCGAGCGGCCTGCTCTCCGACGGCGGCCTCCCCCTCCTCGAGCTCGACCTCGGCGCCCGGGTCCTCCGCCTCCACCTCGGCGCCCTCTGCGAGGAGTACGAGCTCCGATGACCGACCCCACCCCCCGCGGCCCCAGCCGCCTCGTCCGAGATGAGCTCATCCACGCCCTGCGCAACGGCTCCGTGCCCCGCCGGGGGCTCGACCTCGTCGCCGTCGGCACGGAGCGCTTCTCCGGCGCCCTCGACGAGGAGCTCGCCCGTGTGGCCCGGGGTGGGGCCCAGTTCAAGGCCATCCGCGGCGAGTACGGCGCGGGCAAGAGCTTCATGGCCCGCTGGTTCCAGCAGCGGGCCCTCGCCGCCGGCTTCGCGGTGGCGGAGGTGCAGATGGGGCAAGTCGACATGCCCCTCTACCAGCTCGAGACGGTCTACCGCCGCGCCGCGGCCGCGCTGCGCACCCGGGACTGGGAGACCGGCGCCTTCCGCGCCATCGTGCAGGGCTGGCTGCTCTCCCTCGAGGACGCCGCCCTCGCCGCCGGCGCCCCCGCCGACGATCCCGACCGACTCGGCCTCGCAGTGGAGCGCCTCCTCGAGCAGCGCCTCGCCGCCATCCACCAGCGCTGGCCTGCCTTCGGCGCCGCGCTCCGGGCCTGCTACCGCGCCATGCTGGCCGAGGACCACGCGGCGGTCGAGGCCCTCCTGAGCTGGCTCATGGCCAGCCCCCAGGTGGGCGCCACGGCCGTCCGCGGGGCCGGCCTCCGGGGCAGCATCGACCACACGGGGGCCCTCTCCGCCCTCCAGGCCCTGCTCATCCTCCTCCAGCAGACCGGTCGGCCGGGCCTCATGCTCGTGCTCGACGAAGTGGAGACGTTGCAGCGCCTCCGCTCCGAGCCCCGCGAGAAGAGCCTCGACACCCTGCGCAAGCTCATCGACGAGCTCAGCGCCAACGCCTACCCCGGCCTCTACCTGCTCATCACGGGGACGCCCGCCTTCTTCGAGGGCCCGCGCGGCGTGCGTTCGCTGCCCCCCCTGGCGCAGCGGCTGTTCACCGACTTCGGCCCCGACCCCGCCTTCGACTCCGCCCGCGCCCCACAGGTCCGCTTGTTGCCCTTCGATGAGGCCCGCCTCCTCTCGCTCGGCCAGCGGGTCCGCGCCCTGTACCCGGCCTCCCACCCCGATCGGGTACACGAGCGGGTGACCGACGCCGTCCTCGCCCGTCTCGCCGCCGAGGTGATGGGTCCCCTCGGGCGCGCCGTCGGCGTGGTGCCTCGCGTCTTCGTTCGTAAGCTCGTGAGCGGCGTGCTCGACCGGGTGGACGAGCACCCTACCTTCGACCCCCTCACCGGCGGCTCCTTGTCCCTTCGGGCGGAGGATGTGGCCGCCGCCGAAGCCGAGCAGCAGCGCGCCGAGCGCGACGGGGCTGAGCTCTCCGGCGCCGAGCGTACGGGCACCGACGCCCTCGACGCCCTCGACCTCCCGTGAGCTTCGGCCGCCTCAGCCCGGCCCTGCAGTCGCAGATCGTCAGCGGCCTCGGCTGGGCCCAGCTCCGGCCGGTCCAGGAGCAGACCATCGCTGGGGTGCTCGACGGCGACAACTGCGTAGTCCTCGCTCCCACCGCCGGCGGAAAGACGGAGGCGGCCCTCTTCCCCGTCCTGTCCGCCATGCACGAGGGGCGCTGGGCCCCCACCTCCGCCCTCTACGTGGCCCCCATCCGCGCCCTCCTCAACAACCAGGAGGCCCGGCTCCAGGAGCTCGCCTCTTTGCTCGGGAGGAGGGCCGCGAAGTGGCACGGCGACGTGACCGACGCTGCGCGGCGGCGCTTCGTCCGCGAGCCCGCCGACCTGCTCGCCACCACCCCAGAGTCCCTGGAGGCGCTCCTGATGTCGACGCGCCTCCCCGGGCGGCAGCTCCTCTCCCAGGTGCAGGTCGTCATCATCGACGAGGTGCATGCCTTCGCCGCCGACGACCGGGGCGCCCACCTGATGGCTCTCCTGGAGCGCATCGCCCACCTCGCCGGCCGCGACATCCAGCGCATCGGCCTCTCGGCGACCGTAGGCGATCCCGCGGAGATCGCCGACTGGCTCAGCGGCTCCAGCGCCCGCCGGCGCAGGGTCATCGATCCCGGCGGCGCGCGGAAGACCGCCGAGGTGGTGCTCGACCATGTGGGCAGCCTGGAAGGCGCCGCCTCGATCATCGAGCGCCTGCACCCCGGACGTCGCCGCCTCGTCTTCGTGGACAGCCGCCGCCGCGTCGAGGCGCTCGGCTCGCTGCTGAGCGCGAAGGGGATCCACACCTTCCTCTCCCACTCCTCCCTCTCCCTCTCCCAGCGGGCCGCCGCCGAGCGCGCTTTCGCCGAGGAGCGGGACTGCGTCATCGTGGCCACCTCCTCCCTCGAACTCGGCCTCGACGTGGGTGACCTCGACCACGTCTACCAGATCGACGCCCCGTCCACGGTGTCAAGCTTCCTACAGCGCATGGGCCGCACCGGGCGCCGCGCCGACACTCGGCCGAACTGCACCTTCCTCACCACGAGCGACGAGGGCCTCCTCCAGGCCGCCGGGCTCCTCCACTGCTGGCGCCAGGGCTTCGTCGAGCCCGCCGCCCCGAGCCGCCGCGCCGCGCATGTCCTGGCGCACCAGCTCCTCGCCCTGGCCGCCGGCGCCCAGGGCCTCAATCTGGATGCGGCGCTCCACACCCTCCGCGGCGCGGCACCCTTCCGCGACTTGGACCCCCAAGACGGCGCGGCGCTCGCGGCGCACATGCTCGCGGCCGACATCCTCACGGAGGCGGACGGCCGTCTCCTTCTCGGAGCGGAGGGCGAGCGACGCTACGGTCGGCGGAACTTCTTAGAGCTCTACGCCGTCTTCTCCGCACCCTCGGTCCTCACCGTATGGCACGGGGCCGAGGAGATCGGCACCATCGACGCCTGGTTCCTCCTCGGGGATGACAAGCCCGGCGCCACATTCGTCCTCGGCGGCCGGGCCTGGGCGCTGGAGCAGGTGGTGTGGTCGAAGGGCACGGCCAGCGTGCGCCCTGCGCCCACAGGTGCGGCACCCCGCTGGTTGGGTCAGCCCCGGCTGCTGTCCCGTCCTCTCTGTGAGGGTATCCGCGACGTGCTCGTGGGCGACGATATCCCGGCGGAGTGGAGCCGCCGCGCCCGAGCCGCGCTCATGGAGGAGCGAGAGACTCATGAGGCGCTTCGCGACGAGGAGTCCCCCTTGGTCGCCGAGGGCAAGAACCTGCGGTGGTGGACCTTCGCAGGCGGCAAGGCGAACAACCTCCGGGCAGCCCTCCTCCGCCGGGAGCTCGGGGACCGGGTGAGCGCCAACAACCTCTCCATCACCATCGCCGACGAGGCTGCCCGCAGCGACGTGGCCGTGCGCGGCGCCATCCGCGGGCTGGTGCCTACCTGGGAGGAGGCCGAGGCGCTGGTGGAGGGGGTCGCGCGGGGGCCGATGAGCAAGTTCCAGCCCTGCCTGCCGGAGCGGCTCGCCCGGAGGTTGATGGCGGATCGGCTGATGGAGCCGTGAAGATTGAAGAAGCTGCCGTACGCAGGGTTCCTCACCACGGGCCCCGCGTCAGAGCCCGCCTTATCCCTCGCCTCAGGTCAGCCCCACCTTCTCAGTCTCGGGCCGCGGCATCTTTGGCGAGGCCCCGGGAGCCGCTGGGGGCCCCCGGGGGGCCCACTTCTGGCGAGCACAACCGGCCCATTTCTGCCGAGCGGTGAAGGAGCAGCGCATGTCGACCTGCTCGACCGCCAGGAAGATGCGTACGGACGAAGGCAGGCTCAACATGCGCGCAACACGCCGATGAGGCCGGCGAGCGCATCGCTGTCGAAGCCCGGCTCGACCTCAACAAGGACGTCCCCGACGTGAACCCGGAAGGGGCGTGGGCCGACCGGCGCGGGGGGGGAGCAGCTCGATCAGCTGAACGCACGGCCCCCGAGGGGCGAGGTCCGGCTGAAGCCGGCGTCGCCAGACCTCCAACAAGCGCGGGTTGACCCGGTGCGCCCGGGCCCAGGCGCTCGGGGACTGGCCGCTCTCGGCGAGGGCGTCCAGGCAGCGGGTGGCGTCGGCGGCGTCTGCGATCTTGCGGGGCAGGGATAGAGCGGGCATGGGTACCTCCGGGCCCTGTGATCACACAGCAGGGCGGAGAGTGCCTCCGGGGTTCATTGACCGGCCACGGCGCCTCGCCCGAGAAGGGGCTCTCCCCGGGTAAACGCTCCGTCACCCGGTGACGGCCGCGGCGGGAGATGCGATGACCGCGTGGATACCGCAAGAGGGGCTTCGCGACCCAGCTCACGGCCGAACAGCGCGTGCCGCTCCTCCAGATGCGTCGCGAGAACCCATCGGCCCCGGTCGACCTGATCCTCGACGCTGCCGTCAGGACCCGCGTCGTTGCCAACGACCGGGTTTCAGTGAGTACGCTCCGCCGGCTGTTCGCCGCGGTCGGGACAACGCGGTCGGCGGCGACCCACCGAAACTGGCGGGAGACGCGGATCCGCGCGCGCTTTGAACCGAACGCCGGACTGTTCGCCAAGGCAGACCTTGGCCGGGATGCGGGACGTTCTTGCCCGGCCGGCGCCTCCGCGGTCCTAGCTGGCGGTCGAGACCGCCGAGCAAATGCCACAAAGCCCCGTGGTCGCTTGGTACGCACATGACCCCTGCGGCGCAATCTCGAGGAACGAGTACAACTCGTCCGCGCTCAGAGCCCCATCCCGGTTTAGGGCATTCGCCACTGCGAGCACCACTGACCAGTGGTCCCTGAGTAGTTCGACAGCAAGGGTCTGCGCTGCCGAGAACACCTCGTCACGGTCAATCGACAGCTGCTTTCCCACTACGCCGGCAGCAACCTTCGCTTTGAGACGATCTCCTATGTTCGAGCCATCGAGCGAAACCAAGCGGGCCTCCTCCATGCGCCCGCCCTTGATGTGCCAAGTCATCTCGGCGACCTCACCGCCTGACGCAATCGACACCTCAGCACGAAGCTTCTCCGCCGTCCAGCCATCCCCATCTCGCCATTCACACGACATCTCGCCGGTGTCGCGGTCCTTCCCGATCCGCGCAAAGACAACACTCTTGCGCAGGCAATAGGCAACGACCACATGGCCAGCTTCGTGTACGGCGGTCAACATCCAACAGACTCCACGGGGTGTACTGGCCCAGCGTGATCCAGACTCGGGGGTCAAGGGTGTAACGAATCAGTGTTCTGTGGGCGAGGAGGGGGCGTCGGTGTCTCGGGCATATGCGGGTGTCCGCTGGCGGCTTCCCTGGCGGCGACGGGCCCGTGCCTCCCGAGCGGCTTCGAGCTTGACGGGGGCGCCCGGAGGCACGACGAGGGGGACTTGCTCGCTGCCGAGGGGCGGCCGCGCTCCCGCTCAAGCGCACCGTAGACGCCGTAGCTGTCGGCCACGATGATGCCGCTGTACTCATCCAAGATGGAGCGGGCGGCGTTGTTGCCGCGGCTGAGCAGGATCTGCGCATAGGTAGCATCGGGCTGCGCCACCTGATAGATCTGGCGGATGAGCAATGAAATTGCAGCACAGGTTGTGACGGGCGTCTTCACGCTCATCGCTGCGGGCGCCGGCTGGTGGCTGACGGCGGTGTCTGACGTGATGGTGCGGCGTCGCGCTCGTCGCGCAGCACTCGGAGAGGTTCTCGCTATCCTTCTTGAGGTGCGACACCGTTTCGTGACGCTCCGATACGTCGGACGACTCGTTGACCGGTTCCCGGCAGAGCACCGGGCAGCGTGGCTCTCTGCAGTTGAAGGCTTCGAGGGGCTGCTTCCTGATCTCGACGGCCTCGCGGAGAAGTACGAACTTTCGCTGTCGGTGTTGTCGCAGGAGAGTCCGGTACTGGCCTTCCGGCTCCGCTTCCGAGACCGTGCCTTTGGGCAGGTGTCGCAGGTCAGGGCGCTGCTGGAGAATGTCGTCGATGGGCAAGCGTCGGAGGAGATTCTTCACGGCATCAGCCGAACCCTAGGCTCGGCGTCGATCGACGGCTTGGACACGACGATTCGGGAGGTGGCACTGTCGCACGGCCTACTTACTCGGTTTCAAGTGAGGAAGGTGCTCGGCAAGTCCGACGACACCACCGATTCCGACATGGAGGCATTTTTCACGGACTACCTGGCAACCCTCATCCGGGCTTTCCCGAACGAAGAGGCCGAGATTCGAAAGTTCTTCACGGACGCGAGAATCATCAGGTCGCTACCGGCGACGGCCTGATCGTCGGCGACGTCACAATGGCGAGGCACCCAGCCACGGGCCGCGTTCGCCCCTTTCCCGGCCGCTGCGGCTGCACCCGACACCGAGGTCGACGGGGCCCGGACGAACGGTGCCGAAGGTCGCGGTGGGGTAGTTGATGGGGTGGAGTGCAGCGGCACGTCGTCGTCGCGCAGAGTCAGCGGCAATGATGGGCTTCTGGCGTTGACCTTGAGGTCCCGACGCGGTACCAGATTCGCTCCCTGGAGTGACCTTGCCCCACGTAATCAGCATGATCAACTGGAAGGGCGGCGTCGGCAAGACCACGTCCACCCTTCATATCGGCGTAGGGATCCGGCTCGCCGTTCCCACCGCGAAAGTCCTGCTCGTCGATCTCGACCCGCAATGCAACCTCTCCTACCTCGCTCTCGGAGTCGAGGGCTACGTCAAGCGGGTGTACCAGGATGGCGTTCCAACTCTGAAGAACCTCTTCGATGGCTACTTCCTGGGGGCAGCCCCCGCTCTTGACAAGTTAATTGTCAAGGGTTCCGTCGCGGCCTCGCCAGGAATGGTGTGGAGCGACGTAGATATTCTCTTGTCTCATCAGGAGCTGATTCTCCTCGACCTGCAGCTCGCCCGGACTCGGAAGAGCGGTACTGATCACCGGCAGGAGACGTCTTACGAGCTCGATAAGCTCCGAGTCTTGGCGAACGCTTTGGATGGGGTGCGAGACAACTACACCCACATCATCATCGATTGCCCTCCCAACGTAAACCTCGTGACACAAAACGCATTCCTTGCCAGCGACCACTACTTGGTACCGGCAATTCCTGACTTCCTTTCAACGGTTGGCATTTCCTTGATCAAGCAGAAAATGATCGAGTTCGACACCGACTTCGCGGGGATGCACGAGTACGCCCGTTACCCTCGCCCGTACAAATCAACCAAGTTCCTTGGCATTGTCTTCAACATGGTGGACGAGTACGGGGGGGGTCCGAACAGGGCAATCGCATCTTGACGGGGCAAGAGGTTAGCATGTGTTGATCTCTTACCGCCGGGCATCTGCCGCGGCCTCGGAGGTCGCCATGGCGACGCTGCTGGAGCACTTCGACAACCTGCCAGACC
>JBIJDH010000019.1:0-178106 GCA_044344255.1 Myxococcota bacterium
GTTTTATGCTGCGGGTCTACGAGGTTCCTCCCTTCTCGAGCACCAGGGGTGTCGGGTCGTCCTTTCGTTCGACCTTCCTGGCCTTCGCTCCTCCTTCAGAGACATCGGTTCGTTCGGCTCACTCCTCGCGGAGCTCACCCAAGAACCACTCTCGAATCCTACGGTCCGTCCCTGCCCTGTCGTGTGTCTTCCTCCCCCGTCGGTGAGGGTGACGCTCAACAGCGCTCTTTCGGACTGCCTCTCTTGGGGTTTTCCAAAGATCCCCTCCATCGACTCCCTGATCTGCGTCCCTCCGGGCTCGTGACTCCTCGCGAAGTCCGACCGCCTGGGTGAATGGGATACCAGCCCATCCACGCGATCCGCTCTTGCCGTTTCTCACGGCTTCAGCGGCTTCATCCGCATCTCAGTCGCAGGTTTGTTGCGCCCTGCTGCCGATCCTGGGGTTCAGCTCGTTCGGGGGGTTTACGCTTCCGCGCTCGCCTCCACCCGAGCTGTCTACCCTTCGAAGCTTTCCTCCTCGCTCTCCAGCCGTACCGCGTCACCGCGGCCCTCTTGCCCTCTCGCCGTTCGTGTCCATCCCGCCTCTCAGCATCGATGTCCACGCGACCTCAGGGCCTTGCTCCGGAGAGGAGTCGAGACCACCCGGTGGATGTTGCCATCCCCCGCGAGTCCCTTGCTCCCTTGGGTTTCTCTCTTCGCGCTGGCTCTCTCCCCCGCGCTCCTCTCAGATCGCCGCTCGCGCGGCGCCCTCCGCGGTCCTGGGCATCGCTGCCCGCTCCCGCCCCGACCGGATCGACCTTCACCCTGTGGGGGTGGGGCCGATGAGGGGGTCCTGATCGTCCTGCTGGGTTCTTCAGTCGGCTCGATTCACTCCGACGACTCGGGGTGGTTCGCTCCGCCTGCCGGCTCCGTGTCCTCCCCCGCTTCGAAGCTCAACTGGTTGCGCCAGAGCTGTGCTTCGGGTTGGAGAGAGGGCCGTCACCGGTCCTGCTCGAAGATTCGGTTCACGTCAAAGTTCTTGTCTGTCGGCCTCGCGGCTCTCAGACCCGCAGAGCATTTCCTCTCTGCGGTGCCTCTCGGTGTGCCACCGGTCATCCCGGCGCCGCAGACACTCTATGCAGGAAGCGTGCCAAGCCCATGCCCACGCGCCGACGCCGAGGATGGCCAAGGGGACCGGGGATCGGGGTTACCCCTTCCCACAATGTGGGAAGCGGACTACTCAATCCGGCCGCCTGCTCGGTGCACCAGCACCGCGTCCTCGAGGGCGAGGCCGATCCGGAGCGCGCGCTGGCGGGCCTCCGCGCGCTCGCGCTCGTCCGGAGAGACGCGGGCCACCATCAACAGGCCCATGGCGCGGAGCCGGACGTGGCCCCCATCGCCGGCGGTCCGCACCGCCTCTTGAGCGAAGTGGAGCGCCTCCGAGGCCAGGCCTCGCCGGTGAAGCGAGTAAGCGAGGCCGTTGGCCCGGCGAGAGGCGGCGAAAGGGTGGGTGTCGGCGCGGGCGGGGAGGCCCCGGAAGAGGCGCTCCGCTCCGTCCAGATCTCCGGCGCGGAAGGCGGTCCAAGCGAGCTGACCGACATAGCGGGCGCGGAGGCAGTCGGCGTCGTCTCCCTCCAGCTGGGCGAGACAGTCCGGCACCCGGGCGAGGGAGGGAGGGGCCACGCCCGGCGCCGCCTGGCTCTCGAGGAGGGCGAGGCCGAGCGCCCCCTCGACGCGGGCGCGCAGGTCAGGGCTGTCGGCGCTGCGGGCGCGCTCCAGCGAGCGACGGGCGGACTCCGGGTCGCGGCGGCGCAGGGCGAGGTGGGCGCCGGCCAGGGCCAGCCAGACCCGCCCCGCCCGGCTCTCTCGCTGCGGGGGCCGGTCCCAGAGGGCGACGAGGTCGGCGGCGAGCGGGACCGGCAGGTCTTCGAAGCGGGAGTGGTAGCTGCCCATGAAGCGCAGCCGCTCGGTGATCTCCGCGGGGAGCCCAAAGGTCCGCAGCAGGCGCTCTCCCCAGACGCCGCCGGGGCTCGGGCCGCGGCCGCGGAGGCGGCGGAGGCCCCGCTCGGCGCTGGTGACGTCCTGGTCGACCCCACCCTCCACGAGGCGCTGGGCCAGGGTCGCGAGGCTGCCGTGCTCGGCCACCAGGGCGTCGAGCAGGGTGCCCCAGTCCGGCTGTCCGGAATTCTGTCCGTGCGGGTCCGCGGGGCTCATCGATAGGTCCACCGTGCGCAGGGAGCCTCCACCGTAGCTTGGGGGCCCCAACCGCGTCAGCACCCCACCCGACGGAGCCCCCCATGACCGCCCACGCCCCCCGCACCATCCTCATCGGTGACATCCACGGCTGCTACGCCGAGCTCGAGGCCCTCCTCACCGCCGTCGAGCTCCAGCCCGAGGACCACCTCGTGAGCGTCGGCGACCTTGTCGACCGCGGCCCCGAGCCCACCGCCGTGGTCCGCCTGTTCCAGACCCGCCCGAACAGCACCGCGCTCATGGGAAACCACGAGCGCAAGCATGTCCGCGGGGTCCTGTCCTACAGCCAGCAGATCACCCGCCTGCAGATGGGGGAGGCCTACGCCGACGCCGTCGCCTGGATGGCCACGCTGCCCTACCACTACGAAGATGAGCAGGTGCGCGTGGTCCACTGGGGCCTCTACCCGGGGGTCCCGCTCGCGGAGGTGCCCGAGGAGGTGCGCTCCGGGACGACCTCGGGCGAGGGCCGCCTGCGCGAGCGTTACGGCGACCGCCCCTGGCACGAGGCCTACACCGACGACAAGCCCGTCGTCTTCGGCCACGCCGTCATGGGCGCGCAGCCACTGGTGCGGGACGGGAAGGTCTACGGCCTCGACACCGGCGCCTGCCATGGCCTCCGCCTCACCGCGCTGGTGCTGCCCGAGGGGCGGATCGTCTCGGTCCCCGCGCGGGAGGACCACTGGGCGCGCGCGCGGCGGGCCTGGGAGGAGCCCGTGCTCCGCCAGCAGCGCTGGGGTGCGATGACCTGGGAGCAGCTCCAGAAGCGGATCGCCAAGGCCCGGGACCCGGAGCACAGCGGCGACTACCTCGACCGCGTCGCGCGTTGGGCGACGGCGCTGCGCGGACAGATCCCAGAGCTCGCCGCCCAGCTCGACGCCGAGAACGCCCGGCTGATCGAGGCCGTGGGCGAGGAGGGTTACGGGCGGGCCGCCGCAGAGCACGCGGCGGGGAGCCACCTCATCCGCCTGCGGGCTGGACGGATCGGTCGAGAGAACCTCGGCTGTGCCGGACCGGCCGAGCTCGTGGCCCTGGCCGCGAAGCTCGGGAGCGCCCTGCCGACCGAGCCCTGAGCTGCCGACCGAGCCCTGACCCAACAGAAAAAACCCTCCAACTTACGTTGGAGGGTCTCTTGGCGTCGGGTGGCGGTGGGTTCCCCTGCAGAGGTGTGCGCGGGGACTCGGGGAGACGGCGGGCGCGGCTCAGGTTGCCCTGCGCGTTGTCGCTTGTCTTGCCTCTCGTGGGGTCAGCGGGGTCTTCAAGGTCCTGGGTTCACTCAGCCTGCGTTGCGGCGCAGCCTGGGTCTTCCCACTCGTTCCGGGTCGCTGGTCGTTGGTCTTTCCAGCCGTCCTCCTTGACCTTGCAGGGTTTTACGCTGCGGGTCTACGAGGTTCCTCCCTTCTCGAGCACCAGGGGTGTCGGGTCGTCCTTTCGTTCGACCTTCCTGGCCTTCGCTCCTCCTTCAGAGACATCGGTTCGTTCGGCTTACTCCTCGCGGAGCTCACCCAAGAACCACTCTCGAATCCTACGGTCCGTCCCTGCCCTGTCGTGTGTCTACCTCCCCCGTCGGTGAGGGTGACGCTCAACAGCGCTCTTTCGGACTGCCTCTCTTGGGGTTTTCCAAAGATCCCCTCCATCGACTCCCTGATCTGCGTCCCTCCGGGCTCGTGACTCCTTCCGAAGTCCGACCGCCTGGGTGAATGGGATACCAGCCCATCCACGCGATCCGCTCTTGCCGTTTCTCACGGCTTCAGCGGCTTCATCCGCATCTCAGTCGCAGGTTTGTTGCGCCCTGCTGCCGATCCTGGGGTTCAGCTCGTTCGGGGGGTTTACGCTTCCGCGCTCGCCTCCACCCGAGCTGTCTACCCTTCGAAGCGTTCCTCCTCGCTCTCCAGCCGTACCGCGTCACCGCGGCCCTCTTGCCCTCTCGCCGTTCGTGTCCATCCCGCCTCTCAGCATCGATGACCACGCGACCTCAGGGCCTTGCTCCAGAGAGGAGTCGCGACCACCCGGTGGATGTTGCCATCCCCCGCGAGTCCCTTGCTCCCTTGGGTTTCGACCTTCTTGCTGGCTCTCTCCCCTGCGCTCCTCTCAGATCGCCGCTCGCGCGGCGCCCTCCGCGGTCCTGGGCATCGCTGCCCGCTCCCGCCCCGACCGGATCGACCTTCACCCTGGGGGGGTGGGGCCGATGAGGGGGTCCTGATCGTCCTGCTGGGGTTCTTCAGGTGGTTCGTGTCACTCCGACGACTCGGGGTGGTTCGCTCCGCCTGCCGGCTCCGTGTCCTCCCCCGCTTCGAAGCTCAACTGGTTGCGCCAGAGCTGTGCTTCGGGTTGGAGAGAGGGCCGTCGCTGGTCCTGCTCGAAGATTCGGTTCACGTCAAAGTACATGTCTGTCGGCCTCGCGGCTCTCAGACCCGCAGAGCATTTCCTCTCCGCGGTGCCTCTCGGTGTGCCACCGGTCATCCCGGCGCCGCAGACACTCTATGCAGGAAGCGTGCCAAGCACCCGCCCACGAACGAAGGCCGAGGTTGGGCGAGCCGGCCGGGGATCGGGGTTGCCCCTTCCCACAATGTGGGAAGTCGTTTGCCCAGACCGCCCGCCCGAGGTCCTCACCGGTCTTCAGACATCACAGGTCCGCAGACAGGGGCCAGCTCAGCAGCTCGCCCTGGGTGGCCGAGGCGGTGCCGTCCTCCCCCTCGCCCGAGGTGTCCGTAGCGAAGACATACACGTTGCCGTGGGTGGTGGCGTCCGCCCGCACGGTCGCCTCGATCCGCAGCGCGATGGTGTCCCAGTCGGCGGGGTCGAATTCGGGGTCCGACCAGGTGCCCCCGACCTCGGCGAGCGGGATCTCCGCGTTCACCGAGCCCTCCCCGGGGGCGTAGAGGATGAGCTCCCCGTCAAAGGCCTCGTTCAGCACCCCGTCCGCCGTGGCCAGCGTGAAGGCGCCGCTCAGCCGCAGGTAGTCGGGGCACTCGTCCACCGAGCCGGAGGTGTCCTCGGCGATCGCCGGCTCCATGCCGCCGTCGCCGCCGTCGCCGGTGTTGACCTCCTGGTCCACGTAGACGACGCTCTCGCCGAGCGTGACCCCGATTTGGACGGTGGCGGCAGCGCCGTCGGCGACCCAGGCGCCCTCCGCGGTGTAGGCGGCGGACAGGCCCGCGGACAGGTCAGCCGCGCTCGCGGCGAGCGAGGGGACGACCTCGTCAAAGGCGACCGCAGACTCGACCTGGGTGCAGAGGGCCCAAGCGTTCTCGTCACCCGTGCCCTTGGAGCCGGTGTCGTCCTCCGAGCCGCTACAGGCCGCGAGCGGGACGAGGGAGAGGACGGCGAGAAGGGAGAGAGAGCGCATGGTGTTGACCTCCTGCTCTTCCCTTAAGCACCTATCGTGCCAGGTCTCCCAGAACCCGGCGGGAGCACGTTCGAGGTCATCTTTTGTCGCACCAGGCCGCCCAGGGGCGCGCGGGGCGGCGCGAGACCGCGACTCTCCCGCCAGGGTCGCCGCTCCCTGGACGCCCACGCGCGCGTGGCTATCTTGCCGCGCCTGCCCACCCCGCCGGAGAGTCCATGAAGCTCTATTACGCGCCCAGCGCCTGCTCCCTGTCCCCGCACATCGTGCTGCACGAGAGCGGACTCCCCTTTGAGATCGAGCGCTCCAACCTTCGCAAGAAGGTCACGGCCTCTGGCGGAAACTTCCTCGACATCAACCCGAAGGGCATGGTGCCGGCCCTCGTGCTCGACAACGGCGAGATCCTCACCGAGGGGCCCGCCATCGTGCAGTACATCGCGGATCTCGTCCCCGAGCGCGGCCTCGCGCCCCCCAACGGCACCCTCGCCCGCGCCCGCCTCCACGAGTGGCTGAACTACATCTCCACCGAGCTGCACAAGGGCTACAGCCCGCTGTTCGGACCCGTCAATGACGAGCACCTCGCCGCCGCCCGCAAGGCCCTCGAGGTCCGCTTCGCCTACGTCAACCAGCGCCTCGAGGGGCAGCAGTGGCTCATGGGCGACACCTTCAGCGTGGCCGACGCCTATATGTTCACCGTCCTCTCCTGGGCCAAGTGGACGAAGATCGACTACAGCCCCTATCCGAACATCCAGCCCTATCTGGAGCGCGTCGCGGCGCGGCCCGCGGTGCAGGCCGCCCTCCAGGCCGAGGGCCTCTCCTGAGCCGTCGCGGGGTCAGGTCGCGGGGTCAGGTCGCGGGGGCTCAGGGCGTGAGCGACCAGGCCGAGGCGTCCTCTCCCCGGCGGTCGGGGGGCCCGAGCGCGGCCTCCACGCGGGCCACATAGGGCTCGCGCACGACCATGACCGCGACCCCGGGCGGCGCCTCGAAGGGGGAGGGCGGCGGCGCCGGCACCTCCGCCGCGAGGCCCGCCAGCCAGCGGCCGGAAGGGCTCCGCATCATCGCGGGCGGGAGCCCCGGCTGGTTGGGGGACAGGACCAGCGGCCGACCGTGGACCGGCTGATCGAAGAGCGGGCGCTGAAAGTTGATGCCCGGGCCGGCCGCGGGCAGGACGAGCAAGGGGCCCGCCGGGAGCGACCCCAGCGCGGAGAGCACGTCCAGCGGCGCCGCCTCGGCGACCGGCAGCGGGACCGGCAGCGGCCGCCCGAGCAGCAGGTCCAGGCCGATCAGCCCGATGAACAGGGCCTTCCCACGGCTGGGGAGGCGAGCGAAGCCTCGCGCGGCGAGCACCGAGAGGGCGACCCCGGCGAGAAGCAGCGCCCGCCCGTGGTGGTTGAGCAGGCCGGCGCCCGGGAGGGCGGAGAGCAGCACCACCGCGGGGTTGTCGAGGCCGAGCGGCGCCCCGCCGAAGGAGAGGCGGCGCCCCGGAGCGAGGAGCAGGGCGAGCAGGAGGGGCAGCCACCAGCGGCTCCGCCCGCCGACGAAGGCGAGGGCCAGCGCCGCCAGCCCGAGGTAGCCCGGGTGGGTGTGGAGCAGGGCGGGCCCGGGGTCGAGCGGCCCGGGGACGAAATAGCTGAGCAGATCGGCCCCCCGCCAGGGGTTCAATCGCCACAGGGGCTCCACCTGCTCGACGACGGAGCCCAGCCGGTGCCCCTCACCGCCGAGCCGGACCCCCTGGAGGGCGGCCACTGGGAGGGCTGAGGCGAGGGCCGCCGCCGCGGCGATCGCCAGGGGCCAGAGCCGGCGGCGCTCCTCGAAGACGCTGTGGAGGCCCATCAGGAGGCCGACCAGCGCCGTCCAGTACGCGAGCACGAGCCCGGTGGCCGCCAGCAAACCGAGGCCGAGGCCGCCCAGCACCACAGCGCCGGGCCGCCGGTCGCGCAGCAGCCCGAGCGCCACGGCGGCGAGGCCGACGGCGCCGTCCTCGGTCAACCCCGATGAGAGCGAGCCTGAAAAGGCAGGGAAGGAGCCCAACAGCAGGCCGCCCACCAGCGGCGAGCCCCCCTCGCGCCGGGCGAGCCAGGCGCCCCCCAGGAAGGCCCCGAAGACCGAAACCAGGATCCAGGCGTTGTACCCGACGATCCCTCCGAAGATCCGACCGAGGACCGCCGCGAACAGGGTGGGCAGGGGGTCAATGACCGCCCAGGGCCCCGCCTCGGTGAGCAGCCCCTCCGTCGTCGTGGGCCAGGCGGGGAGCGCGGCGGCGTGCCAGCCCTGCACCCAGGCGTGGCCATAGACCTCGGCGCCGGGGCTCCCGAGGAGGCCCGGCGACACCAGGAGGCCGCTGGCGGTGACGAGCACGAGCAGCGCCCCGCCGGCCACCGCGCGCCACGCCGACCCTCGGGAGGTGGGCTCAGTCCGGTCGGCCTCGGTCACGGGGGCGCTCCTCCCTCCCGTCCCGACGAACATCGCCGAGAGGCCGAGCGATAACCCGGCTGCCCATCGCCGCCGCCCTCTGATACGATGCCCGACCTGTCCGGAGATCCGATGCGCGCGCTCATCCTGCTCCCCCTCTCCCTCATGGCCCTCGCCTGCAAGACCGACTCGGGGGACAAGTCCAACCCGAGCTCGACCTCCACCGACGGGAGCGGAGAGTCCGACGCCGACACCGACACCGACGCCGACACCGACGCCGACACCGACGCCGACACCGACGCCGACACCGACGCCGACCCCTGCGTGGAGGAGGTCGGCGGCGCGCTGCCCGACGGCGTGGAGTGGGTGAGCTACGACGGCGTCTCTCACGAGACCTTCAGCTTCGCCGACGGCGTCTTCCCCACGAATTGGGAGGGGTACTACGGGACCTACAACCTCAACACCGAGGAGGTCTATGCCGGCAACAACGTCAAGCTGACCCGCCCGGGCTCCGTGGTCGCCGTCCAGGTGCGCTGGGCGAACCTCAAGAGTGACCCCTCCGCCGCCACGATCTCGCTCTACCCGGACTTCAGCAGCAACGCCTACTCCTTCGACTGGCAGAACCCCATCGTGTCGGCCACCCGCTGCCTGACCAGCGCCGACGAGGGCGCCTGGACCGAGGTGGTCTTCCCGAGCCCGGTCCACCTCGACCAGCCGGGCTACGTCTATGCGGCCTATCACCGCGAAGAGGGGGCCGACGCGCCCGAGGTCCTCATGGAGAACCTCTACAGCGAGGCGGAGCCCTACTGGTCGGGCGTCCGCTGGCCGAACATCGACACGCGGGTGTACTACGGCGGCCTCCAGAGCCCCTTTTACACCTGGCAGATCCGCCTCGGCGTCGTCTACGACGAGTCTGAGGCCATCCCGGCCGAGGACAAGCCCTTTCAGCTCGACGCCTCCCTGTCCGTGTCGAGCCGAGTGGCCTGGGGGGACTACGACAATGACGGCGACGACGACGTCATGACCTCTGGCCCCAGCCTCTATCGGAACAACGGCGACGGCACCTTCACCGACGTCACCGCCTCCTCCTTCAGCGCCGGGGTCGGCACAGGCGGCGGCGTCTGGGGAGACTACGACAACGACGGCTGCCTCGACTACTTCGGCCAGGGCGGCGGAGCCACGGCGGGGGAGCTCCTGCTCCACAACGACTGTGACGGCACCTTCACCGACCTCACCCTCGAGAGCGGCATCAACGACTTCCAGTCCGAGATCGACTGCGACGAGGACGGCCTGGGCGAATATTCCCCCACTGAGGGCGCCGCCTGGTTCGACCTCGACAACGACGGGCTGCTCGACCTCTACCTCGCCAACTACGAGTGCTCGTCGGGGTCCGGAGCCTACACCCTGTTCTACGACGACAAGGTCTGGAAGAACAACGGGGACGGCACCTTCACCGACTGGACGCTGGCCTCGGGTATCCCCCAGTCCAACAAGGCCGGCCGCGGCGTCAACACCGCCGACTTCGACCAGGACGGAGACACCGACGTCTTCGT
Organism: Myxococcota bacterium; assembly: GCA_044344255.1. Lineage (GTDB taxonomy): Bacteria > Myxococcota_A > UBA796 > UBA796 > UBA2385 > JBIJDH01. The sequence continues at coordinate 9,541 of JBIJDH010000019.1, forward strand.
GAGCAACTACCGCCTGACCGAGAACTTCCTGCTCGAGAACAACGGCGACGGCACGATGACCGACATCGGGCGGTCCAGCGGCACCCGCGGGATCAACGACAGCGGGGCCTACGGCCACACCATCGGCTCGACCTGGGGTGACATCGACAACGACGGCGACTTTGACCTCGTGTCGGCGAACCTCGCCCACCCCTTCTACTACTCCTTCAGCGACCGCACGATGGTGCTGATCAACGACGGGGACGGGGTCTTCACCGACGAGGCGGAGAGCCGCGGCATCGTCTATCGAGAGACCGACTCGAACCCCACCCTCTTCGACGGCGACAACGACGGCGACCTCGACCTCTTCATCACCGCCGTCTATCCCTCTCGCGACAGCTCCTATTACGAGAACGACGGGACGGGCGTCTTCACGCTCCGGAATTACGAGAGCGGCCTCGTCGTCCAGAACGGCTGGGGGGCCGCCGCGGCCGACCCCGATCAGGACGGCGACCAGGACATGCTCGCCTATGGCCTGTACCGGAACCACCAGGCCAACGGGAATCATTGGCTGGAGGTGCGCGCGGTGGGCGGCGCCGGCTCGGGCGGCCTGTCGAACCGCAGCGCCATTGGGGCGATCGTCGAGGTCACCGCCGCCGGGGCCGCCCAGCTTCGACAGGTTCAGGGCGGGACGGGGACGAGCAACCAGGACAGCTTCGCGCAGCACTTCGGCCTCGGCGCCGAGGCGTTGGTGGACAGCCTGACCGTCTCCTTCCCCGGCGGGGCCACGGTCGAGCTCACCGACGTGGCGGCCGACCAGCTCATCTGGGTCTTCGAGGACGGCAGCTCAGCCACCGGCTGGGCGCCACCGGCCCTGTGACCGCGAGGGACCCTGCCCAGCTTGGCTTCGACCGCCTGCTGCAGGCCGAGCTCGACAAGGCGGAGGGTAAGAAAGCCGCGGCGATGGCCTTGCTCATCGTCCTCGGCATCGTCCCGGTCGTCGCGGCGTTGTTCGTTCAAAGTCAGTTCCTCGACCACACCGCCCATCGCCCGGGCATTATCAGCGCCTTTGTCAGCGTCTGCCTGGTCTTGCTGGCGATCGAGATCCTGGCCTGGCTGCTCATCCGGCGGCGGACCCGCGCTGGCATCCCGCTGCGACGCTGGCCGGGGGTGATGATGATCGGGCTGGAGGCGCTGCTGCCGACCATCGGTCTCGCCCTGATCGGGAGCTTCCTCCCACCGACCTACGCGTTGACCGCCCCGCAGCTCCTGCTCTATGGGGTGACCGTCACCTCGAGCACCCTCCGGCTCGAGCCCCGCCTGTGCCTGCTCTCGGGGGGGATCAGCGCCCTGTCCTATGCGGCGCTCGCCGCCTGGCTGGTCTCCGGCGGAGGGGTGACGCTTGAGCTCGAGCGAGCGCCGGCCACCCATGTCATGCGCACCACCTACATCCTGCTGCTCGGCGGGGTGGCGGCGGCGATCGCCTGGCAGGTGCGCGCCCGCGTGGACGCCGCCTTGCAGAACGCCCTTGATCGCAACCGGGTGGTGAGCGTCTTCGGTCGGTACCTCACGAGTGACGTCGTCGACCACCTCCTCCACGCCCCCGACGGCCTGCGCCTCGGTGGCCAGCGTCGTGAGATCACGGTCCTGATGACCGACCTCCGGGGCTTCTCGACCCTCGCCGAACGAATGCCCCCCGAGCAGGTGATGACGCTGCTCAACCACTACCTCGGGCGGATGATCCCCGTGGTGATGGCCCACGGCGGCACCCTCGACGAGATCATCGGCGACGCCCTGCTCGTGCTCTTCAACGCCCCGCTGCACCAGGCCGATCACGCCCGGCGGGCGGTCGCCTGTGCGCTGTCGATGCAGCGGGAGATGGCGGTGGTGAACGACTGGAATGACGCACAAGGGCTGCCGCGCTTGGAGATGGGCGTCGGGCTCCACAGCGGGGAGGCGGTGGTCGGCAACATCGGCTCCGATCAGCGACAGAAGTACGGCGTGGTGGGGAGCACGATCAACACCGCGGCCCGCGTCGAGTCGGCCACCGTCGGCGGTCAGGTGCTGGCCACCGCGCGGGTCGTCGAGCTCGCGGGCGAGGGGCTCTGGACGGGTGAGCGTCGGGCGCTCCGCCCCAAGGGCTCGGTGAGCGCCCTCGAGGTGACCGCGCTGCTCGGCCTGGGCGAGCTCCGCCTCGAGGCGACGGACGACGCCCTCTCCCCCTGCGCCACGATGCCGGTCCTGCTCCAGCTCCTCCATGGCAAGGAGCTCGATCCTCAGCCGATCGCGGCGACCCTGGTCGCCCGCTCCACCCGCGCGCTGCGCGTGCGCGCCGAGCGCTCCCTCGAGGGGGCGGAGGACCTCCGGGTGACGATCGGCGGAGCCTCCGCCTATGCCCGCGTGACCGTGGAGGCCGGCGGGGCGCTGCTCCGGATCACCTCCGCCGAGGGAGCCGCGGCCCTGTGGAGCGCGGTGGCGGCGCTACCGGCGACCCCTCAGGGCTCGGGCTCGAGGCCTACCGAGGGATAGGGCTCTCCGCCCGCCCACAGCGCCGCCCGCAGCCCCGCGGCCCGCGCGCCCTCGACGTCGGCGACCGGCTCATCACCGAGGTGGGTGATGGCCTCGGGGGGCAGGTCGAGCGCGTCTGCGAGCGAGAGAAAGAAGGCTCGGTCGGGCTTCTCGGCCTCCACCTCCGCGGAGATGTGGACGTGGTCGAAACGAGAGAGGAGATCGAGGGAGCCGAGCAGCGGGCGCAAGCGGCTGTCCCAATTCGAGGCGAGGGCGGTCCGCCAGCCTTGACGCCGCGCCGCGTCGAGCAGGCGCAGCGCGGGCACGGAGACCATCCAGGCCTCGGGCAACGTATAGTGCGCGTACAAGGCCTCGAAGACAACAGGGTCTCCCGTACCGATCGCCTCGGCGACCACCGCGCGCCAGAAAGAGCGGCCGTCCCCTACGTACCGGCGCCCCTCCCAGGGCTGCCCAGCGACGCGCAGGAGGCCGGCCCGGACCGCCTCGACCGAGCGCGGGTGTCCATGGGCTGCCGCGACGCGGGCATAGGTGAGGGCGACGGGCTCCCGGACGTGCAGCAGCGTGCCGCCGGCGTCGAGGCTGAGGGCGCGGATCACGGAGGTCTCCTCCAGCAGTTCGGCGGTGTAAGTACCCCTCCGCGCCGCCGTTGTCGGCTGCCGCCGAATCCGGAGCCCCGATGCGCCCCTCCGCCCTCCTCCTCTTGCCGCTCCTCGCGTGTCGCGCCGAAGCGCCAGCGCCCCTCTCCGAGGGCGCCGCTCCCCCGCCGGGCCGCTCCTTCAAGCTCTCGCCGGCCACGACCCGCGTGGAGGCCGCGGTCCCGCCGATCGCCCTGCTCGCCTCCGACGGCACCGCCCTCCACCTCCGCGAGGTCGAGGCCCACGCCGTCGTCGAGGACCCGCTCGCCTGGACCGAGCTCCACCTCCGCTTCGAGAACCCGGATCCCCGCGTGCTCGAGGGCCGCTTTCAGATCGCGCTCCCCGAGGGGGCGAGCATCACCCGCTTCGCGATGAACGCGCGCGGCTATTGGCAGGAGGGGGAGATCGTCGAGCGGCGACGCGCCCAGCAGGTCTACGAGGACTTCCTCCACCAGCGGCAAGACCCGGCGCTCCTCGAGAACGAAGCCGGCAACCTCTTCTCGGCGCGGGTCTTCCCGATCCAGCCGCGAGCGACGGTCGAGATCCTGGTCTCCTACGTCACCGAGCTGCCGAGCGGCGTCGCCGCCTTCCGCATCCCCCTCCAAGGCCTCGGCTCGCTCGACCGGGTCGACATCACCGCATTGCTCTCGGCGCCCGCCACGATCGGCACCGCCACCGATGAGCGGACCGCGCTGCAGCGCCAGGAGACCCTCAGCCTCCACGAGCAGCGCTGGACCCCCGACCGCGACTTCACGCTGCCCGCCCCCGCCGGGCCACGGCGGCGAGGCCTCCGAGGGGGCGACTTCATCGTCGCTCACGTCGGCCCCCCGGTGACGGCGCCCGTAGAGCCCGTGCCCTCCCTCTTCGTGCTGGTCGACACCAGCGCCAGCCGGGCCCTCAACTTCGAGGACGACCTCTACCGCCTCGGAGCGCTGGCCGCGGCCCTGGCCGCCGGAGAGGGCGCGGACACCCCCTTCGCGGTGGTCGCCTTCGATCAGGACGTCACCCCCGTCTTCGAAGGCGAAGCCGGCGACTTCGGCGACGACGACCTCCAACGGCTCCGGGAGCTCCTCCCCCTCGGCGCCTCCGATCCCGGCCGCGCCCTCGGGTGGCTCTCCGAGCACCTCCGCGACGGCAAGAGTCGCTACGATCGCGTGCTGATGCTCACCGACGGCGTGGCTACCGCCGGAGAGCGCGACCCGGCGCGGCTCAAGGCCGCGGTGGCCGCCCTGCGGGAGCGAGAGGTGAACCGCCTCGACGTGCTCACGAGCGGCGGGATCGTAGACGAAGAGGGTCTCGACGGCCTCGTCACCGCCGGCCTCCCCCACGACGGGGTGGTGCTGAACGCGAGCCTCGGCCTACCGAAGATCGTGGCGAAGCTGGAGCGCGCGACCCGCAGCGGAATCCAGGTCGAGGCCGAGGGGGTGAGCTGGGTCTGGCCCGAGTCCTTCGATGGTGTGCAGCCCGGCGACGAGCGCATGATCTACGCGGCCGCCCTGCCCGGCCAGACGCCGCACATCCGCGTGGGTGGCGTCGACCTCACCGGGTCCTTCTCCAGCGGTCAGGCCCCGCTCGTCGATCGTGCCGTGGCCGCGGCGCGGGTCGATCGCCTCGTCGGGCTCCGAGACGGCCGCTTCGCGCAGGACCCGGACATGCGCGCCGCCTTGGCAAAACAGGCCACCGAGGTGGCGCTCCAAGGGCGTGTCCTCTCGCCGTGGACCGCGCTGCTCGTGCTCGACTCCTGGTGGGACTACCAACGGTACGGGATCGATCAGCAGAACCTCGCCGCGGTGGTGAGCGTGACCCCGTCGGGCCTGTCCGTCGTCGACGGCCGAGACAGGAACTCCGCCTGGACGGGCTGGCAGGCGCCGACGACCGCGAGCCGCGCGACCGCGGCCCCCTCCCGGAGCCGGAGCGCGGACAACGAAGGGGGGCTGTCCGACGCGGGAGCCACGGGGAAGGTCGACCGACGCGCCAACGTGGAGGAGGACCGCTGGGCCGGCTTCGACAAGGACGAGGCCCCCTCGACGCCCGTCCAGGGAGCGGCCGGGGCGGAGGAGAAGGAGTCCCCCAACAAGGCCGCCGAGCGCTCGGAGGCGATGGGCTCGGCGGTGATGGGCTCGGAGGTGATGGACTCGGAGGTGACGGAAGCCGCACCCCCGGCCCCGCCGAGCTCCGGCCCGGCCGCGGCGGCCCCGTTGGAGATCCAAGCCGAGGCGATGCCGCTCGCCGAAGCCGCCAAGTCGGCGGTCCCCAGCGACGACGGGTCCAGCGGCGTCGCGGGCCTCCATGGAGTGAGCGGGCTCCTGGGGACCGGCTCGGGCGGCGGCGGACGAGGCGCGCCCAGCGGTGGCATGGCCGTCGCTGCGGATCCTGTGGCCCAACCCACCGGGGAGGCCGCGCGCCCGCTCTCCACCGCCGGTGCCAAGGCGCGGGTCCGCCCGCCGCCCCCGCCTCCCAAGGCCGCGCCCTGGACGGGCCGGTATGCCGAGGTGCAGGCCCACCTCAGCGGCGGAGATCTACGCGGCGCCTTGGGGCTCGCACAAGACTGGCGCGCCTCCGCGCCCGGCGACGTGCTGGCGCTGTTGGCCCTCGGGGAGGCCTACGCACGGAGCGGGGAGGCTCGGCAGGCCGCCCGCGCGTATGGCTCGCTGATCGACCTCTACCCCTCCCGGGCCGACCTCCGCCGCGCCGCCGCCAACCGCCTCGAAGGCCTGCTCGACCCTGCCGCTCTGCCTATAGCGGTCGACAGCTACCGCGTCGCCCTCGATCAGCGGCCGGACCACCCCACCGCCCACCACCTGCTCGCGATGGCCCTCGCCAAGAACGGCGACCTCAGCGCGGCCTTCGAGGTGATCATCGCCGGACAGCGGCAGGGACACCGCTGGAACCAGGAGCCCGGGATCCGCCCCGTCCTTCAGGAGGACGCCGCGACCCTCGGCGCCGCCCTCGTGGCCCAACAGCCCGCGCGGCGGGAGGAGGTCACCCGTCGCCTCGGGGAGCTCGGCCTGCAGATGGAGGTCACCCCCTCCCTCCGCTTCGTGCTCACCTGGGAGACCGACGCCAACGACGTTGACCTCCACGTCACCGATCGGACGGGCGAGGAGGCCTACTTCGCCCACAGAGCCCTCGCCTCCGGAGGGGCGCTCCACATGGGGGTCTTCAACGGCTACGGCCCCGAGTGTTTCACGCTGCGCGGCGCCTCGTCGGGCTGGCCCTATAGATTCCAGGCCCACTACTACCGACGGGGCCCGATGGGCTGGGGCATCGGGAAGCTGCAGATCATCAGCCACGACGGGGCCGGCAACCTCCGCTTCGACGAGCGCCCGTACGTCGTGATGAACGACGACGCCTGGGTAGACCTCGGCACCCTGGCCAGCCAGCCTTGAGCGGCGACGGGGCGCTGGGAGCCGGCGCCCCAATTCTCGAAGCGATAAGCACAAAAAGCGCCCCACCTTACGGTGAGGGCGCCTTTTGAGCGGCGAACCACCGACCCGCGGACGAAGCCGCGGGCCAGGCTCAGTCCACCAGCTCGATCTTGGCCATCGGAGCGTTGTCCCCGATGCGGTTGCCGAGCTTGACGACGCGGGTGTAACCACCGGGACGCGTCTCGAAGCGGGCAGCGTACTCGCTGAACACCTTCCGAAGCACGTCGAGGTTGGTCACCCACAGCCGGGCCTGCCGGACGTGGTGGACCCGCTTGACCTTGCCGGCCCCTTCGGGATCGGCGTTGAAGGCCGCGGCGCCCTTCTTGCCCAAGGTGAGGACCCGCTCGGTCAGACCGCGCAGCTCCTTGGCCTTGGCCACGGTGGTGACGATCTGTCCATGCTCGAGCAGGGAGGTGACCAGGTTGCGCAACATCGCATTTCGGTGCGACGTCGGCATGTTGAACTTACGACCGGACTTGAGGTGCCGCATGGGCTTTCTTTCCTTGGATGCAGGACGGCCAAGCCGCCCTCACCCACCGCTACCGCTCAGGAGCGCTTGGGGAAGTTATGGAGCTTCATACCCAGAGAGAGCTGAAGCTCACCCAGGATCTCCTTGATTTCGTTCAGGGACTTCCGGCCGAAGTTCTTGGTCTTCAGCATCTCAGCCTCGGACTTCTCGACCAGCTGCCAGATGTGCTCGATGCCAGCGTTCTGGAGGCAGTTCGCCGACCGAACGGAGAGCTCGAGCTCATCCACACGCTTGAAGAGAGCGTCATTCCACTCAGAGTCCCCGCCCATCACGGCGTCGGACTCGGAGGCCTCATTGTCTTCGGAGAAGTTCACGAAGACGTTGATCTGCTCCTTGATGATCTTCGCCGAGAAGGCGACCGCGTCCTCCGGACGCACGCTCCCATCGGTCCAGACCTCAAGCGTGAGCTTGTCGTAGTCCGTGCGCTGACCCACACGGGCGTTGGTGACCGTGTACTTGACCTTGCGCACCGGGCTGTGCAGGGCGTCGATGGGGATGGTGCCGATCGGGAGATCGTTCATCTTCTTCATCGAGCCGGGCACGTAGCCCTTGCCCATCTCCACCGCGACTTCGGCGATAAATCGGCCGCTCTCGGTGAGGGTGGCGATCGGGTGGCCTGGGTTCAGCACATCGGCTGCGCCGTCGAAGCGAATGTCGCCCGCGGTCACAGTGACGGTCTGACCAAGGACGCCCGACTTGTCGATCGAACCCTTGAGGGGCTCGTTCGAGGTGGTGCGGATTCGCACGCCCTTGAAGTTGAGGATGATGTCCGTCACGTCTTCGACCACCCCGGGGATGGACGAGAACTCGTGGAGGACGCTCTCAATCTTCACGGTGGTGATGGCCGCGCCCTGAAGGCTGGACAACAACACGCGCCGAAGGGCGTTTCCGAGGGTGATTCCGAAGCCACGCTCGAGCGGGCGGACGACGAACTTGCCGTAGGTCTGACTGGACCGACCGTCACGCTCTACCGAGCGAGGACGGATGAGGGTCCGCCAGTTGGCTGCAACGACTTCTTCCATGGGACGTCTCCCGAGGATGGGGATCGGGTCGCCCCGCGGCCGTCAGGCCCAAAGGGGCGGCAGCGTACGAGGCGGTGAAAAAAAGCTGGCGGACCCGCGTTCAAGCGAGCCCGCCCATCCGATCAGACGCGGCGGCGCTTGGGGGGGCGGCAGCCGTTGTGCGGGATCGGCGTCACGTCACGGATGTGCGTGATCTTGAGCCCGGAGTTGGCGATGGCGCGGAGCGCCGACTCACGACCGGACCCAGGGCCCTTGACGAAGACACCCACGGCCTTCATGCCGTGCTCCATCGCCTTGCGAGCGGCGTCTTCGGCGACGAGCTGCGCGGCAAAGGGGGTCGACTTGCGGGATCCCTTGAAGCCCTTCACGCCAGCGCTCGACCACGAGACGGTGTTGCCGTTCGGGTCCGAGATCGTGACGATCGTGTTGTTGAAGGTGGCCTGGATGTGCACGACGCCCGTGGGGACGTTCTTGCGCGTCCGGCGGGCAGCGGCGGCCTTACGAGGATTGGCAGCAGACATCTCGGGAACCTCCTAGCGCTTCTTCGCGACGGCGCGACGGGGACCCTTTCGGGTGCGGGCGTTCGTGTGGGTGCGCTGGCCGCGGACGGGGAGGCCCTTCTTGTGACGGATACCCCGGTAACAGTTCACGTCGATGAGCCGCTTGATGTTCATGGCCACCTCCTTGCGGAGGTCACCTTCCACCTTGTGGTGCTTCTGGATGACTTCGCGGATCGCCGCCACCTCAACCTCAGAGAGGTCCTGGGTGCGGACGTTCGGCGACACCCGAGCCTCTTCGAGGACCCGAGCGGCCAGCGCCCGACCCATGCCGTAGAGGTAGGTGAGGGCGATGTCGATGCGCTTGTTGCGCGGGAGGTCTACACCTTCGATGCGTGCCATGGACTACCCCTGCCGCTGCTTGTGCTTGGTAATCTCACAAACGACGCGGATGATGCCCTTGCGCCGCACGATGCGACATTTGTCGCAGATCTTCTTCACGGAAGCCTGAACTTTCATCTCCGCTCCTCGCCGGACAACGCCGGTTCATCGGATGGAATTGGGGAATCGTGCACGACGGTCAGCGGGTCATCGGAAAGGAGGGGGTGGCCCGGAAGCTCGGTGAGGATCTGGGCGCCCTCTGAGGTGATCGTGATCGTGTGCTCGAAGTGGGCTGCGAGACTCCGATCCCGGGTCACGACGGTCCAGCCGTCGCGGAGGATCTTCGTATCGTAGGAGCCGAGGGTTATCATCGGCTCAACCGCCAAGCACATCCCCGGCCGGAGGAGATCTCCGGTGTTCACCTTGCCGTAGTTTGGGACGGAGGGACGCTCGTGCAGGCTCCTGCCGATGCCGTGCCCTACATACTGCCGAACTACTCCAAAGCGATGGGGGGATGCGACGGATTCGATGGCGTGACCCACGTCACCCGTGCGGCTGCCCCCCTTAGCACGGGCAATGCCAGCGTACAAGGCCCGCCGGGTCACCTCGATCAGGGTGGCGATCTTCGGGTCGGCCTCCCCGATCGCGACCGTGAAGGCCATGTCCACGTGGTAACCCCCGTAGACCAGGCCCATGTCCACGGAGAGGAGATCACCCTCCTCCAGCGGCCGGCGGTTCGGGATGCCGTGAACGACCTGCTCGTTCAACGACGCGCAGATCGTCGCCGGGTAGGGCGGCGCCTTGGGGATCGTGTAGCCCTTGAAAGACGGGCGCGCGCCGAGCGCCAGGATCTTCTCCTCGGCGACACGATCCAGATCGGACGAAGACACCCCGGGGGCGATCATCTCGTGGAGCACGGCCGCGATCTCCGCGAGCTTTCGCCCGTTGGAGCGCATCACCGCTACCTCCCACGGCGCCTTGATGTCCTCCATGGCCATCCTCAGCGCGTCTCGAAGGCGGCACGAATGTCGAACCAGACGGTCGCGATGGTCCGGTCGGCGTCAAGCGTGGTGATGGGCGCACGGCCGTTCAGCCAGGCGAGCACCGGCGCGGTCTCCCGGTGGTAGGTCACCACACGGTCCTGCACAGTCTGCTCGGCGTCATCCTTTCGCTGAACGACCTCACCGTTGCAGCGGTCGCAGACCCCAGGCTGTACCGGCGGCTGATTCTCGATGTGGTAGGTGGCACCGCATGAGAGACAGGTTCGACGGCCGGAGAGGCGCTTGATCACCACCGCGTCGTCGATGGCCAGGTTGATCACCCGGTCTACCCGCCGACCTCGCTCCGCGAGCCATCCGAGCAGGAGCTCCGCCTGAGCGACGGTGCGCGGGAAGCCGTCGTACAGCGCCCCCCCAATCGCGTCCACGTCCGTCAGTCGGCTGGCCACGATGTCGAAGACGACTGCGTCGGGCACCAGCCCGCCGCTGTTCATGTACCCGCGCGCCAGGAGACCAAGCTCCGTGCCCTCCTTGAGGTGCCGGCGGAAGATGTCACCCGTCGAGATGTGGGGGACACCCAGCCAGCTCGCCAGCGAGGTCGCCTGGGTACCCTTGCCGGCCCCTGGAGGACCGAACAGCATGACGTCCACGAGAGCCTCCACCCGGCCTCAGGTCGAAGAGAGCGTCTTCCGGCGACCCTTCGACCGACGATTCGAGGCGCCCATCATCCCGTCGTACTGGCGGGTCAGCAGGTGTCCCTCGATCTGTGCCACCGTGTCCAGCGACACGCCAACCACGATGAGCACGCTCGTGCCACCGAAGTAGAAGGGGAGTCCGTAAGACGAGATGAGGATGCTCGGCAGCAAGCACAGGATGGCGAGGTAGACCGAGCCTCCCGCGGTGAGCCGAGTGAGGATGCGGTCGATGTACTCCGCGGTCTGCTTGCCAGGGCGCACACCAGGGATGTACGCGCCGTGCTTGCGGAGGTTGTCCGCGACGTCCACCGGGTTGAAGGTCACCGCCGTGTAGAAGTAGGCGAAGACGATCACCATGACGACGAAGGCGACGTTGTACAACCAGCTGCCGGCCTGAAACGCCGCAGCGAGGTTTTCGATGAGCGGGTTCTGCAGACCCATCTGACCGATGGTGGCGGGGAACATCATCACCGACGACGCGAAGATCGGAGGGATGACACCCGCCACATTCACCTTCAAGGGGAGATGTGTGGACTGCCCACCATAGATACGGCGTCCGACCACTCGCTTGGCATACTGAATCGGGATCTTTCGCTGGCCACGCTCGATGAAGATGATCACCATGATGACCACGAACATGAACGCCAGCAGCATCATGATGCCGAGCAGGCTCATCTCGCCGAGAGAGAGCTTCTGATAAAGACGGTTCACCGCTGGGATCAGACCGGCGACGATGCCACTCGAGATGATCAGCGACGACCCGTTGCCGATGCCACGGTCGGTGATCTGCTCTCCGAGCCACATCACAAAGCAGCTCCCCGCGGTCAGCGTGAGCATGGTCATCATGCGGAAGTCCCAACCGGGATCAACCACGATGTCTACGCCGGAGGAGGTGCGATTCCCCTCAAGCTGCGTCGCCCCGAGGAAGGCCTGCACCAGCGCGATGGCGATGGTGAGGTACCGGGTGTATTGGTTGAGCTTCTTCCGCCCGGCCTGCCCCTCGTTCTTGAGGCGCTCGACTTGCGGAAACACAACCTGACCGAGCTGGACGATGATGCTCGCGCTGATGTAAGGCATGATGCCCAGCGTGAACACGCTGAACTGGCTCATGGCCCCACCGGTGAACATGTCGTAGAGCCCCAACAGGCTCCCCTGGCTAGCCGAGAAGAACTCGGTGAGCGCCTCCCGGTTTACGCCAGGCGCGGGGACGAAAATTCCAAGGCGAAAAACGCCGACCATCGCCAATGTGAACAGAATGCGGCTCCGAAGATCCGCAACCCTGAACACATTGGCGATGGTCTCAAACACCGAGCTGCTCCGCCGTGCCGCCCGCCGCCTCGATCGCGCTCTTCGCGGAGGCGGTGAACTTCTCGGCCTTGATGGTCAGCTTGCGCTCGATGTCGCAGCCGCCGAGCACCTTGAGGGGCCCCTTGGTGCTGCCGCGGAGCAAGCCCGAAGCCTTGAGGGCCTCGAGATCGACCACCGAACCATCTTCGAAGGACTCGGCGATCGCAGAGAGCTGAATCTCAACGAACTCGGTCCGGAAGATGTTGGTGAAGCCCCGGATCGGCAGGCGACGGTAGAGCGGCATCTGACCGCCCTCGAAGCCGCGCCGGACGCCGTGGCGAGCGTTCTGACCCTTGGTGCCGCGGCCGGACGTCTTGCCGAGCCCGGAGCCCTCACCGCGACCCACACGGGTCCGCTTCTTGGTCGAGCCCGCGGGGGGGGAAAGACGCGACAGTTCTCCAGCCATGACCTACTCCGAATCTGATCAATCGTTGATGTCGACTTCGTCGACCTGCACCAGGTGGAGGACCTTCGCCACCATGCCGCGAACGGCGGGCGTGTTCTCTAGCACCCGAGTCTGGTACGGCTTGGTGAGGCCGAGCCCGCGAATGGTCGCGCGCTGGCGCTCGGTGCATCCGATGATGCTCCGCCGCAGATGAACCTGAAGCTTCTTCATGGTCTGCTCCTCGCCCTGTATCAGGGGTGGTGCGCGTGAGCGCCCCAGACGTGGGCGCCGACGTTGTAGTGCTTCATCACGTCGTCGAGCGACCGATTCACACGCACCGCGTACTGCCCAGGGGACTCGAGGCGCTGGAGAGCGTCCACGACAGCCCTCACCACATTGTGCGGGTTGTTGCTCCCGATCACCTTGGTGAGAACATTGTGGTAGCCAGCGGCGTCGAGGACGGCGCGGACGGTCGGGCCCGCGATGACGCCCGTACCCGGGTTCGCCGGGCGGAGCACCACAGAGGCCGCGCCGAAGTGCCCTTCGACGTAGTGCGGCACAGTGCCGTCTACGATCGGGAGCTCGAACATGCGACGACGAGCACGGTCAGTCGCCTTGCGGATGGCCTCGGGGACCTCATTGGCCTTGCCGTGACCGATGCCGACGCGACCGCGCCCATCGCCCACCACCACGATCGCGGTGAAGTTGAAGCGGCGTCCGCCCTTCACCACCTTCGCGACGCGGTTGATGGCGATCGTCTTCTCGACGAGGCCCGACTCCTCTTCGGAGCGGCCACGCTCGTTTCGACGACCGCGATTATTGTCCTTCTTGTTTTCCATAGTGGTCCGTCCGCGTCAGTGATGCCGTTCAGAACTGGAGACCGGCTTCGCGTGCCGCTTCCGCGAGCGCCTTGACACGCCCATGGTAGAGGAAGCCGTTCCGGTCGAAGCAGACAAGCTCGATGCCCGCGCTCTTCGCCTTCTCGGCGACCAACTTGCCCACAGCGGCCGCAGCCGTAGCGTTACCACGGTGCCCCTCAAGCTCCTTGAGCTCGGGGGACTGCGTGCTGGCCGAGGCCAGAGTGCGACCAGCGACGTCGTCGATGATCTGGGCGTAAATATGATTGGCGGAGCGGAAAACACACAGCCGCGGCCTTTCGGCGCTGCCCCGGAGGGTCTTGCGGATGTGCGCCTTGCGACGCTGCCGTCCAGAATCCCGGATGCTCGTGGTCATGGGTCCTGAATCCGATGAAGTGAGGGGTAGGTGGGGCTACTTCTGCCCGGACTTGCCGGCCTTGATGCGCACGTGCTCGCCGAGGTACCGCACACCCTTGCCCTTGTAGCTGTCCGGAGACCGGAAACGACGGAGCTCGGAGGCGACCTGGCCGACCCGCTCCTTGTCGATACCCTTGACCGACACACGAGCGGTGTTGTTGGGGCCCGGCTCCACCGACATCGTGATGCCAGCGGGGAAAGGGTAGTTGATCGTGTGGCTGTAGCCCAGCGCGAACACGATCGCCTGACCCTTGATCTCAGCCTTAAAACCGACGCCCACGATCTCGAGCTTCCGCTCGAAACCCTTTGTGACGCCCTCGACCATCCCTGCGAGCAAAGCTCGCATGAGGCCGTGGGCGGCGCGCGCCGAGGGGGTGTCTACCCCGCGTTGGACTTGAATGACGTTACCTTCGGTGGCGAAGCTGATGCCCGCAGCGACCGGTCGGGAGATCTCTCCCTTGGGTCCCTTGACGTGCAGTCGTTCGCCATCGACGGAGTAGCTGACGCCCTGCGGGAGGGGGACAGGCTTCTTTCCAATTCTCGACATGAGCTCTCCTGCCTCTCCGTCTACCAGACGTAGCAGATGACTTCCCCACCGACGCCCGCCTCACGGCACTGACGATCGGTGAGGACGCCCTTGGGCGTGGTGAGAATGGCGACACCGAGGCCGTTACGCACCCGGGGAAGGTCATCCTTGCCCACGTACTGGCGACGGCTCGGCTTGCTGACACGGACAAGTCCGCGCAGCACAGCCTTGTTCGCCCCGTCATAGCGGGGGAACACCTTGATATGGCCCTGGGCACCTTCCCGGACCTCGGCAAAACCCTCGATGAATCCTTCCTGCTGAAGGATCCGAACAAGGTCCAGTTTGATGCTAGACCTCGGCACCACAAAACTTTGGTGCCGGGCCTGAACAGCATTCCGGAGACGCGTCAGCAGATCGGCGATGGGATCGGACATCCTGAATTCTCCTTGCGCTCGGTGTGCTCCGACAGGAGCTCCGCAGTCAGCGAATCACCACGACGCCTTCGTGACGCCAGGAATTTGACCCTGGAGGGAAAGCGAACGGAAGCACAGACGGCACATGTCAAATGCGCGAATATAGGCCCTGGAACGACCGCAGAGCGGGCAACGGTTCTTCTTACGAACCGCGAACTTGGGCTTGCTCTTCGCCTTGGCGATCATGGATTTCTTCGCCACACTGAACTCCTGTTGAACCCGCAGAGCGGTTGCACCGAGATGTGAATCGCCCCGGAATCACTTCCGAAGCGGAAGACCGAGCTTGACGAGCAGCGCCTTGGCTTCCGCGTCGGTACGAGCGGAGGTGACAAAGCTGATGTTCATGCCCGTGACCTTCTGGATCTTGTCGTACTCGATCTCGGGAAAGATGATCTGCTCCGTGAGGCCCATGGAGTAGTTCCCACGACCGTCAAAGCCGGCGGGGTTCAGTCCGCGGAAGTCGCGCACGCGCGGCATCGCAACGGAGATGAGGCGGTCAAGGAACTCCCACATCCGCTCGCGGCGGAGGGTTACCTTCGCGCCGATCGCCAGCCCAGCACGGAGCTTGAAGTTGGCGATGGACTTCCGAGCGCGCCGCATGATCGCCTTCTGACCGGTGATCAGCGAGAGCTCCTTGGCCGCGTTGTCCAGAATCTTGACGTTCTGGATCGCTTCCTTGATGCTCGTGTTGAGCACGATCTTCTGGAGGCGGGGGACTTCCATAGGGTTCTTGTAGCCGAACTCTTGCGTGAGAGCAGAGACGACCTCAGACTTGTAGTAGGTGCGCAGGCGCGGTTCCATCGCGAATGACCTCAGTGCTACCGGATGCGGGGAGGAGGGGCCGTGCCCATGCTCAGTCGAGGGTCTGACCCGTCTTCTTGTCGAAGCGGACCTTCTTACCCGCGTCGTCAGAGCGGAAGCCCACCTTCACGGCGCGGCTCTCGGCCGCATTCCAGAGGGCGACGTTGGAGATGTGGATCGGAGCTTCCTTGGTGACCTGACCACCGGGGCGGCCCTGCTGCGGCTTGACATTCCGCTTCACCAGGTTCACCTTTTCGACAACGAGCCGGTCGCTCTTGGGCAGGACACGCAGGACTCGCCCGGTGTTGCCCTTGTACTTGCCGGCGAGGACGACGACGACGTCGTCGCGCTTGACCTTGGAGGACGCCATGGAAACCTCAGAGCACTTCCGGTGCGAGGGAGACGATCTTCATGAAGTTGCGGGCGCGGAGCTCGCGGGCCACGGGGCCGAAGATGCGGGTCCCGATCGGCTCGCCGTCCTTGTCGATCAGGACGGCCGAGTTGGTGTCAAACTTGATGTAGCTACCGTCCTTGCGCCGCAGCTCCTTGGAGGTGCGGACGATCACGGCGCGGGCCACGCTGCCCTTCTTGACCTTCCCGTTGGGGATGGCCTCTTTGATGCTGACGATGATGATATCGCCGACGGAGGCGTACTTTCGCTTGCTTCCGCCCAGCACCTTGATGCACTGCAGCTTCTTGGCGCCCGAGTTGTCGGCGACGTCCATGGTGGACTGCATCTGGATCATGGCTATGGTCTCCCTGCTTTCGGCGCGTCAGTAGATGTGAAGGAAAGGGTCGTCGGAGCGAGGCTGTTTAGGCCTTCCCGATGACCTCCCAGCGCTTGGTGCGAGAGAGCGGCCGAGACTCCTGGATCAAGACGACCTCGTCCAGCTTGTACTGGTTCTGCTCGTCGTGAGCCTTGTACTTTGCGCGCCGATTGATGTACTTGCCGTACTGAGCGTGCTTCACCGTGCGGATGACCTCGACTACGACAGTCTTGTCCATCTTGTCGGAGACGACGCGGCCAGTCAGCGTCCGGCGACCGGACTGGGGGGTTCCGTTGTCCATTGTATTGACCTCTGGCCTCGACTCGGGCGGGGCTGCCGCCTGTTTCGGCTTTGTAACCCTGCGGTCTCCCGTTACCGGGACTCAACAAGGTTTGGAGCTTCTTGCTTGCCCTCCGGAGCGTGGAGCCCCGAAGCGCTGGTGGGCCTCGTTTATAAGGCCACCCCGTCCCCGTCAAGGGGTCTTGGTGGCAGAACCCGATCCGGAGGCCGGGGCGGGGGTAGGATCGCCCTCAGCGGGGGTGATCGCGGGCGCGATCGCCGGGGCGGCCGCACCGCCGTCGGGGGCGCTGGAGCTGGGGACGGCGTCCGTCGGGGCGGCGTCCGTCGGGGCCGGGGGCGCCTCCGTGGGGACCACGTCGAGAGCCGCGTCTTGCGGGGTGACGTCCTTGAGGCCGGCGCCGCGCTCCTCCTCTTGCAGCTTGCGAATGCTCTCCTCCAGCTCGCTGCCGGAAGATGTGCCCTGGGTGCTGTACCAGGCGAGGCTGATGCTCGTGACCATGAAGAGGCCGGCCACCGCGGTGGTCGCCTGGCCGAGCAGGTTCGACTGCCCGCGAGGCGCATACATCTGGTTGCCGCCACCGCCCCCCAAGGCCTGCGCCCCATCCTTGCCCGGCTGGAGGAGGATCACGCCGATGAGCGCGAGGCTGAGCATGATGTGGAGGATGATCAGGAAGAGATGCATGGCGAGGTCTCGAGTGAGGCGTTGCAGGCGACGGCTAACGTGCCCCGGCGGCCTGGATAATGCGCACGAATTCGTCAGCGTCGAGGCTGGCCCCACCCACGAGGGCACCGTCGATGTCCGGCTGGGAGAGCAGGCTGGTGGCGTTGCCCGCCTTGACGCTGCCCCCATAGAGCACGCGGCTCTGGGCGGCCAGCCAAGCGGGGTAGCGCGCCGCGAGCCAGCCACGGATGGTGGCGTGAACGGCCTGCGCCTGGTCGGCGGAGGCCGTGCGCCCGGTGCCGATCGCCCAGACGGGCTCGTAGGCGATCACCACCTGGGCAGCCTGCTCGGCGCCAAGCGCACCGTAGGCCGCGTGGAGCTGACGGGTGACCACCGCGTCTACCTGACCTGCGTCCCGCTCGGAGAGCGTCTCGCCCACACAGAGGAGCGGTGTGAGCTGAGCCCGCAGCGCCGCTGCGAGCTTCTTCTGAACCACCGCGTCGGTCTCTCCGAAGAGGGTGCGGCGCTCGGAGTGGCCCACCAGCACGAAGCTGCAGCCCGACTGCTTGAGCATCTCGCCAGAGATCTCTCCGGTGAAGGCACCCTGAACCTCAGCGTGGAGGTTCTGGCCGCCCACCTGCACGCCGCTGTGCTTCAGCCGAGAGACCACGGCGGGGATCGAGAGGAACGGTGGCGCGACCGCCACGTCCACCGAACCCACGTCCACGAGGGCTCGCTTGAGCTGGGCGGCGAGGGCGTCGGCTTCGACCGGGCCTCGGAACATCTTCCAGTTACCGGCGATCAAGGGGCGTCGTGACATCTCAGCGGCTCCGAACCCAGGCTTCCCGGATCGCCTTGAGGCCCGGGAGCTCCTTGCTGTCGATGTTGAAGCCCTCGATGAACTCGAGGGAGGCTCCGCCGCCGGTGGACACGTGGCTGACCGAGTCGCTGAGGCCGAACTTGTGCACCGCCGCCGCGCTGTCGCCACCGCCGACCACCGTGTAGCCGCTCGAGCGGGCCACCGCGGCGCAGACACCCTGGGTGCCCGCCGCGAAGGAGGCCATCTCGAAGACCCCCATCGGGCCGTTCCAGAACACGGTGCCGGCCGCGCCGATCTCGGCGCCGTACAGGGCGACCGTCTCAGGACCGATGTCGAGGCCCATCCAGCCGTCGGGGATGGTCGTCACCACGCGGGTCTCGGCGCCGTCCACCATCTCCCGCGCCACGACGTGGTCGATCGGCAGGAGGAGGCGAACGTTCTTCTCTTCGCAGCGCTCGAGGATGCGGCGGGCGAGGTTGACCTTGTCCTCCTCGACCCGGGAGGCGCCGACCGGCTGATCCTTGGCCTTCAGGAAGGTGTAGGCCATCGCGCCGCCGATGAGGAGGGCGTCGGCACGACGGGCGAGGATCTCGATCACACCGATCTTGTCGGAGACCTTGGCTCCGCCGAGGATGGCGACGCTCGGCCGCGACGGGCTGTCGCAGACCTTCGTGAGGGCCTCGACCTCCTTCTGGACCAGGAGGCCGACCACCGCCTTCTCCATCAGCCCCGGTACCAGAGCCACCGAGGTGTCCCCGCGGTGCATCGCCCCGAAGGCCTCGCCCACGTAGAACCGCCCGAGGCGGGCGAGCGCGGTCGCGAAGGCGACGTCACTGCTCGTCTCCCCGGGGTTGAAGCGGAGGTTCTCCACCACCAACACCCCGCCACCGGGCAAGTCGCGCACGAGCTGGAGGACCTCCTCTCCCACGATGTCGGGGGTGAAGACGATCTCCTGGTCGAGCAGCTCGGCCAGCCGCGCGGCGGCCGGCTCGAGGCTCAGCTTGTTGTCGCGCTTGCCCTTGGGCCGCCCCAAGTGTGAGGCGATGATGATGCGGCAGCGGCGCTCCTGGAGGTAGCGGATCGTGGGGAGGACCGCGGCGATGCGCGTGTCGTCGGTGATCCGCGTGCCTTCCATCGGGACGTTGAAGTCGACCCGGAGGAGGACGTCGTCGCCGTTGAGGTCTAGGTCGGCGAGGGTGGGGTAGGACATCACTTCTCCAGGTGACCGATGCGCGAGACGAGATCGACCATCCGGTTCGAGAAGCCCCACTCGTTGTCGTACCAGGCGAGCACCTTGCCCATGTGCTCCCCCATCACCTGGGTGAGGGGCAGATCGACGATGCAGGAGGCCGGGTTCCCGTTGAGGTCGGTGCTGACCACCGGCCCGTCGGCGATGGTGAGGATCCCCTTGAGCGAGCCCTCCGAGGCGGCCGTCAGGGCGGACTTGATGGCGTCCTTCGAGACCGGGCGGGCCGAGTTGAACACGAGGTCGACGATCGAGACGTTCGGCGTCGGCACGCGGATGGCGAGCCCGTTCAGCTTGCCCACGAGCTCGGGGAGGACCTCGCCCACGGCCTTCGCGGCGCCCGTCGAGGTGGGCACCATGTTGAGCGCGGCGGCGCGGGCCCGACGGAAGTCGTCATGAGGGGAGTCGAGCAGGCACTGGTCCATCGTGTAGCTGTGAACCGTGGTGATGAGGCCGCCCGTGATGCCGAAGCTCTCGTGCAGGACCTTGGCCATCGGGGCGAGGCAGTTGGTGGTGCACGACGCGTTCGAGATGATGCGGTGCCGCTCGGAGAGGCCATCGTCGTTGACGCCCATCACGACGGTGTAGTCGGAGTCCTTCCCCGGGGCGCTGATGAGCACGCGGGAGGCGCCGGCCTGGAGGTGAAGGGCCGCCTTCTCGCGCGTCTTGAAGATGCCGGTGCACTCGAGCACCACGTCAATGCCGGAGTCACCCCAGGGCAGCTTCGTCGGGTCGCGCTCGGCGCTGGTGGAGACGAAACGATCGCCGATCTGGATGCCCCCCTCAACCGCCTCGATCGAGGGTTCGAAGACGCCGTGCACGGAGTCGTACTTGAGGAGGTGCGCCAGCATGGCGTCGTTCGTGAGGTCGTTGATGTGAACGAACTCGATGTCGGGGTTGTTCCACGCAGCCCGGAGGACACAACGACCGATGCGGCCGAAACCATTGATCGCGACTCGAATGGCCATAATTCACCTCGACGAGAGTAACGGGGCCGCTGCATAACATGGAAGGCCGGCCCGGGCAGGGGTCCCGGAACGGCCCAGGACCGGCTAATGCCGGGCATCATGCCGCTCCTCGTGACCAACATCCCCTGGCCCGGCGAGACCGCCGACCCTCGCCCCGCCATCGCCTCCCGCCTCGGGCTGCCGGTGCAGGCCATCTCCGCGGTCGAGCTGCTCAAGCGCTCCGTGGACGGCCGTCGGCGCCCGCCCACCTGGCTCGCCAACTACCGCGTGGTGGTGGAGACGGATGAGGCCCCCCTCTTGGCGCAGGGCCTCCACGGCGTGCGGGCCTACTCGGACCGCGATCAGGCCCGCTACTCGGACGGTCAGCTCCAGGTCGCCCGCCCGCGCTGGCCCGCGGGCGTCCGCCCCATCGTCATCGGCGCCGGTCCCGCCGGTCTCTTCGCCGCCCTCCGCCTCGGCGAGGCCGGCGCGCCCGCGATCCTGCTCGAGCGGGGTGGTCCGGTGGAGGAGCGCCACCACGCGGTGCGCGCCTACTGGGCCCGCGGTGAGCTCGACCCCGAGACCAACGTGGTCTTCGGCGAGGGGGGCGCCGGGGCCTTCTCCGACGGCAAGGTCTACACCCGACGGCGGGACGGCGAGCTCGGCTGGATCTTCCAGCGGCTGGTCGACTTCGGCGCCGATCCCACGATCCTCGATGAGGGCTGGGCCCATCTCGGCACCGACCGCATCCGTGAGCTCCTGCCCCGCATGCGTGCCCGCCTGATCGAGCTCGGCGTCGAGGTCCGCTTCCACGCCACGATGACGAGCCTGCTCGTCGAAGGGGGCCGCTGCGTGGGGGTCCGCCTCGCCTCCGGGGAGGAGCTGCGGGGCGGGCCGGTGATCGTGGCCGCCGGCCACTCCGCTCGCGACGTCTGGGCCGCGCTCCTCGAGGCGGGCGCCGCGGCTCAGCAGCGGCCCATCCACATTGGCGCCCGCATCGAACACCCCCAGAAGCTGATCGACGCCGGGCGGTACGGCGGGCCGCGCGGCGAGCTGCCCCCGGCGAGCTACCGCCTGAGCTCCCAGCCCCGCGACGGGAGTCGGCCGGGGCACACCTTTTGTATGTGTCCCGGTGGCACCATCGTCGCCGCCTCCAACCACCCCGGGCGGGTCGTGGTCAACGGCATGAGCTACTCCGGCCGAAGGGCCTGGTGGGCCAACAGCGCGATCATCGTCGAGGTGCGCCCCGAAGACTGGGGCAGCGCCGATCCGCTCGCCGGGATGCGCTACCAGGACGAGATCGAGCGCCGCGCCTACACCCTCGGCGGCGGCGACTTCATGGCTCCGGCTCAGCGGGTGGAGGACTTCCTGCTCGATCGCCCGAGCGCGGAGCTGCCCCGCAGCTCCTACACCAACGGCGTCACCGCGATCGACCTCCGGGAGGTGCTGCCCGCGCCCATCATCGCCGGAATGAAGGCCGCCATTCGACACTTCGACCGTCAGATCCCCGGCTTTGCCGGTCCGGAGGGCATCCTCGTCGCCCCCGAGACCCGCACCACCGCCCCCCTCCGCTTCGAGCGCGGCCCCGACTTCCACTCCCCCACCTTGCCCGGGCTGATGCCCGTGGGAGAGGGGGCCGGCTACGCGGGGGGCATCGTGAGCGCGGCCCTCGACGGGCTCCAGGCGGCGAGCGCGCTCATCGGGGCGCTCGGGCCCGCCTGAGGGCTCGGACGATTATCGGAAGACGACTATCGGAAGGTGGTCTCGGTGAGCTTGTCCCCGTCAAAGGTGAGCTTCGCGCGCGTGGTGGCGCCGCTCTCCCGGCCCGGGCAGTTTGTCTTGTCGAGGCTCCAGGCGACCGTGCCCACGCTGTCGGACTCGGCGGGCTCCATCGTCCAGGCGCCCGACTCGGTGCAGTCCATCCGCTCGCCGCCCATCTCGACGAAGGCCTCGGCGACCCAGGTGTTGTCGGGGTTGAAGCGGAGGGAGGCGTAGAGGAAGGTGGCGCCTCCAGCGTCGCTCGGCTTGAAGTTGGCGATCTGCGCGGCCACGAGGTGCTTGGCGAACTTCTTGCTCGCGCCGTCCGTGGGCGTGTTGGGCTCCACCACCACCTCCACCGGGGCCGCCGGCTCCTCCTTCTTCTTCTTGGCCAGCGCGGCGCCGGGCACGAGCATCGCGGCGAGGAGGACGAGGGCGAGCCGGGGGAAGCGCTTCATCGGGACAACTCCGTGGGGAGACGGGGAGGCGGAAGGACGGGAGTCGCGGGAGGGGGCGACAGTGTATCCCCGCGCGGGCCCCGGAGAACACGACAGTCGAGCGACGAGGCGGGTGGCCCCAGAACCCGATTCGGCCCAGCCGCCTTCCCCCCTGCCGGATACCCACCCCCGCGGAGGCTCCCCGCCCTTGCCCACCCTCGTCCGATCGGCGCCCGTCGCGCTCCGCCGCGCCCTCTCCGGGGTCGTCGCTTATGGGCTGCTGGCGGGCATCCTCACCTGGCCGGCGATCGGTGGCATTGGGGAGGTGGTGCCGGGCAGCGACCGGGCGGACCTCTGGGACAGCCTGTGGTCGATGTGGTTCGTCCAGCAGGCCGTCTCCGATGGGGTCTGGCCGCTGCACACCACCCTGCTCAACCACCCGAGCGGCGGCGCGCTGCTCGTGACCGATCTCCCCGCCGCCTTGTTCGGCCTCCTCTCCATCCCGCTCCTCGGGCTCCCCGCCGCCTACACCGCGCTCGTCCTCCTCCGCCTGACCGCCGCGGGCCTCGCCGCCCATGGTTTCGCCCGCGCGCTGCTCGCGGAGCGGGGCCTCCCCTCCGGGGCCGCCTTCATCGCAGGCGTGGGCTACGAGGCCGCGCCCGTGCTGCTCTCCGGCGTTCACAACGGCACGTCGGAGGCCTTCAACGGGGCCCCGGCGGCGCTGGCGGCGTGGGCCTGCTGGTCGGTCGCCCGACGAGGCGGCGGGGGTCGGATCGCCTTGGCCGGGCTCGCCCTCCTCTTCGCTTCGCTGGCGAGCTGGTACTCCGCGGTGGTCGCCTTCGTGTTCGCGGGGTCGATCGCCCTCTTCGGCCCGCCGGGGCAGGGCCTCCTCCGGCGGGCCGGCCCCCTGGCCCTGGGGCTCCTGCTGGTCGCGCCCTTCGCCTTCCTCGTCGAGCGCTCGGCGACGGCCCCTGGGAACCTCGTGGGCATCAAGGGCGCGCGGGAGCTCAGCCTCGTGCGGCGCAGCACCGGGCCGGCCGACCCCCTCGTCTATGTGCGTGGCGGAGACTTCCGCTCCCCCGACTTCCGAAAGATCTCGCGCTACGGCGAAGACTTCCTCCACTGCGCCTACCTCGGCGGGGTGCTCATCCTCGGCGCCGCCCTCGTCTCCCGCTCGGCCCGCGCGCGGCAGGGCACGGCGCCGCTCTGGCTCGGCGGGGCGCTCGGCCTCGCGCTGTCGCTCGGCCCGGTCGTGGTGCAGGGCGGAGCGCCGCTCATCTTCCTCGGAGACCGCGCCTTCCCGCTCCCCTACCTCCTCGTCGAGCGACTCCCAGGCTTCTCCAGCCTCTCCCTCCTCTACCGGCTGGGCCAGGCGCCCGCCCTCGCGGCGGCCCTCCTCGCCTCCCTGGGCTGGTCGAGCCAGCTCCCGCGCTCCGCCCCCGTTGTGGTGATCGGGATCTTGGTGGAGCTCCGACTGCTGTCCCCCCTCCAGGGGCTGCCCGACGTCTCCGACGCGCAGGTGGGCCCCGCGATCGCCGCCCTGGCCCAAGCCCCCGCCGGCGCGGTGATCAACTTCCCCGTCGTGGGCGGTCGCGGCTACCTCTTCGAGCAGACGGTCCACGGCAAGCCCCTCGCCGCGACGCTCAACTTCCCGAACAGCCTCGTCGGCAAGCGGGTGTGGCAGGCCATGCTCGACCGGGTCGACCTCCCGGCCGCCCGCTTCCAGGCCGAGGTGGCGCGGGCCGCCCGCAAAGAGGGGATCCGCTACGTCGTCGTCCACCAGGACCCCTCCGCCCGCCCCGACATGCACGACGGCGCCGTCGCCGCCCTCCGCGCCGCCCGCTCACCCCTGGCCCGCAGCGGCAGCATCGGTGAGGAGGGGTCGATCGAGGTGTACGCGCTGTGGTGAAGCCCTCCTCCAGCCCAACGGTCAGCCCTGCCGTCCAGGGCGGCCTCTTCCCCGCTCCGCGCGGGCCCGAGGGGCTGTCGGGCCCTGCGGGCGAGCTGCCCTGGCTCGGTCAACCCTTGGCGCGAGGTCAGGAGGCCGCCTTCGACCGGGCCCGGGTGCCCCTCCGCGCCCAGCCGGACGAGGGCGCCACCCGCCTGCTCCTCCGCGAAGACGCCGCCGTCACCGCCGAGGCCCTGATCGCCCTCCAAGCCCACCCCGAGGCCGGCGATCTCGCCTGGGCGGCGGGCGGACGCAGCGGGGCCCTCGCCTTGGAGCTCGCCTTCTCCGATCCCGGGCCGCTGCTCGTCCGCCTCGCGCCCGGGGGCCCGATCACGCCCACGCGCATCGCGGCGGCGCGGCGGGTGGAGATCGACCCGAAGGAGCGCCTGCTCCGCTTCGACGTGCCCCGATCCCAGTTTGGCGTAGATGCGATCGAGCTCCCCTTGAGCGACCGCCTCGTGCTCCCCTGCGGCCACTGGCTGCAGCTGCTGTGGGCGAACCTGCTGGCGCTCGGGCCCTTCCTCTGGCGCGAGCTCATCGGCCAAAACCCGCTCCTCGCGATCCCCCGCCTGCTGTGGGCCTGGCTCCGCGCCCGCTCCTTCGACCCCAAGCGCATCGGCGCCCAGCTCGGCCGCCGCGGGGCGCGCTGCCGCGTCCACCCCACCGCGGTGGTGGAGGGCTCCTGGCTCGGAGATGACGTCACCATCGGCGCCCTCGCGGTGGTGCGAGGCTGCGTGCTGGCCGACGGCGCCATCGTCGAGGAGCTGGCCCACGTCGAAGGCAGCTTCCTCGCCCCCGGCGCGGCGGCCCAGCGGATGGCCCTCGTCAAGTACACGGTCCTCCGCGAGGGCGCCGCCGGGGCCGGGGCGATGCAGATGTCGGTCCTCGACCGGGGGGCCGCTGTCAAGTACAACGCCCTGCTGATGGATCAGGTCCTCCGCGGCAGCGTGCGTGTCCAATCCGGAGGGGGGCTCCACAAGGCCCCCTTCGGGCTCGCCGGCGTCTGCGTGGGCGAAGGCACGCTCATCGCCGCCGCCGTGCTGATCGCCCCTGGCCGGGCCCTTCCGCCCGGCCTCCTCATCGTGCCCGATCCCGACAGCGTGGTCGGTCAGATCCCGGCGGGGCTGTCGGGCCGGGTCACCGCGCGCCACGGCCGCCTGGAGCCGCTGTGAACCTCTGGGGAGACCCCACCCTCAACATCGTGCTGGCCGTCGGCTATCTCGGCCTCATCAGCCTCATGTGGCTCCTGCTCTGCCTCGGCGTGCCCCTCTGGGGGCGCCGCTGGTCGATGGCGGCGAGCCACGAGGCCCCCGCGGAGCCCGCGCCACGGGTGACCATCTGCGTACCGGCCCGCAACGAGGCCCTCAACATCGGCGCCTGCGTGGCCGCGGCGCTGAAGAGCGAGTGGCCGGCCCTCGAGCTGGTCGTCATCGACGATCGCTCCGAGGATCGCACTGGCGACCTCGCCCGCGAGGCCGCCGCCGGCGATCCACGCTGTCGCGTGATCTCCGGCGTCGAGCCCCCGACCGGGTGGGCGGGCAAGGTCTGGGCCTGCGCGCGGGCGGCGGGCGAGGCGCAGGGCGAGCTGCTCCTCTTCATCGACGCCGACGTCGTGCTGCACCCTCGGGCCGTGCCGACGCTGGTGGCCACCCTGCGCGCGGAGCGCCTCTCCCTCCTCTCCTGCTATGGCCGCTGGACGCTCGTGACGTTCTGGGAGCGGGCCGTGATCCCCACCGTGGGCTGGCTCATCCGCGGCGCGGTCGACCTCGATCGGGTCAACGATCCCGGGCGCCCCGAGGCCTTCGCGAACGGGCAGCTCATCTTGGTCCAACGCGCCGACTACGAGGGCCTGGGTGGGCACGGCGCCGTTCGGGATCAGATCCTCGATGATGTGCGCCTCGGCGAGGCCTTCAAGCGGCGAGGCCTCCGCATCGGGCTCCGGGCGGCCGCCTGGGCCTTCGATGTACGCCTCTACCGTTCCCTCTCCGAGATCGTGCACGGCTACACGAAGAACCTCTACGAGGGCATGGGCCGCCAGCCGCTCGTGGGCCTCGGGGCCGTGTTGTTCATCTTCGTGGGCACGCTCTTCCCCTTCGCGGCGCTGGCGGGCTGCCTCGTCGGCAGGCTGCTCTTCGGCTGGGGGGAGCCCGGCTGGGGCTGGATCGCCTGGATCGCCGCGACCTGCGGGCTCCAGCTCGCCTTCCGGGCGCGGGTCGAGCTGCGGGACGGCCGATCCCCCCTGATCGCCTGGACGCACCCCCTCGCAAACCTACTGCTGGTGTGGATCCTCATCCGATCGGTGCTCGGCATGGAGGCGCGCTGGAAGGGGCGGCGCTTCGTAGACGGCCGCGCGGCGCCCTGACCGGCCACCCCGCGCGGGGTCCGCGAAGGGGTGCCGAATCGAGGACCCGAAACGACAAACGCCGCTCCCGGAGGAGCGGCGCCGAAACGACAAACGCCGCTCCCGGAGGAGCGGCGTCTGTGGGGGAACGCACAGAGGCGCACCCAAAGAGTGGAGCGGGAGACGGGACTCGAACCCGCGACATCCAGCATGGCAAGCTGGTGCTCTACCAACTGAGCTACTCCCGCGAGCAGCCCTGAGGCCCTGACCGATTATCCAGCCCCCACCGCACCGTCAAGTCACTTTCTTAAGAAGCTCTCTGGACCGATCTCACAGCAGGAGACTGAGCCAGGGCACCCAAGGGGTGAACGTCACGGACATGGAGGGCTATCAACACACGGCCGCCAGAAGGCATCACCTTCGGACGCCCGCCTTCTAATCGATCCCATCGCTGCGTCAAGGCCACCCCTCCGAGCCGCACCGCAAAAATGTGAGCCCGCCGCTCCGCGGTGATGGGGCGGCGACGTGTCAGGACTTGTGCACACGAACGGATTTCGGCTAAGCTCAGCGCTCCTGTGATGTTCGCCCCGTCTCGAATCTGCTCGCGACGCTCGGCCGCACCTCGCAGCCCTCCTGCCTCAGCTGGTCCCCAGGCAGGCCCTCTTGGAATCGTCCGACGGACCGTCAGAGCTGGCGGTGAGAAGTGGAGCACGAAATGCGATTGGTCTTCGTAGCCCCGATCCTGGCGCTGACCCTGGCCCTCGGTGCATGCTCCGACAAGGCGACGCCCAGCAACGCAGACTCGCCCAACGGTGCGGGCGACGGCGGCAATGACACCTACGTCGCGGCGGCGGACGGCGACGGCGACGGTTGGACCGACGCCACCGGCGACTGTAACGACGCCGACGCCACCGTGTACCCAGGCGCCGACGAGGCCTGCAACGGCGTCGACGACAACTGCAACGGCCAGACCGACGAGGGCTTCGGTGACGTCGACGGAGACGGCACGAAGGACTGCTCGGACTCCGAAGAGTGCGACGGCCGCGACAACGACGGCGACGGCGAGGTGGACGAGGGCTTTGACACCGACGGCGACGGTCAGGCCGACTGCACCGCGGTCGAGATCTGCGACGGCGTCGACAACAACGCCGATGGCACCATCGACGAGGGCTTCGACCTCGACGGCGACGGCTACACCTCCTGCGGCACCACCACCGTCCTCGCCGACTGCAACGACGAAGACGCCGCCATCCACCCCGGCCAGTCCGAGGTCGACGGCGACCTCGTCGACAACGACTGCGACGGCGTGATCGACGTCCTCGTCTGGGAGGCAGGCGACGTCATCCTCACCGAGATCATGGTCAACCCGGGCAACGTCATCGACTCCGACGGCGAGTGGTTCGAGGTCACCAACGTCACCGACCACACCGTGCTGCTCAACGGCATCACGATCTCGTCTTCCGTGGACGTCGACCTCCATCAGATCACCTCCGACACCCCGCTGACCGTCGAGCCCGGCGAGTCCTTCGTGCTGGGCGCCAACGACGTCCTCACCGCGAACGGGGGTGTGGCGATCGACTACATGTACGCCGACATCGACCTCGCCAACGAGGCCGACTCCATCGTGCTCGAGATCGACGGCCTGCTCATCGACGAGGTCACCTGGGACGACGGGCTCACCTTCCCCGACGTCCAGGGCGCCAGCATGACGCTTGACCCCACCTGGCTCAGCGCTGACCTCAACGACAGCGGCGACAGCTGGTGCCAGGCCACCACCTTCTGGGGCTCGGCCACGGACTTCGGCACCCCGGGCGCCACCAACGAGTGGTGCTTCCCGGTCGTCGTCGTGGACTACGACCACAGCGCCGGGCTCACCACCTGCTCCTCGACGCAGCTCATCGGCTCGGGCTCCTACGATCCCGAAGGCCTGCCGGTCACCTATGAGTGGTCGATCGTGAGCGCGCCCTCGGGCTCGGTGCTCACGTCCTCGGACATCGAGGATCCCACCAGCGCCGACCCCTTCATCACCCCCGACGTGCCCGGCACCTACATCTTCTCGCTGACCGTCTACAACGGCTCCGAGTACTCGCCGCCCGCCACGATCACCCTCGACTTCACCGAGCGGGCCTTCAACACCGCGCCGATCGCCGACGCCGGGGATGACAGCTCGTACTCCGAGACCGCCACCTGCACCCCGATCAGCTACGGCGCGTCGTACAGCTGCGCCGCCTGCGCCGACTACGACTTCGAGCTCGACGGTACGCAGTCCAGCGATCCCGACGGCGACTGGCTCGGTGACCCCGCCTGGGCCTTTGTGACCACCTCGTCCTACGCCACCATGGTTGACGAGGACACCTGGACGCCGACCGTCACGATCTCCGGCGTGCCCTCGTCCCACGGCGTGGCCACCACCACCTCCGTGACCGTTCAGCTCTCGGTGTCCGACTGCATGGGCGCGGTCTCCACCGACGACGTCGTGCTCACCCACGTCTGCACCGGCTCCTAAGCGGCCGGGCGCTCAGGGTCGGGCGCGGGTCGCGATCCGCGTGATGAAGGGGGCCGCCTCGGGCAGCGCGGCCT
Organism: Myxococcota bacterium; assembly: GCA_044344255.1. Lineage (GTDB taxonomy): Bacteria > Myxococcota_A > UBA796 > UBA796 > UBA2385 > JBIJDH01. The sequence goes on from JBIJDH010000019.1 coordinate 38,845, forward strand.
CCTGGGTCGCCTTGGCCGCCTGCCGCGCGAGCTCCGCCTTCAAGGACCGCAGCGCGTCCTCGTAGGCGGTGGTGTCGGGGCCCCCCGACATGCGAGAGAGGGCCAGCCAGGCTGATCCATCGGCGGCGTGCGCGCGGAGCAGCGCGCTGTCGACCGTACCCCCGCGGGTGCCGAGCAGAGCGTCGGAGAGGGGGACGAGGCCGCGGTAGAAGGTGGGCTTGTCGTGGGTGACCTCGACGCCGTCGATCGCGGCCTTGAGCGCCACGAGCGCCCAGAGGGTGGAGAGCGGCCCCACGCTGGCCTCCCACCGCCGGGCCACCTCCAGCGTGGCCACCCGATCGAGGCCGCCGCAGGCCCCCTCGGGACAGCGGTCGCGGAGGCGCGCAGCGGTGAGCGCGACGAGGGCGAGGCCGGTAGACCGCTCCGCCGCCGCGTCCCGGCTGAGCTCGACCCGCGCGCTCGTGAGCAGGGCGTCGATGGGATCGAGCCCCGCGGCCAGCCCGAGCTCGGCCGCCACCGCGGTCCGGCGCGCCTGCCAGGCCTCCCGCTCGGCCGAGGTGTCGGCGGAGACCTGCTCGAGGGCGAGCACGGTGGCCCGGGAGAGGGCCGCGGCGCCGCGGGAGGCGGCGGCGGGATCGGCGGCCCCGGCGGCTCGGGCCAGGAGGAGGGCGCCCGTCGGGCTGTCGATGAGCCGATCGTAGACCCCGGGCTCGAGGGCCGCGGCCACGGGCCCGAGGGGGAGGCTCGGATCGTCGAACCAGCCGAGCAGGACGCGGCGCTCGGCCATCCAGAGGGCGTCCCGGCGCGCCAGGGCGGGGTCGTCGCGGATCCAGGCGAGGGGAGCCCGGGCCATCAGCGCTGGCGGCCGCTCGTCGAGGCGCACCGGCCCGAGCCAGGCGCCGATCTGATCGTCGGTCGCCTCCGAGCCCGTGGCCACCAGCACCTCCATCGCCGCGAGGCGCGCGCCGCGGGCCAAGGGCACCGCGACCGTGCCGGCGTGGCGCACCTCGAGCTCCCCCCAGTCGCGGGGCGGCGGGTCCTGCCGACGGGCCACCCGCGCCCAGGCCTCGAGGGCCGCGCCCTGCGGCGCCCCCACCCAGAAGCCCGATCCCCGCGGCGTCACCCGCCGGACGAGCGGGTCTCTCCCCACCGCGAGGCGGAGCGCCGCCTCCATCGTCGTCGGCGCCACCTCCGGGGCCGCCGCCTCGACCGGGCGGACCTGGAGGTGGGGCGGCACGGTCCGCGGGGCGCAGCCGAGCAGCCCGCAGAGGAGGTGCGAGACGAGGAGCCGGCGCCCTGCGGTCATCGTGCGTCCAGGAGCGCGCGGTGGATGCGCGAGGCGAGGCCCGGCCCCTCATAGATCAGGCCGCTGTAGATCTGCACCGCCCGGCAGCCCATCGCCAAGAGCTCCGCGGCGGCCTCGGGACCCGCGACCCCACCGACGCCGATCACCGGCAGCCGCCCCGCGGACGCGGCCAGCACCTCCCCGATGCGCGCCCGCGCCAGCGGCCAGAGCGGGGCCCCCGACAGCCCCCCGGCCTCGCCGAGCCGCCCGGTGGTGCCCGGCCGGCTGGTGGTGGTGTTGGTGGCGATGATCCCGGCGCAGCCCGTCTCCACGGCGACCTCGACGATCGGGCCGAGCTCTTCGGGGTTGAGGTCTGGCGCCAGCTTGAGGAAGACCGGCCGCGGCCGCGCCCCCTCCACCACCCGCCCGAGCAGGGCCCGGAGCCGGGTGGGCTCCTGGAGGGCGCGGAGGTCAGGGGTGTTGGGTGAGCTCACGTTGACGGTGAAGTAGTCGACCAGCTCGGTGAGCTCGGTCACGCAGCCGAGGTAGTCGCGCTCGGCCTCGTCGTTCGGCGTGTCCTTGTTCCGCCCGATGTTGGCGCCCACGGGCACAGCGGGCCAGGCCCCCGACTCCCGCAGCGCCCGCAGCCGGTCGCGCAGGGCCACCACGCCGCCGTTGTTGAAGCCCATCCGGTTGATGATCGCGCGCTCCGGCGGGAGCCGGAACATCCGTGGAGCCGGGTTGCCAGGCTGGGGCCGCGGGGTCACCGTCCCCACCTCGACGAAGCCGAAGCCCAGCGCCGCCCAGACCGGGATGGCGAGCCCGTCCTTGTCGAGACCGGCCGCGAGGCCGACCGGGCCGGCGAGCCGCAGCCCCGCGAGCTCCACCGCGAGGCGAGGGTCGGTCGACGCCACCATCGCCCCGAGCAGGCCAGCGGCGAGGCGGGGCGCCGCGGAGAGGCTGTCCAGCACGGCGCTGTGGGCCCGCTCGGCGTCGAGCTGAAAGAGCAGCGGTCGGGCGAGGCGCCAGCTGAGGTCGAGCAGCATCGGAGCTCCAGCCGGTCGGCTATCCCGCCACCCGGCCTGCGGCGTCGGGTAGCCGGAGCCCGGAAGGGCCGCGTCGCGTCGTGCTACGTTTCAGCCCATGCGTCCGCTGTTCATCGGCCTCCTCATCCCCCTCGGCGCCCTGCTCCCCACCGCAGAGGCCGGCGACTCCTGGTCCACCCCGCACACCGGGATGCGGCTCCTCCACCGCACCGCCAGCGGCCCGGTGGAGCTCTGGGCGCTCGAGGTCGACCTCTGCGCCCGCGGCATCTCGCTGCGCGCCACCGCTGAAGATGAACGGAAACAGAAGACCTCGAGCTTCGCCGGCGAGGTCGACGCGCAGGCCGCGGTCAACGGGGGCTTCTTCTCCTATGAAGACTATTACCCGGGCGGCCTCGCCATCGGCGACGGCGTGGCCTGGAACGAGGACACCACCACCCACTCCTCCCTGATCTTCGGCCGCGACAACGCCCAGCTCCGCGCCGAGAGTGAAGACCTCACCAGCTACGAGAACTGGATGCACGAGGCCGTGTCCGGCTACCCGCGCATCGTCGTGGACGGTGATGTCCCGAGCTCCTTCTCCCGCGGCGACTGTGACGATCGCCACCCCCGCACCGCCGCCGGCCTCTCCCGCGACCGACAGACGCTCTACCTCGTCACCCTCGACGGCCGCTCCGGCGACTCCATCGGCGCCACCTGTGAGGAGCTCGGCGAGGTCCTGGCCGGCCTCGGCGCGGAGTGGGCGGTCAACCTCGACGGCGGCGGCTCCACCACGCTCTGGATCGACAGCAAGGGGGTGGTGAACAACCCGTCGGACGGCTCCGAGCGCACCGTCGGCAACCACCTCGGGATCTGGGCGACCGGCACGGGGGCCCCCGAGTCGTGCGACTTTTATATGGGCGAGCTCGAGACCGGGGCCAACATCCTCGAGGCCGAAGGCGCCACCGACGTCAACGGCGACGGGCTCCCCGACGCCTGCGCGCGGGGGCCGGCGGGCCTCGAGTGCCACCTCGGCCAGGCGACCGGCGGCTGGGGTGACACCTGGACCCTCGAGTCGCTCTCTGACGACCACGGCTGGGACAAGGCGAAGTTCTACAGCACCCTCCGGATGGGCGACCTCAACGGCGACGGCCGCACCGACGTCTGCGCGCGCGGCTCGGCCAACGTCTACTGCTGGCTGGCCGAGGAGGCCGGCTTCAGCGACACCCTCTCCCTCGCCGCCGCCACCGACGCCGCTGGCTACGACCAGATCGACTATTACAGCACGCTCCGCCTCTTCGACTGGACCGGCGACGGCAAGGCCGACCTCTGTTATCGCAGCCCCGAGGGCATGCGCTGCCACGCCTCGAACGGGGCCGGCTTCGACGCCGCCATCGAGGGCCCCGCGTGGTCCGACACGAGCGGCTGGTCCCAGCCGTACTACTACGGCACCATCCGCACCGGGGACGTGAACGGTGACGGGCGCGGCGACCTCTGCGCCCGCTCCTCGGTGGGCGTCACCTGCACCCTCTCCGACGGCGCCTCCTTCCCCACCGTCGTCACCGGGCCCGCCTGGTCGAACGACCTCGGCTGGAAGGACGTCCGCTCCTGGTCCACCCTCCGCCTGACCGACATCGACGGTGACTTCAAGGCCGACCTCCTCGGGCGCGACGCGAGCGGCCTCTGGTTCGCCCGCTCCACCGGGGAGGCCTTCGAGGAGCCCGTGCTGGTCCGCGGGCTCTCCGACGAGACGGGCTGGTGGGACCATTCCAACTACGAGACGCTGCGCACCGGCGACCTCGACGCCGACGGAGACCGCGACCTCTGCCTCCGCGCCGACGCCGGCTACGTCTGCTACCTCTGGAACGGCGCCGTCTTCGACGAGAAGTGGCTGGGCCCCGTGCACGCCGACAGCTCGGGCTGGGACGACCACCGCTACTACTCCACCTTCCGGATGGCCGACCTCAACGGCGACGGCATCTCCGAGCTCTGCGACCGCAGCGCGTCCAATTTTAACTGTTACACCTGGGACGGCTCCACGAGCATCTCCTACGGCACGCCGATCGCTTGGTCCAACGCCGAGGGTTGGGACGGAGACGGCTACTACTCCACCATCCGGCTGGCCTCGGCGCCGCCGCCGCGGCCCGCCCTGGAGCCCACCGACACCGGCGACCCCACCGACCCGGCCGACACCGGCGCCTCGCCCGACACCCCGGCGGGGGACTCCGGCCAGTCCGAGGGTGGGGGGGCCCCCGCCGAAGGGCGAGGCCAGGTCTACTCCGGCGAGTCCAAGGGCTGCGGCTGTGGTGGGAAGGCGATGCTCTGGCCGCTGCTGCTCGGCCCGGCGGCCCTCCGCCGACGCCGCCACCGGCAGACGCCCCCGGACGGCCCCACACCGCCGCCGCTGGGATAGGGCGCCGCCCCGCCCACAGGTCGCCCATGCCCGACGTCTCCCCCACCCCCTCCGAAAGGACCGAGCCCGAAGAGGCCGCCCGGATCGATCTCTTCGCGCTCGACCTCCCCGGCCTCCGGGCGCTCCTCACGGGGCTCGGGGAGCCCGCCTTTCGGGCGGCGCAGCTCCACAAGTGGATCCACGAGCGCCACGCCCCCTCCTTCTCGGCGATGACCGACCTCCCGGCCTCCCTCCGCACGAAGCTGGAGGCGGGCTTTCGACTCGGCACCCTCGCGATCGCCCACGAGCAGCGGAGCCAGGACGGCACCCAGAAGCGCCTCTATCGCCTCCCCGACGGGCAGCTCATCGAGTCGGTGCTGATGCCCTATCAGGACGGTCGCCGCACCGCCTGCATCTCGTCCCAGGCCGGCTGCGCGATGGGCTGCACCTTCTGCGCCACGGGCCAGATGGGCTTCGCCCGCCACCTCACCGCCGCCGAGATCGTCGAGCAGGCCTGGCGCTTCGACCAGGAGCTCAAGGCCAAGGGGGAGCGCCTCTCCAACGTCGTGCTGATGGGCATGGGCGAGCCCTTTCACAATTTCGAGCCCGTGGTGGAGGCCATTCACCGGCTGAACAAGGAGATCGGGATCGGCGCCCGCCACATCACGGTGAGCACGGTGGGCCTCGTGCCACAGATCGACCGCTTCGCCGCGCTCGGCCTGCAGGTGAAGCTGGCGATCAGCCTGCACAGCACGCAGGACGACGAGCGCAGCGAGATGATGCCGGTCAACCGCCGCTGGCCGATCGCCGAGCTCATCGCCGCCTGTCACCGGTACGTCGAGCAGACTGGGCGGCGGATCTCCTTCGAGTGGGCCCTCATCGCCGGCAAGAATGACGGCGTGGACGAGGCCGAGCGCCTGGGCCGCCTCCTCCGCGGCCTGTTCTGCCACGTCAACCTCATCCCCTTGAACCCCACCGGCGGCTACGCGGGCGCCCCCTCGGACCCCGCCACCGCCGCCGCCTTCGTGGCCACCCTCGAGCGCCACGGCGTGCCGGCCACCGTCCGCGTGCGGCGCGGCATCGACATCGACGCCGGCTGCGGACAGTTGAAGAGTGAGCTCCTCCGCCGGCTACGCGCCTCGGGCTGAGCGCCGCCGCCGGGCCAGGAGCGCGCCGAGGCCGACGAGCAGCCAGGGAGCGGCGCCGGTCGTGGGGGCCCCGCTGCAGGCGCAGCCCTTCCCGGCGCCACCGCCGCCACCGCCGCCGCCGCCATCGCCCAGGCCGTCGTCGCCGCCCTCGTCCCCGCCGCCGTCCCCCTCGGGGCAGGCAGCGTCGACGCCGTCGCAGTCCTGATCGATCTCGTCGCCGCAGACCTCCGCCTCGGGGGCTCCGCGGGCGGGGTCGTGGTCATCGCAGTCCACGTCGCACAGGACGGCGTCCCCGTCGAAGTCCTGGACGGGGTAGCAGCCCTCGTGGTCGGGATCGAGCTGATAGTCCCAGATGCCGCGGCCGTAGGTCCCGAAGCGGATCGAGTTCTCGGCGGTGAGCGCCTCGACGCTCCAATACGTGGTGACCGGGGCGCCAGCGCCGATGTCGGTCCACTCGCTGGCGCCCGGCTCCCGCATCCAGGCCCCCGTCTCGGTGGCGGCGAAGAGGCGCCCCGATCCGTCGGGCGCGAGCGCGAGGCCATAGACGAAGGTGCGCGGCAGGCCGTCATCCCAGGCCTCCCAGGTGAGCCCATCGTCGGTAGACCGCCAGACCGAGGGGTTACCGTAGCCGGAGCCCGCCAGATAGACGAGCTGCTCCTCCTGGCGCGAGGGGAGGATCGTGCTGCCGTAGAGGTAGTGGTCGGTCGTGCTCTCGTCGGCCACCATCGTCCAGGTGACGGCGTGGTCGGTCGAGCGGAAGACCCGCCCGTAGCTGGTCGCCGCCCAGGCGATGTCCGGGTTGAAGGTCGAGAAGGCGAGGGCCGAGGCGTATTCGTAACCTTCCGATGAGAAGTCCTGCTCGCTGTAGAGCTCCCCCTTCCACTCCGAGCCGCGCGCCTCGGTGTACCGATAGATCTGCGACGCCAGGAAGAAGAAGGCCGCCGGATCGACCGGATCGGCCACCACCGGCGGGATCCAGGCCATCTGCGACTCGCCGCTCGGAAAGTCGCCCCAGCCGAGCTGGGGGTCGTCTTCGTCGAACTGGACGAGGATGTAGCCGGGATAGGTCGAGTACACATAGGCGTGGGAGCCGTCGGCCGAGCTCAGGTGCCCATAATCCCCGCTGGTGGCCTGATAGAAGCGGAGGAGGTCGCCCTCGGGGACCATGCCGGTGCTGAGCTGGTAGCCCTGGTCCTGGGCCCCGGCGGCGACGTGGGTGGGGTCGACCGAGGAGGTGAGGGTCGAATAATACTGGCTCACCCGAAGGCCGCTGAGCGACAGGTTCTCCACCGTGTCGAGGCGGTCCCGTGACCGATAGAGCCCGCCGTCGGTGCCGATCCACCACAGCTCCGAGCCGTCTTCGGCCTCGTCCACCGTGAGGCCCATCATGTCGGCGTGGAGCTGATCTCCGGGGCTGTCGTAGTAGCTCCACCAGTCATTCTGCTTGTGGAAGGAGGCGCCGCCGTCCATCGTGACGTGCAGCTCCATCCCGCCGTAAGCGAAGAGGTCGGGGTCCTGGCGAGAGGCAGCGAGGGGGGCCCAGAAGTCCTCGTAGGGGCCGAGCTCCACCCAGGTCTCGCCGGCGTCGTCGCTGCGGCGGACGAGGCTGCCGCCGTCGCCGTCGCCGAGCACCCAGAGGCGGGGCGCCCCGGCCTCGGAGCCACAGAGCGAGCCCGAGCTCATCCCGGCATCGACGAGGCCCACCCGGCTGAAGGTGTCGCCGTCATCATCACTCTGGAGGAGCTCCCCGTCGTCGAGGAGGTAGAGGCGGCGGTCGCCGTCGCGGGGGATCCAGAGGTCGCCCTGGAATTCATCGAGGGCGCGGAGGAGGGAGAAGGTCTGCCCGCCGTCCAGCGACCGATAGAGGTCGTAGGTCCAGTAGTTGGTCACCATGGCGAAGACGAGCGCGTCCTGGCCGGCCGGGGCGGTGAGGCGCTTGATCTGCCAGAGGTCAGAGGGCAGGCCGGCGGCGCGGCTCCAGGTGCCGCCTTCGTCGGCGCTGCGGTAGATCGCCGAGCCGCTCGCCATGACGAGGATGTCGGGATCGGTCGCCGCAGGGGCCGGGAGGGCGAGGAGCTGCTGGGCGCCCCCGTAGACGTCGTCGGCGAGGGGGGTCCAGCCGTCGCCGTCTGGGCTGGCGGTCCAGAGGCCGCCGTGCGCCGAGCCCGCGTAGATCGCCTGCTTGTCGCTCGAGAGCCGCGCTTCGTGCATGCGCCCGGCGAGGTTCTCGCTGCCGCGCTCCACCCAGCGCGGGCCGGCGGCGGGGGGCGGCGCCGCCCGTCGCCGCGCCAGGGCCGCCTCGGCGTTGCCGCGCTCGACCCCCTTCCAGCTCACCCCCGCAGGGGCGCGGTGCAGCTCCTCGAACCAGCGCCGCCGGGCCGCACCGGCGCTGCGCTCCCGGTCTTCTCGCTCCTCGGTCGACAGGCCGGGCTCGTCCTTATCGGCGCCGGCCGGGATCGGCGGCCGCCAGGGCCCCTTGGCCGGCAGCCCGGGCCAGAGGGCCGCCGCGAGCGCCGCCGCGACGAGCAGCCCCAAGAGGCCGCCCGCGGCGCCCCCTCCGCCGACCTGGCCCGCCCCGCCGGACTCGCTCCCCTTCACGCCGCGCGACATCCAACCTCCCCGGGGCGCCAAGCCCATCCCCCCAGTGTATCGAGGCCGCGACCGAGGGGCGGTGAGGCGCTGGTGAACCGCCGCCGCCCCAGGGGCGTACCCTCCGGACCCCTCCGTTTCGGGACCAGACGCGCGGGCGCCTCCCGACTAAGGACCTCTGGCTAAGGAACTCTGACGAAGGAACTCTGATGCTCGGCCCTCTCCTCGCCCTCGCCCTGTCCACCTCGGCCGCGCGCGCCCACCAGCCGGGCCTCTCGTACGCCCACCTCGAGCGCGGGCGGCTGTCGCTGGTCTTCGCCGGGGCCGAGCTCGAGGCGATGGGCTTCCCCACCGAGCTCGCTGCCCTCGGCCCGACCCTGACCGAGCGCACCTTCGCGCGGGTCGATCTCCGCACCGAGGAGGGCCCCTGCACGCTGGGCGCCCCCACCGTCACCTCCCTCGAGCGAGACGGCGTCGAGCTCTCCGCGGCCGTGTTGTGCCCAGACGGCCAGCGCTGGTCCTATTCGGCGCCCTTCCTGGTCGAGATGGAGCCCGGCCACCGGCACACCGTCGAGGCCTTCGGAGAGATGGTGGCCGTGCTCGACAGCGGCCACATCGAGGCCCGCTTCGAGGGCTTCGGCAGCGCGGGCGCGGTGGCGCGGGCCTTCCTCACCCTCGGCGTCGAGCACATCTGGACCGGCTACGACCACCTCGCCTTCCTCTTCGCCCTCGTGCTGGTGGCCCGCTCCACCCGCCAGATGCTGGCCATCGTCACCGGCTTCACGCTGGCCCACTCGATCACGCTCTCCGTGGCGGCCCTCGGCTGGCTCACGCCCCCCGCCGCCGTGATCGAGCCCGCCATCGCCGCCACCATCGCCTACGCGGGCCTCGAGAACCTCTGGAAGCCGGGGGCGAAGCGGCGCTTCATCGTCACCTTCGCCCTCGGGCTCATCCACGGCTTCGGCTTCGCCGGCATGCTCCGCGAGCTCGGGATGCCGGACGGCCACCTCGCCGTCGCCCTGCTCTGCTTCAACGGCGGGGTGGAGCTCGGGCAGGCGGCCGTCGTGGCGATCGTGCTGCCCCTCCTGCTCTGGCTCCGCCGCTACCCGGCCTGGGAGGCCCGCGGCGTCCCCGCCCTCTCCGTGCTGGTCGCCCTCGCCGGCGTGGGCTGGTTCGTCGAGCGGGTGGTGGCCTGATGTCCGCCCCGCGGGCCCGCCGCAGCCTCCTCTCCCCCCTCGGCCGGCTGAGCCTCGTGGCCGAGGGAGGCCTCCTCCGCGCCCTCCACATGGACGACCCCGCCGCGCCCGAGGCCGCGCCCTCTGCGGGGGAGCCCCCCGCCGATCGCGGCGACGAGGCCCTCCTCGACGAGGCGGTCGCTCAGCTCGAGGCCTGGCTGGTCGGCCAGCGGCGGGCCTTCGACCTCCCCCTCGGCCCCCAGGGCACCCCCTTCCAGCTGCGGGTCTGGGCGGCCCTCCAGGCCATCCCCTTCGGCGAGACCCTGTCTTACGGGGCCCTGGCGCGGCGGCTCGGCGACCCGCTGCTCTCCCGCGCGGTCGGCGCGGCGAACGGCCAGAACCCCATCGGGATCCTCATCCCTTGCCACCGGGTCATCGGCGCCGACGGCAGCCTCACGGGCTATGCGGGGGGCCTGGAGCGGAAGCGGTGGCTGCTCGACTTCGAGGCCACTGCCACCCGCCGCCAGGTCGGCCTCTTCTCTCGCTGACCGCCCCTCGCCCGGCGGTCCCGCCTGGAGCCAGCCATGACCCGCCCCGCGTCGATTGAGCCGCCGCCCCTCCCGCCGAGCCTCCTCTGGATCGACAACGAGGCGGTCCCCGCGCAGAGCGGCGCCACCTTCACCACCGAGGACCCTGCGACCGGCCTGCCTCTCGCCACCCTGGCCCGCGGCGGCCGCGCCGACGTCGAGCGGGCGGTGGCCTCGGCGAAGGCAGCGCAGCGGCGCTGGGCGGCGGTCGATCCCAACGAGAAGCAGCGCACCCTCTGGAAGATCGGCGAGGCCGTGATGGCCCACCTCGACCGCCTCGCTTGGCTCGAGGCCGTGGACTGCGGCAAGCCCCTCGCCAACGCGCGGGCCATCGACGTGCCCCGCACCGCCGACACCTTCTTCTACTTCGCCGGCTGGGCCACCAAGCTCACCGGCGACACCGTCCCCGTGCGCGGCCCCTTCCTCAACTACACGGTGCGGGAGCCGCTCGGCGTGGTGGGGGCGATCATCCCCTGGAATTTCCCGCTCCTGCTCGCCGCCCGCAAGATCGCGCCCGCGCTCGCCAGCGGCAACGCCGTCGTGCTCAAGCCGCCCGAGGAGGCGAGCCTCTCCTGCCTCGAGCTCGCCCGCATCGCCGCCGAGGCGGGCCTGCCGCCCGGCCTGCTCAACGTGGTGACCGGCGTGGGCGAGGAGGCCGGCGCCGCCCTGGTGGAGCACCCCGACGTCGCCAAGATCTCGTTCACCGGCGGCACCGTCACGGGCAAGCACATCATGCGGGCCGCCGCCGGCACCCTGAAGAAGCTCTCGCTCGAGCTCGGCGGCAAGAGCGCCAACATCATCTTCGCCGACGCTGACCTCCCCGCCGCCGCCGCCGCCGCCGTGAGCGCCATCTTCTACAACCAGGGCGAGCTCTGCACCGCCGGCTCCCGGCTGCTGGTCGAGCGGAGCGCGCTGCCCACCGTGCTGCCGCTCGTCGTCGAGGGGGCTCGCCGCCTCCGCCCGGAGGCCCCCCTGAGCCCCGGCTGCGCCCTCGGCCCCCTGGTGAGCGCCGAGCACCACGCGCGCGTGCTCGCTTACATCGAGAAGGGGCTCGCCGAAGGGGCCCGCCTCGAGACCGGCGGCGGCCTGCCGGGGCCCGGCTACTACGTCGAGCCCACCGTCTTCTCCGGGGTGGACGCGAGCATGACCATCGCCCGCGAGGAGATCTTCGGCCCCGTGCTCTCGGTGATCACCTTTGACAGCCTGGAGGAGGCCGCCGCCCTCGCCGACGCCACCGAATTCGGCCTCGCCGCGGGTGTCTGGACGCGCGACATCGGCAAGGCCCACGCCCTCGCGGCGCGCCTCAAGGCGGGGACGGTGTGGATCAACACCTACAACCGCTTCGACGCCGCCATGCCCTATGGAGGGGTCAAGCAGTCCGGCTTCGGGCGGGAGAACGGGCGCGCGGTGCTCGACGAGTACACCCAGCTCAAGAGCGTGTGGGTCGCCCTCGGCTGATCTGCGACAGCTCCCAAGGCGAGGCGCGCCCACGTTACGTGCGCCGCCCGCCGCGCCCGCAGGGAGCCCCCGATGACCGCGCCCGAGCCCACCCCCACCCCAGCGGCCCGGGCTGCGTCCTCGGGGCCCCCGGCCTCCGCCAACCTCGCCTGGGTGAGCCTGATCGGGTTCGTCGGCTTCGCGATCGCGGCCACCAGCCTCGCGGGGAGAGACCTCCCCCGCCACGTGTACACGAGCCTCTGCATGATCGCGACCGGCGCGCCGATGATGCTGGTCGATGTGCTGATCAACCGCGTCCACCGCCGGGAGACGGCCGGCCTCTCCTGGGGGGCCGAGGCCCGGCCGGGCGCCTCGATGGAGCGCACGCTCGTCAAGTACGCCGGCCTCGCCGCCACCCTCGGGGCCCTGGCCTTCGTCTACTGGTTGGCCCCCGAGTGGTCCGGCACCAAGCACAACGACTTCTTCAACGCCATCGACTGGGCCTGGCCGGTGCTCCTCCCGGTGGCCCTCCTCTACATCCCCTTCGTCGACGCCCACATGCGGCAGCCCGAAGACGCCACCTTCCTCACCGGGGCCCTCCTCCTCGGAAAGCGGCGCTGGGCCGAGCTCGACGCCGCCCAGCGTCGGGAGCTCCGCGAGCATGCGCTCGGCTGGGTCATCAAAGGTTACTACCTCCCCCAGATGTTCGACCTCTACGTCGACGCCGCCACTGGCCTCTCGAGCGCGCCCTGGGGCTCGATGTTCACGAGCAGCGTCTCCCTGGTCAAGGTCGGCCTCCGGGCCTCGGTCGCGGTCGACATGGCCTTCGGCGCCCTCGGCTACTGCGCGACGCTGCGCCTCTTCGACGCGCAGATCCGCAGCACCAACCCGCTGGCCTGGGGCTGGATGGTCACCATCATGATGTACCAGCCCTTCTGGTCGGTCTTCTCGAAGAACTTCTTCGCCTACGGAGATCGCGAGGACTGGCACAAGGTCCTGCCCGACATCCCGCCCCTGCTGTGGACCTGGGCCATCCTCATCGTGGCCACGCGGGTCGGCTGGGCCTGGGCAAACAGCATGTACGGTGGCCGCTTCAGCAACCTGACCCACCGCGGCATCATCACCGCCGGCCCCTATCGCTGGACCCGCCACCCCTCCTATCTGTTCAAGAACCTCTCCTGGTGGCTGGCGGGCCTCCCCTTCCTCGGCGCGGCCAGCACGGAGGACGCGATCAAGGCGAGCCTCGCGATGTTGTGTGTGAACGGGATCTACCTCCTCCGCGCCAAGGCCGAGGAGCACCACCTCTCGGAAGACCCCACCTACGTGGCCTACGCCAACTGGGTCGAAGAGAACAGTCCTCTGCGGTTCTTGCGCAAGATCTTCCCCTTCATCCGATATCGTCACGCCGCGGGGCGCATCGCCGACTGACCGGCGAGCGACCCCGCGTGGGGTGGCGGAGTGACAGGCGTGGCGGAGTGACAGGCGTGGCTCTCACGCTATGGAGCCTCCCCGACCCGGAGCCCGCCATGTCCAAGAAGAGCCCGACCCACCCGGCCGCCCCCCCCCACGCCGCCGAAGCGGCGCTCGACGAGAACCCGCTCTTCGGCGCGCCTCAGCCCCCCCTCGCCGACGAGCCCTGCCTGCCGCCCCGCAGCCGAGTGCCCCCCCTGGAGCGGGCCGAGGCGGAGCGCTGGCTCCAGCGCCTCGAGCCCGGCTGGGCCGTGAACAAGGCCGGGCACCTCGAGCGCGACTTCCGCTTCCCCGACTGGAAAGGTGCGATGGACTTCGCCGTGGCGGTGGGCGATCTCGCCGAGGCGGTCGATCACCACCCGCTGCTGCACATCACCTGGGGCCGCTGCGGCATGGAGCTCTGGACCCACAGCATCGGCGGCCTGCACCCGGCCGACTTCGTCCTCGCCGCCCGCGCAGACCGCGCCTACGCGGCCCGTCGGGCCTGACGCAGGTTAAGCTCTGCCCATGTCGAGCTCCGCGCTGCCCTCCACCCCTCCCGAGCTGTCCCCGCCCGCGCACCCGCGGGTGGACGATCACTTCATTCAGGAGGGCGCGCGTGTCGAGGTTCTACGAGGGATCTTGCTGATGGCGCCGCCTGCCCAGGAGCCCCACGCCACCGCCCACCTCTCGCTGGCCTACCTGCTCGGCGCCTATGTGGCCTCGGGCTGGAAGGCCGCCGTAGACATGCTCACCCGGACGAGCGAGGCCTCGAACTTCGCGCCCGACGCGAGCGTCTACCCCGAGGCCCGGGACCCGGTCACGAAGGGGCGCCAGCTCGAGGAGCTCGCCTTCGAGATCGCAGACTCCCAGCCCCTCGACTCCGCGGGCGAGAAGGCCCGTGAGCTCACCCGCCGCGGCGTTCGGCGGGTCTTCTGCGTCGTGGTCAAGCACAGCCGGGTGCTCGAGTGGTCGGTCGACACCGACGGCTGGAGCCCCCTGCCCGCGAACGCGCGCATCGAAGACCGCTGCTTCGTCCGACCGCTCCCCGCCCGCGCCTTGGTGCACGCCTCCGACTGCGACGAGGCCGTGGTGGCCGCGCTCCGCGCCCGCCGCACCCCCGCGCTGGTCGCGCTCCAGGCCGAGGCGCACGCCGAGGGCCGAGTGGAGGGCCGAGTGGAGGGCCGAGTGGAGGGCCGAGTGGAGGGCCGAGTGGAGGGCCGAGCCGACGGCCTCGCCAAGGCGCTCCACACGGTGCTCCAGGCCCGCGGCCTCCGGCCCAGCCCCGCCGAGGCCACCCGCATCGACACGGCCGACGCGGCCACCTTGGAGGGTTGGCTCGTGGCCGCCCTCTCCGCCTCGGCGGTGGCCTCCCTGTGGGGGGCTGGGCCCGAGCGCGGCGGCGACGCCTGACTCGCCGGTCTACCCGACGGCGGCGGGCCGCTCGATGAGCCAGGTCTGGGTCTTCATCCAGGTATGCCCACGGGACCGGAAGCGAGGCTCGATCTCGTCCGAGTCGGCCACGAGGCTACACGACCAGTCCCCGTAGCGCCGCTCCACCTCCTCGGCGCTCACGCTCCAGGGCGGGCCGGGGTGTACACTCTGATCATAAGCGAAGGTGCTCAGCAGGAGCTGCCCGCCCGGACGAAGCAGGCCCCGAAGCGCCGCGACGTAGGCCGGACGCATGTCTTCGGGCAGGGCGACCATGGCGCCCCGATCCCAAGCGCGGTCGAAGGTGCCCACCTGAGCGGGGAGGAGGGAGAGGAAGTCACCGCAGATCACGGTCACACCCTCCGCCTCCACGCGGCGCAGGCCGTCCCGCTCCTCCAGCGACCCGTCCACCCCCTCCTGCTTCATCCACTCGCGCACCGCGGTCTCCACGAGCTCGACGCCGACCACCCCGTGCCCCTGGCTGGCCATCCAGGCGAGGTCTCGCGACTTTCCGGAGAGGGGCACCAGCACCCGATGGGGGCCGCCGGACAGGAAGCGCGCCGACAGCGCCGCGAGGTCTGGGCTGATCTCGTCTCGATGAAAGCCGATCTCTCCCAACGCCCATCGACTCGACCAGAAGTCCTTGTCCATGCACCCTCCCCGGCCCACCCCTATACCCGCGGCGCCGCCACGACGCGCGGCCCCAGATTTCACACCGGCGGCCGCGCTCCGGCATAGACTCCGCGAACCCGAAGAAGGGAATCGCCCATGGTCCGCCCCTCGTCCTTGTCCTCGTCCTCGTCCTCGTCCTCGTCCTTGTCCTCGACCTCGCTGTCCGCTCGCCGCTCGCCCCGATCGGCCACTCCGCACGCCCGGCTCCTCGCGGCGCTCCTGAGCTTCGGAGCCCTCGGAGCCGGCGGTTGTAACGACTACAACCTCGCCGGAGAGAAAGAGGCCCCCGGCCGCGGCGAAGGAGACACCGGCACCCCCGGCGAGGACTGGACCGAGCAGGACGTGCCCCCCGACTGCAAGGCCACCCAGTTCCCCGCAGAGGAGGTGGGCGTCGGCGACTCCTGCCCCACGCCCCCCGAGGGCACCTTCAACCCGATCGTCGAGTGGGACTACGGCGACGGCTGGGGCTGCCTCTCGCAGCCGATCGTCGCCGACATGGACGCCGACGGCAAGCCCGAGGTCGTGGTCAACATCCTCAAGAGCTTCTTCAACCCCCCGGGCGTGCTCACGGTGCTCCACGGCGACGGCTCCGGCCTCATCTGGGAGGACACCGGCGCCATCATGGCCTACGGCTCGCCCCCCGCCGTGGCAGACCTCGACGACGACGGCTACCCCGAGATCGTCATCGTGCGCGAGTACGCGAGCGCCCTCTTCGGCGCCGGCGACTACACCGCCGCCGCCTACGACAACGAGGGCAACGAGCTCTGGGAGTCCGAGCACTTCATCGACCGCGAATTCGACTGGGCCAGCGCGCCGGTCATCCGCGACATGAACCACGACGGTGACCCCGAGATCGTGATCGGCCGCGTGATCTTCAACCACGACGGCACAGTGCGCGGCGTCGGCCAGTACGGCCGCGGCTCCTATGGGCTCTATGAGCTCGGAGACTTCGTCGTCGGTGAGTCGGCCGTCCCCGCCGTGACCGACCTCAACCTCGACGGCGAGGACGAGGTGGTGGTCGGCAACGCCATCTACGACATCGACGGCAACGCCACCTGGTTCGATGACGCCGAAGATGACGGCATGATCAGCATCGCCAACCTCGACGCCGACCCCGAGGGCGAGTTCGTCGCCATCACCGGCAACACGATCCGCGCGGTTGACACCGACGGCACCATCCTCTGGGGCCCCACCGTGGTGGACGGCGCCAACATCCTCGCCACTGCGGGCATCGCCGACCTCGACCTCGACGGCCTGCCCGAGCTCGTCACCGCCGGCGGGAATCGGCTCGTCGTGTTCAACCACGACGGCACGGTGCTGTGGTCCACCCACGTCACCGACACCTCCGGGGCCACCGGGGCCTCCTTCTTCGACTTCGAGGGGGACGGCGTGCCGGAGGTGGTCTACATCGACGAGGTCGAGATGGCCGTCTATGACGGCCCCACCGGCGCGCTCAAGTTCTTCAACGACGAGCACGCCTCGAACACCATGTTCGACTACCCCACCGTGGCCGACGTCGACGCCGACGACCACGCCGAGATCATCGTCTGCCACAACAGCTTCTCGAGCGCGCTCAGCGTCTACGGCGACGTCAACGACTCCTGGATGCCGGCCCGAAAGGTCTGGAACCAGCACGCCTACGACATCACCAACATCAACGACGACCTCAGCGTCCCGCTTGACCCCACCCCCGGCTTCGCCGACACCAACACCTGGCACTCCGCCATCGCCACCACCGGTGAGTCGCTGGTCAACGACGTCAGCGCCGAGATCCTGGAGATCTGCGAGGACGACTGCGACCAGGGCTACGTCTGGGTGACCGCGCGGGCGCTCAACTACGCCGCCGAGGACCTCGAGGCTGGCCTACACGTCGCCCTCTACGGGCGCTCCGGCGGGGTCGACAGCTACCTCGCCGACACCGTGCTCGAGGCGCCGATCCGGTCCGGCTGGAGCTCGGAGGGCCTCGTGTTCCACGTGGAAGCAGACCTCCTCGACGGCGCAGACTCCCTCTGGTTCGCCGCCGATGACGACGGGACGGGCACCGGCGCCCTCCTCGAGTGTGCGGAGACCAACAACGGCTTCCAGTGGAACGGCCCCTTCTGCGCAGGATGAGCGTGGCGTCGCCTCCGCAGCGAGCGGACACGCGACGAGGGGAGCGCCGAGCAGCGCCATGGGGTAGCCTCCAGAGACCTCCACCCGAGCGCACCGCCCCGCATGGCCCAGCCTGAACCGCCCGCCCTGGACGCGCTCGTCGATCAGGCCGACCAGCGGGCGCCCTTCGCGGCGGAGGAGCCTCCCTCGGAGGCCATGGCCGAGGCGCCGCGCACCGACGGCCCCCTCGAGGTGGAGGAGCCTCCCAAGCCGGTCGTGGCGGAGGCGCCGCGCACCGATGGCCCCCTCGAGGCGGCCGGCCACCCGAGCCTGCGGGCGGCCGATCGCATCGAGCCCGGCGCCCTGCGCTGGTTCCGCGGACGCCGCGCCCGCACCATGGAGGCCATCGGCGAGCCCTGGGGCGACGCCAGCAACCGCATCCATTGGGACGACGCCGACGTCACCGTCTTCTCGATCGTCTTCTCGACGATGGAGGAGCTCGGAGAGCCGCACACGAGCGCCGACGCAGGGGGCCCCGAGCCGAGCCCGGGCGACGAGGAGCGGCCGCTCTGGGCCACCCAGACGATGGAGGACGCGGCCCGCACCAGCGACTGGTCCCGCGCCCGCGTGCCCCTGCCCCCCGACGCCAACCCGAACGACTGGCCGGAGCGCCGCCTCGAAGGCGCGGGGGATCCCACGGAGCTCGCCGCCGCGCGCCTCCGCGCGGGCCCCGGGGAAGACGCCGCTGGCGGGAGCAGCGCCGAGGGGGCCGGTGAGCCGGGGTCCGCGGCGGCCGCCCGCGTCCGGCGCCCCGTCGAGGCGGCCGAGCTCGAGGGGGCCAGCGCGCTCGAGGGGGCTGGGGAGCCCGCGACCGCCGCCGCCGCGCGCCTCCGGGGGCCCGAGGGCTCCGCCGCCGAAGACGCCACCGCGAGCGCGCTCGAGGGCCTCGTGGAGGCCGCCGGAGGCCGCCGCTACGCCCCCGCCGAGGCCACCGCCAACGACGCCCGCGCCGCGTCCAGCCCCACCGCCGAGGGCGCGGGGCACCCGGTCCTCGCGGGGCGCCTCCGCTACCAGCCCGTCCAGCCGCGCACGCAGCCGGAGGGCGCCAGCGGCCTCGAAGAGCTCGGTGAGCCCGTCCCCCTCGCGGCCGCCCGCGTCACGCCGGCGGTGGACGACGAAGAGGCACCGTCCGTCGGCACCCTCGAGGGGGCGCTCTTCACCGCCCAGATGTGGCAGGGGGCCGTCCCCGCCCCGCCCGCCCGTCACCCGAACGACTGGACCGCCCGACACCTCGAGGGGGCCGGCGAGCCCCAGGTCGAGGCCGAGGCTCGCCTCCCGCTCGGCGCCGGGCCCTCCGCCTCCGGCGGCGCCACCCTCGAGGCCGCTGCCTCCCCCTCCGCCCACGCCGATGAGCGCTTCGTCTTCACGGGCGGCGGCCCCACGACCTCCGCCCCGACCCTCGAGGGCGCCGCCCGCACCTCCACCGACGCCACCGGCCGAATGGGGGGCCCGCCGCCCCGACCGCCCGTGCCGACCGGCCTCGAGGGCGCCCTAACGGTGCCGGTGCTCGGGCGTGCCGAGCGCGGTCCGCGTCCCCCGCCGCCTCCCCCCGAGGCCCCGGTCGGCGAGGGCTACACCGTCGCCCCCCTCGACACCCTGGTCATCTCCTCCGCGCCCGGCGAGGGGCAGGTCTGCGGCCAGTGCGGCGGGCCCCTGCGGGTCCAGCGGATCGAGCGGGAGCGCCGCTTCGACTTCGCCTGGCAGAGCTTCCAGCGCGAGGAGCTTCACCGCCAATGGCTGGACTGCCCGGCCTGCCCCGTCGAGCCGCCCCAGCGCGCCCTCTCACCGGCCGTGGCCAGCCGCCGCCTGCCGCTCTCCAACGGCCTGCTCGCCCAGGTCCTGGTCGCCCGCTTCGGCGAGCACAGCCCGCTCGTCCAGGTCCAGCGGACCCTCTCCGAGCTCGGCCTCGAGCTCTCGCTCCGCCAGCTCGCCGAGGAGTGCGCGCGGGTGGGCCGCCTCGCCGCGCCGCTGGTCAGCCACATGGCCGCAGCGGGGCCCGCGGTCCAGGTGGACGCCGAGGGCGTGCGGGCCGTCGAGATCATCGGCCGCAGCCAGCGCCGGGGCGCCCTCTACGGGCGGCGGACCCCGGAGGGCGTCCTCTTCACCTGGGTTCCGGACGGCGAGGCCCCCCCCGCCGCCCAGGGGTCCCGCGGCGCCGCCTCTCTCGCCGGCACCCTCTACGCCGCGGTGCTCGGCCGCAGCGCCGCCGGCTTCGCGAGCCGGGCCCGCCAGCGCTTCTTCGAGGCCCTCCCGCGCTCCCCCGGCGGCGCAGGCACGGCCCTCCACCACCTGCACGCCGTAGAGGGGGTGGCCCGCGTCGACGAGGCGGCCCGCGCGCGCGCCGAGGCGCGGCTCCTGAGCTGGCTCGAGGCGGAGCGGCAGCGCTTCGGCTCGACCCCCGACACCCGCCTCCAGCGCGCCGTGGCCACCACCCTCGATCAGTGGCCCCGCATGGCCCCGCTCGTCGAGCCCCGAGACAGCGCCGCCCTCGGCCCTCTCCTCAAGGGGGGGCCCCGCGAGTGGCTCTTCGACGCCGCCGAGGGGGGGGTGGTCAACGCCGCCCTCTGGCACAGCCTCATCGAGAGCTGTCGCCTGCTCGGGATCCGGCCCTGGGCCTACCTCACCGACCTCCTCTCCGCCCTGGCCGCCAGCCCCGACCTCCCCGTCGCTCCGTGGACCCCCGCCGCCTGGTCCGCTCGATAAGCTCCCCTCCACCCCGACGGACCGACCATGTTGTTCATGCTGATCTCCGCGGCCCTGGCCGCCCCCGCGGTGGACGAGCTCAGCGCCCTCACCCAGGCGGCCGGGCCCGTGGTCGGCGCCGTGAGCTGCGCCCCGCTCGACGCCGTGCTCGACGGTCTGCGGGGCAGCGCCATCTTGAAGGGGGTCCTCGCCCGCCCCGAGCTCCAAGAGGCCGGCAGCGCGCTCTTCCGCGACCTGCTCGACCCCACCCGCACCCAGGGCTTGGGCCTCGATCTGCAAGGCTCCTTCAGCGTCGTCGAGGCCGGGGGCGTCGAGACCACCCGCGTCTCCTTCTCGGGCACGCCCGCCCAAGCCGAGGCCTTGTTGCCCGACGCCAAGGGCAGCCCCTGGACCGCCGCAGGCCCCGCCGCCTGGACCCACACGGCCGACGAGAGCCGCTGGACAGAGGCCCACCTCGAGGCCAGCAAGCTGGTGATGGCGCGGCGCTCCAAGCGAGGCGGCGAGGCGGCCCTGCCCTTCTCTCCCGCGGTGCTCGCCAACCTCCCCCACGAGGCCGGCTGCGCCGCGTACCTCGGACAGTTCCCCAAGACACAGAAGGGCCCCGACCTCCAGGCCCTCGGGCTCTGGATCCCGATGAACAGTGCCACACCGGCGATCATCCAGCTCCGCACCGCCTCCGCGCCGCCCGCCGCGCTCCGGAGCCCGCCCCGGCCCCCCGTCGGGGGCACGAGCCGCGCGCACCCGCTGATGGTGGCCACCTTCGGCACCTCCATCACCGACCTCCTCCAGGACCCCGCCGTGATCCGCGGCCTCCACCTCGAAGGCAAGCTCCCCGAGGCCAAGGACGACCGGCTCCGCCTCGAGGGCGGCACCACGCTGGCCCTCTTCGCCGGCGGCGGCCGGCCCCGCTTCGTGTTCGTCCAGCCGCTGAACGACGCACGGGGCCGCCCCATCCCCAGCCGAAAGCTCAAGCGGCTGGCCCGCCGGGTCCTCAGCGATTTCGACGGCGAGCTCACGAGTGACACCACCTTCCGCTTCAAGTGGCGGAGTTCGCTCATCTTCGGCGCCTTCAGCGACGGGCGCGTCGTCGCTGGCACCGACGAGGCCGCCGTCGAGGAGGCCGCCCAGGGCATCGGCGAGCCCTGGCTCAGCGACGATCAGAGCCTCTGGGCCCAAGGCCACCCCCTCTCGGCCCAGGCGAGGCTCGAGGCCCCCTTCCTCTCCGAGGCGATCAACGTGCGCCTGGGGCTGTCGGCCCAGGACACCGTCTGGCGCACCGAGCTCCAGGTCTCGGGCCTGCCCGACCTCGACCAGCTGCCCCCCGGCCTCCTCGACGCGCTCCGGATGGGCCTCGAGAGCAGCCTCCAGAAGCAGCTCGCCCCCGCGGCGGGGCCGACCTCCCCGCAATAGCGGCCGCGGCCACATTTTTCCCGTCCGGCCCGCTTTCGGCGGCGAAGCTCGGCGGGGCTGTGGCAAGATGGGATCGTCGCCCCCGGAGTCCTATGCGTCGCCTCTCGCACCTGCTCTTGCTCTGCCCGCTCAGCGTCGCCTGCTCCGAGTACGACATCCTGGGGGAGAAGGAAGACAATCCGCCCCAACGGAATGACACGGGTGTGCCCGAAGAGGAAGACTCCGAGGTCGTGATCGTCGAGACGGCCGAGCCCTTGCCCGAGTGCCAGGGCCGCATCTTTGACGAGCACAGCGTGCCGATGATCGAGGCCTGCGCCGAGTCCTCCGAGCCCGTCGGCACCTTCACGCCGACGGTGGAGTGGGAGAAGGCCACCTGGACCGTCCAGCCCGGGAGCTCTCAGGTGATGATGATGCCCGCGGTGGGCTCCTTCAACGACGACGACGGCGACGGTGACGCCGATGAAGACGACATCCCCGACGTCGTGGTGGTCACCTACGGGAGCTCTGACGTCATCCGGGTGGTGAGCGGAGACGGGTCGGGCACCGAGATCCTCAACATCGCCGGGACCGGCGTCCAAGGCCAGGGCGGCGTCGCCCTCGGCGACATCGACGGCGACGGCTGGCAAGACATCGTCATCCCCACCACCAGCCGCACGATCGCGGTCTACGACCACCTCGGCAACCGGATGTGGGTGAGCGCCAGCCTCGGCGGCGCCCTCTACGGTACGTCCGACAACCCGGCGATCGCCGACATGGACGGGGACGGAAGCCCGGAGATCATCTGCGGCGCTGCCATCCTCTCGAGCACGGGCGCCGTGCTCGGCAAGGGCACGGCGGGGATCGGCGGCGTGAACGGAGCCAACGTGGGCACCGCGTCCTTCGCCTACGACATCGACGACGACGGCGTACAAGAGGTGGTGGTCGGCAACGCCCTCTACGACATCACGGGCGCCACCATCTGGAACAACGGCCTCGTAGACGGCTACCCCGCGGTGGGCAACTTCGACTCCGACACCATGGGCGAGATCGTGGTCACGAGCGGCGGGAAGATCCGCCTGCAAGACGACAACGGCACCAAGCTCTGTGAGACCGCGATCCCCGGCGCCGGCTCCGCCTACTACGGAGGCCCCCCCACCGTCGCCGACTTCGACGGTGACGGCGAGGCCGAGTTCGCCGCCGCCGCGGGCAGCCGCTACTCGGTCTTCGAGAAGGACTGCTCCGTCAAGTGGCAGGCCACGACGCAAGACGCGAGCAGCGGCAACACGGGCTCCTCTGTCTTCGACTTTGAGGGAGACGGCGTCGCCGAGGCCGTCTACGCCGACGAGACGAAGCTGTGGGTCTTCGCCGGGCCGGACGGCGCGGTCAAGCTCTCCGACCCCCACCACAGCAACGCCACCTGGCTCGAGTACCCGGCCATCGCCGACGTAGACGGCGACAACCAGGCCGAGATCATCGTCGCCAACACCGCCTACATGATGTCCTACTCGGGCTTCACCGTCTTCGGAGACGCCAGCAGCTCCTGGCGGCCCGGGCGAAAGATCTGGAACCAGCACGCCTACTCGATCACCAACGTCAACGATGACGGCAGCATCCCCGCCGTCGCCGACCGCAACCTCGAGTACTACAACAACTTCCGCTCCGGCGCCCTCAACGTTGGCTCAGACCTCCCCGCACGGCCCGATCTCTACGTCACCATCGAGGACGTCTGCATTGACGAATGCGTCCTCGACCGCCTGCTCGTCTGGGTGTCGGTCACCAACCAGGGCTACACGGACATCACCGAGGACGTCCCGCTCACGCTGACGGGCACGCAGCAAGATGGCACCGCGGTCGAGCTCTACAGCACGATCATCACCGATGTCATCCCCGCCGGTCAGGCCCTGCAGGCCTACGAGATCCTGGTCGAGAGCGGCGCCTCGGCGATCGTCAGCCTGTCGGCCTCGATCGACGGCGGAAACAGCGGCGTCGGCGCGATCCTCGAGGAGTGCGACGAGCTCAACAACGACAGCGTCTGGGCGGGAGAGGCCTGCCTCGCGCCCTGATCCTGCGCAGATCTCTCGCGGGGGGCCGAGATGCGGTAGGATGGCGGAACCTTCTTCGGAGTCCGCCTTGAAGCTCGCCTGTCTCCTCTCTTTCCTGGTCCTCGGTAGCTCGGCAGCCTTCGCCGCAGACCCCGCCGCGCCGCCCGCCGCGCCCCCGCCCGCGCCGCCCGCCGCGGGCCCGGTGGTGTACAAGCTCGACCCTGGGCAGAGCCAGATCTATGTGCAGGTCTTCAAAGACCCCTCCACCCTCGCCGCCGGGCTGTCGCACGACCACGTCATCGCCGCCAAGGGCTGGTCCGGCACCTTCACCTTCGACGCCGCCAACCCCGCGGCTTGTAAGGGTGAGCTCAGCGTCCCCGTCGCCCAGCTCGAGAACGACAAGGCCGACCTCCGCAAGAAGGTCGGCTACGACACCGAGCTCGACGACAGCGCCCGCGCCGAGGTCAAGGAGCACATGCTCGACGACGAGCAGCTCGACGCCAAGAAGTACCCCACGATCAACCTGAAGATCTCCTCCTGTTCAGGCACCGGCTCGAACATCACCGTGAACGCTGCGCTCACCCTGCACGGGCAGTCGAAGACCCTCGCGGTGCCGATGAGCCTGTCCGCGAGCCCCGGGGAGCTCTCCGCGAAGGGCACCTTCAAGGTGAACCACACCGACTTTGGCATGGAGCCCTTCTCCGCCATGCTCGGCCAGCTCAAGAACCTGAACGAGCTCAAGTTCACGGTCCAGGTGAAGGGCAAGCCCTGATCGGCCGCAGCTCCACGCAGGCCTGTCCCTGCAGCCGCCTTTACTGGAAGGTGTAGCGGAGCGAGAGCAGCCCCGTGGACTGTACGCTCCGCCCCTCACAGAGGCGGTTGTCGTCTCCGGTGCTGCAGTCCACCTGATCGGCGAGGGACATGTCGCGGGTCCAGACCACCTTCTCGGTCACGGTGAAGCGGCCGTTGAGCTTGATCTCCAGGTCGACCGTGTCGCGGGTGATGGAGTCTTGATCGAGGGAGTCGGCGAGCGAGACCC
This sequence comes from Myxococcota bacterium, assembly GCA_044344255.1. GTDB lineage: Bacteria > Myxococcota_A > UBA796 > UBA796 > UBA2385 > JBIJDH01. The sequence goes on from JBIJDH010000019.1 coordinate 63,356, forward strand.
CGTCCGGGAACAGCACGGGGAGGAGCTCGAGCGTGTTCATCAGGCTCCACCGCTTCGCCTCGTAGCCCGCCTTCAACCGAAGAGAGCCTCGGATGAGGGCGCTCTGGCAGGCAGTGTCGATCCCCACCGTCAATCCATCACAGTCTCCGCCCGCAGGGGTGGTGATCGCGCGGTAGTTCCAGACAGGCGCAAACGAGAGGTCGAGGCGGGCGGGGTGGAGGACGTCGAGGACATCGACCTTCAGGCCCACCGGCGCTACCACCGCGTCGAGGTCGAGGTTGGCCACCGGGTTTCGTTCAGCCTCCGCGAAGAAGAAGGGCGTGAGCCGCGGCCAGAGGTAGTTGTAGTCGAGCGAGAAGCGGCCCCGGAGCTCGCTGTTCGTGTCTTCCCCCGCCGCGCGCCCGCGGGTGTAACTGGCGCTCAACTTCACCTCGACGGGGTCACGGCCGTAGAGCGCCGGGATGGGCTCCCGGACAAAGCTGAAGCCCACGGTCCCGTCGTGGAGATCGACGTCTGAATTCGTGGACAGACCGCCATCGAGCGAGACGGTGATGGGGACCTTCGGATCCATGCGGTCGGCGACGGTGCGCTCGGTGATGATCCCGCGGCCGTCTCGCTTCTCGACGAGCACCACGCCGCCGAAGCGGTCGTAAGTCCAGGTGGTGGTCCGGCGACCGGCGGCGTCCTCCACCGCCTGCTCCACCCGGCGGCCGGCCCCGTCGTAGCGGTTGACCTCCCGGCGCTCCAGCGCCTCGTCGCGGGTGACGAGCTGCTCGGCCAGCGCACCCTGGGCGCTGTAGGCGCGGGTCTCCAGGATGACGTGCCCATCGACCACCGCGCGCTGCTCGACGAGGCGGCCCTTGGCGTCGTACCGGAATGTGGTCTCCTCGATCAGCCGCCCTTGGGAGAGGGTCAGGCGACGCACGAGGTGCCCGGCGGGGTCCCAGGTCTCGCGGAGCTCGGCGGCCACCGGCGTCACCACCGCGGGGGCCGCCACAACCGCCACAGCCGCCACGGGAGACACCGGCGCCGCCGGAGGCGCTGACCAAGGCCCGCTCGGGGGCGAGGGAGTGGCCGGCGGGAGCGGCGCCGGGGTCGAGGCCGGCGCAGGCGAGGCGCGGAGGCCCCAGGGATCGCCCTCGTCGGCGCGGGCCGCCGATGCGCCGAGGAGGAGCAGCACCGCCGCGCGAATCGGAGAGGGGCGGAGGGTCATGGCAGGGCTCCAGCGGGGGGCATCGTCGCGGCTCGCCAGGCGGCGAGGCGTTCAGGGTCATCATTATGGGCGAAGTAGAAGCCTTCGAGGTGGGCCCAAAGCTGGGCCCGCTCCGCCGCGCTCCGGTTCGGGAGGGTGGGCAGGGTCTGGTCCATCCAGGCCGGCAGGTCCTCCACGACGGCGCCTCGACCGCGCAAGACCTCGACCAGGGGCTGATGATAGCGGACCAACGTGGCCGTCACACCCTCCCCGAAGTCCACGCGGCTGCCAGGCGGGTGGGGCATCTCCATGCGGAAGTCGAAGGCGAGGTCGATGCCCCGCTCGCGGAGGTAGGCCGGGCCCGCCTTCCGACCGTGGCCGGTGCGCGCACCGTCGGGCGTAGGGAGGCGGGCCACGAGGGCGTCGGTGAGCCCGACGTGGGGCTCGAGCGCGTAGGGGACCCGCGAATAGTAAGCGAGCATCGCCTGGGTCCCGAAGTATACCGCCTTGACCGGGGTGCCCTCCAACATCGGCGCGAGGACGCCCCCTTGCCGCCGCGCCTCCTCCACCTGCGCCGCCGGATACCAGGAGCGCTCCTCCACGATCCCGTCCACACCTCGATCATCGAGGAGCCGCCGATCAAATGGCGCGAAGGCGAGCGCGGCGAGGAGCAGGGCGCCGAGCCCGAGCCGCAGCCGGGCGCTGGACAGGAGCGCGAGGCCCTCCTCGACCGCGAGCAGGAGCGCTGGCGCCACCGGCAGCAGGAAGCGGGCGAACATGAAGTCGCCGCCGACCCGCGCCACATAGAGCACCCAGCCGAAGGAGACGAGGCCGTAGCCGAGCACCCCCCAGCCCACACGGGGCAAGAACATCCGGCGCGTCACCAGCGGCACGGCGAAGAAGCCCAGGAGGAGGGGGGCATACATTCGAGTGAAGCCCCAGAGGTACAGCGCGCCCTGCCCCCAACGCGCGCCCTCCCCGGCCTTGGCCGTGAAGGTGTTGGGGATCACGGTCCCATAAAAATATACCTTCCAGGCCAACCATGGCGTGAGCAGCATCACCGGCGCCACCAGCACCCCGCGCAGCCCCGGCGCGCCGCCGCCCAGCCAGGCGAAGAAGACCGCGCCGCCGAGCACGAGGGCGCCGTCGGGGCGACACAGGGTGCACAGCGCCCCGAGGAGGCCCACCCGGAGCCACTCATCGAGGGCCCGCACCTCCGCCACCGCCGTGAGGGTGGCGGTCACGAGGAGGATGAACAGGCTCGTCTCGAGGCCGCCGGTCGCGAAGATGCGCGCATGCAGCATCGCCCCGAAGCCCAGCGCGGCGAAGCCCCCGAGGCCCGCCGGCAGCCTGGCCCGCGCGGCGATGCGGTCACCGGTGCGGGCGAGGAGGGCCAGCGTCAGGGCGTAAGCGAGGAGCCCGAGCGCCACGCTCGACCGCTCCGGCCCGACCCCCAAGGCCATGCCGAGGGCGAGCAGGAGGGTCCACAAGAAGTTCGTGTAGCCCTCTACCCGCTCCCCCGAATTGAAGACCAGCCCGTCGCCCTGGACGAGGTGCTCGGCATACCGAAAGCTGATGAAGGCGTCATCGGACAGCCAGCGACAGCGGAGCGCCGCGTGGGCGACCGCCGCTGCCAACAGGGCGAGGCGCAGCAGGCGGACGAGGCCGCCGGAGATCATTCGGGACCGCACGGCGACCTGTCAGGGCGTAGTGACCTTCTTCTTTCGGACAAAGCGGGCCTTGACCTCGGACGTGCACTGCTCACGGGCGCAGGCCATCTTGCCGACGTCGACGTCCTCGGCCTTCGCATAGCCGCGCTTCTTGAGCTCGGCGTCGATGGTCTCGTTGACGGTCTGGCGGAGGTCGCTGCGGTGCTTGATCGGCACGCTCACCGTCAGCGTCACCCGGATCGACTCCCACTCCTCCTTCGGGGGGGGCGGCGGGGTCTCCGGCGGGGGCGGCGGGGGCTCGTCGGTCGCCGGCGGCGGGGGCGGCGGGGGCTCGGAGCCGTCCTCACCCTGCCCCTCACCCATGCCGGCGCAGGCGAGCAGGGCGCCGACCATCAAGACAAGGACGAAGGGCAGGCGCAGCGAGGCGCGTCGGGCAGGGGTCAGAGAGCTCAAGGTCTTCACCCGGGGATCAGTCGAGGGGGGGCCACGATGTGGACGAGCCGCCGTGAGCGGACCGCGCGGCCCACGAGGCGCCAGGAGCCTATCATGCCGGCCAAATCCCGACGGTAAGCCGGCGCGTCGGGCGGATGGCTGGCCCGGGCCCCCCCGCGGGATTACGTGGAGACCCCTCAGACGGAGCGACGCGGGGAAGACCGCGTCCTCAACACCCCCGTCCGCCGCCCTTTCGCGGCGGGCCCGGGCCCCACGCCGAGGCGGGGGCCCCGCCATCCGACAAGAAGGACAAGATGAAGGAACAGACCCTGGAAAGCCCGAACGAAGAGACGGTCGTGACCTCGAGCCCCGCCCCCGCGGAGGCCGCCCCCGCAGAGGTCGCACCCGCAGAGGCCGCGCCCGCAGAGGCCCCGACCGAGCCGACGGCCGACGCCGCGGCCGAGCCGACGCCGGACGCCGAGCCCGTCGGCCGGGTGGTCCTCACCGACTACCACTCGAACCGGGCCTTCACCGAGTTCCCGCTCTCCCCCGAGGTGCTCCAAGCCATCCTCGACAAGGGCTACACCCACGCGACCGCCGTGCAGGCCGCTGCCATCGAGCCCGCCCTCGCCGGGAAGGACCTCGTCGTCCGCTCGAAGACCGGCACCGGCAAGACCGCCGCCTTCAGCATCCCCGTCGTCGAGCGGATCCCCGCGGGCGACCGCAAGACCCGCGCCATCATCCTCGCCCCCACCCGCGAGCTGGCCCGCCAGACCGGTGAGGAGTGTGAGGCGCTGTCCAAGCACAAGGACATCCGGGTCGCCGTGATCTACGGCGGCGTGGGCTTCGGCCCCCAGGAGGACGCGCTCAAGGCCGGCGCCGAGATCGTGGTCGGCACCCCCGGCCGCATCCTCGACCACCTCCGCCGCGGCAACCTCAAGCTCGGCGAGGCCACCTTCGCCGTCCTCGACGAGGCCGACGAGATGCTCTCGATGGGCTTCTACGAGGACGTCACCAAGATCCTCGACCAGACGCCCGAGAGCCGCCAGTGCCTGTTCTTCAGCGCCACCGTCGATGACCGCGTCCGCTCGCTCATCCGCCGCTACGCCAAGGACCCCGAGGACATCCGCCTCTCCACCGACACCGACAAGGTCGATGGCATCGCGCACATCCTCTACGAGACCACGCCCGACTACCACAAGGCGCGGGCGCTCCTGGCCATCATCGATCAGGAGGCCCCGAAGAGCGCGATCATCTTCTGCAACACCCGCGAAGACACCGCCACCGTCGCCACCTTCCTCAGCCGCCAGGGCCTCGACGCCGAGCTGCTGAGCGGAGAGCTCCCGCAGAACAAGCGCGAGCAGGTGATGGCCAACGTGAAGAAGGGGGCCACGCAGTACCTCGTGGCCACCGACGTCGCGGCCCGCGGCATCGACATCTCCGACCTCAGCCACGTCATCAACTACTCGCTCCCCGAAGACCCCGCGACCTACCTGCACCGCACCGGCCGCACCGGCCGCATCGGCAAGACAGGCATCGCGATCTCGCTCACCGGCGGCGCGGAGATCCACACCCGCAACTCGCTCGAGCGGCAGTTCCAGATCGCCTTCCAGGTCAAGCCCCTGCCCACCGCCGACGAAGCCGGCCGCGCCGCGGTCGACCGCCAGGCTCGGGCCATCGTGGCCGCGATGGGGACGATGGCCTTCGAGGGCTACATGCCCACCGTGCGCGCCCTCAAGGAGCGCCCCGACGGCGACATGCTGCTGGCCGCCGCGCTGCGCGCCTTCTTCCTCTGGGACCGCACCCGCAAGGCCGCCATCGACGGCTCGCCGGACAGCGTCGGCGCCCTGCAGGAGGCCCGCGACGAGAAGCGCCGCGAGCGCTCGGAGGGAGATCGCGACCGCGGCCCCCGCGACCGCGACCGCGGCCCCCGCGACGACCGCCCCCGCGACCGTGACCGTGACCGCGGCCCCCGCGACGACCGGCCCCGTGACGACCGACCCCGCGATGACCGGCCCCGCGACGACCGGCCCCGCGACGACCGACCCCGCGATGACCGGCCCCGCGACGACCGGCCCCGCGACGACCGACCCCGCGATGACCGACCCCGCGACGACCGGCCCCGCGACGACCGACCCCGCGACCGCGACCGGCCCCGCCGCGAGCGCAGCGATCGCCCCGCCGAGGCCCGCTCCGCCGAGCCCCGCGCCCTCGAGGCCGCCCCCGTCGTCGAAGGCGAGGTCACCGCCCCCCCCGAGGCCGTGCAGGTCGAGGTCGCGGCCGTCGAGACCCCGGCGAGCGAGCGCCCCCCCGAGCGCGAGCGGCGCCCCCGCCGCGAGCGCCCGCCCCGCCGCGAGCGCGCCCCCGAGGCCGCCCCCGCCGAGGGCAGCGGGGATGAACCCACCCCCGCCGCCGCCATCGCCGAGGGTGAGCCCAGCGAAGAGACGGAGGGCGCCACCGAAGAGGGCGGCGACCCGAAGAAGCGCCGTCGGCGCCGGCGGCGGACCCCCCGCGCCGGCGAAGAGGGCAGCGGCGAGTCCTCTGGCGGCGAGTCCTCCGGCGGCGAGTCCTCCGGCGGCGAACCCTCCGGCGGTGAGCCGAGCTCGAGCGCCGAGTAGCGCCTGGACATCGGGGGGCCCGGGCCCTCCGATGCCCCGTCAGACGGCCGTCATCACCGCGACCGCGAGCACGGTGGCGGTCGTCCGAGCGGGGCCGTCGAGGCGGAGCAGCGTATGTGCCTCCACCGCCTCCCCGGCCACGACGCAGTCCTGCAGCACAAAGACGAGGCCACCGGGCACGAGGCCCGGGCCCACGCGGGACACCGCTACCCGCGTGCTCGCCCGATCGGCCATCACGTTGAGGTCGAGGTTGGGGCCGCCGAGCAGTCGGCAGGACCAGCCGTCCTCCCCCGGGAAGCAGAAGGGCAGACCGGCCTCGGTGAGCCGCAGCGAGAGCCCGTCCGCGCGCTCGAGGGCCATGCCGTCGCCCCGGAGCAGGCAGAGCACGCGGTCCACCCCCGGGAAGCGGGAGAAGGGGCCGTCCGCGCTCACCTCGGCCATCGAGACCCGCAGCGCGAAGCCCTGCGCGCCCTCCCCCTCACGGTGGAGCTCGTGGGTCACCCCCTGGCCATTCTTCCAGGGCATACGCCTGGCGTCGACCGCTCGAACGCGGCCGGTGATCTGCCCCCCGCCCAGGCCGCTGTGGTCCGTGACCACGCCCGGCGCGCCGCCCTGGAGCCCGTCCCGCTCCAAGGGCGTGAGGGGCTGGGGTCGGCCGCTGGCGCCGTCCACCCGCACATAGGTGGTCTTCACCACCGCGAGCGCGGCGCGATCCCGGGCCCGCGTGAAGCGGGACTCCACCTGGAAGGACGAACGCCCCACCTCGGTGACCGTGGGCGCCACCCACACCCCGTCGTCGAAGCGGGCGGGCACCAGCCAGTCGGTCTGCTGCACCCGCAGCCGGTACTCGAATGCGCCCTCCCCCGAGGCGAGCCAGCCCGGTGAGATGGCCCGGAGGAGCTCGGTCGTGGCGAGGTCGGTCCAGTCGCCGTAGCGGGCGTTGAAGACGATGCCCTGCGCGTCACACTCGGGGTAGCGCGCGCGGAGCTGGTAGCGGAAGGGGCCGGGCGGCGGGGCGGGGGGCAGCATCCGACGCGCCTATCGTGGGGCGCCCGTTGGGGATGAGCTCCTCCTCCAGGAGGTCGTTCACCAGCGCCTCGAACACCTCGGCCGTCAGGTTGTTCTGCTCGCGCGCCAAGTCTCCCCCTCAGCGCCCCTTCTTCGAACCCGCGCCCCGCTTCGGCGCCGCCTTCGGGGCGTATCGTTTGAGCCGCCCGAGGAGGAGGTCCTCGCGGGAGACGACGCCGGTGTCGAGCACGAGGGACGTATAGACGCCGCCGGGGGTGACGTCGAAGGCCGGGTTGAACACCGGCGTGCCGGCGGGCGCCACGCGGCGCGCCTCGCCGCCTGCGCCGATGAAGCCGCGCACCTCGTCGGGGTCGCGCTGCTCGATGGGGATGGCCGCCTCGTCGGGCGTGGACAGATCGACCGTCGACCAGGGGGCGACGAAGTGGAAGTCAATCCCGTGCAGCGTGGCCTGCATCGCGAGGCCGTAGGTGCCCACCTTGTTGGCGGCGTCCCCGTTGGCGGCGATGCGGTCTGCCCCCACGAGCACGCGCTGCACGCGCTCGGCGCGCATCAGCAGGGGGGCCATGCTGTCGGTGATCAGCGTGTGGGGGACGCCGAGGCGACCGAGCTCCCAGCAGGTGAGCCGCGCGCCCTGGAGGAGGGGCCGCGTCTCGTCCACCCAGACGTGGATGTCTCTCCCCGCCTCGTGCGCCCGCCGAATGACCCCGAGGGCCGTGCCGATGCCCGGCGTGGCGAGGCCGCCCGTGTTGCAGTGGGTGAGGATGCCGTCGCCCGGCTCGATGAGGGAGAGGCCATGCTCGGCCATCTGGTCGCAGCGGCGCAGCTCCTCGTCGAAGAGGTCGATGGCCTCGGCCTCGATCGCCAGCGCCCCGCGGTCGAGGAGGGGCAGCAGCCGGTCGACGGCCGCCATCAGGTTCACGGCCGTGGGGCGGGCGGCGCGCAGGCCGGCGGCGGCGAAGCGCAGCGTCTCCGGGGCGTCTCCCGCGCGCGCCCGGCGGGCGAGGCAGAGGGCCGCGGCCACACCGAGCAGGGGCGCCCCGCGCACGCGGAGGGCGCGGATGTGGTCGACCATGTCGGCGACAGAGTCGGCCGGGAGCCAACGCTCGACGTCAGGGAGGGCCTGCTGGTCGAGGAGCTCGAGCCGGCCTTCATCGTAGCGCAGAGACAGGGAGGCCCGCTTCCACTCGTTCATGCTTCACCGACTCCAGGGGAACTTCTTCTCGGGGGGCGCCGCAGGGCGGGCCGACGCCGCGGCCGGGGGGGCGGGCAGGGGGACCTCCGGCTCCGTGGCGCTCGGCGGGGCCCGCAGCAGCTTCGGGCTCGTGACGTAGCGGAGGGCCTCTTCGTAGCTGATCTGGTTCGACTCGTAGAGGTCGACCAGGGCGTGATCGAGGGTGACCATGCCGTCCTTTCGAGCGGTCTCCATGATCGAGCGGGCCGTGTGCATCTTGTCGTCTCGGATGAGGGAGCGGATGGCCGTGGTCGCCACCATCACCTCGAAGGCCGGCACTCGCCCCGTCCCGTCCTTCTTCGGGAGGAGGCGCTGGGACACGACCGCGAGCAGCGCCGAGGCGATCTGGCTCCGGGCCTGCCCCTGCTGGTGCCCCGGGAAGACGTCGACGATGCGGTCAATCGCCTGGACCGCGTCATTGCTGTGGAGGGTCGCGAGCACGAGGTGGCCCGTCTCCGCGGCGGTGATGGCGTTCGACACCGTCTCCATGTCGCGCATCTCGCCGACGAGGATGACGTCAGGGTCCTGGCGGAGGATGTACTTCAGCGCCGAGGCGAAGCTCTTGGTGTCCGCGTACACCTCGCGCTGGTCGACCGTCGCGAGGTGGCTCTCGTGGACGTACTCGATCGGGTCCTCGACCGTGATGATCCGACAGGCGCGGGTTCGGTTGATACGGTCGAGCAGGCAGGCGAGGGTGGTGGACTTCCCCGAGCCGGTCGGCCCGACGACGAGCAAGAGCCCCTGCGCCTTCCCGCCGAGCTGCACGACCGACTCGGGCAGCCGGAGCTCGAGAGCGGAGGGCACGCGGCTCGGGATGGCCCGCAGGGCCGCCGCCATGTGCCCCTTCTGGAAGTAGGCGTTGACCCGGAAGCGCCGCCCGTCCTCGAGGGAGATGGCGAAGTCGAGCTCGCGCTCGAGCTCGTAGATGCTGCGCTGCCGCGACGTGAGGATGCTGAAGAGGAGGATCCGGAGGTCCGCGTCGGTGAGGGGGCGATCGCCGAGCACGCGCATCTCCCCGCGCACCCGGAGCATCGGCGTGCGGCCGACCGAGAGGTGGAGGTCGGAGGCCCCGGCGTCGAGGGTGGCCCGCAGCAGGGCCCGCATGTCGAGACCGCCGAGCTCATCAGCGTTGTCGAGGCGGAAGCTGCGCGTGCTGGTGGTCATCCCCTTGGCCATCAGCGACAGCTCGTCGGGCTGGGTCGAGGCGCCCAGGGCCACCTCGAGGCCGATCTGACCCTCCTTCAGGAGGCGCAGCAGCGCGTCATTGAAGGAGGAGACCTCGGGCGAGCGGAAGGCCCGCATCAGGTCTTGGAGCTCCTCCACCCGCTGCTCGCGCAAGAGCTTGGTGACCGCGGGAGTGGCGGTGAGCACCTCGGCCGCCACCACCCGACCCTCGCCGTCAGCCCGCGGCAACAGGCGCTGCGACAGGACGCCCACGAGGCTCATCCCGAGGTCAGAGGCCACCTGATTGCGCATGTGGACCGGGAAGTAAGCGAGGATGCGCTGGAGCGTCTGCGAGGCGTCGATGGTGTGTAAGGTCGCGAACACGAGGTGGCCCGTCTGGGCGGCGGCGAGGGCCACCTCGATGGTCTCGGCGTCCCGCAGCTCGCCCACCAGGATGACGTCGGGGCTCTGGCGCACCACCTGGCGGAGGGCGGTCTGGAAGGAGCGGGTGTCGCTGCCCACCTCTCGCTGGGTCACCCGCGCGAGCAGGCCCACGTGCACGAACTCGATGGGATCTTCGATCGTGACGATGTGTACGGGCCGCGTGCGGTTGACCTCGTGCACCAGCGCCGCGAGGGTGGTCGACTTGCCGGAGCCGGTGGCCCCCGTCACCAGCACGAGGCCGCGGCTGCGGTGGGCCCAGGTGCGGACGCTCTCGGGGAGGCGGAGCGCCGCAAGATCGACGGCCCCGCTCGGCACCGCCCGCGCCACCGCCGAGCTGCGCCCCTGCTGGCGGAGCAGGTTGATGCGGTAGCGCGAGCCGTCCGGGAGGCTGATGCCCACGTCGGCGTCGCCGCTGCGGTCAAACGTGGCGCGGGTCTCGTCGTGGAGCACCGATCCGAGGAGCTCGGCCATCTCGTCGGCGGTCGTCGCCGGCTCGTCGAGCGGCAGGACCCGGCCGTGAAGGCGCACAGAGGGCACGGCGCCCTCGGTGAGGAAGAGGTCGGAGGCCTGGAGCGCATGGAGCGCCGCGAGCAGTCGAGCGAGGGAGGGCGGCAAGGCAGACATGGCCCGCAGCCTACTCCACTCTCAGACCTGGAGGACCCTCGCGCCTTCCGGCATACCCGCCGGAGCCACCGCAAGAAGCCGAAAAAAGTGCCCTCTAGAGGGCTCGAACCTCTGACCTGCGGCTTCGAAGGCCGACGCTCTATCCAACTGAGCTAAGAAGGCAGGCCCGCTCACTATCCAGCCCGCCCCAGATCGGCCAGCCCCTCCGGCGCGGGGGGCGGCGGCCAGCTCCGGGCGAGGCGAAAGGAGATGTCCACCGTGCGGTGCCGGGGATCGATCCAGCCCCGCGAGCAGACCCGGCTCCAGCGGCGGTCGCCGAGCCAAGAGCCCCCGCGGGAGACGCGCATGCGGGGCTGGTCGAGGGCGAGGTCGTCGGGGGGCTCTAGGCGGTCCCAGGCGTCGGCCAGCCAGTCGCGGTAACCGCCGCCGAGGCCGTGCACGCCGAAGGGGCTCTCGTCGGTGGGATAGGCCGTCACCGGCAAGGGCAGCGGGCGACCCGCCTGACTGCCATCCATCGAACAAAAGGCGGGGTCGAGGTGATGCCCCCAGGGATAGGGGCGCCGATCTGCCCCGCGCCCCGCCTTCTCCCGCTCGAGCTCCCGCGGGAGGCGCCAGGGGAGGCCCGTGCGCCGCGCGAGGTCTGTGGCATAGGCCTGGACGTGGTCCCAGGAGACGTAGATCACGGCCCAGTCGAGATCCCAGAGGTCGCCCTCGGCGTCGGGGACGAGGATGAAATCGCCCGCCGGGTCTCGCCCATAGACCACCGGCGACTCCTCCCCCTCTCGGGCGGCGATCGGCCGCGGGGCGGCGACGAGCGCGGCCTCCTTTCCCCCCTCTCGGCGGAGGCGATTGAGATAGGACAGGTACTCGGCCTGGGTGACGTTCTCTCGCTGGAGGATGAAGCCCTCCAGCCACCGGCGCCGCGCGGGGAGGCCGCTGATCGCCAGCTCATCTCCGCCCTGATGGAACCAGCCGGCCGGCACATAGCAGTCATTCGGGCCGAGGGTGCCGAGCGGCGGCAGCCGGACAGGGCGCACCGCTCCCCGATCGTCGCGGCCGTCGTGGTGCTCCCCGCGATCGAGGCTGACCGGGTAGCGCGTGGGGTGGTGGCCGGGGGCCTCGAGCAGGAGCAGGTAGGAGCCCCGCGGGAGCGGCTCCCGGACGAGCGGCCCCGCCCCGAAGCGGCGCTCGAAGACCGGCCGCAGCAGGCGGTCCTGCTCGACATACCGATAGAGCGTGATCACGGCGTCCGCAGGCTCGGTGGTCAGGCTGAGCTCGGCCCCGCCCTCCAGCCAGACCCGGTGCCGACCGCGATCGTGGGCCCGCAGCAGGGCCTCGAGGCGCAGGGCCTCCGGGTGGTCCCCGCGGCCCTCGGCGGCGGCGTGGCGGGCCTGGTAGTGGTCGGCGAGGCGGGCGTGGGCCTCGACGGCGTCCGGATCGTGGACGAGCGCCGCCTGGAGGTGGGGCACCACCCGCGCCAGCGCGACCTCGGCGGCCTCCTCGAGCCGCCGCGCCGCGTCCTCCTCGGCCCAGCCGGGCGCCTTCGCGGACAGCGGGTCGGCCGCCTGGACCCCCGAGAGCAGGGCGGCGGCGCGGGCGCGGTGCACCGCCGCCTCGGCGAGGATGGCCGCCCCGTCTTCCTCCGCGGTGGTCGCGAGGCGCAGATCACGCTGCGCCCGGGCCCGCCGCCCCTCCCCGTCCCGCCAGTCGAGCAGGGCGGAGCGGAGCCCCTCGGCGTCGGCGTAGCGGGCGTCGGGCTCGAGGGAGAGGGCGGTGGCCACGATGTCGTGGAGGTCTTCGGGGATCGGGAAGGGGGCCTCGAGGGGCGGCGCGAGGTCGGTCGGCCGGCGGCCGGCGGCGAAGGGCGGGCGACCGGCGAGGATGTTGAAGAGCACCGCCCCGAGCGCGAAGACGTCGGCCGCGGGCCCGACGGCGCCGAGCGTGGGATCGAGCTGCTCGGGCGCGGCCCAAGCCGGGGTCCCGAGGGTGGAGCCGAAGCGGGTCTCGAGCGGGTCGACCTCGAGCTCGGCGGTGTGCAGCTCAATGCCCTCCTCGTCGATGGTGGCGAGGCCCCAGTCGAGGAGGAGCACCTCGCCGCGACGGCCGACCATGATGTTCTGCGGCTTGACGTCGCGGTGGATGACGCCGCGGTTGTGGGCATACGCGAGGGTCTCGGCGACACGGCCGAGCTCATCGAGCAGCCGCCCCGGCAGGCGGTCGGGCCGCCGCTCCCAGGCGGCGCGGATGCGGGCGTCGAAGCGCTCCCCCCGCACCTCCCGCATCGAGAAGGCCCTGCGGCCCGAGACGTCCTCCTCCAGCGCGAAGATGGGCACCACGCCGGGGTGATCGAGGCGGGCCATGATCCGCGCCTCCTGCACGAGGCGGGCCTCAAGCTCCTCGCTCCAGCGGTCGGGGCGCACGGCCTTCCGCACGTAGGTGCGGCCGAGGGCAGGGTCGCGCAGGCGCCGCACCTCCCCCATGCCGCCCCGCCCGACGAGGCCGAGGTCTTGCGGGGGCGCGGTGACCCGCGGGGAGACGAGGCCCGGCGGGCGCTCCGGCGAGTCGGGGCCCCGGCCGGCGGAGGCCGAGGGAAAGGAGACGTCGGAGGGATCCTCCGCGCAATCTTCTGCGGGATCGCCGGCGGGGTCGTCCCCGATGAGCCGGTCGAGGGTGGGGTCGGCAGAGGGCATGGAGAGGGCTATCCTGCGCGCCGATGCGACCCCTGGCCCCGCCGCTCACCCTGCCCCTCTCCCCCCAGCTCTCCCCCGCGCTCACCCGCCTCCTCGACGCGCTGCGGGCGAGCCTCCGTGGGGAGGGCCCATGACCGCGCCGCCGGAGGGGCGCGCCTTCTGGGAGCGCAGCGCGGCCCGGTACGATCGCTCGATGGCCCTCCTCGGCGGCCCCATCCCCGCCGCGATCGACGGCGTGGTCGCGCTGGTGCGCGGGTCGACGCGGGTCTTGGAGGTGGCCTCGGGGACCGGCCTCTTCACCGTGGCGATGGCGCCCACGGTCGGTGAGGTCATCGCCACGGACTACGCCGAGGCCATGGTGGCGCAGACGCGGGCCCGCGTCGCCGGCCTGCACAACGTGCGCTGCGAGCTTCGAGATCTGTACGCCTTGGGCGAAGACATCGCACCCGTGGACGCCGTCGTGGGCGCGAACCTGCTTCACCTCCTGCCCGATCTGGAGGGGGGGCTGGCCGCCATGCGGGGCGCGCTCCGCCCCGGGGGCCTGCTCGTGGTCCCGACCTACTGCCACGCCCAGACGCCCGTCTCGCGCGCGGTCTCGACCGTCCTCTCTTGGGTGTCCTTCCCCGCCCGCCGGCGCTTCGATCTCGACGGGCTGCGCGAGGCCGTCTCCTCCGCCGGGTTCTCGATCGTGCGGGCCGACCTCCTGCCCGGGCTGCTCCCCATCGGCTTCGTGGCCGGTCGAAAGGAGGGCTGAGCGGCGCCGGAGCGGCGGCCGGATCGCCACGGGAGGGGCCCGCCGAGGGTGGGGTCGGCGGAGGGCAGGGAGGGGGCTATCCTGCCCGCCGATGCGACCCCTGGCCCCGCTGCCTTCCCCCCTGCTCACCCCCCTCCTCCATGCGCTCGGCGCGCGCGGGGAGGCCACCCTGCCGGCGGCCCCGGGGCGCAGCGGCGCGGCGATCGTGCGCCACCTCTGGGTGGAGGCCGCCCGCCACCTCGGCGGGCCCTTCCCGCTCGTCTTGCTCGACGGGCAGCGGCTCGTCGGCCTCCCCGACACCGCCCTCCGCGAGCAGGCAGAGGCGGCGGCGGGCCAGGCCGACGGCGGCTGGCTCTGGGTCGGCCGCGGGGCCCCGGCGGCCCTCGGCCCGGCGGCGCGGGCGGCCACGGCGGGGCGGGCGGGCCTGCTCTGGGAGGGTGAAGACCCCGACGCCGCCTTGTCCCTCGCGATGGAGGCCGCTCCAATCGACGCCGCGCTGGCGGTCGAGCGGGGGGCAGACCCCGCCCTCCAGGTCGTCCTCGAGAGCGCCCAGGCGCAGCTCCAGGCGAGCGGGCTGGTCGTGCTGGTGGGCCCGCCCGGCAGCCGCCCCGAGCGCCTCGCCCCGGCGCTGGTGGGCGAGCCCATCGTGTCCGCCGGGGGTGGGCGGGCGGTCCCCTCCCACCGCCCCGCCCTCTTCGCCGAGCTCGGCGAGCTCCCCGAGGACGCGGTCGCCGAGCTCGCCAGCCGCCTGCGGACGGAGCCCCCCGCCGCGCCGCCCCTGTTCTCCGCGATGCGCCCGCGCCCCGACGACCCCGCCTTCGCCCCCATCCTCGGCCAGAGCCCGGCCCTCGTCGGCCTGCTCGAGGCGGCGGCAGCGGCGGCCCGGAGCGCCCGCCCGGCCCTGCTGCTCGGGGAGGCCGGCACCGGCAAGGAGGGCCTCGCGCGGGCGCTGCACCGGGCGAGCGGCCGGCGCGGCCCCTTCCACGCGATCGACCTCGGCGCGATCCCCGCCGAGCTCCTGGAGAGCGAGCTCTTCGGCCACGCCCGCGGCGCCTTCTCGGGGGCCGATCGCGCCCGGCCCGGCGCCTGGCGGGCCGCCGAGGGGGGCACCCTCTTCCTCGATGAGCTCGGCAACCTCGACCTCCGCCTGCAGGCGCGGCTGCTGCGGGTCCTCCAGGAGGGGGCCGTGCGCCCGGTGGGCGAAGACCGCACCATCTCCGTCGACGTGCGCGTGATCGCCGCCACCAACGCCGACCTCGAGGGGCGGGCCGCCCGCGGAGAGTTCCGAGAGGACCTCCTCTTCCGCCTCAACACCTTCACCCTCCGCCTGCCGCCCCTCCGCGAGCGGGGCGACGACATCCTGCTGCTCTTCCGCGAGTTCCTTCGTCGGGAGCTCGGCTTCGTCCCCACCATCGAGGGGTCCGCCGCGGCGCGCCTCCGCCGCTGGCCCTGGCCCGGCAACGTCCGCGAGCTCGACAGCCTCGCCGCCCTCGTCACCACGCGCCTGTCGCCCGGCCGGGCCCTCACCGAGGCGGAGCTCCCCGAGATCGACCCCGCCCGCCGCCGCCCCGGCCCCACCGTCGTCACCTGGACCGAGGCCCCGGGGGAGCGCGTGAGCCTGCCGCCCGCCCTCCCCCGCGCCGCCGCCCTCCGCCTACAGGCCCTGCGGGTGCCGATCCCCGCCCTCCGCGACCGCCCTCGCCCGGCCCTCCGCGCGCTCCTGCGGGCCCGCCTCGGCGATCTGCCCGTCACCGACGCCGCCCTCGACGCCCTGGTCCGCCGGCCCTGGTGGGGCGACGAGGCCGAGCTCGCCGCCGCGGTGGCCACCCTGCGCGCCGGCTGCCCCGGCCTGCTCGACCTCCCCGACATCCGCCGCCTGCTGCCGAACCCCGCAGGGGCGGCCGGGATCCGGGTGCTGCTCTTCCCGAGCGTCGGCCCCGACGGCACCCTGCGCGGCCTCCGCGAAGACCACGAGGCCCCCGCCCTCCTCCTCGGCCGGGCCCGCGAGCTCGGCGCCGCCCTCCGCGTGGCCGAGCGCCTCCCCGGCGGCGCCGCCCGACTCCAGGCCCACGGCCGCCCCGCCCTGCAAGACCTCTCCCTCCTCCCCACCCTGAGCCGCCTCCACGCCCTGCTCTTCACCGCCGAGGAGGGGCTCGCCATCGAGCTCTTCCCCTGGGTGCGCCAGCCCGTGCGGGTGACCTCGCTCCGCGCCGAGTCCGCCCCCCGCCTCCTCCGGCCCGGAGAGGTCGCCCCGCTCGGCGACGCAGCGCGGATCGACCTCCTCGGGCCCGACCACCAGCTCCTGCTCACGCTCTGGGCCTTCGCCGGCCCGGTCGCCTGGGAGGACCGCTCGCCCCACCTCCTCGAGCTGCTGCGCAGCGACGAGGCCGCGGCCACGAAGATGTCCTCCCCGCCGCGCGCGCCCTCGCCCGCCGCCCTCCCCATCGAGCCCCTCGCCGCGCCGGCCGCCCCCTCGACCTCCCTCACCCCTGTCCCCGGCGCCCCCACCGAGCCGCGCACCCACCGCTGGGTCCTCGGCGAGCACGAGCAGGATGCCCTCATCACCCTCATGCTCGCCTTCCCCGGCGGGGAGCTCAAGGCCTGGGTCTTCGGGGAGATCGCGGCCTGGTCAGGCCCGCAGGAGCGCCTCGCGACCTACCTCCGCTCCGCCCCCAAGACCGCCGACTACATCGGCCGCCTCTTCGACTTCGAGCCCAACGACGCCCTCCGCCGCCGCTTCGCCGCCCGCCTCCACGGCCACCCCGAGCTCGAGGCCCTGATCCGCCGGCTCCCCGCCCGCCTCGCGCGCCTCGCCCGCGAGCTCGCCGAGGCCGGATAGGGCTCACCGCCCGCCTCGCGCGCCCCGCCCGCACGCTCACCGCGGCCAGGGCGCCCCGCTCCCCGCCGGGCGCGCTCCGCCGGTACCTCGCTGTACCTCGCTGTACCTCACAGGCCGCCGCTGTACCTCGCTGTACCTCGCTGTACCTCGCTGTACCTCGCGGGGACCGCGCCGGCGGGCTCCGGCGGGGCGGAGGCGGCCGCTTGGGGCTGGCACGAGGGTTGCAAAAGCAGGCTCCGTCCCTACCCACGGAGCCTTGAATGTCCCGCCTCCTCCTGCCCATGTCCATCCTCTCCCTCGTGGCCTGCGCCGCGCGCCCCGGGGCCCCCTCGACCGCAGGCGACACGGCCGCGGATGTCACCCCCGCCGCGGAGGTCGGCGCCGGCGCCCCCCTGCGCTCGAAGATGGAGATCGCCTTCGCCGGACAGGTGGGCACGCCCATCCTCCTCACCCTCGGGGAGGGCGACAGGGCGATGGTGGTCCCCGCCCATGTCATCGACGGGCTCGTCGTCTCCGGCGACGTCGTCTTTGGCACCGTAGACGAGGTGATGGCCCAGGCCGACTACGAGGCCGCCGATGGCCCCCGCGCCGCCACCTTCCGGCTGCCGGCGAACCTCTGGCCCGACCGGCGCATCACCTACTACATTGACCCCATCGCCTCCGCCGCGGTCGAGGGCCTGATCGAAGACGCGGTCGACGACTGGAATGACCTCGGCATCATCACCTTCACCCGCGCCACCTCCCGGCCCACCACCGACTACCTCGAGTTCGACGTCCCCTCGACCAACGACTGCTCCGACGGCGTGAACAGTGACGGGGACGAGGACAGCGCCATCGACGCCGCCGATGATGAGTGCGCCCGCGGCTACACCTCCGAGACCTTCTCCTGCTACACCACCGGGATCGGCAAGGGGGGAGACGGCACCACCATCCACGCCGAGGGCTGCTCGACCGGCAACTTCCGCCACGAGATCGGGCACGCCGTGGGCCTCTACCACGAGCAGTCCCGCTGTGACCGCGACAACTACGTGGACGTCCACCTCGAGAACATCGACGCGGACTGGGAGGACCAGTACGACACCTGGTGCAGCACCACCTCGAATGGCCAGGACGTCGGCCCCTTCGACTTTGACTCGATGATGCTCTATGGCTCGGGCAGCGAGACGAGCCCGGCGATGACCGACGAGGACGGCAACACCTTCGGGGGTCAGCGGACGCACATCTCCGACCTCGACGCCCGCGC
The DNA here is from genome assembly GCA_044344255.1 of Myxococcota bacterium. Lineage (GTDB taxonomy): Bacteria > Myxococcota_A > UBA796 > UBA796 > UBA2385 > JBIJDH01. The sequence goes on from JBIJDH010000019.1 coordinate 81,286, forward strand.
CGTCGCCTGGCTCTACTCGGTCGACCTCGCCCGCTCTCGCGACGTGGACGGTGATAACGTCGATGACCTGCTCATCGGCGTGCCCTACGAGGACCACGGCACCACCACCATCTCCTCGGGTGGCTTCAACATCCTCTATGGTGCGGACGGCGGCCTCTCCGGGACCGGCTCCGAATTCTGGGACCAGGGCTCCACCGGGGTGGAGGGCACGCTGCAAGACTATGACCACATGGGCGCGGCCCTGGCGATCGGCGACATCGACGGCGACGGCTACGCAGATGTCATCGTGGGCTCCCCCGAGGAGGACCACAACCTCGACAACGACGCCGGTCTGCTCAACGTGTTCTATGGCGGCTCCTCTGGCCTGACGGTGGAGGGAGACAAGTGGTCCCAGGCCCACATCGGCGTCGCCGGCACCTCGCAGGGCGGGGACAACTTCGGCGCCGCGCTGGTGATCGCCGACTACAACGGCGACGGCTACGGCGACGTGACGGCCGGCGTCCCGGGAGATGGCCCCACCAGCACCACCGACGAGGCGGGCGGCGTCAACATCATCTACGGGAGCGCCTCCGGCCTCGGCTTCGGCGGCGACGACTGGTATTACCAGGACGCCTCGGGGGTGGTGGGCTCGGGAGAGGCGAATGACCACTTCGGAGAGACCCTGGCCTCGGGTGACTTCGACAACGACGGCTACGCCGACCTCGCCATCGGCGTCCCCGGGGAGGACGTGGGCTCGGTCTCGAACGCGGGCTCGGTCAACGTGCTCTATGGCTCCAGCACCGGGCTCAGCACCAGCGGCAACCAGCTCTGGAACCAGGACATCACCGGCGTCGAAGACACCTGTGAGGCCAACGACGACTACGGCTCCGCCCTCGCTGTGGGTGACTTCAACTGCGACGGCTTCGACGACCTCGCGGTGGGCGTGCCGGGAGAGGCCGTGGGCACCGTCACCGGCGCCGGGCAGGTCTCTGTCCTCTGGGGCAGCGCCGCCGGCCTCACCGTGACCGGCGACACGCTCATTCACGCGAATTCGTCCTACGTCCCCGGCACCGCCGAGACGAATGACCACTTCGGCGAGACCCTGGCCAGCGCCGACCTCAACTGGGACGGCTGTGACGACCTCGCCATCGGCATCCCCGACGAGTCCGGCACCGCGGGGGCCTATCAAGGGGAGGTGGTGGTGATGTACGGCGCCACCGCCGGCCTCCTCACCCGCACCGGCAGCCAGATCACCTGCTCGGGGAGCTGTGAGGCCGGCGACCAGCTCGGCTCGGCCCTCGGCACCGGTGACTGGAACGGCGACGGCTACATCGACCTCGCGATGGGCGCCCCGGGCGAAGACGTGGGCACCGTGAGCAACGCGGGCGCGGTCGTCGTGGCCTACGGCGCCAGCGTCAGCCTCGACACCGCGGGCGCCGAGTGCTGGTACCAGGACTCCACGGGGGTCTCCGGCACCTCCGAGACCAGCGACGCCTTCGGCGACGCCATCGCCCAGTAGGCGGCCTGACCCCGCGGGGGCCCGGCCCCGGGCGGGGCGGAGGGATAAGGCGGGCGCGCATGCACACCGTCTTCCTCTCCGCCGCCGAGCCCTCCGGAGACCTGCTCGCCGCCGAGCTGCTCCAGGCCCTGCAGCGGCGTGCCCCGGTGGTGGCGCGGGGCTGCGCAGGGCCGGCGATGCGGGCCGCTGGGGTCGAGGCCATCGTCGAGATGGAGTCGATCACGGCGATGGGGGTGGCCGAGGTGCTCGCGAAGCTCGGGCCCCTGAAGCGAGCCCGCGCCGCCCTCACCGCCGGCCTCCGCGAGGGGGCCGACCTCTTTATCGGGGTGGACGCCCCCGACCTCCACCTCCCGCTGGCCCGGATCGCGCGCCAGCAAGGCACCCCCGCCGTCGGCTACGTGAGCCCCCAGGTCTGGGCCTGGCGGCCGGGGCGGGTGGAGGGCATCGCCGCCAGCCTCGACCAGCTCCTCTGCCTCTTCGCCTTCGAGCCCCCGCTCTACGCCGAGGCCGCCGCGCGCCACGGCTGCGACGTGCGCTTCGTCGGCCACCCCCTCCTCGACCGCCTCCCCGCCCGCGGCGCGGTCGATCCCGATCTCTACGGCCTCCTGCCCGCCTCGCGGGAGCACGAGCTCCGCCGCCACCTCCCCGTCTTCTTGGCGGCCGCGGAGGCCCTGCAGGCCGAGCGGCCCGGCGCCCGCTTCGCCCTCGTGGTGCCCGAGGCCCTCCACGGCGCGCTCGGCCCCCTGCCCGAGGGGGTGCGCCTCGCCGCCCGCGCCGCCGACCTCGCCGGGGCCCGCGCCGCCCTCACGAAGAGCGGCACCGTCACCCTCGAGCTCGGACGGATGGGGGTGCCGATGGTGGTGGCCCACCAGGTCCACCCCCTCACCTACGCGCTCGGCCGCCTGCTCGTCCGCGGCGTGAAGCACATCGCCCTGCCGAACATCCTCGCCGGCCGGGAGGTGGTGCCCGAGCACCTCCAGTCGCTCGATCCCGCCGCGCTCTGCCGCGCCCTGCTCGAGCTCCCCGACCACCAGGCCCTCGACCTCTCCGCCCTCGGGGAGCCCGGCGCCGCCGACCGCGCCGCCTCCGCGGTCACCGATCTCTGGGCCGCCCGCCCCGCCCCCGGTGGGGAGTGACCGTGTCGGGCGCTCCCCTCGCGCGCGGGCTGCCCTATGTCCTGCTCGGGCTGCTCACCGCCGCGCGGCTCGCCTTTGGCGGCAGCTTCGGCCTCGCCGAGGACGAGGCCTATTACGCGGTCTGGAGCGAGCGCCTCGCCGCCGGCTACCTCGACCACCCCCCCGCCATCGCCTGGCTCATCCGCGGCGGTCTGTCGCTGCTCGGCCCCACCGAGCAGGGGGTGCGCCTGCTGCCCCTCCTGCTCGGCGGCCTCACCGCGGCCGTGGCCTCCCGCCTCTCCCCCGAGCGGGGCCTGCTGATCGCCCTCTTCTCGACCATGCCCCTCTTCGCCCTCGGCGGGATGCTCGCCACCCCCGACGTCCCCCTGCTCGCCGCCTGGGCCCTCGGCCTCTTCGCCGCCGAGCGCGGGGCCTGGCCGGCGGTGGGCCTCGCGGCGGGGCTCGCCATGCTGTCCAAGTACACGGGGCTCCTGCTCCTCCCGCTGCTCGTGCTGGCCGAGCCCGCCGCGCTGCGCCGCCGGGGGCCGTACATCGCCGCGCTGATCGCGCTCCTCGTCTATCTGCCGAACGCGGTCTGGAACGTGTCGAATGACCTCGTGTCCTGGCGCTTCCAGTGGGCCCACGTCGGCGCGGGGACAGACCGCCTCGGCCTCTTCGCGGCCCAGCTCGGCCTCGGCGGGCCCCTGCTCTTCCCGGCCCTCCTCGCCTGGGCGGCCGTCGGGTGGCGGGGAGACAACCTCGAGCGGCGCTGCTGGTGGGCGAGCGTGCCGGTGCTGCTCCTCGCTGTGGCCTCCGGGGGAGAGGCCAATTGGGCGGCCCCCTTCTATGTGGGCGGCCTCATCGGCCTCTCGCGGCGGGCGGGGCGCTGGAGCCGGGCGGCCTGGATGGGCCTCGGGGTGAACGGCCTCCTCTCTGGGGTGGTGGTGCTGCACGTGCTCCACCCGATCGCCCGCCCGCCGGTGGAGCCCCGGGCCTGGCTCGACCGGGGCCAGAACCTCGGCGATTCGGTGGCCGCCTGGGGGGCGAGCGCCGTCTACACGAGCCGCTACCAGGAGGCGGCGCTGATTGACTTCTATGGCGGCGAGGCCCTCGGCGGCGTGCGCCCGCGGCCCCTCCCCGGGCTCGGCCGCCCCACCCAATACGACCTCTGGGAGCCCGAGGCCGCCGAGCAGCTCGCGCCCTCCGCCCTCTTCGTGCGCCCCGAGCGACAGAGCGAGGAGATCGCGACAGACCGCCTCGGATATTCCCACGGCGACGCCCACCGGGTGAGCGCTTACATCGACGGGATCGACCCCCTGCACCCCCTCGCCATCGCGCAGTTCCAGGTCTACGAGGTGCGGCGATGAGCGCGGGACAGGGACAGGGTCAGGGACAGGCCAGCGCCGCGCGCGCCCAGAGCGCCCGCCGCCTCCTTCGTTACTTCCGGCCGCACCGGGCCCGCATCGCCCTGTCGCTGCTGCTGCTCGCCTTGCACTCGGCCGTGCCCGGCCTGCTCGTCCTGCTCATCGAGGGCACGCTCGACGACGTGCTGATCGAGAAGGACGCCCTCCGCTTGAAGCTCCTGCCCTTCCTGCTCGTGGGCCTCTACGCGGCGAACGGCGCCCTCGGCTACGGGCGGGGGATGCTCACCCGCACCATCGCCTGGTCGGTGATCACCGAGCTCCGCCGCGAGCTCTTCCAAGCCATGCTGCGACAGGACGTGACCTTCCACCAGCAGCGGCCCACCGGCGAGCTGCTCGCGCGGCTGACCAACGACGTCCAGAACGTACAGTACGGGCTCATCGGCGTCATCACCGGTGTCCAGAAGCCGCTCACCCTCGCGGTCCTCGTCGCCACCGCCTTCATGATGAACGCCCGCCTCGCCGCCATCGGCGTCGTGGTGCTGCCGATCATCGCCGTGCCGATGGCCCGCTTCGGCCGCCGCCTCCGCGAGAGCGCGCGGGCCTCCCTCGACAACCTCGCGGCGCTCACCGGCTCCACCTCCGAGACCCTCACCGGCATCCGCACGGTGCAGGCCTTCGGCGGCGAGGCCGAGCGCTCCGCCGTCTTCGACCGCGACAACGAGGCGCAGCGCCGCCTGCAGATGGCCGAGTTCGCCGCGCGGATGCTACCGAGCCCGATCATCGAGCTCATCGCCTCGATCGGCGTGGCGGTGGTGCTCTACGTGGGGGGGCGGCAGGTCTTCGCGGGCGAGATCGAGCCCGGCGAGCTCATCGCCTTCATGGTGGCGCTGGGCCTGCTGAACGAGCCGCTGAAGGGCCTCGCCGAGGTGCAGTCCCTCCACCAGCGGGCGGTGGCCGGGGCGAGCGTCGTCTTCGAGATCATCGACCGGCCGCCCCTCATCGCCGATCTCGGGCAGCGGCGCCTCGACAGCCGGCGGGTGACCCTCTCCTTCGAGGGGGTCTCCTTCAGCTACGGCAGCGGCCCGGTGCTCGACCGAGTGAGCTTCACCGCCGGGGAGGGCCGGCTGATCGCGCTCGTCGGGGCCTCGGGCTCGGGGAAGAGCACCATCGCCAGCCTCATCCCGCGCTTCTATGACCCCACCGAGGGCCGCGTCTGCCTGAACGGCGTCGACGCGCGCGACTTCAGCCTCGCCTCCTTACGGGCCCACATCGCCGTCGTCTCCCAGGAGCCCTTCCTCTTCAACGACACCGTGGCCGCCAACATCCGCCTCGGCTGCCCGGGGGCGACGCAGCCGGAGATCGAGGCCGCGGCGAGGGTCGCCAACGCCCATGACTTCATCCTCGGCTTGCCCCGCGGCTACGAGACCCCGATCGACGAGCTCGGGCTCCGGCTCTCCGGGGGCCAGCGGCAGCGCATCTGCATCGCCCGCGCCGTCCTCCGCGACGCGCCGCTGCTCGTGCTCGACGAGGCCACGAGCGCGCTCGACGCCGAGAGCGAGGCCCTCGTGCAGGAGGCCCTCGACCGCCTGATGAAGGACCGCACGGTGCTGGCGATCGCCCATCGCCTCTCCACCGTGCGCAGCGCCGATGAGCTGCTCGTGCTCGAAGCCGGCCGGATCGTGGAGCGGGGGCGGCACGCCGAGCTGCTCGCCCAGGGCGGGGCCTACGCCCGCCTCGTCCGCCGGCAGGAGGGCGGGAGCGTACTCCCGACGCCCCGGGTCGGAGACACCCTCGTACTCGACCCCGAAACAGAAAGCCGCTGAAGTCCGCGTCCATGGGGCATCTCTTCGCGCCCCTCCCGCCGGGATGGTGTACTCATTGGGGACCATGGCCCTCCCCGACCTCTACACGTACCTGGACTATCGCGCGTACCTGCGCGACTGGTTCTCCGCGAAGAAGAACGCGAACCCGCGGTTCAGCCACCGCTTGTTCGCCCGCAAGGCCGGCCAGAAGTCGCCGAGCCTGCTGCTGCATGTGGTGGAGCGGAAACGAAACCTCACGCCGCAGACCGTGGATGCTTTCGGGCAGGCCATCGGGCTCAGCGGAGAGGAGGCCGACTTCTTCGCCGCCCTCGTGCAGCTCGATCAGGCCGAAGATCCCGACGAGCGCAACCGCGCCATGGAGAAGGTGAGGGCAACCCGCCGCTTTCGCGAGGCGCGCCGCCTGCAAGGAGAGTCCTTCGAGTACCTCTCCTGCTGGTACTACCCCGCGATCCGAGAGCTGGCCCTCTGCCCCGGCTTCCAGGCCGACCCCGAGTGGATCGCCGCCAACCTGCGCCCGCGCATAACGGGGGCGCAGGCCAAGAAGGCCCTCGAGCTCTTGTTCGCCCTCGGGCTGCTCAAGCGCGAGGCCGAGGGCGCCGTGCACGTCGCCGACGGCAGCGTGGTCACCCCCCATGAGGTGTTGAGCCTCGCGGTTCACAATTACCACACCGGCATGATCGACCGGGCGCGCGAGGCGTTAGGCGGCTTCCCCCACACCGAGCGACACTTCTGCGGAGTCACCGTGGCCGTCCCCGCTTCGCTGCTGCCGAAGCTCAAGCGAGAGCTGGACGCTTTCCAAGAGCGCCTGCTCGACCTCTGCGACGGCGCCTCCGACGAGCGGACCCGCATCTTGCAGGTCAACCTGAACCTGTTCCCGCTCTCGGCGGAGCTCCCGCCCACCGGTGCCCCGTGAACCCGTCCCTGCTCGCTCCGCTCCTCCTGGTCACGCTCTTCGCCTGCCGCGGCGAAGGGGAGGGCGCCAAGGGGACGGCCGTCGGCAACCCCATCGGCATGCAAGCCGCAGCGGCGCCGGCCCAAGACGCGACGCTCACCCGCTTTGACGCGCCCACCGAGCACGTCGAGCTCGAAGACTGCCGCGGCGGCCTCGTCACGGTGCCGGTCCAGCGGAGCCTGGACCTCGTCCAGGGCGAGCCCCTCCCGCTCCCCGAGGGCACCTGGTGCACCCTCACCCTCCAGTTCTCGGGCCCCCTCGCGCTCCTCGGCAGCGCCGGCACCCACGGGGACTTCAGCGCCGACCTCACCCTCGACCGCCTGAGCTTCTCGAGCTCGAGCGGCATCGGGGCGCTGAGCGCCTACGTGCTGGAGCTGGGCGCTCCCGGCTGGATCGACGGCCAAGAGCTGACGCTCGCCTCGGGGGTCACGACCGTGATCGACCCGGACTCAGACGACTACGCCCACATGGTGAGCGCCCTCCAGCTGCAGTCCGCGGTGTACCGCGACGACGACGAAGACGGCGATCTCTCGGAGGCGGAGCGCGACGAGGGCGCGGAGGCCGAGCACGACGACGGGGATGACGACGGCTCCGATGGCTCCGACGGCTCGGATGGCTCCGACGGCTCCGACGGTTCGGACGGCTCCGGAGACTCCGGCCGCTCCAGCGACACCGGCGACCGCCACGAGGCCGAGGACTGAGGCGCGCCGGCCGCGCGGGGGCCCTGCTGCCCCACGGCCCAACCCGGGCTAAACTCCTCCGCTGGAGGCCCGGATGCGGACCCTTTTTGTCATGGATCCCCTCGATCGGATCAACGTCGCCGGGGACTCCACCTACATGATGATGCTGGAGGCGGCCGCTCGCGGCTGGCCCGTCTCGTATTGTGTCCCCGATGACCTCTACGCCGAGGGCGGCGTGGCGCGGGCGCGGGTGGGGGACGTGCGGGTGCAGCGGGGGGCCCAGCCCTTCGAGGTGCTGCGCCGGGAAGACCGCGCCCTCGGCGACTTCGACGTCGTCTGGATGCGGAAGGACCCTCCCTTCGACATGGAGTACATCTTCGCGACCTACCTGCTCGACCTCGTGCCCCCCACGACGCTCGTGCTGAACCGCCCCTCCTCCTTGCGCAACTGCAACGAGAAGCTGTTCACGCTGGAATTCGCCGAGTTCATCACGCCGACGCTGATCACGCGCGACGTGGCGCGGGGCCGGGCCTTCGCCGAGGCCGCCCCCGACCGCATCGTGATCAAGCCCTGGGACGGCAACGGCGGCCGCGGCGTGCTGGTCAGCCACAAGGGCGACCCCAACCTCCGCTCCATGCTCGAGATCTTGACCGGAGAGGGCAAGCAGGCCTGCATCATCCAACACTATGTCCCTGAGATCGTTCAGGGGGACAAGCGCGTGATCCTCGTGGACGGTGAACCCGTGGGCTGGATGCTGCGGGTGCCCTCCGCAGGCGACCACCGCGGGAATATGCACGCCGGCGCACGGGTCGCCGCCTGCGAGCTCACGGAGCGGGATCGGGAGGTCTGTGCGCGGATCGGGCCGAAGCTGCGCGAGCTGGGGCTCTTGTTCGTGGGGATCGACCTCATCGGGCCCGCCCTGACGGAGATCAACGTGACCAGCCCCACCGGCATCCAGGAGATCAACGCCCTCATGGGCCTCCGCCTCGAGGTCACCCTGACCGACGCCGTCGAGGCCCGCCTGATCGCACACCGCGCCCAAGCCGGCGGCGCGGGGGTCCAGGGATGAGGGCCGTCCTCCTCGCCCTCGCGCTCGCCACCGGCTGCCTCACCGCGGGCGCGGCGCGGGCCGAGGAGCCCGCCGAGGAGATCGATCACGACGACACCATCGGCGGCAAGCGGCCGAAGACGGTGGTGGCCGAGCCCTCCGGCCCGGTCGACAACACGGGCTACGCCGCCGGCCTCGCCCGCCACCAGGGCAAAGAGTTCCCCGCCGTCGAGATGCTCGGCGCCGAGTGGCTCGGCCTGCAGCCGGTCTTCTTGCACGACACGCGCGTCGGCATCGAGCAGCTCTACCGGGGCGACTACAAGGCCGCCAAGGCGCACTTCGACAGCCTCGGCATCAAGTACCGCGGCAGCGGCGTGGCGCCGGTGGGGCAGCTCCTGATCTGGCAGGCGCTGATGATCGAGAACTTCGACTTTCGCTACGACAGCCAGTACCGCAATTCCTACAAGATCTCTCGGCAGGAGCTCCAGCAGGCCCTGCTCGTGCCCGGCAACGAAGCCTGGGAGTACTTCCTCCAGGCGAGCGTGCTCGGCGTCGACGCGATCCACCTCCTGCGGAAGGAGGAGTGGGTGACCGCCGTGGGCCGCGGCTACGAGGCGCTGAAGTCGGTCGAGAAGGTGCGCCAGCTCGCCCCCCGCTTCGTCGATGTGCAGCTCGGCGACGGTCTGTTCAACTACTGGACCACCGTGATCTCCATGTCTACGAAGTCGATCCCCGACACCGGTGACAACCGGCAGAAGGGCATCGCCCAGATGCGGCAGGTCGAGCAGCAGGGCATCTTCCTCGGCCCCGCCGCGACGCTGGGGCTCACCTTCACCTGGATCGAGGAGGGAAAGAACAAGACCGCCCTCGAGTGTGCGCTCCGAAACCACAAGGCCTACCCGAGCAACGTGATCAACACGCTCATCCTCGGGCGGGTCTACTCCTACAACCGGGCCTACCCGGACGCCGAGCGGGTCTACAAGGAGGTCGTGGCCTCCTCCCCCAACAACCAGCGGGTGCACTACTACCTCGGGCTGCTCTACCTCCGCTGGAACAAGCTCCCCGAGGCCGAGGCCAGCCTCGACCGCTACCTCGCCTTCACCGACCTCTCCCCCACCTTCCGCGCCAGCGCCCTGTACTACAAGGGCGCGCTCTACCAGCGGAAGCAGGACATCCCGACGGCCAAGAAGTACTACCAGGACGCCGTGCGGATCGGGAAGATGAAGCGGGCGCAGCAGCGGCTCGACAAGCTGGCCAAGCAGGGGAAGTGACCGGCCCGGGCGCCGCCCGCCCCCCGCGCACCTTCAGGGCTGGACGCCCACCGCCCCGACGATGCCCTCGAGGCTGCTGCCGAGGGCCGTCACGCCCTGGTCGGTGACCGCGGGGCCCGGGGAGAGCTGCAGCACCCGCAGGCCCTCCACCTCGGAGACGAGCACGAGGCCGGCCAGCGCGCCGCGGGTGACCTGGGCCAGGGCGCCGGGGAGCTGGGGGCGGCCGCCCACATAGCTGGGCTCGCCCTGGGCTTGGAGCGGCTCGCTGGCGTCGGGGTCGGCGGCGAAGAGCAGCAGGGCGTCGCCGTAGCCGGAGGCGACGAAGAAGCCGTCGCCGTGGGCGGAGGCGACGAGCGCGATGGGGTCCTCTACGTCGAGCACGCCCCGGGCCGTGAGCGTGCCGGCCTCGGCGTCTACGCCCACCGCGGCGATGCGGGTGGGGACGCCGGAGAACTCGCTCACGTCGGTGATGAGGGCGAGGCGGTCGTCGAAGCTGAGCGCGGCGTCGCCCACGTAGGACTCATCGTCGCCGAAGGCATCGACGGTGGCGCTCACGAGGCCGTCGGCGAGGGCGAGGCGGGCCATGTCGGAGCGCCCGGCCTCCCCGCCCACCTCCCGGGCGACGAACAAGGCGTGGTCGAGCGCGTGGCGGAGCAGGAGCAGGCGGGCGCCGAGCTTCGACGGGGTGAGGAGGGTGGGCTCTCCGAGCGCGCCGGTCTCACAGTCGATGGGGGCCCGGTAGAGGCCGCCGCCGTTGTTCGCCCAGTTGCCATCGACCACGTAGAGCCACTCTCCGCTCGGGTCGACAGCGAGGCCCCCCGCGTAGAGGCCGCCGCCGCTCCAGCCGGGGTCGACCACCGAGACCTCGGGCGCGGCGCCCACCTCGGCGGGCATGGTGAAGACGCCGATGGTGCCGTCGTCCTGAGCCGCGAAGCCCACCCGGGCGTCGGGGGTGAAGGCCACGGTGCCATAGTTGGCCCGGCCCATCGTGAAGCGGAGGCCGTCGGGGTCGAGCGCGCCGTCGGCGTCGAGGCGGGCGGCCACCCAGGTGTCGCTCTGATCGCCGTCGGCGTCGTAGGGCAGGGCGGCGACGACGAGGCGGTCGCGATCGGCGGCGGGGGGCGTGGCCCGGCAACCCTCTGCCTCGGGGAGGGGCTCGCCGGTGTCCGAGCCACCGTCGCTCCCGTCACTACCGTCACTTCCGTCGGCGCCGTCGCTCCCATCGGCGCCGTCGCCCCCGTCACTCCCGTCGGAGCCGCCCGCCTTATCACCCTTTTCCGCAGCGCAGCCGACGAGGAGGCCCATCAGCACGACGACATCGACGAGGCGTGTCATGGTCAGACCCCCGCGAGCTGGTAGAGCATCAGGTAGACGAGCACGCCGGTCACCGAGACGTAGAGCCAGACGGGCAGCGTGAGCTTGACCACCTTCTTGTGCTGTTCGAACTTACCCTTCCAGGCGAAGTAAATGGCGGAGACCGCGCCGAAGGGCACCGTGGCGGCCAGGATGACGTGGCTCGCCAGCATCACGAGGTAGAAGCTGCGCCCCGGCGCGCTCTCGGGGTAGGGGTGCGTGCCGGAGAGGGCCACCCGGGTGAGGTAGCTCACCAGGAAGACCGCCGAGATCCCAAAGGCGCCGAGCATCGCTCGCCGGTGCCCCTCCCGGTTCCCCTGGCGGATCAACCACCAGCCGAGGAGGAGGGAGAGGCCCGAGAGGCCGTTGAGGGTGGCGTTGAGGGCGGCGAGGCGGTCGGCGAGTTCCATGGGCGGCCCCCTACCACGGGCCCCGGCACCCTCCCAGCACGAGGGCCCGAGCGGTCCCAGCAAGGGTTACGGCGGCCCCATGCGCACCTTCTCCGGCCGTCCATGGGCCCTCCGCGCGGCCGAGCTCCCCGGGGCCGCCGCCCTCTCCGCCCGCACCGGCCTCCCCGCCGCCGCCGCCGCCTGCCTGCTCTCGCGGGCCGGCCCCGAGGCCGACCGCTGGCTCCGCCCCGCCTTCGCCCACCTGCACGACCCCTACGCCATGGCCGGGATGGAGGTGGCGGTGGCGCGGGTCCGGCGGGCGGTCGAGCGCGGGGAGCACGTGCGCATCGTCACCGACTACGACGTCGACGGCACCACCTCGAGCCTCATCCTCCAGAGCGCGCTCCGCCTGCTCGGCGTCGCCCGGCTGAGCTACCACATCCCCGACCGCTTCGTCGAAGGCTACGGCTTCTCGCGCCTCGCCGCTGAGCAGGCGGGGGCAGACGGCGTGGGCCTCCTCATCACCGCGGACATCGGCGTCCGCGACCACGAGGCGGTAGACCGCGCCGCCGCGCTCGGCGTCGACGTCATCATCTGCGACCACCACCTGCCGGCCGGGGAGGCCGTGCCCGAGCGGGCGCTCACCGTGCTCTGCCCGCCCCAGGTGGGCTGCGGCTACCCGAACAAGGCGCTGGCGGCCTGCGGGGTCTCCCTCAAGCTGGCCCAGGCCTTGCTCAGCGCCCTGCCCCGCTTCGCCGACCCCGCCGCCCTCGAGCGGGTGCTGCGCTCGATGTTGAAGGTGGCGGCGATCGGGACGGTGGCCGACGTGGTCGACCTCTCCACCCTCGAGAACCGCGCCATCGTCGCGCTGGGCCTGGAAGAGCTACAGCGCGGGCGGCACTCGCCGGGGCTCCGCGCCCTGCTCGACTGCGCCGGACTGAAGGCGGGGCCCATCACCGCCGAGGACCTCGGCTTCCGGGTCGGCCCCCGCATCAACGCCGCTGGCCGCCTCGAGCGCGCCACCGCGGTGATCGAGCTCTTCGACGAGTCGGACCCTGAGGAGGCCGCCCGCCGGGCCGGCGAGCTCGACCAGCTCAACCGGGCGCGCCAGGGCATCCAGGAGGAGCTCGTCGACAAGGTGATGGGGCAGCTCCCCGACCCCCTGCCCGCCTTCCTCCTCGCCGCCGGCCCCGAGGCCGAGGGCTGGCACCGCGGCGTCGTCGGCATCGTCGCCGCCCGCGTGCGCGACCGCGCCGACCGCCCCGCCGCCGTGGCCGCCATCTACGGCGACTTCGCGCACGGCAGCGTGCGCTCGCCCCCGACCGTGCACGCCGTCCACGCCCTCGACACCGTCGCCGACCTGCTCGTGCGCTACGGCGGGCACGCCGCCGCCGCCGGCTTCACCGCCCGGGTCGCCGACCTCCCTGCGCTCTCCCGCCGCCTCGCGGACTACGCCGCCCCCCGCCTCGGCGGCGAGGCCCTGCCCCTCGAGCTCGACGCCGCCTGCCCGATCAGCCTCGTCGGCCCCGAGCTCGTCACCGCGATGGAGCGGCTCGGCCCCCACGGTAAGGGCAACCCCCAGCCCCTGCTGCGCATCGACGGCGTGCGCCCCACTGGGGTGCGCACGATGAAGGACAAGCACCTCGGCTTCCGGGCGGGGGCGGTCGACGCCGTCTGGTGGGGGGCCGCCGAGCACGCCCCCCGGATGCAGGGGGCCCTCGATCTCGTCGTCACGCTCGGCTGGAACGTCTATCGGGAACAGCGGCGCGTGCAGCTCACGGTGGTAGACGCGCGGCCGGCCGAGGGCCCCTGAGGCGGGTGGCGCCCTCGCCCCGCGACCCGGGCGGCCCTCAGAGGCGGTGCGCCCGCTGGAGCTCGCCCACCTGCCGCGCGGTGGCGAGGAGCTCGGCCTCACCGCCCTCAAAGGTGGTCGGCAGGGCCTGGGCCTCCCCGCCGCGCCGGCCGAGCTGGCGCGCGAGCTTGAGCAGGAGCGCCCCCGCCTCTCGAGCGTGGCCGCTCTGCTGGTGGAGGCTGCCGAGCAGGCGGAGGTCGCGGTCCACCGAGCCCCGGTGCGCCGGGCTCTCGGGGCGCAGCGGGCCGAAGCGGCGACCGACGCTCCACAAGAGCGCCGCGTAGATCAGCCCGAGGTGGCCCATCAGGAGGTCGAAGGGCAGCGCGGTGGCCTCCACCGCCTCGGGGGACCGCGCCTGCTGGCCCTGGTGCCAGGCGTCGAAGTAGAGGCCCCGGCGGGTGTCGAGCTCGGCCATCGCCACGTCGAGCAGGGCGAGGTTGCCGGCCTCCTGGAGGTAGCCGTTCGTCCAGGGGCCAGCGCTCGGCAGCACGAGCACCGTCCCGCGGTGGAGGCGCCGGAGCTGCACCACCGGGTCGCCCTCGGGGCCGCGGAAGAGGCCACGGGCGCCCACCGTCGGCACCACCTGGGCGCCGCCGCGGGGGTAGCGCAGCGGCGCGGTGAGCACCCAGGGGGAGCTGGGGTCCGGCGTCGCCTCGTGGACGGTCTCGGCGAAGGTGAGGGCCGCGCCGAGGCTGTCGGGGGGCTCGACCTCCTCGGCGGCCACGTCGAGCTCGAGGGCGAGGTGGAGGGGCGCCTCGAAGGCGCCGGGCAGGCCGCCGGAGGGCAGCAGCACGACGTCTCCGCCCACGAGCAGCCAACGGCGGAGCGCGTCGGCGTCGGTCGACGTGAAGGGGACGCGCAGGGGCTCGATGAGCACCAGCACGCCCGGGGCCAAGGGGAGCTCGCTCAAGGGGCGCTCCCAGGCGACCGGGGCGTGCCCCCGCAGCTCGAGGTAGCGGAACAGGGCCCGGAGGCCGCCGGCTCGGCGGCTGGTCACGGTGGGCCCCTCGTCGGGGGGCGTCGAGAGCAAGCCGGCGACCGCGATCCCGATCAGGCTCGTGAGCGCGAGCATCCAGGCGACCCGCTTCACGGCGACCTCAGCCCGCGCGCGACCTCGGCGAGGCCCCGCACCTCCGCGAGCTCCGGCGCGGCCTCCCCGTAGAGCAGCCGATCGACCGAGCGCGCGAGGCCCTGGAGCGCCGTGAGGCCGTGCCAGTGGGGCTGGGCCTGCCGCACCGAGGCGACGAACTCCCGGTTGGTGACCTCGGGGCCGAAGCGCCCGAGGCCGCGCTGCTCGAGCGTGAGCGCCAGCCCCACCCAGAGCGCGCGGAGGGCGGCGCGCAGGTCTCCGCTGGCGAGGGCGCGGAGGAGGGCGTCGTCGGGGTCGGCGGGCAGGGCCAAGGGGACCACCGCGAGCGACGGCGGGGCCGCGGCGGCGGCCTGTCGGTGGCGGCGGCCCACGAGCCAGCGGCGGAGCTGCCAGAGGCCGAAGCCCAGCACGGCGAGGGCCAGCAGCGCGGCCACCCCCTCGACGAGCCAGAAGAGGAGCACCGGATCGATCCCCACCTCGGGCGCAGCGTCCCGGAGCCGCCCCCAGAGGTACCGGCCGAGGGTGGTGAGGCGCTCCGTGAGCCCGTCGTCCACCCGGCCTTCAATGTCCTCCTCGGCGAAGACCCGCTCCAGCAGGGCCGGATCGGGCAGGGCCCTCCCACCGCTCGGCTCAGCGGGCATGGCTCAGGCGCCTCGGGCTTCGAGACGCTGGTCGAGGGCCTGCCGGAGGTCTGTGCCCTCCATGAGGCGCCGCTGGTCCTGGTAGAAGGAGCCCCAGAGGATCGTGCCGTAGCTGCCGACGACGCCCATCCCGAGCCCGTTGAGCACGAGGGTGGGCATGACGGCCCACATCGGGGGTGAGATCGCGGCCGGGCTGGTGGCGAGGCCGGCGCTGATGCCCCGCAGCGTGTACCAGAGGGACACGCAGAGGTTCGGCAGGCCCGTCACCGAGGTGATGGCGAGGCCGACGCCGAGCATGACGTGCAGCAGCAGCACGATGCGGAAGAGGGAGGACCCGCCGGCGCCGTTCGCCGGGCGGTAGTGGGCGACCCGCAAGCAGCGGCGGATGGCGTCGGGGGGCCACTCATCGCCAAAGACCGTGACCGCCGTGAGCGGGGCGAGCGCCATGATCGGGTAGAGGACCCCGAGCCCGCAGATACAGAGCGAGACGATGCCGATGGAGATGTAGATCAGCCAGCCCACCATGCTCGTCAGCCACCACCGCAGGCGGAGCGCCGCCTTGTAGGCCTCGAAGAGGCTGAGGCTCCGCCCGGCCAGCAGCTCCCGGTAGGCCACCATCTTCGCGAGCTCCGCCCAGATGGTGAGCACGACCGCGATCGCCCCCATCACGCCGAGCACGAGGTAGAAGCCCATCATCCGGCTGATGAGCCCCATCGGATCCCGGGACATCTCGGCGGGGTCGCCCATGATCCCCTTCATCATGCCCTGGTTGGCCACCTGGGCCACCACGCCGAAGAGCGTCGGCACGAGCGCGATGGGCACGAGGGTGCGCCAATGTTGAAGGAGGAAGCTGAGCGGCTGGTCGGCCAGCTCGGCGGTGGTGGTGGGGCTTGAGGTTTGGAGTCTCACGGTCGGCGGCCCCTCAGGGTGTGCGCGCGCGGGGGGGGCCGACGCGCAGCGTGTAGAGCAGGAAGGTGGCCAGCAGGCCGATGCCCAGCGCCGCCTTGACCGGGGTGGGGATGTCCATCCGCGGCGAGAGGTTGCCCTCGAGGAGGCCGAGCAGCACGAACCAGGGCAGCGTGCCGGCCATCAGCAGGAAGGAGCGCCGCCCGCCCTCGGCGGCCGTGAGGCTGCGGGGGCGGTTCCCGGAGCCGACGAGGCCGCGAGTGAGCTCGAAGCCCGCCGCACCGGCGACGATGATCAGCGTGAGCTCGAGCGGCCCGTGCCCGCTGATGAAGGCGAAGACCCGGTCGAGCAGCTCATACCGCCAGCACAGCGCGAGCAGGCTCCCCACCATCGCCCCGTTGAAGAGCAGCAGCAGCGCCGTCCCCACGCCGAACAGCCCGCCGAGGGCCCAGGCCTTCATGGCCACGCCCATGTTGTTCGTCGAGATGAAGCTCGAGAGGACCGAGCCGGGCATCGCCTCTCCGAGGTGGTCGGTCCAGATCGTGCCCCGCCGGAGGCCCGCCACCCCCTCCGCCCCGAAGAAGAGGTCGCCCACCGAGGGCACCGCCCCCGTGAGCACGAAGCCGAACAGCAGCCCGAACACGAAGAGCGAGAGGGCCGCCCGCACGGCGGGGAGCGAGCCGCGGAACACCTCCGGGTAGCCGGTGCGGAAGAAGCGGAGCAGGCGCGGACCCCAGGGGGGCTCCACCCCGGTGAACAGCCGGTGGCCCTGGAAGGAGAGGGCGCGCAGCCGGCGCTCGGCCTCTGTGCCCGGGAAGTGGGTGCGAGCCCAGGCGAAGTCGGAGAGCACCCGACGATGGGCCGCGGCGAGCTGCTCCACCTCGGCGAGGTCAAGGCGCCCGAGCCCGCCGGTCTTCACGCGGCCGAGCAGGCGCTCAGCGGCCTCCCAGTCGGGGCCGCCACGGCGCAAGAAGGCCGGGTAGTCCACCGATCAGCCCGTCACGGCGAAGGCGGCGCGAAGCGAGGGGAGCGGGCTCTTGAGGTCAGCCCCCTCGGGCAGGAAGCCTGGGTGATCACGCCGAATCCAGGTGAGCAGCTTGCGCGCGAGGTCGAGCTGCGCCGCCACCTCCATGCCGTCCACCCGCGCGAAGAAGGCCTCGACCAGCACGACGTCCTCGGCGCGGAAGCCCTCGGGGAAGCGGGTGGGCCGGGGGGCGGCGCGCGCCTCCCGCTCGACCACCACCACGGTGCCGGCGAAACGATCGCCGAGGCGCTGGTGGCGCTCGGTGAGCACCATCGAGGCCACCCCGATGGCGCCCCCGCCGGGGAAGAGGTCGAGCGGCCGCGCCAGGTTGCGGATGAGAGAGCCCACCACGCCGACGTCTCCGCCGTCAGCGGTCACCACCCGGAGGCCCACGAGGCGCTTGCCGGGGGTCTGCCCGTTCCAGGCCTGCTCGAAGGCGATGAACCAGCCCATCTCCAGGGTGAACCACCCGACGATGAGGAGGGCGACGAAGATGCCCCACTGGTCGGTGTCGGCGATGACAGAGCCCATCACGCCGAGGACCTGGAGCACGAGGATCAGCACCAGCGCGATGAGGAGCAGGCAGAGCCAGTCGGCGAGGTAAGCGAGGCTGCGGCTGCCGGCCGAGGCCAGGGGGAGCTCGAGGGGAACATCGAGGGCGCCGATGAAGCGCCCCTGGTCAGACTCGGGCATCTCGGAGCCTCAGGGCGGGGGGAGATCGGTGCGGTCACCGCGGAGAACATGGCCCATCACCGCACCCGGGGCAAGCGGGGCGCAGTACACTCCCCTCGGAGGTCCCCATGCGCCCACCCGCTGCCCTGCTCTCCGCCGCCGGGGCGCTCGCCCTCGCCGCCGCGCTGCTCCCCGCCTGCTCCGGCGACAAGGGCTCGACCGGCGCCGACAGCGCCGCCGAGGGGGACGCCGACACCGACGCCGACGCCGACGCAGACTCTGACACCGACATCGACGTCGACTGCGAGGCCCGCCTCGCCGAGGGCAAGTTCTTCCCGGACGGGGCCGTCTGGTTCGAGGACGTGAGCGGCGCACCCACCGACCCCACCTCCGAGGAGGTCATCACCTTCCTCCAGGGCTACGGCTGGGGCCTCGGCCGCCTCCAGATCGACTTCTCGATCGAGGTGCTCACCGCCGACGCCGACACCCCGAAGATGAGCTTCGACCCCAGCCCCGACTATTTCTACAGCCCGGACTGCGACCAGCAGGACATCCCCATCCCCGAGGGCGGCGCCCTCGAAGGTGAGGCGGGGTACTCCTGCTCCGACTACGAGAACAGCGACTGCCACCTGATCGTCGCCGACTGCGACGCCGGCCGCCTCTACGAGATGTGGAAGGCCGACATCGACGGCGCGAATTTCCAGGGGGGCTGCCTCGCCGTCTGGGACATGAACACGGTCTACGGGCCGGAGGGGCGCGGTGAACAGTGCACGAGCGCCGACGCCGCCGGCTACCCGATCGCGCAGCTCCTCTTCACCGCCGATGAGGTGGCGGCCGGCCACATCGACCACGCCATCCGCTTCATCCTGCCGAACGACGCCATCCGCGACAGCGGCTTCATCGCGCCGGCCACGCACGCCACCACCGCCGGGGACGACCCGCCGAGCGGGGTCCTCTACGGCGCCCACCTTCGCCTGCGCGCCGACTACCCCGTCGACACGCTGCCGAACGAGGCCTCCAAGGTGGTGGCCCGGGCGCTGCAGACCTACGGGATGTACCTCGCCGACGGCGGCAACGTAGCGCTCACGGCCCGCAGCGACCGCTCCACCACCGCGAAGTGGGCCGACCTCATGGAGTCGCGTGACCTCGAGGACATCGAGCCCGCCGACTTCGAGCTCCTCGAGATGGGGCCCGAGATCCCGCTCACCTTTGACTGCGCGCGCTGAGCCCCTCGCCTCGGGGCGCGCGGCTCAGCCCGTCACTGCCGTTCAGCCCGTCACAGCCGCCCAGCCCCGCTCGAGCTCCGCAGGGTCGATCCCCCGCCCGATCACGACCAGCGCGCTCTCGAGCGGGGGCTCCATCGTACCGGGGCCGAGCTCGAGCCACTGATAGACGCCCTGCGCCACCACCGCCGTGCTGTGGCCAGGGCAGCGGAAGATGCCCTTGAGGCGGAGCAGCTCCCAGCCGCGGCGGGAGGCGATGAACTGGAGGTACATCTTGAGCTTCGCGAGCTCGACCGGCCCGCCGCGGAGGCTCTTGGTCATCACGCCTGCGGAGTGTGTGACCACCTCGGGGATCTGCCAGCGCGCCGGGTCCGCGCCGCCGATTCGCAGGAGAGGCGCCACGTCGACCGCCGCCCGCTCCGAGCGGGAGAGGGTGGCGAGCGGAGAGACGGCCCGCACCGCGGCCTCGGCCCCCTCGATGTCGTCGGCCTGATCGACGTGGTTGAGCAGCACGCGGTCGGCGGTGGCGAGCTGGGCGGCCACCTCGGGGTGCTGGTCGAGCTGCGCCACCACCCGCCCGGCGTGGGCCACCGCCACCACCCCGTCCACCCGCGTCTGAGCGGCGAGGGTGGGGTCGAGCAGGAAGGTCTGCAAGAGCGGGCCGGGCGTCGCCAGGCCGGAGGTCTCGATCACCACCCGCTCGAAGCGCAGGGGCCTCCACCAACGGGAGCGTCTCTGTAACAAATCGAGGGCGGTGACCCGCAGGTCCTCCCGCACCTCGCAGCAGACGCAGCCGTTGCGGAGCTCGACCACGCGGTCCGAGGCGCCGACGACGAGCCGCCCGTCAATGCCGAGCGCGCCGAACTCGTTGACGATCACGGCGGTCGGCGGCGTCGCGGGGTCGCTCAGCAGCCGGTTGAGCAGGGTGGTCTTGCCGGCGCCGAGGAAGCCCGTGAGGAGCGTGACCGGGACCATCAGTCCCCGAGGTAGCCGAGCGCCTTGAGCGCCTCGATCTCCGCAGGGTCCCCCGTCTTGGCGAGCTCGTCGATGGCCGCCTGGAAGGAGGGATCATCCGGGTACTTCTTCTTCCCGGCGTCGAGCACGCTCACCGCGCCAGGGCCGTCCCCGGCTGCGCGCAGCTTGTCGGCGAGGGCGCGGTACAGGGCGGGGTTGATCTGCGTCGGGTAGGCGCCGGTGAGCCGCTCGAGGCCGGCCACCACCTCCGCCCCCTTGCCGCCCTCGGCGAGGCCCTGGAGGCGCAGCGACTCGAAGCGCCAGGCCTTGGCCGGCTCCTTCGAGATGGCCTCGACCTTGAGGGCCTCATCGGCCTTGGCCACCGCGCCCGCGTAGTCCTTGGCCTGCAGCGCGGCCTCCACGTCCGCCTGCATCGCGGCGGCGTCGGGACCGCTCTCACAGCCCGGGAGCGCGGCCAAAGAGAGGGCGAAGGCGAAGGCGAAGAAGAGGGCGCGTGGGCCGCGGAGGGCGCCCGCGAGGGAGGAGGGCATGAACGGGCTCCGAGGGGATGATCCAAAGGGACGAGCGGCAGGACGAGAGGCAGGACGAGCAGGCGCGCCTCACGGGTCTCTGCGAGGTAGCTCGTCTCCTGCCTGACGACTATATGGCCGGCACGCATGAGACCCTCGACCCCTCGCCCTTCGTCCCTCCTCCTGCGCTCAAACGTGCGGTTGGCTGTGCAGCTCTGCCTGTTCAGCCTGCTGCTCTGGCCCAGCGCGGCCTGGGCTTACATCGGCCCCGGCGCCGGCTTCGCCTTCGCAGGCTCCCTGGCCGTGATGCTGGCGGCCTTCGCCCTCGCGGTGGGCACGATCCTGCTCTGGCCGATCACCTTCGTGATCCGCACGATCCGGGTGGGCAACCCCTTCAAGCACGCCCTGGCGAAGCGGGTGATCATCATCGGCCTCGACGGGATGGACCCTGGCATCACCTCCCGCTTCATGGCCGAGGGGCGCCTGCCGAACCTGAAGAAGCTCGCCGATCAGGGGGTCTTCCGCCCGCTCAACACCTCGAACCCCTCGATGTCGCCGGTCGCCTGGTCGAGCTTCGCCACCGGCGTGGACCCCTCCCGCCACGGCATCTACGACTTCCTCACGCGTGACCCCTGCACCTACGCGCCGATGCTGTCCTCCACCGACATCCAGAACGCCGAGAAGGTCTGGAACATCGGCAAGTACATCATCCCGCTCGGAAAGCCCAAGATCAAGCTCCTCCAGAAGTCCCAGGCCTTCTGGAAGCTCCTCGGCGAGCGGCACATCCCCTCGATCATCCAGCGCGTGCCGATCACGTTTCCGCCGGTGCCCTTCCGCGGCCTGCTGCTGTCGGGCATGTGCGTGCCCGACCTGCGGGGGAGCCAGGGCACCTTCAGCTTCTTCTCCACGGCCAGCGCGGACGGCAAGGCCGCCTTCACCGGCGGGGAGCAGACCGTCCTCCGCCGGAAGGGCGACGTCATCCGCTCCCGCATCGTCGGCCCCGACAACGGCATGGTCAAGGACGGCGGGCGGATGACCCTGCCCTTCACGATCACGGTGTCCGAGGCCGCGGGTAAGGTCCACGTCGCGATCGACGGCGGCGAGGCCTTTGACCTCCCGCTCAAGGCCTACTCCGCCTGGATCCACCTCACCTTCGAGGCCGGCCTCGGCGTGAAGGTGGCGGGTATCGCCCGCTTCTACCTGAACTCGATCTCGCCCGACGTCAACCTCTACATGACGCCGATCCACATCGACCCGGAGTCTCCGGCGATGCCGATCAGCCACCCTGAGGTCTACGCGGTCTACCTCGCCAAGAAGTTCGGCCCCTACGCCACCCTCGGCCTCGCCGAAGACACCTGGGCGCTGAACGAGCGGGTCATCGACGAGGGCGCGTTCTTTGACCAGGCGATGGCCTTCTGCGACGAGCGCGAGAAGATGCTCTTTGACGCCATCGAGCACACCCGCACGGGCCTCGTCACGACCGTCTTCGACACGACCGATCGTGTCCAGCACATGTTCTATCGGTACCTGGACCCCACCCACCCTGCGAACCGCGACAAGGAGGCCACCGCCTACGCCGACGCCATCCAGCGTGTCTACACACACATGGACGGCATCATCGGCAAGGTGGCCGAGAAGCTGGGCGACGACGCCGTGCTGATGGTGATGAGCGACCACGGCTTCACGAACTTCCGCCGCGGCGTGAACATCAACTCCTGGCTGCGCGACAACGGCTACCTCTTCCTCAAGGACGGCAAGACCACCTCGGGCGAGTGGTTCGAGGACGTCGACTGGTCGCGCACCCGCGCCTTCTCGCTCGGGCTCACCGGGCTCTTCATCAACCGCAAGGGGCGCGAGCAGTCCGGCATCGTCGAGGAGGGGGAGGCCTACCGCGCCCTCTGTGACGAGCTCGCCGCCGGCCTCGAGGCGCTGATCGACCCCGAGACGGGCGGCCGCGCCATCCGCCACGTCGAGGCCGCTTACAAGTGCTTCGACGGGCCCTACCGCCTCGACTCCCCCGATCTGCTCATCGGCTACGAGGGCGGCTACCGGCACTCCTGGGAGTGCGCGACCGGCTCCTGCACCCCCGAGGTCTTCCGGGACAACACCAAGAGCTGGTCGGGCGACCACTGTGTCGATCCCTCGATCGTGCCCGGTGTCTTCTTCTGCAATCGTACGATCCTGGACGAGACGCCGCACATCATGGACATCCCCTTCTCCGTCCTGTCGCTCTTCGGCGCCAAGCCGCCCGGCTACATGCAGGGGAAGATGCTGTTCGCCAAGGCCGGCGAGCAGGCCGGCGTGCGGGGCCCCCTCGACCCCCGCACCCTCTCCCAGTCGGGCTCGGCGCCCGGCGCGCTCGTCTCGAAGGAGCGCTGAGATGCGGCCCGGCGCCCCTCCGCACGCCCCCCGCTCGCCCTGGCGACGGGTCGGCCTCTCCGCCGCCGCCACGCTCGGCTTCGGCCTCGGCCTCCTGCCCGCCTGCGACACGCCCCCGCCCGCCGGGCCCGGCGTCTTCGTGCTCGGCGTGGACGGCATGGACCCCGTCATCCTCCGCCGCCTGATCGACGCCGGCCGGATGCCGAACCTCGCCAAGCTGGCGGCCAACGGGAGCTTCCAGGAGCTCGGCACCTCGAACCCGCCCCAGAGCCCCGTCGCCTGGTCAAACTTCGTCACCGGCGAGGATCCAGGCGGGCACGGCATCTACGACTTCGTCCACCGCGACCCCAAGACCTACCTCCCCACCTCCTCGGCCACCCCGGCCCCCGGCGAGCCGCCCTCCTCCATCGACGTCTTCGGCTACTACCTGCCGATCGGCGGCGATGACGTGGTGAACAACCGCTCCGGCACCCCCTGGTGGGACTCCCTCCACGGCGCCGGGGTCGACGTCGAGGTCTACCGCATCCCCGGGAACTACCCGCCCACCCCCTCCGAGGCCCGCACCCTCTCCGGGATGGGCACCGTCGACATGCGCGGCGGCTACGGCATCTACTCCTGGTTCACCGATCAGGCGGTGACCTCGAAGGAGGCGCTCAAGGGGGACATCCAGCTCGTCACCGTCGAGGACTACGACCTCGACGGCAAGGGCGACACCGTGAAGGGCAAGCTCAAGGGGGCCCCCGACATCTTCCACCTGCCCCCCGGCCAGATCCCGACAGAGAGCGACTACCTCACCGCCGCCTTCACCGTGTCGATCGACCCCACCGAGGACGTCGCCTTCATCCGCTTCGGCTCCCCGGGCGACGGCGGCGCCGAGGCGCTGCTGCGCGAGGGCGAGTGGACCGACTGGATGAACGTCAGCTTTGACGCCCTGCCCGCCGGCGCCCTCCCCCTCGCCGGTGCGGTGCGCTTCTACGCCAAGGAGCTGCGCCCCGCCTTCAAGCTCTACGCCTCCCCGGTCAACATGTCGGCCGAGGAGCCGCCCCAGCCCATCTCCACCCCCGACGAGTTCGCCCCCGACCTCGCCCTCGCGGTGGGCGGCGGCTTCTACACCCAGGGGATGCCCGAGGAGACCAACGCCCTCCGCGACGGCACCTTCACCGACGACGACTACGAGCGGCAGGTCCACCTCGTGATGGAGGACGCCGAGCGCATGCTCAGCGTGGCCCTCGACCGCTTCCAGCCGGGCGACGCCACCTTCTTCTACCTCTCCGACATCGACCTCCAGTGCCACATGCTCTGGCGCCACGGCGACCCGAAGCAGCCCGGCGGCCTCGCCCACCCCGCCTACGAGCCCGAGTCCGCCCAGGCCCACGCCGACGACATCGACGGCTACTACGAGAACGTCGACCGCCTCGTCGGCAAGATCGTGAGCGGGCTGCCCGCCGACTCCCTCCTCCTCGTGATGAGCGACCACGGCTTCCAGCCTTTCACCCGCAAGGTCCACCTGAACAGTTGGCTCCGGGACAACGGCTACCTGACCCTCAAGGACGGCAAGCGGGAGGGCCACATCGCGCACGGTGACGTGGACTGGTCGAAGACCCGCGCCTACGCCCTCGGCTTCAACGCGATCTACCTGAACCTCCAGGGTCGCGAGCGGGACGGCATCGTCTCCCCCGCGGAGGCCGGCAAGACCATGGCCGAGCTCCAGGCCGCCCTCACCGCCTTCACCGACCCCAAGGACGGCGCCAAGGTGGTGCTCCGGGTGGACAGAGGCGCCGACATCTACCACGGCGCCCGTGTCTCCGAGTCACCTGACCTCGTCGTCGGCTACGACCGCGGCTACGGGCACTCCGACGAGTCCACGCTCGGCGAGCTGCCCGAGGCCGAGCTCGAGGACAACACCTCGAAGTGGTCGGGCAACCACCTCATGGCCCCCGAGGTCGTGCCCGGCGTGCTCCTCTCGAGCCGCCCCCTGCAAGGCAGCGGCTACGACCTCACCGACGTCACCGCCACGCTCTACGCCTGGTACGGCCTCGCCCCGCACGCCGGGATGATCGGCCAGCCCATCCTGACCCCCTAAGCACCGCACCCCACGTACCGCCCTCAGGAGCCCCCATGTTCGGCTTCGGCAAGAACGTCAGCGTCAAGATCGACAAGGACCTCCACGCCCGCGTGGCCAAGGTGGCCGACGTGGCCGGCTACGCCACCGTGGAGGAGTTCATCCAGCACATCCTCGAGAAGGAGATGCTGCACTTCGAGGACACCAAGAACGACGCCGACATCCGCGCGAAGCTCAAGGGCCTCGGCTACATCTCCTAAGCCACCGCTCCGGCGCAGCGCACCACCGATGGGCACCGTCCAGTGAACACGTTCAACCGAATCGCGAGCGCCATCTTCGACGTGCTGCTCGCGCCGCTGGGTCACACGCGGCCGTGGTTTGACCTGCTCCTCTGGCCGGTGCTGGCGGGCATCGTCGCCCTGCTCGTCTACAAGGCGATCAGCAACCAGGCGGGCATCACGCGGGCCAAGAACTTCATCCAGGTGCACCTCCTCGAGGTGGTGCTCTTCAAGGATGACCTTCGGGTCGTGCTCCCCGCGACGATGAAGGCCCTCGGCTACAACGTGCTGTACCTCGGCAACAACATCCTCCCGATGGTGGTGATGTTCGCGCCGATGACGGCGATCCTCGTCCAGCTCGTCTCGAACTACGGCTACGCCCCGCTGCCCGTCGGCGAGACCACGCTGCTGGTGGTCGAGCTCGACCGGGACAGCGCCGTGAAGCCGGCAGACGTCTCGCTCGTGCTCCCGCCGGGCGTCTCCCTCGACGCGCCCCCGGTGCGCACCGCCGACGGCGAGGTCGCCTGGCGCCTCCGCCTCGACGCCCCGGGCGACCACGTGCTCCAGCTCCACGCCGGCGCCGAGACCGAGGAGAAGCTCCTCCAGGTGGGCGGCGAGGCGCGTAAGGTCTCCCCCCTACGCACGAAGTCGTGGGAGGCGCTGCTCTACCCAGCCGAGCCCGTCCCCGCCGCCGACTCCTTCGTCGCCAGCATCCGCATCGACCGCCAAGACCAGGACCTCGGCCTCTTCCCCGCGGGAGAGAGCGGGATCCTGGGCTGGTTCTTCGGCTTCTCCCTCCTCGCCGGCCTCCTGCTCAAGGACCGCTTCGGCGTCACCCTCTAGGGGTCCCATGTCTGGCTTCCTCTCTTCTCTGTTCGGCGGCGGCAAGGCCAAGTACGGCGAGCCCCTCATCATCGTCTCGGGGCTCCCCCGCTCGGGCACCTCGATGATGATGAAGATGCTGGAGGCGGGCGGTCTGCCGATCATGACCGACTCCATCCGCACCGCCGACATCGACAACCCGAAGGGCTACTACGAGTACGAGCGGGTCAAGGACCTCGAGAAGGAGACGGACAAGTCCTACATCAAGGAGGGCCGAGGCAAGGTGCTCAAGGTCATCTCCTTCCTCTTGAAGGACCTGCCCGACGAGAACGCCTACAAGATCATCTTCATGCGGCGAGACCTCGGTGAGGTCATCGCGTCGCAGAACAAGATGATCAAGCACAGAGGCGAGAAGGACGACAGCGACGACAAGATGATGATCGACGCCTACATGAACCACCTCGCGGCGGTTCGGATCATGGTGCGCAAGCGGCCTAATTTCGAGATGGTGGAGATCCGCTACGACACCACCGTTCAGGATCCCAAGGAGGCCGCCCGCCAGGTCAACGTCTTCTTAGGCGGCAAGCTCAATGAGGCGGCGATGGGCCAGATGGTCGACGCCGACCTCTACCGCAACAAGAAGGGCGCCACCGTCTGAGGCGGCGGCGCGGCGCCTGAGGCGGCCGGTGCACCCGTAGCGGCCGCTCAAGCCCCCCGCGGGTCCTCGAGCGGGCCGGGCGCCTCCATCAGCCCCGGAGCCTCCAGCAGCCGGTCGGCGAGGCGGGTCCAGCGCTCATCCCCGCCGCGGGTGGTGACGGCGGTCTCGATGGCCCAGGGGTCTCCCACCACGCAGCAGAACTTCCGGGCGCGGGTGATGGCCGTATAGAGCAGGTTCCGCCGCAGCATGATGCGGTGGGAGCGGTGCATCGCCACGACGACCGCGGGGTACTCGCTCCCCTGGCTCTTGTGGATGGAGATGGCGTATGCGAGCTCGACGTCATCGAGCTTCTCACCGCTCACCTCCACCATGTGGCCCTCGAAGTCGATCAGCAGGGAGCGCTCCCGCGCCTCGACGATGCGCCCCGTCTCGCCGTTAAAGACCTCGTTGTCGTAGTCGTTGCGCACCTGGATGACGCGGTCCCCCTGGCGGTAGCGGCGCTCCCCGCGCTGGAGGGCGGGGCCGCTGGGGTTGAGCACCCCCTGGAGGCGCTCGTTCAAGGCCTCGGTGCCGAGCAGGCCGTTGTGCATGGGGGTCAGCACCTGCACGTCGCGGAGGGGGTCGAAGCCCTTGGCCGGCAGCCGTTTGGACACGATCTCCAGCAGGGCCGCCTGGGCCTGGAGCGCCTCCTCCCGCAGCACGATGAAGAAGTCCGGCGCCCCGGCCCCCTCCGGGGAGACGTCGCGCTCTCCGCTCTCGGGGGCCTCGCCGCCGTTGATGCGCCAGGCGTTACGCACGATGCCGGACAGGGCCGCCTGCCGGTAGACCTGGGTGAGCGTCGCCACCGGCACCTCGCCGGAGCTCACCATCTCACCCAGCACCCGCCCGGGGCCCACGCTCGGGAGCTGGTCGGCGTCGCCCACGAAGATGAGGCGGCAGCCGCTCGGCAGCGCGGCCAGCAGGCTCTCCATCAGGCGGATGTCCACCATCGAGGCCTCGTCTACGAGCACGGCCTGGGCGGGCAGGGGGTTGCGCAGGTCGCGGGTGAAGGCGCCCGTGCGCGGGTTGAACTCCAGCAGGCGGTGCAGCGTCTTCGCCTCCTGCCCGGTGGTCTCGGCGAGGCGGCGGGCGGCGCGGCCGGTGGGGGCGGTGAGCAGCCAGGCCTCGCCCCGCAGGGCCGCGAGGTGCACGAGGGCGCGGACGATGGTGGTCTTGCCGGTGCCCGGCCCGCCGGTGATCACGACGAGCCCGTGCTGGAAGGCCGCCTCGACCGCTCGCTTCTGGTCACTGTTCAGCGTGAGGCGGATCGCGGCCTCGGCCACCGCCACGTCGACGCGGGAGGGCCGCCCGGCGGCGACGAGGTCACGCAGCCCCTCGGCCACCCGCGCCTCGGCCCGCTCGAGCTCCGGGCTGTAGACGGGACGCCCCGCGGGGTCGGCGGCGGGGTGGACGACCACGCGGCCCTGCCGCTGGACCCGCAGCAGCGCGGCCGCGGCCTCCTCGCGGGGCACGGCGAGGTGGTTGGCCCGAGTCAGCAGCTCGCCCTCGGGCACGAAGCAGTGGCCCTGCCCCTCCGCCTCCTCGAGGAGGTAGACCACGGCCGCCTCCGCGCGGGCGGGGTCGCTCCGGCTGATGCCCTGGATGAGGGCGATGCGGTCGGCCGTGCGGAAGCCGACGCCGCGGATCTCCGAGGCCAGCCGGTAGGGCTCCTTCGAGACCACCCCCATCGTGCTCTTGCCGTAGCGCTCGAGGATGCGGTTCGCGAGGGCCTGTCCGATGCCGAGGCCGCGCAGCGAGGCCAGGACCTCGCGGTTCAGGCGGTCCTTGCTCCACTGGGCGAGGATCTGCTCCGCCCGCTTGGGGCCGATGCCCGAGACCTCCTGGAGCTTCTCCGGCTCTTCGTCGAGGATGCGCAGGGTGTCGAGGCCGAAGCGGTCGACCACGCGCTTGGCGAACTCGGGGCCGAGCCCCTTGATGCTCGCGCTCGAGAGGTAACGCTCGAGGCCGAGGATCGTCTTTGGATCATCGACGAGGAGCTGGTCGACCTTGAAGCGCCGGCCGTATTGGCTGTGCTCTGTCCACTTCCCGACCATCGCGAGGTGCTGCCCCGCCGAGACGTGGCCGATCGGCCCCACGGCGATCACCTCGCGGCGGTCGGCCCCCCGCACGCGCGCGACCGCGAAGCCGCTGTCGGCGGCCTGGTAGGTGAAGCCGATGAGCTCCCCCTCCAGGCGGTCGTCCCAGGCGCTCACGGGCTACCGCGAATAGACTTCGTAGCGCTCGATGTGGTAGGTGCCCATCGCCCGCACCACCAGCCGCTTCTGGAGCTTCTGCTCCAGCGTCTCGAGGCTCGCCATCTCCTCCCCGTACATCATGTCCGCCACCGTGGGGCTGGCGTTGACGTAGATGGTGGGGCGGGCCGGGTTGCGGTTGGCCTCGCGGCGGACCTCGCGCAGGATGTCGAAGACCACCGTGGTGCGGGAGCGGGTGTAGCCGCGGCCCTCACAGTAGGTGCAGGGCTCCGAGATGCTGCGGATGAGGTCGTCCTGCACCCGCTTGCGCGTCATCTCGACGAGGCCGAGCTCCGAGATGCGCAGCACGTTGGTGCGGGCGCGGTCCTTCTTCAGCTCCTCCTCGAGGGCCCGGTAGACACGGTCGCGGTTCTGCGCCTTCTCCATGTCGATGAGGTCGAGGACGATGATGCCGCCGATGTTGCGGAGGCGGAGCTGGTAGACGATCTCCTTGACCGCCTCGAGGTTGATCGCGAGGGTGGTGTCCTCGAGCGAAGTGTTGCCGACGAACTTGCCGGAGTTCACGTCGATCGCGGTGAGCGCCTCGGTCTGGTCGAGGATCAAGTAGCCGCCGCTCTTCAGCCAGACCTTGCGGCCGAGGCTGCGGATGATCTCCGTCTCGATGCCGAAGGTGTCAAAGACGGGGTCGTTGCCGCGGTAGAGCTGCACCCGCTCGCGGAGCACGGGCATGAAGTCCTTCATGAACTCCATGACCTCGTCGAAGAGCGAGCGGTCATCGACCACCATGCGCTCCACCTCCTCGTTGAAGGCGTCGCGGACGACGCGCAGCACGAGGTCGTGGTCGGCGTGGATGAGCGAGGGGGCGCGGGCGGTGGAGGCCCCCTCCTGGATCTTGGCCCAGGTGCCGATGAGGTAGTCGATGTCCTGCTTGAGCGCGGTCATCGGCTGGCCGTCGCAGACGGTGCGGACGATGAAGCCGGCGCCCTTGGGGCGGTTCTTCTCGACGAATTCGCGGAGCTTGCGGCGCTCGCGGTCGCGGTCGATGCGGCGCGAGATGCCCACGTGGTCGACCGTCGGCATGAAGACCATGTACCGACCGGGCAACGTGATGTGGGTGGTGATGCGGGCCCCCTTGGTGCCGATGGGGTCCTTCGCCACCTGGACCATGATCTCCTGGCCCTCCTTGATGAGGTCCTGGATCGGCGGCTGGCCGGCGCGCGGCTGCGAGCGGGGCGCGGCCTCGGCGACCGTGGCCTCCGGATCGTCGATCTCCTCCTCGGGGCCCGCGTTGTCGATGAATTCCGGGTAGATGTCGCCGACGTAGAGGAAGGCGGCGCGCTCGAGCCCAATGTCGACGAAGGCCGCCTGCATGCCGGGGAGCACGCGCACGACCTTCCCGAAATAGACATTTCCGACTTGGCTCTTGTTGTCTCCTCGGTCGACGTGCAGCTCGGCGAGCTGCCCGTTCTCCATCAGCGCGACGCGGGTCTCCCTCCCGGTCCGGTTGACGATGATCTCGTTACCCAAAGCGTACTCCATGAGGCCGCCGGGGCGCCCGGCCAGGAGCGGGCGCGCGGGGGACCCACTGCCGCGAGGAGCGGGGGGCCCAACACACGGTCGGCGCGCGCCGGATACCGGCACCGCCAAGCGGCCTTTCGGGTTGGTAGGATGAAGTTCAAGTAGAAAAAAGCCAGATAGTTCGAAATTTCCAGACCCGGACCAAATGCGTCGGGGACGGAAGCGATGTGAGGATGCGTAGAAGCAGAGAAGCCAGGATGGGGGGATCAGAGAAGTGAGAAGAGGGATTCGGGGAAGGGGGGAGGACGCAGGTCCTCTGCTCCTCGGTCATGCCACGGCGAGCGGGTTTCGTCAACGCCAGGGGGCCGCTCCGTGGTACATCTCCGCCGTCATGGCCTCCACCCTCCGCCCGCACCGCCTCCTCCCGCTCCTGGCCCTCGGCCTGCCGCTCGCCGCGGGCGCCGGGGGGCCGCCGGTCGATCCCTACGAGGAGACCGATGAGACCGAGCTCTTCCGCGCCGAGCAGAAGGTGGTCACCGTGGCCTCGCGCTACGCGCAGACGGTCCGCCAGGCCCCGAGCATCGTCACCCTGATCACGGCGCTCGAGATCCGCAACCGCGGCTACCGCACGCTGGCTGATCTCCTCGCCGACGTGCCGGGCGTGCATGTCACGATGGCCAAGGAGGGGCGCTCCCTCGCCTGGTTCCGCGGGGTGATCAGCCCGGACAACAACAAGATCCTGCTGCTCGTAGACGGCGTGCCCTGGTACGACGGCGTCTACACCCACGCCTGGATCGACGACTACATCCCCCTCTCCAACGTCAAGCAGGTCGAGATTATCAAGGGCCCGGGCTCGGCGGTCTACGGCTCGAACGCCTTCGCCGGCGTGATCAACGTGGTCACCTTCGGCGCCAAAGACCTGCAGGGCGGCTTCGTCCGCGCCGAGGTGGGCAGCGACGGCCGCGGCAGCGTCTCGGCCATCGCCGCCGACCGCGTGGGCCTCCGCGGCACCGAGATCCAGGTCCGCAGCTTCGCCCGTTACCTCGACCTCGACGGCGACGGCATCAACCTCACGCCCAAGGGCGAGCCGAGCGTGGTCGGCACGAACCCCCGCCGCTCGATCAACGGCAGCTTCGGCCTCAAGGTGGGCGGGCTCGACCTCGGCGTCGACTTCGTCGACTATCGGCACACCTACTTCACGAACGCCCAGAACGACGCGTTCGACGTCCTCTTCCAGGACGACAGTCAATATCAGTTCGCCTACCGCAACCAATTCGTTCACGCGCGCTACGAGGCCTTCCTCGGCTCGCTGGGCACGGTCACGCCCTACGGCTACGCGCAGCGCTACGACAACCCGGGCCTCTACGCCTTCTTCCAGCCCACCA
This sequence comes from Myxococcota bacterium, assembly GCA_044344255.1. Lineage (GTDB taxonomy): Bacteria > Myxococcota_A > UBA796 > UBA796 > UBA2385 > JBIJDH01. The sequence goes on from JBIJDH010000019.1 coordinate 113,025, forward strand.
CCACCGTCGAGAACGAGGACGGCAGCTTCACCACCGAGCTGCACAGCACCCTCGTCTCCGCCCAGAAGGTGACCGAGCGCTACGGCTTCGGCGCCGAGCTCCGCCTACACCCGAGCCCCGACCACACCACCGTCGGCGGGCTGGGCGGCGAGGCCACCCACGTCACCACCCTCGAGGACTTCCGCTTCGAGGACTTCGAGCCCGATCCGGTCACCCCCTCCGGCTTCCGCGTCGACGACGACCGCCGCGCCATCACCGACTTCTTCGCCTTCGCCCAGCACACCTGGACGACCACCTGGTGGATGGAGCTCACGGGCGGCCTGCGCGCCGACTACCAGAACTTCTACGGCTTCTTCTTGAGCCCGCGCGCCGGCGTCCTGCTCATCCCCACCGAGGACACCACCGTCAAGGTGCTCTACGGCCGCGCCTTCCGCGCCCCCAACGCCCGCGAGCTGCTCGTGGTGGTCGGCAAGAACGGTGAAGGGAGCAATCTGTTCACCGCCGGCAACCCGGCGCTCCAGCCCGAGTCGATCGACACCATCGAGACCGAGCTCACGCTCACCCCCATCTCCCGGCTCGAGCTGCGCACGGCGGCCTTCGGCTCCTTCATCCAGGACGAGATCAACACGATCTCCGGCAACGACCCCGTCCTCGGCGACTACTACGTCACCAACCGCGGCGAGTCGAGGGCCTTCGGGGCCGAGGCCGAGGTGAAGGCGACGGTGGCCACAGTGGAGCTGGGGGCCGACTACGCCTGGACTCACGCCATCGACACCGACACCGAGTTTCGCCAGTACGGCGTGCCGGTGCACATGGCCCACGCCCGCGCCACCTGGACGGTCACCAAGGGCCTGCGCCTCGCCGCCCTCGGCAAGTTCGTCGGCACGCAGCCCAGGGCCGAGTGGAGCCCCGACGCCGGCCTGCCCGACGGCGAGCCCTACGCGACCATCGACCTCGCCGCCTCCACCGACGTGCTCGCCAACGACCGGCTGCGGGTCGACCTCAGCGTCCACAACGTCGTGGACAACAACACCGAGCACCTCATCTACCTCGACGACGCCAACGCCACGACCACCGACGACGCGGGCGCCGTGGTGGCGAAGTACCCCTACGACATCCAGGCCGAGGGCCGGGTCTTCACGGCCGCCGTCGAGATGCGCTTCTGAGCCGCCTCGGCCGCGGTCCGTACACGTCGGTCAGTACACGTCGGTCAAGTAGGTGATGCCGAGGCACATCTCATCGCCGGTGCCCTCGCCCCACTGGGCGTCCTGGTCGGTGGTGTTGTCCCAGCTACACTCGAGGCGGAACACGTCGCCCTGCTGCACCTGGACGGGCTCCTCCATCCAGTAGGTGCGCTGCCAGGCGAAGTCCCAGTCGGAGATGCTGGCCATGCAGGTCTCCGTACCGTCGGCGTGGGCGATGCTCATCCTCGCGGTGCGGCCCATCTGGTGCATGTGCAGCGCGCTCGAGTGGAGGAAGAAGCCGCCGTCTCCCGCCGAGATCGGGTACTCGAAGGTGTGCGACACCCCCGCCTCGCCGGCGGGGATCTCCATGCCGTTGCCCATCACCCAGGCGATGTCGGTCCAGGGCTGGATGTAAGCGCCGTGCTCCACCGAGTCTTCGAGCTGGAGGTCGATGGTGGTGAGGTCTTCGCCCGTGGTGGTCGCGGTGTTGTAGTGCATCTGCATGACCACCAGCGAGCCCGGCTCCATGCGGATCCCCGTGCCCTCGGGGAAGACGTTGGTGCCGCCGCCGGGGGCCCAGGAGCCCAGCCAGCCCGTGTTGGAGAGGGACTCGATCGAGTCGGGGCCGGGGCCGCCGTAGCAGGTGTAGCCGGGGGCGGGATCGGCCTCGTCGAGGGCGCGGTAGGGGGCGTCATCGCCGGGCTCGACGATGAAGAGCACGACGTGGTGCAAGATCTCGAGGTTTCCGGGGCGGATGTCGAAGCCCGTCACGTAGCGGGCCGTGTCCCCCGGCCACTCGGCGAGGAAGCAGCGATAGTCGTCGGGCGCGGCCGTGGGCGTGTAGGTGATCGGCATCGGCAGCTCGAGGTCTACCCGCGCCAGCGCCTCGTCGCGCCAGGGCTCCACCGCGAAGTGGTCCGCGGGGTCGCCCTCGGGGCCGCCCGCCTCCGACCAGGCGACGATGGTGTCGATCTCCTCGTCGGTGAGCGAGGGGTCTCCCAGGTAGTCGTTGCAGCCGGGGTCAGCCTTCCAGGGCGGCATCCGGCGCGTCACCACCGAGGCCGCCACCGCCTCGCGGATGGCCTTCACCGCCTCGTAGTCCGAGAGCGGGAAGCCCCCGATCTCCCCCGCGGTGTGACAGCCCACGCAGCGCGAGGCCACGATGGGCTCGACGTCGCCGTACCAGGTGGGTGCGTCGGGATCCGCGCTCGCCGGCGCGCTGTCGCCGCTCTTCGAGTCGGAGCCAGAGCCAGAGCAGGCGGCGAGCAGGAGCCAGAGCATGGGTCACCGGAGCGCGGGGGAGACGAACCGCGGTCGCCCTCGGCTAACCCGCCGGCGAGCCGCGGCGAAGGCGGCGACACCGCCGCCGAAGGCCCACCTGGGGGCTCAAGGGGACGCCTCCTGGGGACAAGGGGTCCACGCGCTCGCCACCTCGCAGACTTGACCAGCTTGGTCAGGAGCGCTACGCTCTCGACATGAACCCCGTGAACATCTACGAAGCCAAGACCCACCTCTCTGAGCTGGTCCAGCGTGCTGCGGGCGGCGAAGAGATCGTGATCGCGCGCAACGGGAAGCCTGCCGCTCGACTGGTCGCGTTGGCGGCCCAGCCCGCGCGTCAGCCAGGCGGATGGGAGGGCCGGGTCTGGGTCTCGTCGGACTTCGAGGAAGCCGACGACACGATCGCTGCGCTCATGCTCGGCGGCGACAACCCGGTATGAGGCTCCTGCTCGACAGCCACGTCTTCCTTTGGTGGAAGGCGGCGGACCCGCGCCTCTCCCCCCAGATGGTGCGCGCGATCGCGGAGGCAGACGAGGTCTACGTCAGCGCTGCCACGGCCTGGGAATTGGGCCTCAAGGTCAGCCTTGGGAAGCTCCGGCTCCCGGAGTCCGTGGAGGACGGCGTCGCGGCAGCGGGGTTCACGGAGCTCTCCGTCCAGTTCCGTCACACACGGGAGGCCATCGCCCTGCCGCTCCACCATCACGATCCCTTCGATCGAATGCTCGTGGCTCAGGCCCGCTGCGAAGGTCTCACGCTGATGACACACGACGACAAGATCACCCGATATGAAGTTTCAATATTGCGCGTTTCCTGACCAGCCGAGCAGGCTGTTAAATGGAACAGCCGTCCGAGAGGCATGTGTAGCCTTCGCTCGAAGTGGAGGCACATTGTGGATAGCCGGGATCGAGGCAGTCGTCGCTCGTATGACAGGTATCCATTGCAGCGCGGCACGCGAGGGACCGTCTGCTGCCGCACCCGTCAGAGAAGGTAGAGTATCCGCACTGCCCAGATTCGCAGGAATCGTTCTCGGCACACGACGCGTAGATGCAGCCAGATAGCCCGAAGTTTCCGCTCAAACTGGAGGGAGCACAGATCTCAGTGGAGCTGGAGCCATTGGAGGCACAGTCGGCGTCGGTCTCGCAGGCATAGACACAGCCGCAGTAGGTCTCGGTGAATTCAAAATTGGTCGATGAGATGCAGTGTCCATTGGGCCGCTCGGCGCAGTCTTCGTCTCCGGTGCACAGGAGGCGGTCCTCCGTGCCCTCGCAGGCCGACGCCGCGGTTCCTACGGAGACTGCCACAGCCGCACGTCGGTTGATCGCACCGTCCGCGCAACGCTCAAAGCCGGTGGGGGCGCCGCGGTCGTCGATGGAGGCGGGCGACTCGCAAGGAGGAGCGGTAGGGCCGGTCTCTTCGCCTCTCTCACCCTTCTCACAGGCCTCTGAGCCAATCGTAAGGAAGACGAGGAGGCAGAGGCGACCGAACGGACCGCAGGTGGAGACGGGCTCATGCATGACCCATGATACGCCATCCGGTCGCTGAAACTTCCAACAGATCTGGTGCCATCTGTCTTGCTGGCACAATCGCAGCCCGGCCCACGTCAGCGAGACCCCCGGCCCTCCGCGGATCGCCCCGCGCCAACCCGCCTCCGCCCCCAGTCACTCGGCCTCTCAGCCCCTCAGCCATCCCGCATCCAGGCCACCGCCGCGGCGAGCCCCTCCGCGAGCGGCGTCTTCGGCGCCCAGCCGAGGACCTCGCGGGCGCGGGAGATGTCGGCGTGGGTGCGCGGCACGTCCCCGCGCTGCTCGGGGTGACGCTCGACGGTGAGGGGGCGGCCGACGGCGACCGAGACCGCGGCGACGAGGCCGTCGAGGCTGATCGGCGCGCCGCCGCCGATGTTGAGCACAGCCCAGCGCTGGGGGCGGTCGATGGCGGCGAGGAGGGCGTCGACGGCGTCGTCAGCGTAGGTGTAGTCGCGGAGGCTGCTGCCGTCGCCGTAGAGGGGCAGGGGCTCGTGGGCCAGGGCCCGGCGGAGGAAGCGGCTGATCGCCATCGCCGGTCGCTGGCGCGGCCCGTAGACGGTGAAGAAGCGGAGGCAGGTGACCGGCACCGAAGAGCCCATCGCCGCGGCATAGCCAAGGAGCTCCCCCGCCTTCTTGGTCGCGGCGTAGGGGCTGTGCGGGGCGTCGGTGGGGTCCTCCTCACGGAAGGGGCCGCCGGCGCGGGAGCCATAGACCGAAGAAGAGCTGGCGAAGACCACCCGCGCCCCGAGGCGGCGGGCGGCCTCGAGGACGACGGCGGTGCCGTCGATGTTCACGGAGCTGTAGAGGAGCGGGTCGAGCAGCGACTCCCGCACCCCGGCCCGCGCCGCGAGGTGGACGATGACCGGCGCCCCCTCGGCCGCCGCGGTCACCGCGCCGAGGTCGCGGACGTCCGCGGGCACGAACTCTGCGTCGAGCCCGCGCAGGTTGTGCGCCTTGATCGCTGGATCGTAGGCGTCGTCAAGGTTGTCGAGCACGGTGACCGTGTCACCCCGCGAGAGCAGCCGCCGCACGAGGTGGGAGCCGATGAAGCCGGCGCCGCCAGTGACGAGCACCTTCATGCGCAGGCCCCCCGCGGATGGACCGAAGCCACCGGCCTCAACGGAGCACCCGGTAGCGCTCGGCGAGCTTGGACTGGCGGGTCTGGCGGCTGGTGAGCGCGCCGTCGATCCAGACGCGGCGCACCGACTGGCGGGCCTGGAGCGGGTCGCCCGTGGCCTCGAAGAAGGTGGCCGGCGCCCCGACGGCGAGCTGGCCATAGCCCTCGCCCAGGCCGAGCAGCCCGCCTGCGCCGCTCGTGAGCGCCGTGATCGCCGTCTCCCAGCGGAGGCCGTGCGCCACGGTGACGCCAGCGTCCACCCGCAGGCCGCGCGAGAAGTGGTTGGCGCCCGAGCGGAAGGCGAGCTTCACCCCGGCCTCGTCGAGGCGCCGCGCGTTGTCGTAGCGGGCGTGCAGGGTCTCGAAGCTGTCGGGCTGCACCATCAGCGGGCCGAGCAGCACGCCCAAGCCAGAGGCCGCGAGCTCCCGGGCCACGAGGTGCCCCTCGGCGCAGCCCACCAGCGCGCCCTTCAGCTTGTGGTCCCGGAGGAGCGCGACCGCGGCAAGGATGTCGTCGGCCCGCTCGGCCTTGACGAGGGTGAGGAGCTTGCCGCGCTTCCAGTCCCGCAGGGCGCGGTCGCGGGGGGATGCGTCTTTGTCGTCGGGGGGCTCGTCCTTGTCGTCCTTGTCGTCCTGCGCCTTGTCTCGGCGGCGCCGCCCCTTCTTTTCGTCGTCCTCGTCCTCGTCCTCGTCCTCGGGCAGCTTGGTGGCGTCGAGCAGCTCGCGCAGCTTCATCGCCACGCCCATCCGGCTCTTGGGGCCGCTCGGGTGGGCCTCTCCCGCCCCGCCGAGGTTGACGCAGAGGCCGATCGGGGCGCGGATCAGGGCCTCCTCGAGGGTGCGGCCGGCGGAGCGCACGAGCCCGGCCTGCCCGGTGATGAGGTGGTTCGCCTCTGGCTGGAGGAGGAGCGCCGTGATGCCGGCCACCCGCGTCACCGGGACGACCTCGGAGAGGGGGTTGTAGCCCTCCCAGGCGCGGGCGTCGGGGGTGACGGCGTCGCTCGACTCGTCCTCGTCGTGGGTGCCCTGCTCGAGGCCAATCTCGAACATGCCCACCGTGCAGCCGGCGTCGGTGAAGCCGGGGCAGAGCCAGGCGCCGCCGAGGTCTTCGCCGCTCGTGACCGCTTCGCCCAGGGCGGCGATCTTCCCGCCCTCCACGCGAACCCCGCCGCGCCCGAGCGCGCCGCCCGGCAGGACGAGGGTGGCGTTTCGAAGCGTGAAGTCCGCGGCGGCGAAGCGCCCGCCGACGGGCTCGGCCTCCCTCGCCGCCGCGAGGCCCAGGCGCGGGGCGAGCAGGCCGGCGGCGCCGAGCGCGAGGAGCTGGCGGCGGTTCATCCCCGCCGGTGAGTCAGGGCCGGCCATCGGGATCTCCCTCCACCGCTCGATCGTAGACGAGCTGTCCGTCGATCCAGGTGCGGCTGACGAGCGTGGTGGTGTCGAGCGGGTGCCGGCTGAAGAGGGCCATGTCGGCGTCCTTCCCGGGGCTGAGCGTGCCCACCCGCCCCTCCACGCCGAGGAGGGTGGCGGGGTCGAGGGTGATGGTCTCGAGCGCGTCGGCCTCGCTCATCCCGGTGCCCACGAGCTTGGCGGCCTCGGTGTAGAGGCGCTGCACGGTGTTGGCCGAGTCGGAGTGCATCGCGACCCGCACGCCGGCTTGCTTGTTGAGCAGCGCGTTCTCGGGGACGGCGTCCCAGGCCTCCATCTTGAAGCCCCACCAATCTGGCCAGGTGGCCACGCCGGTGCCGTGGGCGGCGAGGAGGTCGCGCACCTTGTAAGCCTCGAGCCCGTGCTGGAAGCTCGCCACCTTCACGCCGTACTGGTCCATGACCCGGTAGATGCCCTCGATGTCATCGGCCCGGTAGCAGTGCACGTGGACGCGGATCTCGCCGTCGAGCACGTCGAGCAGCACCTCCTGGTCGAGGTCCATCGGGGGGCGATCCTTCGTGCGGGCGCGCTCCGTCCGATAGTCGAGCGCCCCCTGGAAGGCCGCCCGCATCGCCGCCATGTTGCCCATCCGCGTGCTCGGGCCGTCCTCGTCGGCGGCGTAGACCCGCTTCGGGTTCTCGCCGCAGGCCATCTTGATGCCGCGCGGCGCCCCCTCGAAGATCATCCCCTTGAGCGTGCGCGAGGGCCGGAGCTTCAGCACCGCCGACTGCCCGCCGATGAGGTTGGCGCTGCCCGGCAGCACCTGGATGGTGGTGACGCCCCCCGCGCGGGCCCGAGACAGCGCAGGGTCCTCGACGTGGAAGCTGTCGCCGGCCCACACCCGCGGGGTGGTGGGGGCGGTGGCCTCGTTGCCGTCGTCGTTCCCGCCGGAGCCCGGCCAGGAGTAGACGCCCATGTGGGAGTGGACGTCGATGATGCCGGGGAGGAGGAACTGCCCCGCCCCGTCCACCACCGTGGCTGTCCCGGGCGGCACGGGGAGCCCGGCGCCGAGGGCCTCGATCTTGCCCCCGGTGACGAGGACGGTGGCGTCGGCGACGGGCGGCCCGGAGATCGGCAGCGCCGTCACGTGGACGATAGCGAGGTCGGCGGCCCAGGCCGCAGCGAGGAGGGAGATCAGGAGCATCGGCGCAGGGCCTCCTCGTTGAAGGGCCGCGCTCGCCCGCTCTCCGCTCCCCGGCTCATCCGACGAGGCCGTCGAGGAGGCGATGGAGGTCGGTCGGGAGCTGGTGGCCGCGGTAGCGGATGAGGCCGTCTTGATCGAGGATCAAGACGAGGGGGATCGACTCGACCCGGAAGGCCCGGCTGAGCGCCCCCATAGGATCGAGCAGCACCCGGCCGCCGACGCCGATGCGCGGCGCGGCGTCCGCGACGAGCGCCGCCGACTCCCCGGCGTTGACCGAGAGGAACTCGACGGTGTCCCCATAGGAGGCCGCGGCGGCCGCCACGGCCGGGGCCTCGGCCCGACAGGGGCCGCACCAGGAGGCCCAGAAGACCACCACCGTCGGCTTTCCCCCATGATCGGCGAGGCGGTAGGTCTCCCCCGAGAGGGCGGGGGCCTCGATCTCGGGGGCGGTGTTGCCCTCCGCCGAGCCCACCGGCGGCCCGCCGCAGCCGATGACGCCGACGAGGCTGACGAGGCCGATCAGCAGCAGCCCGAGCGAGCGAGCGCGCGACCACCGGGCCGTCTGCGCCGCCGCGGGCGCCGTCGCGGAGGGGGTACAGGCGTCGCGGGGGGCGCCGGGGAGGGGGGCTCGGGGCATGGGCGACGATGCTATCACGCTCGACCGGGCGCCCCCGCCGGGCTCGCCTACCGGCCGTTCACCCCCCAGTCATAGCGCTGGTAGGACACGGAGAGGCCCCCCGCGCTCACCGCCGCCTGCTGCTCGGGGCTGAGCCAGGGGAAGAGGAAGTTGAGCGCCGCCTCCTGCTTGCCGGAGACCCCGGGGAGGTCTCGCTGTGACTGCGCCTCGAAGTCCTTGCCGTACCAGTCGAAGATCGAGCTCAGCTCAACCTTGTGGGCCCCGAGGTCGAAGCGGAGGGCGTTGCTGCCGGCCCAGGCGCGCGCGGCCTGGTCGAGCTCCGCCGAGAGGCCCGCCGCCGTGAAGGCCCGCGGCGAGAGCGGCGGGCAGCCGAGGCTCGCGCAGTTGAGCGCCGCGTGGACGCGGGGGTCACCCAGCGGGCGCAGCGTCTTGTGCTCGATGTCGTTGAGGGTGAGCTCCCGCCCGGCGACCGTGAAGCGGCGGCGGTCCCAGGGGTCTCCGCCGGCGATGTCCTTGATCGACTTCACCGGCCACGCGTCGGCGATCATGTCGATGGTGAGCGCGTTGTAGGCGTTGATCCAGAAGGCCGTCTTCGCGGCGCGATCGCTCGGCTCGGGGGCGGCGGCGAGCGCGGCCACCGTGCGGTCCAGCGCGCCCGAGGCCCGAATGGCGGCGTAGTCCACCCGACCGTCCCGCAGGTGCCGGTCGAGGGCGGCCTGGTAGGGGGCGTCGTCGAAGGCGAGGGCGGCGGTCACGAGCAGCAGCAGCATGGGGCTCCCGGGGGCGACGGGCCCGGCGGCGGGCCCCGATCCTGGTATCGTCAATGTGGGCCGTCGGTTACCGCCCGCCCCCCCGGCCACGCCAACCCTGTCCCCTGGGCGAACCACCCCGCCCCCTGGCCGAACCCATGAAGCTCCTGCTCGTCGCTGGCATCCTCGTCGTCCTGCTCGTGCCTGTCGCCGTCTTCGGCCTGCTGACCGCGGAGTCGCGTTGATCCCCTTCTGCGTCGAGCCCTGGCAGCTCATCGTCGGCGAGGTCCTGCCCCAGCAGATCGTCGACATGCGGAGCGCAGAGCGCTTCCATCGAGGCCACCTGCCCGGGGCCCGCTGCCTCAGCTACGAGGCCTTCCAGGGCGAGGCGCTCACCCTCCTCGATCGCGGCCAGAGCGTGCTGGTGGTCGATCCCCAGGGCGCGCGGGCCGCCGAGATGGCCACCTGGCTGCGGGCCCGCGGCTACGACGCGGGCTACCTCGAGGGCGGCATGGCGAGCTGGACCGGCCCCCTCACCCAGGGCCCTGGCCGCCGCCCAGATCCCTGACCAGCGCTGAGCCCCCACGGAGCGGCCCCACCGAGATGCGCGTCCCCTTCGCCACCCCCTTCGACGAGGCCATCGCCCGCTCGGGCGTCGCCGCGCTCTTCACGGCCGACCACCGCGGCGAGCTGCGCCTCACCTCCGACCGCAGCCGCGACGTCTGGAACCTCCTCACCGGCCCGCCGCGCCCCGGCTGGGCCCACTGCCTCTACCGCGACCGCGGCACCGGCTTTGTCCAGTACGTGCTCGCCACGAGCCCAGACCTCTGCGCCAGCCATCCCCGGGCCGACATCCGCGTCTACGCCGACCAGGACAGCGCCCTCGCCGCCCTCGATGCGTGGGGCCGGCCCCCGATCGCCGCCGAGCCCTGGCCCGAGGCCGCGCCGCCGCTCAGCCCGCCCGAGGCGGCGCCCCCGGCCCCGCCGGTGGGCTGAGCGCGGCACGGCTCCGCGAGACGGCCCCGGTGAGCCAGCCCACCACCGGCAGCAGGCTCAGGCTCAGCGCCACCGTGAAGACGACGATGCGCTCCATGCCCTCGAGCCGATCGGTGACAGCGGCGTCGAGCAGGAGCGAGGAGATCATCGCCCCCGCCGCCGCCGCGAGGTGCTGCACCGCTGACTGCGCCGACTGGAAGCGGGCCCGCTCGTCCGGGCCCGGGATGAGCGAGGAGAGGGACTGGAAGGCAACGTTCCGCACCGACATCGACCCCATCATCAGCGGGAAGAGCAGCACCGCGGGGATGAAGGGGTGATCGGAGTAGAAGCCGAGCGGGACGATGAAGGCGAGCAGCAGGCTGCCCGCCGCGAAGAGCACGAAGGAGCCGTACCGATCGACGAGCGGCCCCGCGATCCGCAGGCACACGAAGGAGGTCGCCCCGCCGAGCATGTAGAGCAGCCCGAGGTGCTCGCGGGGATAGCCCACGTTCATCAGCAAGAAGGGGGAGATGTTGGGGATGAGCGCGAAGCCGGCGGCGTTCATCACCCCGGTGGCGGCGAGGCAGGCCACCACCGTCCGCCGGCCGACGAGCTCGCGGAGCGGGGTGACCGGACCGCCGCGACCGATGTGGCCCCGCATCGGCGGGAGCAGCGTCGCCGCCGCCACCAGCACCGCGAGGCCGAGCCCGGCGACCACGAAGAAGGGGAGGCGCCAGCCGCCGAGCGTGGCGAGCTCGAGCCCGGCCGGCACGCCGAGCACCGAGGCGATCGAGAAGGCGCCCATCACCACGCCCATCGCCCGCCCCCGGCGGGAGGCGGGGACGGCGTCGGCGACGATCGAGAGCGACAGCGCCGTGGCCGGGCCGCCGAAGACGCCGGCGAGGACGCGGGCGGCGAGCAGCGAGGGCAGGCTCCACGACAGGGCCCCGAGCGCCGTGCCGACGCCGAGGCCCGCCATCGCCACGAGCAGGGCCCGCCGACGGTCAAAGCGGTCGAGGAAGGTGGAGCAGAGGATGCCGCTGATCGCCGCCGCGGCGGTGTAGGAGCCGCCGATGACCCCGAGGTGGGCCGGCGCGATGCCGAGCTCCCGCGCGAAGTCCGGCCCGAGCGGCATCACCATCATGAAGTCGAGGATGTTGACGAACTGCACGGCGGCGATGACGAGCAGCAGCCGCGACTCGGCCTTCGTCGCCTCGGGGGGTGGGCTGGCCTCCGGTGGGCGGGCGGCGGGGGCCGCCTCGGGCGGGGTCTCAGGTGTCGTCACGGGCAGCCCCTCTTCGGCGGCGCCGCCCTAACCCACCCCTCAGGCCTTGCGGGTGGTCACCGCGGTGCGCAGATCGGCCCGACCGCGGCGCCGCCGGAGCTCTCTCCGGACCGACCCGGGAGGTGGACGTGGGTGGAATCTCGCAGCTCGTGGGTCAGCTCCTCTCTCGAATGGGCGTCTCGCTGAGCGGCCCACAGCTTGTGCTCGTGTTGGCCGTCGTCTCCGCGCTGATGCTCCCCGGCTTCGTCCGCAACGCGCGGGTCTCGGTCGCCCGCAGCCACCTCGCGCGGGCCCGCCTGCTCAGCGGTCCGGAGCGCCAGGCCGCCGAAGACTCCGTCCTCCGCGCCGCTGGCGAGCAGCCCGCGGTGCTGGTCGCCGTCGCCGAGGAGGCGCTGCGCCTCGGCCGCGAGGGGCTCGCCCGCGCGGCCACCGAGCGCCTCGGCGCCACCGGCAAGGAGCGCAAGGCCTACCGCGCGCTCCAGCGGAGCCTCGCCCCGCCCGCCCCGAAGGAGGCCCTGCTCGAGGAGGTGCTCGTCGTGGTCGAGCGGCTCATCGACGAGGGGCGCACCGAGGAGGCCGCCCGCCGGCTCGACATCGCCCGCCAGCGCTGGCCCGACGCCCCCACCGTCGAGGCCCTCCAGGCGACCCGGCCGGCCTGACCGCCCCCGCTCAACTCCAACGGGTGACGTGCCAGGCCTTCTTGCCACGCCGCAGCGCGATCAGGCGGCCGTGGAGGAGGTCTTCGGTGGTCAGTCGATAGTCGCCCCCCACGGTGCGGCCGTTGACGGCCACCGCCCCGCCCTGGAGGAACTCCCGGGCCTCCCGCTTCGACTTCACCAGGGTGGTGAGCGTCAGCGCGTCGACGAGGGGCAGCCCCCCCTCGAGCAGGGCGCGGGCGTGCTCGGTGGAGGGGGCGCCGGCCAGCACCTCATCGAGGGTGTCGGCGGGCAGGGCCGCGAGCTCCCCCGAGAAGAGCGCCCGCCCCGCCGCCTCGGCCTGGTCGCGCGCCGCCTCGCCGTGCACGAAGGCGGTGACGTTCCGCGCCAGGGCCCGCTGGGCGACCCGCGCGCTGCGGTCCCCGGCGTGGGCGGCCTCGATCTCCAGCACACCCGCCTCAGAGAAGGTGGTGAAGATGCGCAAGAAGCGCAGCACGTCGTCGTCGGAGGTGTTGAGCCAGAACTGGTAGAAGGCGTAGGGGCTCGTACGATCGGGGCTCAGCCAGATCGCACCCGACTCGGTCTTGCCGAACTTGCCACCGTCCGCCTTGGTGACCAGCGGCGAGACGAGGGCGAAGGCCTCGTTCTGCCCCGCCGGCAGGATGCGGCGACAGAGGTCGGCCCCCGACACGATGTTGCCCCACTGGTCAGAGCCGCCCATCTGCAGGGTGACGCCCTCATGCTCCCGGAGGTGCAGGAAGTCGTAGGCCTGGAGGATCATGTAGCTGAATTCGGTGTAGGACAGGCCCTGGTTGCGCGTGAGACGGTCACGCACAGAGTCCCGCTGCACCATCGCGTTGACGCTGAAGTGCTTGCCGACGTCGCGCAGCACCCGGATGTAGCCGAGCCCGCCGAGCCAGTCGTGGTTGTTGACCACGATCCCTCGGTTGGGGGCGAGGTCGAGGATGCGCTCGTAGATCTTACGCTGGCCCGCGATGTTCGTCTCTACCCCCGCCTCGTCGAGGAGCTGCCGCTCGGCCGACTTGCCCGAGGGATCGCCGATGAGGCCGGTGCCGCCGCCCACCACCACCACCGCCTGGTGCCCCGCCTGCTGGAAGTGCCAGAGCAGCTTGATGCTGACGAGGTTGCCGATGGTCAGGGAGTCCGCGGTGGGGTCAAAGCCGATGTAGGCCCGCCGGCTGCCGCTGCTGAGGTGGGCCCGGAGCTCCGCCTCGTGGCTGAGGTCATGGATGAGGCCGCGCCAGCGGAGCTCGGCGATGAAGTCCTGGTTCGGGATGAAGTGTGTCATCCGCGGAGCCTAGCACGCCAGCCCCGGGCTCGGCGAACCCTCCCCCTCTCGCGGTCGGCCCTCCGTGCGGCCCCTATTCCCGGCCGTCAAAACTCCCGGCTGTCAATCCGCCGCAGCCCGTCGGCCTCGGCCATCTCGATGAGCTCGTCTCGGAAGCGCTTGTACCAGAGCCACTGGGCGACCTCTCGCATCGCGAAGACGATGGGGATGGTGATGATGAACATGCTGCCCACCGAGCCCAGGATCCAGCTCACGAAGAAGAAGAGGATGTGCTCGCCGGGGTACTTCATGACGTGCCGCAGAGAGAGCTTCGCGCAGTCGATGGGGTCGTGCCGCCCCTCCACCACCAGCGGGAAGAACAGCACCAGCGCGATGCCGATCGCCGCGCTCAAGAGGCCGCCCGAGGCCCCGCCGAGCCAGAAGGGCACGATGTAGAGCAGCACCGCCACACAGTCGGCGCCGATCCGATCCATCTGGATGAGGCCGCCGATCCGCGGGCCCCGCCCCTCCTCCACCGCGGCCCGCGCCTCGCGAAGCACGTTGACGATGAGGACCGTCCCGACGCCGCAGGTGAACACGAAGGCGAAGAAGAAGGCCCCAAAGAACAGGAACCAAGACAGGATGTCGCGGCTCACCACCGTCCAGGCCTGCTTGTGAACATCTACGGGGGACAGGGCGGTCTCAGACATCGGGCCTCCAGCCCAGCCGCCCTATCCCGAGCCCGCCTACTTCGCCGGGGGAGGGCTGCCCACAGCGCCATCGGCTGTGGCAGTGCCGACGGCGGCTCCGTCGGCGGGGGCGCCCTCGGCCGGGACGGCGGCGGCAGCGGCAGCGGCAGCGGCGGCAGCGGCGGCCTCCTCGGCGAGGCGCTTGGCGTCGGCCTCGGTGACCTGCTTCATCGCGGCGAGGCCCTTCTCGAAGTCCCCCCCCACCATCTCATCCATCGGCATGACGAGGCCGAAGGCCTTGGACATGAAGTTGTTGTGACCGGTCATCGCCCAGACCACCTTGGAGCCCTCCCCCTCGGGGGAGACCGTGAAGGTGGTGACGTTCTCCGCCTCAAAGGGGGTGAGGAAGTGCAGATCGATCACCACCTCGGCGGGCGGAGTCGAACCCTTGATCGTCATCTTCCCGCTGCCCACCTCGTCGTTACCGTCCCAGGCGTAGGCCGCGCCGACCCCCGTCTCGGGCCCCGTGTAGGTGGTCTTCATCTGGGGATCGATCTTCGCCCAGGGCGACCAGGCCTCCCACTTGTGGAAGTCGTTGATGTGGCTGAAGACCAGCTCCGGCGACGCCGACACCGAGGTGGTGCGCTGCACCTTGAAGTCCGCCGGCTGCATGGCGATCACGCCGACGAGCGCGGCGACGAGCACGCCGGCCCCGAGCGCGATCTTGGGGAGGATGGACGACTTGGACATGCGGACCTCGATCAAGAGAGAAGATTCCCGAACTATCCGCGCCCCCCGATCCGGGTCCAGGGATGATCGCGCACAATTTGACAGAACAAATCGGAGGGACGATCGGGGTCGCCCGCGAATCGGCGCCAGCGCTCCGCCCGCCGCAGCGGCGGTGGCGGCCCAGATCCAATAGGCAGGCCCGTCACCGGAGCCCCCTCGATGTTGTCCCTCGCGATCGCCCTGTCCCCGCTCTGCCTCTCCGGCTTCACCCTGCTGGTCGACACGGCGCACGCCGACGAGGCGGACCCTCGCCTCTGGCTCGAGGAGGTCGAAGGCCAGAAGGCCCTCGACTGGGTGCGCGCGGGCAACGCGCAGACGCTGGAGGCCTTCGCGAAGGGCCCTCGTTTCACGAGCACGCGGGACCGCCTTCGCGCCTCGCTCGACTCCGACGCCCGCATCCCCTACGTCGAGGAGCGAGGGGACTACCTCTACAACTTCTGGGTGGACGGCGCCCACCCCCAGGGCCTCTGGCGCCGCACCACCTGGGCCGAGTACCGCAAGGCGGAGCCCCAGTGGGAGCTCATCCTAGACCTCGACGCCCTCTCCGAGAAGGAGGGCCAGCGCTGGGTCTGGCACGGGTCCAACTGCCTCGCCCCCGACTGGAGCCGCTGCATGGTGGAGCTCTCCCCGGGCGGCTCCGACACCGGCGTGCTGCGTGAGTTCGACGTCTCCGCCAAGACCTTCGTCGCCGACGGCTTCGTGCTCCCCCCCAGCAAGGGTGAGGCCGACTGGCTCGACCGCGACCACCTCCTCCTCGCGACCGACTTCGGAGAGGGCTCCTTGACCGACTCCGGATACGCTCGCACCGTGCGCATCTGGACCCGCGGCACCGCCTACACCGCCGCCGCCCCCCTCTTCGAGGGCCAGAGACAAGACGTGTCCGTGGGCGGCTGGCACGACGACACCCCCGGCTTCGAGCGGGACTTCGTCTATCGCGCCCTCACCTTCTACACGGGCCTCCTCTACGAGCGCGTGAAAGGAAAGCTCGTTCAAGTCGAGAAGCCCGATGACTGCGAGGCCAGCGTCTATGGCGATCACATCTACTTCCGCCCCCGCACCGACTGGGCGGTGGGCGGCGTCACCCACAAGGGCGGCTCCCTGCTCGTGGCGCCCTACAAGGCCTGGATGAAGGGGGAGCGGAGGGTCGAGGCGCTCTTCACCCCCACAGACTCCACCAGCCTCCAGGGCTGGACCGCCACCCGCGGCCAGGTGGCCCTGGAGATCTTGGAGGACGTGCGCTCCCGCGTCGAGCTCGTCACCCCTCCCCAGGGCCGAAAGAACCGGAAGAAGGGATGGACCCACGCCCCCCTCCAAGGGATCCCCAAGCTCGGCACCGTCTCCGTCTCCGCGGTTGACGCCGATGCGTCGGACGCGCTCTGGATCGTGGTCACCGACTACCTCACGCCGAGCACGCTCAGCCTCCAGGAGCCTGGCGCCGCCCCCGAGGTGCTCAAGCGGGGCCCCTCCTTCTTCAAGACCGACGGCCTCACCGTCGAGCAGCACTTCGCGACCTCCAAAGACGGCACCCGCGTCCCCTATTTTCAGGTCGGCCCCACCGCCGTCCCCACGGGTGGGCTCCCCACGCTGCTCTACGGGTACGGCGGCTTCGAGGTCTCCCTCACACCCGGCTATCAGTCCGGCTTCGGCATCGGCTGGCTCGAGCAGGGCGGGGTCTATGTGGTCGCCAACATCCGCGGCGGCGGGGAGTACGGGCCGCGGTGGCATCAGGCCGCGCTGCGCGAGAAGCGGCACGCCGCCTATGAAGACTTCGCCGCCGTCGGAGAGGATCTCGTGAAGCGCGGCGTCACCCGCAAGGAGAAGCTCGGCGTCATGGGTGGCTCCAACGGCGGCCTGCTGATGGGCAACATGTACACGACCTACCCCGACCACTGGGGGGCGGTGGTCTGTCAGGTGCCGCTGCTCGACATGAAGCGTTACTCCGGCCTGCTCGCCGGGGCGAGCTGGATGGGCGAATACGGAGACCCGAGCGTCCCCGAAGACTGGGCCTTCCTCCAGCGCTACTCGCCCTACCACAACATGGACGCCGCGAAGGCCTATCCGCCCATCCTCTTCACCACGAGCACCCGCGACGACCGCGTCCACCCCGGCCACGCCCGTAAGATGGCGTCCCTGATCGACTCCCTCGACAAGCCGATGTTCTACTACGAGAACATCGAGGGCGGGCACGGCGGCGCCGCCAACAACGAGCAGCGGGCCTTCATGTGGGCGCTGAGCTTCGAGTTCCTGTGGCAGACCCTCGCGCCCCCGCAGGTCCCGCCCCCGCAGGTCGCTCCCCCGCAGGTCCCGCCCCCGCAGGTCACTCCCCGATCGTCGCCGACTGCGCCGTGACGGCGCGGGTGGCCAGCGGCGAGAGGTCGCAGGCCGCGGTGGAGACCTGGGCCGTCGGCGCCTCGGCGTAGGGGTCGACCGCCTCGATTCGGAGGCCGCAGGCCTCTCCGATCGGGCTGTCGAAGAGGACGGCGAAGTGGCGCTCGAAGTGGTGGTGGCCCGGCCGATAGACGAGCTGAAAGACCGAGCGGAGGTCGAAGTCCACCCCATCGAGGCGGCCGGAGGCCCGGACGAAGGCCCCGGGCGCCGTCGCGGTGACGTTGTCGCCGAGGCGCAGCGAGAGGGTGATCTCTCCCCCCTCGAAGGTGAGGTGATGCACGTCTTCGGCCCAGGCGGGGTCCTCGCAGGCCCCAAGCTCGATCGCGCCGACCTCCCAGCGCTCCACCTCGGGGCTGCGCAGCGTGAAGGACAGGCCCGCCCCCGTGGCCGCGTCCCGGAGCAGCCCGTTGACCGTGAGCGGCTCCGGGAGCTCCCCCTCGGCGCCGACGAGCAGCAGGCTGTGCTCGAGGAGGAAGGGATCGCCCCGCTCCATCGGCTGGACCCCGACGAGCGAGGTGTAGGTGGAGCCTGCGGCGCTGCTCGTCGACACCGTGGTCGCGCCGAGGCCGGCCATCGCCGGGCCGGGGCTGGAGAGGCCGCGCAGCGTGCAGACCGGCAGGCTGAGCGCGTACTCCCCAGGGTCCGTCGGCAGGGCGTAGCTCCCCTCCACGACGCGCAGGAGAGCCTTCCCGGCGAGCTCCTCCTCGAGACTGCGGTCCTCGTTCCAGGCGCTGCAGTACACGGCCTCCGGGCCCACCTCGACCCGACCGCCCCAGCCCTCCTCCCCCGACCAGGCCTCCGCCCCGGGGCAGGCCGACCAGTCATAAGCCGGCTCCGGCGCCCCCGTGTCTCCCCCGCCGTCGGTGCCGTCGGTGCCGTCGGTGCCGTCGGTGCCGTCACTCCCATCGGTGCCGTCGGTCCCGTCGGTGCCGTCTCCTTCTCCCTCTCCCCCTCCCTCGGCGCCGCTCCCCTTCCCGCAGCCCAGCAGGGCGCAGAGGGGGACGACGAGGAGAGGGAGAGCGAGGGCGGCGGCGGCGATAGACCGAGGGGCTGTCACGGGGAGGCTCCGAGGTCGCGCGGCGGTGAGCGCCGCGGCGCGCCGATCAAGGGGACGACAGGAGGACATAGAGCGCGCCGCCCTGACGAGCGCCGGTGGACTCGCGGGTGGCGCCGATGAGGAGGTCGGGGATGCCGTCGTTGTCCGCGTCTCCGAAGCCGACCCCGCGCCCCGCGCCGTCCCGCTTCTGCTCGGACGCGAGGCTGAGCGTGGCGTCCTCGGTGCCGAGGCTGCCGCTGATCGCCCCTGCGTACAGATAGGCGGCGCCGCCGCCCGGGCCGGTGACCGAGGCCTCCCCCGCGCCGACGAGCAGCGCGTCGCGGCCGTCCAGGTCGAGGTCGGCGGTGTCGATAGAGGAGCCGAAGGCGGAGCCGGAGTCTCCCGAGAGGATGGCCACGGCCTCGGACAGGCGGGTCGTGCCGGCGGCCGGCCCTGGCACCACCCAGACGCGGCCGGCCCCCGAGGCGGCGGAGAGCCCGCCGATGATGGCGTCGGAGAGGCCGTCCCCGTCGAGGTCACCCATGGTGAGGGCCTCTCCCGCATAGTCATAAGCCGAGGCCCCCACCAGCTTGCCGTCCGAGCCCGACAGCTCATAGGTGCCCGAGACCGGCCCATAGACCACGTGGACCGCGCCGGCGTAGGGGCCCCCCTCGCTGTCGTAGCTGGCGGTGATCAGCAGGTCGCCCACGCCGTCCCCGTTGAGGTCTCCGCCCGCCTTATCGACGCGGCCTGTCTCGCTGTTGGTGGAGGCGCCCACGAGCTCGGCGTCGAAGTCGGTCTGGATCTCCAGGTCCATCGTGTCGAGCGGCCCATAGAACAGATAGACCGAGCCCGACATCGGCCCGCCGGTGGTGGCCTCTCCCGCGGCGATCATGGCGTCGAAGACGCCGTCCCCGTTCAGATCTGCGAGGTCGCCCCCGTGCCCACACTCCACCGGCGCCGCGCACTGGCCGCGGAAGTCCGCCTCGCTAAAATTCAGCTCCTCGGTCACCGGGCCGAAGACGATGACGGCGTCATAGGCCGAGGCGTCGGGTGAGCCGAGCAGGACATCATCGAAGCCGTCGGCGTTGACGTCGCCCACGGCCACGGTGCGACCACCCTCGTAGCTCCCCGAGCCGCCCTTGATCTCGATCGAGCTGTCACCCAGCGCCTCCCAGCCGCTGACCGGGCCGGGGATGACCCAGGCGCTGCCCTGGTAGCTGTGCGCCCACATCGCGCCGATGACGATGTCGTCGTCGCCATCACCGTCGAGGTCTCCCACGTCCATGTGGGCGCCGGCGTCGCCGGCGGGATCGGTGCCCCACCGCTTGGCGTCCGCGTCGGCGAGCCCGCCCTCGGGGAGGCAGGTGTCGTCGTCACCGCCGCAGTCGGCGTCGAGCCCGTCGCCGCAGGCGTCGGCGGCCCCGGGGTAGACCGCCGCGTCGTCATCATCGCAGTCATCGCCGTCGGGGCAAGCCGTCGCCTCGTGACCGTCGCCGTCGAGGTCAAAGCCGTCGTCGACGAGGAGGTCACAATTGTCGTCGTGACCGTTACAGAGCTCCTCCGCGGCGGGGTGGACGTCGGCGTCCGTGTCGTCACAGTCCCCCGCCTGGGTGACCCAGCCGGGCGGCGGGGTCTTGGCCTCCTCTTGGGTGGCCTCGTCTCCCCAGCCGTCCCCGTCCCCGTCCTTGTAGACGAGGGTGGGATCGGCCTTCCCGCCAGACACCCCCCCGCTTCGGCACCCCGCCAGCAGGCTGCCGCTGAGGAGGAGCGCGAAGGGCGCGCGGCCCCAGAGTGGACGGAGGCGGGCGGGAGGGATGGGGGAGCGCATCCGGGCAGGATAGCGCAGGCCGGTCATCGGGGGCCACTGTTCTCGACGACGGAGGGACGGGCATGCGGGAGGCGGAGCGAGGGGCGTGGACCACCGAGGCGGAGCGGGTCATCGCCGCCCAGGCGGGCGAGGCGGCGGCCCTGGAGGCCCTCCTGCTCGGCGTCGCCCCCCGCGTGCGCCGCTTCGCCGGCTCGCTCTGCGACGACCCCGCCGACGCCGACGAGGTCGCCCAGGAGGCCCTGCTGAGCGCGGTCGTCGCCCTCCCGGGCCTGCGGGACCCCGCCGCCTTCCCCGCTTGGATCTTCGCCTTGACCCGGCGGCAGGCCGGCCGCCTCCGCAGGCGCGCCCGCCGCCGCCCCGAGGAGCCCTCCGAGGCCGCCGAGCGGGTGGCCGGGCGAGGAGATCCCGAGGGGGAGGCCTCCGCTGGCGAGCTGGGCGGGGCCTTCACCGCCGCGCTCGGCCGGCTGCCCGAGGGCCAGCGCGCGGTGGTGGTCTTACGAGACGTCGAGGGGCTCAGCGCCCAGGAGGTGGCCACCGCCCTCGACATCGAGGTCTCCACCGTCAAGACGCGCCTCCACCGCGGCCGAGCGGCCCTGCGCGCCGAGCTCTCCCCGCTGCTCTCTCCGCAGCCCCCCGCGCTGGAGTCCGCCGACGGTCGCCCGGCCGCCGCCTGCCCCGACGTGGTGAGCCGCTTCTCCCGTTACCTCGAGGGGGACATCGACCCCCAGACCTGCGACACGCTGCACGCCCACGTAGAAGGCTGCCCCGCCTGCAACGCGGCCTGCGCCTCGCTGCGCCGCTCGGTCTCCCTCTGCCACCGGGCGGGCCGAGAGGGCACGCTGCAGCCGGCCTTGCAGCGGCGGGTGCGCGAGGCGCTCCAGGCCGTCATCTCGGGCTCCGAAAATTTCTCGGCTCCGGGGTGAACCCTTCTTGGTCGAGCGGGCTCCTCCTCACCGAATGCAGCTCAGCTCGACCATCCTGGGAGCCCATCGTGGACATCACCCTCTCCTTCCCCGGCGGAAAGCGTGTAGACGCCCACTTCGGCGCCTTCACCGTCACCACCGACCAGCCCCTCGACCTCGGCGGTGAGGACAGCGCGCCTGCGCCCTATGACCTCTTCCTCGCCTCGCTGGCTACCTGCGCCGGCATCTTCGCCCTCGGCTTCTGTCAGGCCCGCGGCCTCAAGACCGAGGGCCTCGCGGTGCGACAGACCGTCGAGCTCGACCCCACCACCCACCTCGCCACCACCGTCCACCTCACCGTCACACCCCCGATCGACTTCCCCGAGAAGTACCGCAGCACCCTGCTGCGCGTGGTCGAGGGCTGCAAGGTCAAGAAGTCTCTCATCAGTCCCCCTCAATTCGAAGTCTCTATCGCCCCCCTGGAGGATTCATGTGTCGTCGCGTGACCTGTGATCGGTGCGGCAAGCCCACCTGGGCCGGCTGCGGAGCCCACGTCGAGCAGGTGCTGGGCGACGTCGCCGCCAAGGATCGCTGCGCCTGCAAAGGCGAGGCCGCGGCCCCGAGCGCCAGCTCTCCCCTCGCCGCGCTGCGCAAGCTCTTCGGCGGCTGAGCTTAGATCTCGGACAGGCTGACCTCGGCCACGAAATCCATCGTGTGACCGTCGGCGGTCTTCGACCCCTCGAAGGCGAACTCGATCGGGGCGCTGCCGGTCCAGGTGCCGGTGATCGGGCTCGAGAAGGGCCCGAACTCGCCCATCCCCACGAAGGAGCTGCCGTCCTCCACGGAGAGGCCGATGTTCAAGGTGCCGTCGGCGTAGTCCGGGGCGCCCGCGGGGGCCCAGGTGCAGGAGAAGGTCCCGCTGCCGCCGACGCCCACGAAGGTGACCGCCGCTTCTCCCGTACAGGTGAAGTCGACGCCGTCGATCACGGCGGTCACCACGGCGGGGCCGCTCCAGTCGCCGGTGAAGTCGGCGGGGCCGGTGCCGCCGTCGGTGCCGCCCCCGTCGGCGTCCGCGTCGGCGTCCGCGTCGGCGTCACTGTCGGCGTCCGCGTCGGCGTCAGCGTCACTGTCGGCGTCGGTGTCCGCGTCGGACTCCTCTCCGTTGGCCGCGGCCCCGCCGTCCGCGGTCGGTTCACAGGCGGCCTGCTCCTGGGTGCAGGCGGCGAGGCTGAGCAGCAAGGCGGCGGACACCGCCGAGAGAGGGGAGAGCAGGCGCATTCGGGCTCCGGAGTGGCTCAGCCTACCATGGGGCTCACGAGACGTTGATGATCTCGACCTGCCGCGGGTCCATGCCGAGGCGGCGCTGGCCGGGGCGCGCCATCACCACCTGCGCGGCCTGCTCCACCCCGGCTTGGGCGAGGTCTCTCCGCGCGCGGGAGATGTAGGTGTCGAGATGCTTCTTCTCGATCCCCGTCCGGCGGGCGAGGCGGTCGGTGTCGGCCCAGCCTTGATCGTGGGCGGGGGCGTCCCGGTCTTGCTGGCGCTCGATCGCCAACACCCAGAGCACGAACCAGTGCTGCCGCTCGCCGAGGTCGAGCGCTCGATCCCCTTGGACGACCGCGAGGCTCACGTGCTCTTGATCGCGGGAGATCGTGAAGCGCAGCCGGGCGGTGCCGAGGGCGACGGGCTCCTCGGTGGCCCCCACCGTCGTCCGGGAGCCCTCCGGCAGGAAGAGGCGGAAGGCGCCCCCAGCCTCGACGAGATCGCCGTCCGAGAGGGGGCGGAGCGCGTCGTCCTGCTCCATCATCCACTGGCCGAGCGCCGTGCGGAACAGCGTCGCGACCGGCGCCTCGGCGTTGGGCAGGAAGAGGAGATCGCCGGTGGCGACCGCCGGGGCCCCCTCCCCGACCGGCAAGGCGAAGGCGGTGGGCGGGCCGTCGTCGTCGAGCTCCCACTCCCCGGCCTCCGGGTGGCCGAAGCAGAGGGTGTCCCCCCGACGGAGGCCCCGCTCCTCCTGCGGCGCGAGGCGCTGCCCCGACAGGGCGCTGCCGTTGCGGCTGCCGAGGTCGCGCAGCGTCCACCGCCCGCCGCCCCAGGCGAGGACCGCGTGCTCTCGGGAGACACGGAGGTGCTCGCTGCGGATGAGGCAGTGCGGCTCCCGCCCGACGAGCGTTCGAGCGGCGAGGAGGACGACGGCGCCATCGGCGCGGCGGAGGAGGCGGCCCATTCGCCCATCGTAGGCCGCTCGGCCCTCGGTTTCAAGGTCCGGGGCGCGCCGCGCTGTGGGCGCGTGTGGGTGCCCGCCGGCCGCTCGCGGCGATAGAGCTTCTGGGTCGGGAAGAACACCGCGGAATCGGCGAGACAGTACGCCCCGGGCCGGATATCCCTCACCGTCGTCGGATGTGGAGTCACCATGATCGCGCTGCTGCTCGCCCTCACCTCGACCGCCTCGGCCGGGTTCCCCACCTTCAACGTCTGTGGGTCCCCGATCCCCTGCACGAAGCTCACGATCGGCGAGCCCCTGGGCATTCACGACCCCCCGAGCTGGGCCCTCGACAGCAAGGGCAACCTTGACCTCTCGGCCGCCGAGAGCGCGATGAAGACGGCCAGCGCCTCGCTCTCCAAGGGTGGCGCCGAGGCGGACGCCGCGAAGGCCCTCCTCTTCGCCGGCCAGGTCTACTTCGGTGAGCTCGCCGTCGCCCTCGACAAGCAGGCCGCCAGCCTCGCCGCCCTCTCGTTGAGCAGCACCACCCCCACCTGGTCGCTCACCTCCGGCAGCTGGTCCTTCAACCGCCAGTCGCTCGTCGTCGGCAGCGCGTCCCGCGTCGCCCGGAGCATCTCCACCGCCACCGAGCAGCGGATGTTCGTCCTGATCTTCTCCGAGGGCGCCGATCAGGCGGCCAACCTCGAGCTCGGGGCGGCGGACTACCTCGGCAAGTAAGCCGTTCAGCGTAGGTCCTACAGCGTAGGCTCTACAGCGGTCGACAGAGCCGAAAGCCCACGCTCTGCGCCCGCTCGAGCGGAGAGACCCACCCGCGGGTGGCGAGGCGGACGAGCTGCGGGTGGGCGGACCAGCAGCCGCCGCGCAGCACCGGGTAGGCCCGAAAGGCCGCGGTGTCCCCGCCCCAGACGTTCTCGGTCCACTCGCGGATGCCGCCGGCGAGGTCGCCGACGCCGAAGGGGCTCTCATCGACGGGGCAGGCGCCGACCACCCAGGGGTTCGCGCGGGCCCCCTCGGCGTGGCTGTGCCGGTAGCAGGCCCAGGTGGGGTCGAGGAAGTCGCCCCAGGGGAAGCAGCGCCCGTCCGCCCCGCGGGCGGCGCGCTCCCAGACGTCCTCGCGGGGTAGCTGCCAGTCGAGCCCGTCGCGCCGGGAGAGCCAGTCCGCGTACGCGCGCGCAGCGGGCTGATCGATCAGGAAGACCGGCCAGTCGAGAAGCCAGACGTCGCCCTCGGCGTCGGGGACGAGGGAGAAACGCCGCCCATCCCATCCGTAATGGAGGGCCCCGAGGCCGCCGTCGGCGCCGAGGCGCTCACGGGGGGCGTGGCGCAGGGCCTCGTCGACGCGGCCCTCTTCGACGAGGGCGTGCAAGAAGGTGAGGTACTCCCGGTTGGTGACCGGGAGCCGCTTCATCACGCAGCCCTCCACCCAGCCGCGGCCGCTGGGGGCGGTGTTGGCGGCCTCGGGATCGCCGCCGAGCGCGGTCCAGCCGGGGGTGACGAGCCGATCCTCTGGCCCGAGCTCCCCGCTTCGCGGCAGGCGTAGGGGCCGCGGCGAGGCCTCTCCGGGCGCCCGCCCCTCTTCGTGCTGGAGGCGGCGGATGGAGACCGGGTGGAGGACCGTCGCGTGGCCCTCCGCCTCGATATGGAGGAGGTAGCTACCTTTTGGGAGGGAGACCTCCGAGAGGGGCGTGGGGCCGAGCTCCCGCTGGAAGACCGGCTGCAGGCGCCGGAGGCGGAGCTCGTACCGATAGAGGCGCACCTGCGCGCCCGGCGGATCGGTGACCAGGGAGAGGGTGCCCTCGCCGCGGAGATAGGCGGCGTGCGCGCCTTGGTCGTGGGCGCGGAGGTGCAGCTCCGCCTCGGCGGCGGCGGCGGCGTCCCCTCGGGCCTCCGCCCGCTCGTGCTCGAGCCGGAAGTGGTCCGCCAGGCGGAGGTGGGCCTCGGGGAGGCCGGGGGCATGGGTGAAGATCGCGTTCAAGACCTGCAGCCGCTGCGCATCGAGGAGGCGGGCCTCCTGCTCCTGGGCCTGCGCCTCGTCCTCCTCTGCCCACAGGTCGGCCTTCCGCTCCTCGGCCTCGGTGGCCCCGACCGCCCGCTGGAGCTCCGCCGCCCGCGCGCGTCGCTCCTGGGCCTCGGCGCGGAGCCGGGCGACCGAGGCGGCCATCTCGTCAGCCTGCTCGACGAGGCGGAGGCCGATCTCCCGCCGGCGCGCCCCGTCCAACCACCGGCTGAGCTCGAGGGCGAAGGCGCGGCCGTCGGCGGGGCGGTCTCCGGGCTCGGGGGCGGTCGAGGCGTCGATCAGCTCATGGAGGGCATCGACCTGATCCCGGTCTTCACCGATCGTCAGCCGGAGGATGCGCCCGAGCGCGAAGACGTCGGCTTGCGGCCCGAGGCCGTCCGCCTCCCCGCGCGCCTGCTCGGGCGCCATGAAGCCGGGGGTGCCGATCACCCCGCGGGTGAGGCCCGCCCCGCCGACCGTCCCCAGCAGGCCCTCCTCCGGCTCGGCCCCGATCTCCCGCGCGATGCCCCAGTCGAGCACGATGACCTCGCCGAGCTCCCCCACGCGGATGTTGTCGGGCTTGAGGTCGCGGTGGACCACCCCGCGGGCGTGCGCGTAGCCGACGGCCTCCGCCACCCGCACCAGCACCTGCAGCCGCGCGCGCAGCGTCCAGGGGCTCGGACGGCCCATCAGCCGCGCCCGCTCCACCTCGCGGAGCACCTCGGAGAAGGGCGCCCCCTCCACCCGCTTCATGGTGTAGTAGAGCCGCCCGTCGGCCAACGCGCCGATCTCGTGCACCGGGACGATGCCCGGGTGCTGCAGCCGGGCGGTGAGCCGGGCCTCCCGAAAGAAGCGCTCCCGCACCGCGGGGTGCTGGGCGATGGTCGGTAAGATCGCCTTCAGGGCGACGACACAGTCGAGCCGCGCGTCGCGGGCCGACCAGACCTCGCCCATCCCGCCGGCGCCGATACGCTCGAGCAGCGTCAGGTGCGCCGGACCGGGCCCTGCGTCGGCCCCCGCCGCGGCCGCAGCGCCTTCAGACCAGGAGCCCCCGGTGGTCTCCGCCACCGTCGGCGCGGCGCCCGAGGGCGGCCTCGACGGCCCATCGGGGTTCACCGGCAGCGCCATCGATCGCCTCCTCTTCGCCGCTCAGTGCGCCGCGAGCTCGGCCCTCACCGCCGCCGGTCGGGCACGCACCCAGTCCCGCATCGCGGCCTGGGCGTCCCGACACCCGTAATCACCATAGTTGCTGCGCGGATCGGCCCGACAGTCGGCCTCGATGGCGGCGGTGGTCTCGTCCACATAGGCGGCGAGGTCGATGCCCTCCCAGGTGACGAGCACGGCCTCGATGGCGAGGTCGAGGGCGGCGCTGCACTCGGAGGAGGCGCGGCAGTCGATGCCGAGCCGGCCATAGAGGGACTGATAGACCTCCACCTCGGGCCTGCCGTCTTTGTAGAAGCTCTGATCGGGGCCCCAGGGTGTCAGCCACCACAGGCCGTCGGCGGTGCCGTGATAGAGCTGAAAGTTGTTCCCGTTCGTCGCGTAGGCGTCCACGTTGGAGGTGGCAATCTCCCAGGCCATTAATGCGAGGAGCTCATCGCGGTGGAAGCGCTCACCGAGCATCGTATAGAAGGTGGCGGGTGTCGCCGCCTCGACGGCCTCGATCAGGGCGAGGAGATCGCTGCGATCTTCGACCTCGCCCATCGTCTCGGAGACCCCGAAATTGTCCTCCCGCCCGTTGTAGAGGTCAGCGCCATAGCCGCCCGAATAGAGGTTGCCCTCGGGCTCGTCGGGGAAGGCCCGCTCGAGGAATTCTTCGTCCTGGGTCTCGACGACGCCGTAGAGGCCGAAGAGCTCGTCGTTCACCCACACGTTGGCGTAGCCGTGCCGGGGCCCCGGGATGCCGAGCGCGTCTCCCAGGTGGTAGGCCACGTGCTCGGCGGCCATGGTGGGGTCTTGGATCATCGAGTTGAGCGTGAGCCGCTTGACTCCGTGGAGCCGCGCGGCCTCATCCCACTCGTGGAAGTCGATCTTGAAGGAGGCCTTCTCCTCGAGGGTGCGGAAGGAGCCCGACTCGCTTCCCTTCAGGTGCAGGCCGGCGTCCAGGGTGGTGCCGCCGAAGGTGACGTCGGCGTGGACGTCGGCGCGAGGATCAGCGGTGAGCGCGGCCACGTCGTCGTCGTCGAGCGTGATGCAGAAGGCGAGGATCGTCCCGGCGTAGAGGAAGCCGTCTTGGGCCGCCTCGAGGTCGAGGCCCTCGGGCACCTGGTCACAAGGACCGTCACCACCGCCGTCGGTGCCATCCGTTCCATCGGCGCCGTCACCGCCGTCGGTGCCGTCGGTGCCATCCCCGCTGTCCGTGGCGCCGTCGTCGCCTCCCCCCGGCCACCCTTGCTCCTTGTCGTCTGAGCAGGCGATCGAAGAGGCACAGGCGAGGGTGAGGAGGACAGCGCTCGTGATCTTCAACGGGAGGCTCGCGGAGGGAGGGTCATCGGTGAATCGGCGGATCAGCGCCGGCAGGCCCGGGCCGCCTCGCGGAGGGCCGGCGGCCGCACCGCCAAGCTGTCCTGTATCTGGATAATCTCGGCGCGCCATTCTTCGCGATCGAGTTGCGGATCGGCGGCGACGGGGTCCCAGAGGAAGGCGCCGAGCTCGCCCACCTCGTCGGCGAGGGCCGCCGAGTCGAGCTCCGCGGCCACCACCGACATCCGCTCGCAGTACCGCTCCGGGTAGAGATCCTGGAGCCGCGCGCCGAAGACCGGGGGGTGCAGCGCGAAGTCGGGGGAGTCGAGGGTGAAGAGGCCCTCCGTCGGATCGGGCAGGGCCCAGAGCTGGAAGGCCTGGCCGCTGGAGGCGGGGATCAGGCGGAGGCGCCCGTCCGCGGGGTCCTGATAGACCGAGTAGCCCACGGACTGGGTCGCGAAGCCCTGCACGTCGGGCAGCGCGAGGCCGAGGGCGAGGGCCGTGAGCCACTCATCGACGTCGATCCAAGACTCGACACAGGCCCGGGCCGCGTCTTCGTCGGCCTCCTCGCCGCAGGCCATCAGGGGGACGAGGCCGTCGAGCAGGGCCCGAGGGGACGTGTCGCCCACCGCCTCGTACTGCCCTGAGTAGTCGGCCTCGGCCTCGCCCTGGTAGGAGAGGTCGGAGCGCTCCCCGCAGGAGTCGGTGCTCTCGAAGAGGGGGCCGCTCGTGTCCTCGAAACGCGACGAGAGGTAAGCGCGGCTGCTCCGCTCCTCCGCCAAGGGATAGACCCCCTGGAGCTTGTCATTGACCCACAGCGCGGTGTACCCACCCCGCGGGGCCGCGAGGCCGAGGCGGCGGGCCACCCGGTTCGCCAGCAGGGATCGCGCGAGGGAGCGGTCCCCGCCGGTCCCGGCGAGGACGAGGGCCTCCTCACCGCCCAGGCCGCCCTCAGTGGGGTCAAAGCGGAGCCGGAAGCCGGTGCGCTCCCCCTTGGCCGCCGAGGCGGCGAGGGCGTCCAAGCCCTGGAGCTCCACGCCCACGCTGGAGAAGGACAGGGTGTCGCCCGTGGAGGGGTCCTTGAACTCCAGCTCGGTGGCGAGGGGCTCGGCGGCGAAGCAGGGGTCCGCCCCGCCGTCCGCCGCGTCGAGGAGGGCGGCCTCCCAGTCCTCCCCCGCGTCGATGCTCAGGTGCATCAGCGAGAGGGCGTCCTCGTCCCAGAGGGGGTCATCGCCGCGGATGAGCGAGGGCGCCCCGGGCTCGGCGCAGGCGGCCGAGACGAGGAGCGAGAGCAGCGACAGCCGGGGGAGCGCCATCCGGGGAGACCTCGAAACAGGCGAGCTCATGGGGTGCCTCCCAGCGGGCAGGGGCCCGCCTCACGGAGCACGAGCCCGTGGGCGACGGCCGATGAGGTGGGGCCGGGCACGTCCCCGCGGGAGAGGTGCCCGTAGCCGACGGTGGCGAGGCCGAGCACGCTGCCCCAGCCGGTGGCGCCGGCGTCAACCCGGCCGAGGGCGCCGAGCCACCAGGCGCCCTCGGGCCGCCAGGTGGCCGAGGCCGCCGCGTCCCAGCCGAGGCCGACAGCGGGCTCGGGCTCCCAGTCCCGCTCCCGGCTCCACTGCGGCCCGACCCCGCCGGCCGCGCAGAACGCGAGCTCACGCGGGTTCCAGCCGAGGGTGGCCCGCGCTCGCGCGCTCGTGAAGGCGGCGGGCGTGTAGACCCCGGCCTCTCCGGCCCAGGCGCCGCCCACCCAGTCGCTGTGGCGGGTGTGGAGGCCGTCGAGGCCCAGCTCGACCGGCAGCTCACGGACCTGAAAGGGGACCCGCAGCCAGAACACGCCGCCGACCCAGGGGGTGGGATCGAGGGAGAGGCCCTGTAGCGCCCCGGCCCGCCCGACCCCGCCCAGCGTGAGGCCGCTCTGACCGCGCAGGCCCGCGCGGAGGTCGATCCAGTTGTCCGTGACCCGCCCCGCGTCCTCCGCGGGGTCTCCCGCGAGGCTGAACCAGGAGTCGATCACCGGGGCGCGGGAGCCGCTGAGCGCCAGCTCCCAGAGGTGACGCGCCCGCCAGCGCAGCTCGCCGTACCCGACCACCGTGGCCGGCGAGGCCATCCCGAGGGGGGAGCTGCCGACCACCGCCCGCCAGGCGAGGGGGCCCTCGGTGGGAGAGGCGGCGTCGAGGGCCAGCGAGACCCCGGCGTCTCCACCGAGGTCATCGGAGACCGCGAGCGGGAGGGCCTCGAGCCGGAGGCGGAGGGGATCGGCCGCCACCCACTCCGCGTTGACGTCGGCGCCCACGAGCCGGAGGCCGCCGACGCCGAGGGTCTCGGGTCGCCCGCCGACGAGGCCGGAGGCGGTGACGACCCAGCGAGGCTCGACCCCGACCTCCGCGCGGAGGGCTCTCACGTCAACCGGCGGGCTCTTGCCGGGGGCCTCCTCGAGGCCGACCACCACCCCGACGGGGGCGGCGGGGACATGGGCCGCGTCATCCGGCCCGAGGCGTCGGATCACGAGGCGGGGGCCGGGGTGGAGCCGCTCATCGACCGGCTCGACCGCCTTGACGTCGAGGATGGGCATCGGATCGGGCAGGCGCCGGAGCCGGAGGACCTCGGGGACGGTCGGATCGGCCTCGACCTGCACGAGCGCGCGGGAGGCGGCCAGGGGGTGCCCCATCGCGACCTCGACGCGGGCGAGCTCCGCGCCGAGGCGGGGGTCCTTGGTCTCGGTCCAGGCGGCCTCGAGCCGGCGCGCCGCCGCGCCCGGCCGCCCGAGGGCGCGGTAGGCCCCC
Source organism: Myxococcota bacterium (assembly GCA_044344255.1). Classification (GTDB taxonomy): domain Bacteria; phylum Myxococcota_A; class UBA796; order UBA796; family UBA2385; genus JBIJDH01. The sequence continues at coordinate 143,389 of JBIJDH010000019.1, forward strand.
GCCTCGCCGATGATGCGCGTCACATCGGAACCTTCTTCCTTGTCTGCGAGCGCGGCGCGAAAGGCCACCGCGGCGGCGCGCGGCCGACCGACCTCCGACCAGGCCGCGCCGAGGGCGAGCTGGTCGAGGGCGGTCGGCGCCTGGAGCTGACGGGACACATTGGCCACAGCCTTGCGCGCCCCGGCTCGATCTCCGGCTTGCATCCGAGCCTTCGCGGCCTCGAGCTCGAGGTGGAGCTCGGCCGATCGGAGGGCCGGCGCCACCCACTCCCCCATCGGCGCTCCGCTGCCGAGGGCCGCGCGGAGGGAGGGGAGCACCGCGGGGAGCTGGCCCGTGGCGTAGCCGACGGTGAGGGCGGCGCCGAGCACGCCCTCTTCGACCGGGGCGAGGCGGAGGGCCTCCTGAACCGCGATCAGGGCGGCGGGGTGGTTCTTGGCGGCCATGTGGCAGTCGGCCAGGGTCAGCCAGGGGGCGGGGCGGGTGGGCTGCGCCTCGAGCAGCGGGGTGAGGAGGGCGCGCGCCCCGACGACGTCGCTCTCCCGCAGGGCCTGCTGGACCGCGGCGAGGGTCCTTCGTTCGGCCAGCTCTTCCCCGAAGGTGCGGCCGGGGGCGACCGATCGGCCGGCGAGGTCCTTGGCGGCGATCACCTGGGCGGCACCGTCAAAGTCACCGCGGCCCATGCGGGCCACCGCGAGCCCGGCCCAGGCGTCCACGTTGCGCCCATCGAGATCGACGGCCCCCTGGTACATCGCCTCCGCCGCCTCGAACTGCCAGTGATCGAGGTAGAGCCCGCCCAGGTTGCCGAGGGCCCAGGTGTCGGGGCTGACCTCGAGGGCGCGGGCGATGAGCTCGAAGGCCTCCAAGTCCTCCCCGCGCTCGCGGGCGAGGTTGGCGCGTTGACCGAGGATCCGCCCGCGGGCCGCGGTCACCTCGCGGCGGAGCACGGGGTCGTGCTGACCGGCGAGGCCGTCGAGCAAGGCGTCGGCGGCGTCGAGGTCGGCCGTCTCCCCGCGCAGCAGGTGCGTGTTGGCGAGGCCGAGGCTCGACCAGCCGCCATCATCCCCGGCGGCGATCGAGCGGGTGTAGGCCCGGACCGCCGCCTCCTCCATCCGCTGCTCGAGGAAGAGGTCGCCGAGGGCGTGCAGCACCGCCGCGTCATCGGGGGCACGGCGCTCGAGGGCCGCGGTGCGGGCCTCCGCCTCGCCGCGGTCCCCCTCCCGCCACAGGGCGCGGATCCGGGCGGTCTCCTCGAGGAGGGAGAGGCGGTCGACGAGCCCGGGATCGACCTTCTTCTGAGAGGAGACGACCGCGTGGGCCTCATCCCAGCGGTCGAGGCTGGCGAGCAGGCGGACCAAGGCGGAGAGGGCCTCGGCGTGGCCGGGATCGAGCGAGAGGGCGACCGAGAAGGCCTCCCGGGCCGCGTCCGGGTGCCGATCGGCCCACAGGGCCCCGCCAGCCGCCACCCAGCTCGGCAGGGCGGTGGGATCGAGGGCGATCGCCTGGAGGAGGGCGTCGCTGCCGAGGCCGAGCTCCCCGGTCTCTCGTAAGGCCTGGCCGTGCTCGGCGAGGCGGGAGGCCAGCCAGTGCTGGAGCGCGCGCCGCTCCCAGGGCGCGTCCTCCTTCGGGAGGGCGTGGAGCAAGGGCTCGATCGCCCGACCCGGCTGGCGGGTGGTGGAGGCGAGCCCGATGAGGAGCTGGATGGCCTCAGTGTCTTCGGGGCGCTCGGCCACCTGGAGCTCGATGTCCTGCAGGGCCTCGTTCATCCGCCCGGCGTCGATCGCGGCGTGCACCCGCGCCCGCTGCCGCGCCGGGCCGCCTGCGCGGAGGGCGGGGTCGTCGGCGGAGAGGTAGGTCCCGGCTCGCTCTTCCTGATCGGCGCGCAGCAGCGCGAGGCCGGTCTTCCGGCGGAGGTCGAGGTCAGCCGGGCGGATGTCGCTCGCCTGCTCGAAGAGGCGGGCCGCTTGGACCGGCTGACCGAGAGACTCGGCGAGGGAGGCCGCGCGGAGCAGCAGCGGCACCTTGTCCGAGGAGGCGGCGACGCGGCCGAGAGACTCGTCGAGGCTGCGGAGGGCCACCTCGGGCCGCCCCAGCGCCACCAGCCAGTCGGCGCAGTCGACGAACTCGTCGGGCTGTCGGCAGGTCGGCGGCGCGCTCGAGCCGGCGATCGCCCGGGCGAAGGTCGGCTGGCCCTCGCGGATCAGGATCGCGACCTCGAGCTCGACCGGGACACGCTCCGCGGCGAGGGCCTTGGCCTGGACGAGGGCGGCCTTGGCGACAGGGAGCGCGCCGTCGTAGAGGGCGGCCTCGGCGAGCAGGGTCCACGCCTGGGCCTTGACCGCCGCGGAGGCCCCCGGCGCCTGGGTGATGCCTTGGGCGTCCGACACCGCCCAGGGGCGGCTGCGATCGACCCGCAGCCAGGCCCGATCGAGGTGGAGCCGCATCGGCATGGGGTCGGGGTTGCCCGGGCGGTCCCGGGCGGCCTTCATGATCTCCGTCCAGGCACTCCGCGGCGGCAGCGAGAGCAGGAGCGCGTCGAGGCGACGGGCGGCCTCGGCACCCACGACCGGATCCCCCAGCAAGGTGGAGAGCACGGCCACCGCGAGGTCGAGGCCGGCCTCTCCCTCCTGGACGAGCTGCTCGGCCCAGGCGAGGCGATCGGCGGGGCGGTGGCCCTTGGGGGCGGAGCGGAGGACGGCGGGCGCCGCGACCGAGGCGGCGGGCGCCGCGGCGGTGGAGGCTCCCGACGACACGTCGGGCGCGGCGACCGCGTCAGGGCCGACGCCCAGCAGCAACACACCGAGCAGGGCGGGGAAGAGTCGCATCAGGAGGCACCTGGCTGGGACCCGGGCGGGGAGTCGGCGAGCGCCACCCCGAACCAGAGCCAATTGGCGGCAAAGTAGTCGTGCTGCTCATCACAGGCGAGCTGGTCGGCCCAGAGGGGGGCGAGGGTCTGCTCCCAGACGCGGGCGGCGGCCTCGGGGGCGCGGGCCCGCCAGGTCGGCAGCAGGGCGGCGTAGAGGCCTGGATAGGGCCAGGCGTCCAAGGGGGCGCCCTCGACCGTCATGCGGGCGGGGAGCATCCCCTCAGCGGTGTACCGCTGGGCCAGCGGGTCCATCCGCTGGAGCAGGGCGGTGGCCCGCGGATCGCCGCTCCAGCGGGCGTCCGCCTCGATGTTCCAGGGCACCCGCAGGGCGTCGAAGCTGACCACACCGGTGGCCTGGGCGTCGGCGGGAGGCGCCACCGGCGAGCCGGTGCTGCGATCGAGCCAGGCCCAGTCCGGGGGGAGGCCCGCCGGCCCGATCAGTCGATCCATCAGGACGTAGCTGTCATCGAGCAGGCGGCCCCAATCGTGGTCCGGATCGGCGCCCACGAAGGTTCGGAGCGCGAAGGGCAGGAAGTAGGAGGGGTTCACCCGGATGAGCGCCCCCTCTTTGGCCCACGGTCCGGGCAGCAGCACCCGGGTGCCCGCGACCTCGAGGGTCTCCCGCTCCCAGACCTCCCGGAGCAGCGCCCGGGCCTCGGTGGCGAGGGCGGGCCGCTCCCAGCGCTCCGCGGCGAGCAGCAGCGACCAGGCGATGAGGATGTCGGCGTCCGACGCGGGGGAAGGGTCTTTGACACCACGGCGGAGCCAGCCCTTGCGCCCCCACAGCCACGCGGGGAGCTGATCCCGCTCCCCGCCCTGAAGCTCAGCCAGGGTCCAGCCTCGGATCGTGTCGAACCGTGCCTCGTCGCCCATCCACAAGGCGCGGAGCATGGCGTAGGCCTGCCCCTCGCTGGTGGTGGACCGATCACGGGAGGGGTCGATCACCCGGCCCCCGCGAATGAAGGTCCGGGCATAACAACGCCAGGCGACCTGCAGCTCCGCCGCGGCCACCTCCCCTCCCTCGCTGGCGCGCGCGGGGCTGACCAGCAGAGCGCCGGCCAGGGCCCAGCTCATGTGCGGCCACCGCGGTTGCGCGCGAAGATCGAGACCGCCTTGCCGAAGGCCACCGCCGCAGCGACGAGGGAGATCCCGAGCAGCCACCAGTTCTTACGCAGGGTGTTCATCCACGTCACCCGCACCGGCTCCTCCCCCATCGGCCGCCGCGCCGCGACCGAGACGGGGCGAATGCCTCCGCTCTCCGGCAGGGCCACGGCGTTGCCGGAGAGCCGGGCGAGGCGGCTGGGATCGGAGAGGCTCTGCACCGCCCCTTGCAGGTCCGCGTCCGTGCCCGCTCGGAGCACGAGGGCGAGGCGGTCCTTGTTCTCGGGGCGGATGAGCTGCTCGATGGTCGCGAAGGCGCGCTCGTTGCCGACGTTGAGCAGCCCGGCGCCCGCGCCATCGGAGAGGGCCCGATCCAGGTCGCCCTGCAGGGTGACCCGGCCGCTGGACACCAGCTCGTCGAAGGCGCTGTTGCCGCCCTCGCCCACCAGCACCAGCGCCTGCTGGTTGGCGCGCTCCCCGAGGAGGCCCTTCCGGCCCGCGAAGAGGCCGATGCTGGGCTGCTCGTCCATGTTCCGGCTGGCGAGCTCCGCCACGATCTGGAGGCCCGCGCTGGCGTCGGCCCACGAGGGGGCGTCATCGATCACCACCAGGGTGCCGCCGGCGCTGGCCGGCTCCGCGAAGGGCCAGAGGTCGAAGCGCAGCAGGCCGAGATCGGGCACCATCGCGGTGTAGTAGCGGGGGCTCTCGATGGAGGAGGACCCATGCACCGTCGCCCAGATCGCCTTGTCCGAGGTGCGGCGGCAGGGATCGAAGTCCTCCGGATAGAGGTGGAACACCACCTCCAGGTTGGACTTCTGCTCGGTGAGGTCGGCGGGGAGCGTCACGCGGAGGTGGCGGAGCTGCTCGCCTTCCCGGCTGTCGAGGGCGGAGCTGCGGAGCACGATCCCGTTGAGCCGGACCTCGACGGTCGACAGCCGCAGGTCGAGCTGCGCGCCGTACGAATACACGAGGTCGAAGACCCCGCCTTCGGGGTTGATGTGACCGTCCCCCTCGAAGATCAGGGGGACCTCCACCGCCTCGGAGTAGTAGCCCCGAACCGTGGTGTCCTTGATTCCGAGGTCGCTCAGGGTGAAGGCCTCGTCGTGATACGGCACCGGCCGCGGGTCGCGGTTGTTGGCGGGCGGCGTCGCACGATCCACCGCGCGGATCTGGCTCCGCGAGCCCGAGAGCAGCTCGTAGCGGTACCGCGAGGCCACCGCCTGGGCGGCCCGCTTCAGGCCGGCCTCGTCGGCGCCAGTGACGATGAGGATCGCCCGAGAGGGCGCCCCCGGGGCCGGCACCACCACCACGAGGCCCTCCCCCGCGGGGATGGATGTGGGGCCGAGGAGCGAGGCGATGAGCGGGTTCTCGTCGATTCGGCCCACGATCAAGCCGTGGCTCTGGAGGAGGGAGGGGTCGGCCACCGGCTCCTGGAGGCGCAGCGTGCGGTAGCCGGAGATGCGGCCGAGGCCGACCGCGACGGTGCCGAGGGCCTCCACGGTCGCCGCCGAGGGGGAGCCCTGTCCGATGAGGGAGAGCTCCACCGGGCCGTAGCCGAGCGGATCGTAGAAGGGCGCGGGGAAGAGCGCGAGATCGGGCACGATCGGCGCCTCGACGACGTCGAAGCGGAGCACCGAGGTGCGGCTCACCCGGGTCCAGAGCGCGGGGTCGAAGGGGTCCTCACACTCGTCTACGAGGTGCTGCACGACCGATATCTTGAGCTTGTTGTAGTCGACCAGCAGGTGGCGGGGGATCGCCAACCGGAGGGTGCCGCCCTGCGCGGTGGCCGCGTCGAGCGTGACCGTGGCGGCGGCCTGATCGTTCACCTGGACCGTGAGCGAGCTCCGCCCGGGGTCGAGGGCCGAGCTGTGGTCAAAGGCGATCTCCACCACGGGGTCGGCCTGCAGGGTCCAGGCGTTCGGCACCGTGAAGGTGAGGGTGCGGGTGGCCTCGAGCCCCTGCAGCATCGGGTCGGTTTGCACCTGCAGATCGCGCTCGAACTGGATCTCGCGGAGGCCTGCCGCGGCCGGTGCGGCCACCACGGGCGCCGAGCCCTCCAACACCGCCGCGGGCTCCGCCGACGCGGCCGCGGGCGCGGCCTCCGCAGGGGCCTGGGCATGCGCAGCCGAGAGGAAGAGGGGAGAGGAGCAGGTCAGCAGGAACAGCGACAGTGGGCTCATGGGACAACCGGACCAAGGATGGTGGGGGGCAGGCCGAGGCGGGCGGAGACGTCGCCGAGGGTGCGGCGAACGCTGGCGAGCCGAGCGGTGGAGAGGGGGTCGTTCGGGCGAAGTTCGAAGAGGTGGCCGGCGTCCTCGAGCTCGACGAGGGCGAGGAGCAGCTGGTCCTCCGCGATCCGGGTATCGGCGTCCGTCCGCGCGAGCTGGCCGAGGCGAAAGACCGAGCGTGTGGCCTGCAGGCGGCTCGACCAGGTGGGCAACAGCGCCTGCTGCGACTGCTGGGCCTGCTCGAGCTCATCGGCGAGGCCCACCACAGCGCGATAGGCGTTGGTGAGGGTGGCCATGCGGGTCTGATAGCTCGGGCCGGTCCAACGCTCGATGGGCATGAAGACGCCGAGGGCCGCCACCGCTGGGCTCGCGTTGAAGGCCAGCACCGCGCCGAAAGCGAGCAGCGCGAGGCCGAAGGCCGGCCCCAGGACGCCGGCCCGGCGCGGCGCGAGGCCCCGCTCGGCGAGGGCGCTCACCCGCGGCGCCCCGCACTCTTCGCAGGCGCTGTCCGCCGCCGGGTACGGGTGGCCGCAGGCGCGGCAGGGGAGGCGGCCCGTCACCGTGCGAGAGCGGCCGACGTCGAGCACCCGCCGGAGGAAGCTGCCGTTGCCCATCGCCACCGAGAAGGGGACGGTGAGCACCGCGAGGAAGGAGCGCACGGGCTGATCTTCGACGTAGCGCTCCCCCAACCAGGGGGAGGCCGAGCCGAAGACGAGGCGGCTGACCGCCTCGCGCTCGTCGGAGGCGAGGGGCATGAACTGGAGCCGGACGGTGCGCACCCCGTCGGTCTCCAGCCGCTGGAAGACCACGTCCGCCGGCAACAACAGACCGTGCGCCGCGCCATCGTCCACAAAGACAGAGACGGTGGAGGGGAGGGTGAGCTCTCCGCTCACCCGCACCTGAAGGCCGGTGGTGGAGAGGTCGACGGTGGTGCCACGCCACCGCTCCTCGCGCTCCACCCCTTGGATGCCCACCGGGAGCGCCCGGTGGACGCGGTGCCGCTGCCGCCGCTGAGCAGGTTCGAAGGCGGAGGCGGCCGCCACCAGCAGCACGATGATGTTGAACAGGTTCCAGACACCGGCGATGATGATGGTGTCCCGCTCGGTCGGGTAGGCCTCGATCCGCGGGCCCATCGCCACCAGCGCGCCGAAGGCGCAGCCGAGCAGCACGAGGGTCGGCAGCGCGTTCCGCCAGTCGAAGGTGGCCTGCTCCGCCTGCCCGCCCTTGTCGGTCACGTTGAAGCGCCCCCGCTTGGGGGCGATGATGGCGAAGACGGTGACCAGCGCCAGGTAAGGCGCCATCACGGTCTCAAAGACCTCGGCCCAGAAGCTGTGCCGCGTGGACCGGTTGACCAACGAAGCCCCCACCCACGACAGCGCGAGGTGCGGCGCGCTGTAGAGCAGCACCTCCCGAACGTCGCCGATGACGGGGTGCAGCCCGAAGACGAGGTAGAGCACGGGCGTGAAGAGGAAGATCAGGCGCGGCAGTCCGAACATGAAGTGCCAGGACGCGCACAGATAGTTGAGCCGCTGCGCGAGGCTGAGCCCCGACTTGAGCAGCGGGTTGTCGGTGCGGAAGATCTGCGCCATGCCGCGGGCCCAGCGGATCCGCTGCGTGATGTACTGGGCCTGCCGCTCCGTGGCGAGCCCCGCCGCCAGCGGGATGTCCAGGTAGGCGGAGCGCCAGCCCTTCGCGTGCATCTTCAGCGCGGTGTGCGCGTCCTCGGTGAGGGTCTCCTCGGCCATGCCGCCGACATCGAGCAGGGCCTCCCTCGACAAGAGCGCGCAAGATCCACAGAAGAAGGCCGAGTTCCAGAAGTCGTTCCCCGGCTGAACCACGTGGTAGAAGAACTTCTGTTCACTCGGGACCACCCCCGCGAGGTGGAGGTTTCGCTCGAAGTGGTCGGGGTTGTAGAAGTGATGCGGCGTCTGGACGAGCGCCATCTTCTTCTCTGCGAGGAAGAAGCCCACCGTCGAGGTGAGGAACTCCCGCGAAGGGACATGGTCGGCGTCGAACATCGCCACCAGCTCTCCCTCGGTCTGGTGGAGCGCGTGGTTGATGTTGCCGGCCTTGGCGCCCTTGTTGTCGGGCCGCGTCAAGTACCGGCAGCCGAGCCGCTCGGCCAGCTCCTTCATCTCCGGCCGGCGCCCGTCGTCGAGCAACCACACCGTCTTCTTCGGGTAGTCCATCGCCAGGGCCCCCGCGACGGTGTCGTGGAGGATGTCGACGGACTCGTTGTACGTGGGGATGTAGACGTCTACGGTGGGGAGCAGCGCCGGATCGTCGGGGAGGGCGAGGGGGACCCGCCGCTTGGTGATCGCGGTCTGGAAGTAGCCGCCGAGCAGCACCGTGTAGGCGTAGGCCTCGGCGCCGAACAGGAGGAGGCCGGAGATGGCGTCGGGGGTGGCGGCCCACTCGACGGTGTTGCTCAGGCGGTACCAGAGGTAGCGGGTGGAGACCGCCACCGACAGCGCCGCGACCGCGAGGCGGTCCTGAGGCCGCCACCGAACGATCAGCAGGCCAATGCCGACCAGCACCGCCGAGAGGGCGACGTGCTGCCGCGTCGGCATGTCCGCGAGCACGTAGAGGACCATGGGGAAGGCCAGGGCCCCGACCACGATGGCAGAGAGCAACCTCGAACCCGCACCGAACACCGGGACGTCGCTCTCGCCGACGGTGGCTGGGGTGGACGAGGCGGCGCTGGGGGTCGGCGGAGACATCGTCGGGTCCAGTTCTGAGGAGCGGAGGGAGGAGAGGCCGGAGGGCTTCGACCTCAGCGAGCTCACCGGAGCACGACGTGATCTGAGACCCCAGGCGACGCCAAGAGGCGCCGCACCGTCCACCGACCACCCGCTCACCGGGCTCGCCGCCGGACGAGCCGTCGGTCGAGGCGCCCACCGCTCCGGCCAGCGCAACCGACTTCTACACCGGGGTTCAAGAGCGCCGCAATGACAAATCGTTACAACGCGAGGTCACTCTAGTGTTGACACATGCTCACACCTATGCGCGACTCCGCGCGCCCCGCTCAGCCGCAGGGCGCTATCTGTTCGACGGCGTCGAGTTCGCCGACGGACGTCAGGCACCCGCGGCGCGGTGGGATGGGGCGCGCGCTGCACCCGCGGGCCGGACTCCACCCCGGCGTTCCGTTCAATTTCCTGACAGGGGATCCCGGCGCGGCGCGATCGGGCGATCGGGTTAGCAGGCGCCGCCATGCTGTTCCACAACGTCTCCATCATCGGCGTCGACTGCGTCGATGCGCCCCACCGGGTCTCCACTGCGGAGCTCTCGGCCCGCCTCGGGTCCAAGCTCACCGCGCTCGGCATGCCCGCGAACCTGCTGGAGCTGCTCACCGGGATCAAGGCGCGCCGCTTCTGGGATGAGGGCGTGCAGCCCTCCGAGGTGGCGGCGATGGCGGGCGAGCGCGTGCTGGCGCGCACCGGCGTCGAACGCGCCCGCGTGGGCGTGGTGGTCAGCACCTCGGTCTGCAAAGACTTCGTCGAGCCCTCCGTCGCCAGCACCGTGCACGGCCGCCTCGGCCTCTCGGCGGAGTGCCTCAACTTTGACCTCGGCAACGCCTGCCTCGCCTTCTTGAACGCCATCGACGTGGTGGGCGCCCTCATCGAGCGCGGCCAGGTCGACTACGGCCTGATCGTAGACGGCGAGGGCAGCCGCGCCATCACCGAGGCCACGATCGAGCGCCTCGGCCGCCCCGAGTCCACCGCCGACGACCTCAAGGCGCAGATCGCCTCCCTCACCCTCGGCTCGGGCGCCGCCGCGATGCTGCTCGGCCGGTCTGACCTCTCCCCGGGCGGCCACCGCTACCGGGGCTCGGTGAGCCTCGCGGCCAGCCGCCACAACGGCCTCTGCCGCGGCCAGGCCGACCAGATGATCACCGACTCCGGCGCCCTGCTCACGGCCGGCCTCGAGCTCGCCCGCCAGACCTGGGAGCGCGCCCGCGTGGCCCTCGACTGGGAGGCCGATCGCCTCGACGAGGTGGTGATCCATCAGGTCAGCCGCACCCACACCGTGCAGCTCGCCCGCGCGCTCGGCATCGACACCGCACGAATGCACGCCATCTATCCGGAGCTCGGGAACGTCGGCCCCGCCTCCGTCCCCATCACGCTCGCCAAGGCGGAGGCCCTCGGGCGGCTCCGCCCGGGGGCGCGCGTGGGCCTGCTCGGCATCGGCAGCGGGCTGAACTGCACCATGGCCGAAGTGATCTGGTAGACATGCTCGCCGAGCACCTGTACCCCTTCCGCGGAAAGACCACCTCCATCGGTGGCTTCCAGATGCACTACCTCGACGAGGGGCAGGGCCGGCCCGTGCTCATGGTGCACGGCAACCCGACGTGGTCGTTCTACTACCGCAACGTGGTGCTCGCGCTCCGCGACCGCCAGCGGTGCATCGTCCCCGACCACATCGGCTGCGGCCTCTCCGAGAAGCCCCCGCTGTCGGACTACCCCTACACCCTCGAGCGGCGGGTGGCCGACCTCGGCGCCTTGATCGACGGGCTCGAGCTCACCGGCCCGATCGACCTCATCGTCCACGACTGGGGCGGCATGATCGGCCTCGCCTGGGCGGCCCGCCACCCCGAGCGGGTGGGGCGCATCGTGCTGCTCAACACGGGGGCCTTCCCGAAGCCCTCCACCAAGCGGATGCCCCCCGCGCTCTCGATGGCCCGCGACACCCGCCTCGGCGGCTGGCTGGTCCTCCGCTGGAACGCCTTCGCCTGGGCGGCCACGCGGGTGACCACCACCAAGCCGCTGCCCCCGGACGTGAAGGCCGGCTACCTCCACCCCTACGACAGCCCCGCGAACCGCATCGCGACCCTGCGCTTCGTGGTCGACATCCCCCTCAGCCCGGCTGACCCTGGCTACGCCCTCGTCGCCGAGACCGCCACGCTGCTGCACGGGCTCCGGGGTCACCCCATCCTCGCCTGCTGGGGCGAGCGCGACTGGGTCTTCGACCACCACTTCCTGCGCGTCTTCACCGAGACCTGGCCACAGATGGAGGTCCACCGCTACCCCGACGCCGGCCACTACGTGCTCGACGACGAGCAGGAGTCGGTCATCGGGCACATCCGCCGCTTCCTCGGGGCCCCGGCGTGAGCGCGGAGGTCACCGCCAACATCGCCTCCTGGCTGCCCTATCAGGCGCGGCGTCAGCCCCACACGGTCGCCCTCTTCTTCCCCCACACGGTCGACCGAAACGGCCGCGTGGCCCACACCCACGCCACCTACGCCCAGCTCGATCACGACAGCGACATCATCGCGGCCGGCCTCCAGGCGGTGGGCATCGACAAGGGTCGCCGCGTGGCCCTGATGGTCAAGCCCAGCCTCGAGTTCTTCGCGCTCACCTTCGCCATCTTCAAGACCGGCGCCGTCCCTGTGCTGGTTGACCCCGGCATCGGCCTCAAGCACCTCAAGGCCTGCCTCGGGGAGGCCCAGCCCGAGGCCTTCATCGGCATCCCCGAGGCCCACGCCGCCCGCGTGCTGCTCGGCTGGGCGGGCGCGACGGTGAAGACCCTCGTGACGGTCGGCCCCCGCTGGTTCTGGGGCGGGCTCAGCCTCGAAGACGTCAAGGCCCGCGGGCGCGCCGCGCCGCCCTTCCAGATGGCCGAGACGGATCCCTCCGACATGGCCGCCGTGCTCTTCACGAGCGGCGCCACGGGCGTGCCCAAGGGGGCGATCTACACCCACGGCACCTTCCTGGCCCAGGTCGACATCATCCGCGAGACCTACGACATCCGGCCCGGCGAGATCGATCTCCCCACCTTCCCCCTCTTCGCCCTCTTCGACCCCGCCCTCGGCATGACCACCGTGATCCCCGACATGGACTTCGCCAAGCCCGCCTCGGTCGATCCGCGCAAGATCATCGCCGCCATCGAGGACTTCGGCGTCACCAACATGTTCGGCTCACCGGCGCTGCTCGACACGGTGAGCCGCTACGGAGCCGCGCAGAACATCCGCCTCCCCACCTTGAAGCGGGTGATCTCCGCTGGCGCGCCGGTCTCCCCGGTGATCATCGAGCGGGTGATGAGCCTGCTCGAGCCCGACGCCCTGCTGCACACGCCCTACGGCGCCACCGAGTCGCTGCCGGTGGCCTCGATCAGCTCGGAGACCATCCTCGGCGAGACCCGAGAGGCCACCGACCGCGGCGCCGGCATCTGCGTGGGGCGGCCCGTCTCCGGGGCCGAGGTGCGCATCATCCGCATCACCGACAAGCCCATCACCGAGTGGAGCGACGAGCTGCTCGTCGGGCCCGACGAGGTGGGGGAGATCACGGTGCGGGGGCCGATGGTGAGCCTCTCCTACTGGAACCGCCCCGCCGCCACCGAGGCCGCCAAGATCCGGGACGGCGAGACCATCATCCACCGCATGGGCGACCTCGGCTACTTCGACGAGCAGGGCCGCCTCTGGTTCTGCGGTCGGAAGGCGCACCGCGTGGCCACCGCCAAGGGCACGCTCTTCACCGACCCCTGCGAGGGGGTCTTCAATACGCACCCCGCCGTCCGCCGCACCGCCCTCGTCGCCCTCCAGCGGGCCTCCGGCGTCGAGCCTGCGATCTGCGTCGAGCTGGAGGCCGACCGCCCCGCCCCGGAGTGGTCGGGCCTCGTCGCCGAGCTCGCGCAGCTTGGGGCGGCCTACCCCCACACCCGGGAGATTCACCATTTCCTGCGCCACCCCGGGTTTCCGGTGGATATCCGCCACAACGCCAAGATCGATCGCGAGAAGCTGTCCGTCTGGGCGACGGCCCGTCTACAGTAAGATGGGGCCGACGACAGAGAGGACAAGACGACAGAGAGGACAAGATGAGGGTGCTCGTGACCGGCGGCGGTGGTTTCCTGGGGCGCGCAGTGGTGCGCTTGTGTCAGGCGCGCGGCTGGGCGGTTCGCACCCTCGCTCGAAGGGACGCGCCCGATCTGCGCGCCCAGGGTGTGGAGGTGCTGCAGGGCGACATCAACGACGGGCCCGCCGTGCACGCCGCCGTGGACGGCTGCGAGGGTGTCATCCACACCGCGGCCAAGGCGGGGGTCTGGGGCTCGAGGGCAGCCTACTATCGGGCCAACGTGTTCGGGACGGAGAACGTGCTCTTCGCGGTGGCCAAACACGGGACGCCCCGCCTCGTCTACACGAGCACCCCCTCGGTGGTGCACGGCGGCGGCGACATCGCGGGCGCCGACGAGTCGCTGCATTACCCCGCCGAGCACGAGACCCACTACCCCGCCACCAAGGCCATCGCCGAGAAGATGGTGCTGGCCGCCAATTCAGCGAGCCTCTCCACGGTGGCGCTGCGCCCGCACCTCATCTGGGGCCCCGGCGACAACCACCTCGCCCCCCGCATCCTCGACCGCGCTCGCCGCGGCCGCCTCGCCTTCGTGGGCGACGGCACGAACCTCGTCGACACCACTTACATCGACAACGCGGCCGAGGCGCACCTCCTCGCCCTCGATCGCCTCTCCCCCGGCGCGCCCTGCGCCGGCAAGGCCTACTTCATCACCAACGGCGAGCCTCGCCCCCTGCGCGACATCATCAACGGCATCCTCGCCGCCGCCGGGCTCCCGCCCAACCACCGCGCGGTCTCCCCGGCCCTCGCGAAGGCCGTCGGCGCCGTGCTGGAGGGGATCTACGGCCTCTTCCAGGTAGAGGCCGAGCCCCCGATGACCCGCTTCGTCGCGAGCCAGCTCTCCACCGCGCACTGGTACGACATCGGAGCCGCTCGCCGTGACCTCGGCTACATCCCCCGCGTCACCATCGACGAGGGGATGAAGCGGCTCGCCGCGGCCTATCGGGAGGCGCCCCCCTGACCCGCCCCGTGTCCGCGCCCCCTTCGGGCGGGCGTCGGCTCAAGAGCCGAAGGGGTCCATCGACCCACAGTTGTCGACGCTGAAGGCGGCGTCCCCCGCGTCGCCCTCGAGGGTGACGGTGCCGACGATCATCGCGCCGCTCGCGGCGGCGGTGGTCTCGAAGGAGAAGGTCTCCCGGAGACTGGTGGTGCCCTCGACGTTGGCGAAGAGCTCGAGGCCGCCCAACGGGTCCTCCGGATAGAAGTTGACGTAGACGCCGTCCGCCGGTGTGTTGAAGCCGACCCCGTCCTCGACGGCCGAACAAGAGAGGGCGAAGCTCGACAGGATCACGCGGACCGCCCCATCTGCCCCCTCGTCTTCAAAGGCGCGCCCGTCTACGAGGGCGGCCTCGCCGCCGCTCCACGTCACGCTGCCCTCCACGCCCGCCCCGCCCTCGGCGCCGCCCTTGCCGCCGCCGTCCGAACAGGCCACCAAGGACAACAGGGATATCAGGGACACCAGCAGGAACAACGATCGCATCGGAGCCTCCGAGGGTTGAACGGGCCGCCCGCTGGACCGTTCTGGCCGCGCCTCCCCTCTATCGGGGGTGGCCCTTACGCGCCCCGACCGCCCCTTACACGCCCTCTCCGCCGTATCAGATCGCCCGCAGGGCCTCGACGTCGAGGACCGTGACCCGCCCGCGGCCCCCCTCGATCCAGCCGCTCTTCTCGAAGCGCGCGACCACCCGGGAGACGGTGTACTGGTTCGAGCCCACGAGCTCGGCCAGGTCTTGTCGGGTCAGTCGGAGCTCGGGCCGGAGCTGGGCGGCCTCGGCCCGGCACGCGAGGCGGACGAGCACATGGGCGACCCTCCGCTCCACGCTCTCCGTCGTCATCTCGTGGAGCCGGTCGCGCAGCTCCTCCATCCGGCCGGAGAGGATCTGGAGGGCGTTCCGTGACACCACCGGGAGCTCGGCGACGAGCGCCGTCAGCGCGGCCCGGTCAAAGGCGAGCAGGGTGGCGTCCTCGATCACCTCGGCGGAGCCCGGATAGGCCCTGGCACCGCCGAGGATCGCGCAGCCCAGCACATCGCCGGCGCCGGCGAGGTTGAGCACCAGGAGCTGCCCCTCCGCGCCCTGGCGGGTGACCCGCGCTCGACCCTCCACGAGCACGAAGAGCGTCTCGGCGGCCGCGCGCTCGTGGAAGAGCCAGGTCCCCACGGGCGCCCGCCGCCGAACGCCGAGGGCGAGGACCCGACCGAGCTCCGCCTCCACGAGCCCCGCGAAGAGCGGCCCCCGCGACAAGAGCCGGAGCTCCGGGCGGAGCGTGACGCCGCCCTCCTTCATTCGTTCACGCGCTCCACCCCGGGGAGGCGGCTGAGGTCGACGTCCGCCAGCGTGTTGGCGCGCGCCCAGGTGTCGCACATCTGCTGCAGGTCTTTGTACATGTCATGGAGCGCACAGGGCGCCGCCTCGTTGCAGCGCGCGAAGCCGAAGGCGCAGTGGGTGGTCTTGAGCTCGATGTCGGCGGCGACCAGCACGTCGATCACGCGCACGCTCGCCGCGGGCCGCGCGAGCCGGAAGCCGCCGTGGTGGCCCTTCTGCCCGAGCAGGAGGCCGTTCTGCACGAGCCGACGCAGCACCTTGGCCAGGAAGGCAGGGGGCACGTTGGCCTGCAGGGCGAGATCACGGGCGGTGAGCCAACCGTCGGCGGGGAGGGCCGCGAGGCAGACCGCCGCGCGCAGCGCATACTCACCGGAGGTCGGCAGGACGGAGTGGATCATCGGCGCAGTCTAACGTTCAGGGGCCTCGGGAGAGCGACTCGATCGCGGCCTGGAGCGCAGCGCGACCCTCGGCCCCCTCCGAGCGGGCCACGATCCGCCCCTCCCCGTCCACGAGCGTGAGGACCGAGGTGTGGGCGAAGCCCCCGCCCTCGAGCGGCCGATAGCGGACGTGCAGCGCCGCCGCGACCTCGATGACCCGATCCTCCGGCACCGCGCCGAGCGTCCACCGGCCGTCGAGGCCGTGCTGCTCCACCACCGCGCGGAGGGCCGCCGGGTCATCCCGGGTGGGGTCGAGCGACACCAGCACGACCCGCAGCGCTGCCCGCGCCCGGGGGGACAGCTCCGCCTCGATCGACTGGATGTCCTGGATGAGCAGCGGACAGGCCATCGGGCAGCTCGTATAGAACATCGAGAGGAGCACCGGCTGGCCGCGGCCCACGTCGAGGCGCACCCCCTCCCCCGCCTGATTGAGCACCGGCAGGTCGAGAGAATACAGCGAGGCGCCCTCGGCCCGAGAGGGCAGCGTCGCCGTCGCCGTCGCCGTCGCCGACGCCGCCGACGAAGACGAAGACGGCGCGGCCTCCGGCGGCGGGCCGGGGTCACAGGCGAAGAGGGCGAGCCAGAGCCACATCATGGGAGATCCCAGGCGCAGCGGAAGCCGAGGCTGCGCACCGTCGAGGAGGCCGAGAGAGAGGCACGAAAAGCCGTGCGCATGAAGCTCGCGTAGTCGCCTGTGCCTGCGGTCCCCGCGGCGCCGCCCCCGCAGAAGCGGACGGCCCCCTCCCCCTCCGTCCCCCGGGCGTCTGTCGAGAGCAAGGAGGCGCTCCAGTCCTCCACCCACTCCCAGACGAGGCCGTGCAGGTCGCGCGCCCCCCAGCGGTTCGCCGGGCCCCCCACCGCGCGGAGGCGGGTCGGGGTGGGCTCACCGTACCAGGCCAGGATCTGAGCCAGAAAGACCGGATCTCGCCGAGCATCGAAGGCGGTGGACGAGGCGGCGGCGGCGAGCTCCCACTCCGCCTCGGTGGGCAGGCGGCCGCCCTGCGCGCGGCAATAGGCCCGGGCTGCGTACCAGGAGACGCTCGTCACCGGCGCGGTCGAGAGCAGGGCGCCCCCGGCCGCGCGGTCGGTCTCCCAGTCGCCGAGGTAGCCTTCGTCCGCGAACAGCCGCTCGACCCTGTCGCGACCCCAGCGCGGCTCGACCGCGACGAAGGCCATGAACTCGGTGTTGGTCACCGGCTCCACCGCGAGGGAGAACCGGGCGACCGACACCTCGGCCTCCGCCGGGCTCGGCGGATAGAGCGGCCGATAGACACCGGGCCCCACCGCCACCGACGGGGGCGCGGCGAAGGCGAGCCCGCACAGCATCGACAGGGCGAGGCTCATCAGTGTGCCGCGCCGGCGGGGCGGGGCGTGCTCTTGCGCACCGCGCTGACCTCCGCCGTCGAGACCACGCCGCCCTTGTTGCCGAAGCTGTTCAGCACATAGGTGAGGATGTTCGCCACCTCATCATCGTTGAGCTGGCTCATCGGCGGCATGACGGAATTGAAGTCCTTGCCGTTCACCTTCACCGGACCCGAGAGTCCGTTGATGACGATGCCGATCGCGCGCTGCTTGTCGGCGAGCAGGAAGTCCGAGCCGGCCAGGGGCGGGAAGACGCCCTCGATGCCCGCGCCGTTCGCCTGGTGGCACGTGGAACAGGTGCCGGCGAACAGCGCCTCACCCGCCTTGATCTGCCCCTCCTGCGAGAGCGTGCCCCCGGCCGACGCCGAGGTGGCGTCCGCGACGGCCGTGCCCGCGCCCGAGGCCGCCTTGTCGGCGAGGTACATCGCGTCGACCTCCTTGCCCGAGTACACCGCCTTGTTCTCCGGCCCCTCCACCTTGAGCATCCCGAGCGCCCCCTTGTTGAAGGTCCGGAAGATGGAGTGGTCGACGAGAATGTAGGTGCCGGGCACCTCGACGGTGAACTCGACGATGGCCGAGCCGCCCGACGGGATGAGGGTGGTCTGCACGTTCTCCTGCACCCGGGTCCCGCCCTCTGTGTAGACCCGGTCGAAGATCTCGCCGATGACGTGGAAGCTGGAGATCAGGTTCGGGCCGCCGTTACCGACGTAGAGGCGCACCGTCTCGCCCACCTTGGCGGTGAGCGCCTTGTCGCCCACGAGCGCCCCCTCCGAGCCGTTGAACAGCACGTAGGTGGCGTTCTCCTCGATCGCCTTCTGCATGTCAAAGGGCTGCAGGCCCTTCTCGCGGTACTTGCCGACCGTGTAGAAGTCGCCCTGCATCACATAATACTCACGGTCCACCGGGGGATATCCGCCCGGGGGCTCCACCAGGATGAGCCCGTACATGCCATTGGCGATGTGCATGCCCACCGGCGCCGTGGCGCAGTGGTACACGTAGAGGCCGGCGTTCGTCGCCCGGAAGGTGAACTGCGAGCTGTGCCCCGGGGCCGTAAACGTGCTGGCGGCGCCGCCGCCCGGGCCGGTGACCGAGTGAAGGTCGATGTTGTGGGGCATCTTGTTGTCGGGGTGGTTGTTCAGGTGGAACTCCACCGTGTCCCCCTGCCGCACGCGCATGAAGCTGCCCGGCACGTCGCCGCCGTAGGTCCAGAACACGTAGTCCACGCCCTCGGAGATGGGCTTCACCTGCTCCTTCACCTCGAGGTTGACGACGAGGTTCGCTGGCGTCGTGCGGGTGATCGGCGGCGGCACGTGCGGCGCCTGCGTGAGCACCGCCGCGGTGGGGGTCCCCGTCGCCACCAGGGCAGCGGCCTCGGTGGAGGAGAGCGGAGAGAGGGCCGGCGCGACCTTCGCCGCCGCTGGCGCGGTGGGCGCAGGCGGCGGGGTGGGCCCGCAGCCGAGGCCGCCGAGGGCTCCCACGACGCTCCCGCCCAGCAGCAGAGAGAGGGCGAGGGACAGGCGCCGCGGCGCCGGGACGGGCGCGCGGGGAGAGGAAGGGCGGTGGGAAGCGGAGAGGGCGGGCATGGGTGGCTCCAGCGATGAGGTCGCCAGCTCCGCCGTTGCAACGGACATGCCAGTCCGTTGATATTTTGTCCAAACTCCCACTCGGGGGCAAGACCCGAGGCGAAGGGCTCCCGCAGCACCTCCGCGAAGAGCGCCCACCCGACGAGCGAGGTCCGCGCTCGCCGAGCTGTGCACCTTTCAACAGATCTATGTGTCCTTTGACACCACCGACATTCGGACCCGCACCAGCCGATGGCCCACGGGGAGCCGCAGCAGGGTGTCCCTCCAGACCTCGCCGGCGAGGCGGTAGGTGACCTGCACGCCTCGCACCTCCCCCGCGGCGAGGCTGGCTTCAGCCCCTCGCAGCGAGACGGGCTGAAGGGAGGCCTGCCGATCCGCTCCCTCCTTGACCCGCACATCGACCAGCTCGGAGTGCCGCTCGATGTCATCGAACAAGGCCGCCACGGTGGGGTGGTCGAGGTCGGCGGTGTAGACCTCGGGAGCGGGGGGCTCGTGCCCGCCGGGAGGCGGCTGCGTCGTCACAGGACCGCCGGTTGAAGGCGGAGGGCCCCGCCTGGAGCCGGGCAGTACGGGACACATCGGCCGCAGCCGTCACAGCGGTCCGGAGCGACGACCACCCGACGCCCCTCAATCCGAATGGCCCCCGGCGCCGGGCAGCGTTCGACGCAGGTGGCACAAAAGTCAGCCCCCGCGTTGAGGCAGGCGAAGGGAGAGACCACCACCACCCGAGGGCCCGCATCCTCCGCGACCTCCGCGACCTCCGCCCGGCGGTCCGCCAGCCAGGCGACCCGGCCGCGCGCGGGGGACGGTGGGAACGGCGCCTCGGGCTCCTCTCCACCCGGCAGGATCCACGAGAACAAGGCCCGCCGAGACATCATCGCGGGAGGCCCGGCCGCTGACTGAGCGCCGCCGATGTGGCGTGACACTGCTCACAGCTCTCGCGTTCGGGGTGACTCGAACGAAGGGCTTGCCGACCATTCACGCCGTGGCAGCTCTCACAGCGCTCCCGCATCCAGGTGGAGTGCGGCACCTGAGGAGGAGCCACCGCCCAGGCCCTGGGCCCGGCCTCTGGCGAGGGGAGCCCGACAAACAGACTCTGCACGGCACGGGGATCCGCCTCGAGGTCTGCGCCGCCGGGCATCGGCGCGGCCTCCACCACATGACACTGCGTGCAGCTCGTCAGCGCGCTGTGGCTCATCGGAGTGGCCAGCAGGCCGCGAAAGCGTAAGCCCTCTTCATGGCAGGCAAGGCACTCCGGCGCGGCGTCCTGTCGGATCGCATGGGGGATTCGTGGAGGCGCGCCGTCGAAGGCGCGCCGCCCGGCCCGCGCGGCGAGGTCAGCCGCCTTGTCGGTGCCCGCCAAGGAGACAGGGTCGGTCCGACCCGGCCCCTGTGCGCGGAGCGCCGACAGATCCACCGCCCAGCCGGAGCCTTCACCTTGGGGGTGCTCCCGCATCTCCCGGTAGGTGCGCGCGGCCCCAACCGACTCCGCCGCCGCCGCCGCCGACGACGACGACGACCCCGACGAAGCCAGCTCGCCGGACGGCTCGGTCACCGTGGACGTGCCCCGCACGAAGCCGATCAGGGCGACTCCCACAACCACGGCCATGAAGACTCGCAAGGCAGCGTCCCCGTTCATGGCTCAGCCCGCCTTCGTCGCCGGCGCGCCCGACCGAGGGCCCACCTTGAGCACCCGCACCGCGCACTTCTTGTAGTCCGGCTGCTTCGAGAAGGGGTCGTAGGTCTCCAGGGTGACCTTGTTGATCAACAGCCGCTCATCAAAGAAGGGGACGAACAGGCTGCCCTGTGGAGGGCTCCCCCGACCATCGATCCAGACCGGGATCTCCAGGCTCCCCCGCCTCGACTCGACTCGAACGGTCTCGCCGTTCTGCACACCGAGCCGACGGGCGTCTTCCCGGTGCAGCTCCACGTAGGCCTGGGGCATCGCGGCCCGGAGCGGCGCTATCCGCCCGGTGAGGGTGCCGCTGTGCCAATGTTCGAGGACCCGCCCCGTACACAACCAGAAGGGATACTCGGCGTCCGGCGACTCGGGCGGCGGCTGGTAGGGGCTGAACCAGATCTGTGCCCGCCCGTCTTCGGTGGTCGAGTGATAGAAGTCCACTCCTTTGCCGGCCGGGACAAAGGGATCCTCCCCCTCCACGAAACGGTAGCGGGTCTCCTTCCAGCTCCCATCCGGCTGCTCGACCACCGGCCACCGGAGGCCTCGCGCCTTCACATACTCTGAATAGGGCGCGAGGTTCTTGTGCTTCATGGTCGAAAACTGTCGATACTCTTCAAAGAGCCGCTCATCGACGTTGATGTCGTAGTAGCGTTCGAATTCCCAGACGGGCACCGCCCGCCCCTGCTCGTCTGTCATGTGAAAGAGGAATCTACCGTCCTTGTCCTTCATGCCGGGGTGGCCCCGCAGGAGCAGGGTGTGAGCGAGGGCGATGATCTGCCAGGCGTCATCACGCGCCTGACCGGGAGGCTGCACCCGCTTGAACCACTGCTGGGTGCGGCGCTCCGAATTCCCAAACATGCCGTTCTTCTCAATCCACAGCGCGGACGGGAGCACAAGGTCCGCGATTCGCGTGGTGGCGGTCGGATAGACATCGGAGACCACCAGGAACTTGTCTCGATCCGCACGACTGGGGTCGACGAGCGCGTGGAGGTTCGGCAGGGTCTGCGCAGGGTTGGTCACCTGCACCCACACCGTGTGTATGTCTCCACCGTCCTTCTTCGGAGTCGAGAAGCGCTTCCAGAGCTCCACCGTGTGGTAGCCCGGCTTGTCGAGGATGCGCCCCGCCGGCAGGTTCCAGATCTTCTCGGCGAGCTGCCGATGCTTCTCCTTCGTCACCACGCCGCCACCGGGGAGGGCGTGACAGAGGGTGCCCACCTCGCGCACGGTGCCGCACGCCGAGGGCTGCCCCGTCAGGCTGGTCGGAGCGTCCCCGGGGCGCCCAAAGTGCCCGGAGAGCAGGTGAAGCCCGTGCACGAGGCAGTTGATCGCGGTGCCCTGTGTGTGCTGATTCATGCCCATGCACCACAGGCTGGTGATGCGCCGCTTGGGGTCACCGAAGAGACTGGCCAGCAACCGAATGTCCGAAGCGGCGACCCCCGAGAGCTGCTCCACCCGGGCGGGGGTGTACTCGGCGAGCGCAGCCTCATATTCTGCGAAGGTCATCGCCTGTCCGTTCAGCTCCTTCTCCAGGGGCTTTCGGAAGGCGCAGTGTCGCTCCACGAAGGCCTTGTCATAGGTCCCGTTCTTGAGCAGCAGGTGCGCGACACCGTTGGCGATGGCGAGATCCGTGTTGGGCTTGAACTGCAGGAAGTGCTGCGCCTGAGCCGTAGAGCGGGTCCGCCGCGTCCCGATGTCGATGATCGTGACCGACTCCCCGCGGCTGCGCCGATCGACGATACGGGAGAACAGGACCGGGTGCATCTCTGCGGGGTTGTTCCCCCAGAGGATGATCACGTCGGCGGCGTCCAGGTCGTCAAAACACCCAGCCGGCTCATCCACGCCGTAGGTGGCGAGGAAGCCGGTCACCGCGCTCGCCATGCAGAGCCGAGCGTTCGGGTCGATGTGGTTGTGCCCGAGGCCCCCCTTCACGAACTTGTTCGCCGCGTAGCCCTCCGGGATCGTCCACTGACCGCTGCCGTAGACCGCGAAGCCCTTGGGATCGAGCATCACCCGATCTGCGAGCACCCGAAGCGCCTCCTCCCAGGAGATGGGGACCTGTACCCCGTTCCTGCGCAGGAGCGGCGTCGTCAGGCGGTCGGCTCCGTAGAGGGCGAGCCCCACATGGTAGCCCTTGACACACAAGAGCCCCTTGTTGACGTCTGCGGCGACATCCCCCGCGATGGCGACCACCTTTCCACCCTGGACGCCGACTTGGACGTGGCAGCCCGTGCCGCAGAAACGACAGGGGGCCTTCTCCCACTCCACGCCCGAGCCCATCCGACCGCGCAGATCGGGGGCCGGGGGCGAGGCCGCGAAGGCCCCGGGGGTGGCGGCGGCGGCGGCGGCCGACGCGGCGGCGAGGGCGCTCAGGGTGAGGAGCTCACGGCGATCGAGGCTCATGGGTTCTCCCGCGCGGGGGGGTGCAGGTCGGAGAAGTCGGCGAAGGCGAGATCGACCATCCCCACGCCGGGCAGCGCGCGGAGGGCCTCGAGGAGCGGCTCGTCTTCGGCCTTGGTCTCGGTGGTGAACACGACCGGGAGCCGCGCGCCGGTCGGCGCTCCCGCTCGGGAGAAGCCGGGGACCTCCCTCAGGAGCGGGACGAGGGCGTGAGGGGCAGGGTGGCTGATCACGAGGCCGAGGACAGGCATCAGACGCCCCTGCGTGCTTGGAGATCCGACTGCATCCGCCCCGAAAGAACGGCGACCGCCAGCTTCAGTCCGATGGTGAACACCATGAGGCCGAGGGCCCAGATGCCGACCGTCACCTTCCACTCGAGCTCATTCGGCAGGTACTCCACGAGCTCGTGCAGCGTGCTGGGCACGAAGCCCGGGACGATCAGCCCAATGCCCTTCTCGATCCAGACGCCCGCCAGGACCAGGACACAGCCGACGTCGACGCGCCAGAGGTGAGTGCGCGTGGACGAAGAGAGGAAGAGCGCCGCACCCGTGACGTTGAGCGCGATCGCGCTCCAGATCCAGGGGACCAGGGCGTTGTGGCCATGGAGCCCGAAGTACAGGTAGCGAGCCGCAGCCGAGTGCGCGGTGTCCGCGTAGAGCTCCGTGAAGACCTCCGCGCCGACGAGGAACAGGTTCAAGAGCACCGTCACGCGCAGCACCCTCACCAAGGTGGCGATCGGCTTGTCGCCAACATGGAAGTCGGTGAGCCGCCGCAGGGCTTGGAGGGCGAGGACGATGAAGGCGGGCCCTGTCACGAAGGCGGAGGCGATGAAACGAGGCGCCAGGATCGCGCTGTTCCAAAAGGGCCGTCCACCGAGACCACTGTAGAGGAACGCCGTCACCGTATGAATAGACACAGCCCACACGATGGACAGAAACACAAACGGGATGTACCATCGGGGATCCGGGGTCGCACCCCGGAAGCGGGTATACAGCAGATAACCAACGACGTGGGTGTTGATCGCGAGATAACCCGCCAGGACGACCACATCCCAGGTCAACATCGACATCGGCCAGTTGAACCGACCGATACCCGGCATCAAGTGCCAGGCGCGGTCCAGACGGCCGAGGTCCACGTTGACGAAGGAGAGGGACACCACGATAGCCGCGATGGCCAGGATCTCCCCCACGATCACCACGTCATGCATCTCTTTGTCATGGTACAAGTAGGCGGGGATCACCATCATCACGGCCCCCGCCGCGAGGCCCACGGCGAAGGTGAAGTTGCCGATGTACATCCCCCAGCTCACGTGATCAGACAGCGCGGTGAGCGCGAGCCCGTGGGCCGTCTGAGACGAGAACGCGTGCAGCCCCACGAGGGCGAGGGCGGTGAGCGCGGTCATCCACACGTAGAACGCGGCGCCGCCATCCGTGGCGACGCCGAGCGCCTTCCACAGGAACTGTGGATAGGACCGGATGGGAGGCGCAACAGTGCCCGTGTCTGGCGGCGGAGCGGTGTCTGGCGGCGGAGTGGTCATGGTCACACGTCGAAGAAGTAAAAGAATCGAGGCTTGGTCCCAACATCCTCCTTGAGGACGAACACCCGCTTGTTCTCCAGCACCCAGCGAATATCGGACGATGGGTCGTTCAGGTCACCAAAGACCCGGGCCCCGGTGGGGCATGCCTCGAGGCAGGCAGGGAGGCGCCCGGTGCGTGTACGGTGGAGACAGAATGTGCACTTCTCCATCACGCCCTGGGGCCGCATCCGATTGGACAGATAGCCCTGGTCGGGGTTGATCTCCTCGGCTGGGACCACCGGCGCGGCCCAATTGAAGCGCCGCGCGTGATAGGGACAGGCGGCCTCGCAGTACCGGCAGCCGATACACCAGTTGTAATCGACCACCACGATCCCATCGGCCTCCTTCCAGGTGGCCTCCACCGGACAGACCTTCACGCAGGGTGCGTTGTCACACTGGTGGCACTGCACCGGCATATAGAAGTGGTCGTCGTCCGGCACGGCGTGGACGAAGTCCACGCGCCCATGCTCCATGTCCAGGCTGCCCTTCTTCATCTCGAGGACGCGGATGTAGGAGTTGTTCGTCGGCCGATCGTGGTTGTTCTCGATGTGACAGGCCTCCGCGCACTTTCGACAGCCAATGCACATGGAGAGGTTCAAGGCGTAGCCGAAGGAGACCCCGGGGGTGGGTCGCGGGTCGGAGATCGAGACGGCCACACCCTGTTCGGCGAGGGTCTCCGCCTCGAGGCGGCGGAGCACCGCCTCGAGCTCCTCTCGGTCCAGCTCCTTGTAGTGTCTCTGGAGGAACGAGTCCACAGAGACACCCGGCTCCCACTCGGTCAGCGGGGCCAAGGCGCGGGCGAAGGCCGCAGCCCCCAGGGTGGCACCCCCCACCTTCAAGGCGGCTCTACGCGAGGTCTCGTCCACTTCAGTGCCCTCCGGACGTAAGGTCCAACAATGGTCGCCGATCGGCGGGCGGCGGAGCCGGGAGGACCGAGGCGTAGGCGGGGGCGTGGGGCGCGTGGCAGTCGACGCAGTGGTTCCGCGCGCGCGGGCCCCGCCGGGTGTCCCACCAGCCGCTCATCCCGCCATGAGCGCCATGACTGTAGTCTCGAAATTGCGGGCCATGACACTGCGCGCAGAGGATCATGGCGTCCTCGAGCGCGAGGCCCGTCCCGTCCGCGAGGCGGAGCTGCGACCGGTCATCGGGGTCGTGGCAGGAGGCGCAGGTGATCGGGCCGTGCACGAGGCTGACCCCGGTGTGGAAGGGCTCGCCGGGGCGGGCGGCCCAGGCGGACTCCGCGTCGGGGCCATGACAGGTCTCACAGGCCACGCCGATCGGCGTGCCGTGGATGTCCACGAGGGGCGTGTCCACCACGCCCAGGGTGCGAGGTCGGTGCACCTCGGTGGGGAAGCGCACACCCTCCGACACCTCCTCGCCGAGCTCCCGGCTGGGGTCGGAGAAGCCATGGTCGCAGGCGAGGAAGATGAGCAACAACATGAGTCTCGACTCAGCGCTCGGTAGAGGTCGGGGGCCCGAGAGGGCCGACTGCACTCCCCGACCAAGCAACCAACATGCCAATCCATTGATCGGTCGTTTTAAACGGATCCCGAACTCCGCTGTGTGAGACGACCCGCAAAGCTGTGCGCAATTGCACACCCGGCCGAGTTGTACGGCGTATTTCCACGATACTTGCTGGCGCGGTTCTTGCTTGGCCCTCCTTTCAGCCTGCCTCCGCGTCCTGAGCTTTGGGCCGGCCCCCCCTCTCCCCGCGAGCGCCCACATGATCACATCCGCCACACGGGTCTCGGAAGCGCTCACTCAACGCCCGGAGCTTCGGGAGGTGCTCGTCGCCTTCCATCCCGCATTCACCCGACTTCATCATCCAGTGCTCGGGCGGGTCTTGCCGCGGCTCGTGACGGTGGCCGACGCGGCCCGCATCGCAGGCGTGGATGTCGAGGCCCTCGTCGCGGTGATGAACTGCCCGGTCTCGGCTCAACCGGCGCTCTCTGCGGAGGGAGCCGGGCACCCGGTGCAGGTGGAGCCCCCCCCGCAGGCGGCCCCGCAGCCCGCCGAGCCGCCTCCCCGCTGGTTCGACGTCTCGGCCACTCGCTCTCTCGATGTTCGGCCCCTGATCGATCGGGGAGAGGAGCCGCTGGCGCAGATCCTATCGGCCATCCGCGGGCTCCCGCCGGGAGGTCAGCTCACCCTCATCGCCCCCTTCGACCCCGTCCCTCTCGTGGGCCTCCTGTCCCGTCAGGGCTGGAGCGCCTGGACCCGCTGGGACGAGGGGGCCTGCTTTGTCACCTTCGGGCGGGCCGCGAGCGGGGAGGTGACCCCCGCGGAGCCGATCCCACCGATGGAGCTCCAGGAGACGGAAGGAGGTTGGACCCTCGATGTGCGGCAGCTCCCACCCCCGGAGCCGATGCGACAGGTGCTCGCCGCTGTGGACGCCGGGAGGCTGCCGCTCCGCATCCTCCACGCCCGGGAGCCCGCGCTCCTGTGGCCGGCTCTGCAAGAGCGGGGCCTCCTGTGGACGGTGAGCCACTCCGCCGATGCTGTGTTGATCGATGTCCGCCGCGGCTGACCCGCTGAGGCCCCCGCCTCTCCCCAGCGCCTCGCGGGGCGCGGCGGGGATGGGCACCCTCGTGCCCATACACCTCGTCTTGCTGCCCATGGGCCTCGGGCTCCTCGCCGAGCTCGCGGGCTGGCTCCTCCTCTCCGGCGCGGCTCCGCTCCAGGCCGGTTGGTACGGCAGCCCCTCCCTCCTCCTGGGTGTTCATCTCGTGGTCATCGGGGGTCTGCTGTGGCCGGTCATCGGCGCCGGCTGGCAGCTCACGCCGGTCGTCACGACTCGCCCCCTCCCGCCCGCCGCGCATCGGGTGGCCGGCCTGGTCGGGCCCTCCGCGGTGCTCGGCGCGGCCCTCCTTTGGGTGGGGATGGGCGGGGCCATTTGGATCGGCGCGCTCGGCGCCAGCCTCCTGATCCTCTCGCTCCTCTCCCGGTCCCTGACGGTGGTCCCGCTGTTGATCCGCAGCAGCGGCCGCCTCGGGGTCCGGGTCTGGCTGCTCTCCGCCGAGCTCGCCCTGTGGGGCGGCCTCGCCTACGCCGCCCTCCTCTATCTGGGCCGCCTCGGGTACCCGCTCTTCGGCAACCTCCTGTTCACGAACCCCATCTCCGGCGTCGGTCATCACGTCGCCCTGCTCGCGGCCGGGTGGGTCGGCGGCTGGGAGCTCGGCCTCGCCTCCCTCCTCCTGCCCATGTTCGCCCTCGGCAGAGAGCCGCCCGCGGGCCCGCTCGTGCTGGCCGCCCTGCTCTGGTACTCCGGCATCGCCCTCTCCCTCCCGCCCCTCTGGGCCGGCGGCGGGCTGCTCATGGTCCTGCTCCTTGGGCGCAGCCTCCTCGGGGCGGCGCGGGGTCTTCGAGCGGCCGGTCCCGGTCTCGTGCAGGCGGCGCTCGCCCTCCTCGGCCTCCTCGGGGCCACGATCGGAGCCGCCTCCGGGCTCCTTCCACCCCACGCGGTCGTCGCCGGGATCTTCGTGCTCTGGCTCCTCCCCCTCCAACATGGGGTGGCGTCCCGGGTCCTGCCCTTCCTCCTGTGGTCCCAGCTCCTCGCGGGGCGCTCCCGAGTGGCGGCTTCGTCCCTCGTCGACAGCCGCCTGGTGTGGGCTCAGGCGGGGGCCACCGGGATCGGCGGGCTCACCCTCGTGCTTGGGCTGGTCCGCGAGGCGGAGGGGCTGGCCCGCGTGGGCGCCGCGGGACTGGCGGCCGGCGCCCTCTTGCACCTGCTCAGCATCGCGGGAGCCGGCACCCGCACCTTTGTCGCTTGGCGCAGCGCGGTGGCGCTGCCCGGCACGAGCTCGGAGCCCTCATGAGCATCATGGACAAATTCAAGGAATTCTTCAGCGCCAGCGGGCTACCCGAGTCCTATGCCCTCCATCACGCGCCGGGCCCGGCGGGTGAGGTCCTCGCCGCCCTGCGCGGGGTGATCGACCCCGAGATGGGCATCAACATCGTGAGCATCGGCATGGTGCGCGAGATCTCCGTCGAGGACAACCGGGCCACCGTGGTGATCACGACCACCACCCCGGGCTGCCCGCTCGCGGACTGGCTGGTCGCGGCCTGTGCGCAGGCCGTGACGGAGATGGGCCTCGTGCCCGATGTGCAGATCACCCACGAACCCCCTTGGAGCCCAAGCGACATGGAGCGATAGACGCTCCAGTCATGCGTTTCTGGCACGCTTTGTGCACTGAATCTATTTCCCACCGGAGTCCATCCATGAAGTCCCCTCTCCTCCTCCTGGCGCTCGCGGCCTGTGCTCCGTCCGAGCAGGCAACCACCCACACGACGGCTCCGAAGTCGGCTGCCGGGGGTGACCTCGGCTCGATCATGGCCGCCCGCGGCCTCTCAGACGCCGACGTCATCAACGCCGCGAAGACCTACACCCCCTCCGGCGTTCACGACGAATACGTGATCTTCGCCTCGGGCGGTCATGGCGGCAACATGATCGCCATCGGGGTCCCCTCGATGCGTATCCTCAAGTACATCGCCGTCTTCGGCCCCGAGCCCTGGCAGGGTTATGGCTTCGGCGGCCTGAGTGACAAGGTGCTGTACAAAGACGGCGCTCAAGGCGGGAAGGAGATCAGCTGGGGCGATGTGCATCACCCCAACCTCTCCGAGACCGCTGGCGACTACGATGGGGAATTCCTCTTCGTCAACGACAAGGCCAACGCCCGCGTGGCGGTCATCGATCTGGCCGACCTCAGCACCAAGCAGATCGTCGCCAACCCCCTCGTGATGAGCGATCACGGCGGCGCCTTCGTGACGCCCAACACCGAGTACGTCGTGGAGACGAGTCAGTACGCCGCCCCCCTCGGTGGCGGATACGCCCCCCTCGACAGCTACAACGAGACCTTCCGCGGCGCCGCCACCTTCTGGAAGTTCAACCGGGAGGCCGGCCGCCTCGACCCCGCTGCCTCCTGGGCCATCGAGCTGCCGCCCTATGCCCAGGATCTCGCCGACTCGGGCAAGCTCGTCAGCGACGGCTGGGTCTTCATCAACTCCTGGAACACCGAGCGCTCCGCCGGCACCGAAGGCAAAGGCAAGCCCTTCACCGAGTCCGGGGCCAGCCAGAACGACACCGACTTCCTTCACGTGATCGACTACAAGAAGGCGGAGGCCCTCATCGCCGCCGGCAATTTCAAGATGATCGCCGGCATGAAGGTGCTCCCCCTCGAGGTGGCCGCGAAGGAGCGGGTCCTCAGCTTCATCGCCGAGCCGAAGAGCCCCCACGGCTGCGATGTGACCCCGGACGGCACGGGCATCGTGGTCGGCGGCAAGCTCGACACCCACGCGACCGTCTTCGAGTTCTCGAAGATCAAGGATCAGATCACCAAGGGGGAGTGCCCGAGCAAGGACCCCTACGGCGTCTGCGTGCTCGACTTCCAGAAGTCCATCCGCGGCCAGCAGCAGATCGGCCTCGGCCCCCTGCACACCGTCTTCGACAACAAGGGCTTCGCCTATACCTCTGTCTTCCTCGACTCCACGGTCGTGAAGTGGGACTACAACAAGCTCGGCGGAGAGACCGAGGCGATCTCCACCCAGTACAACATCGGCCACATCCTCTCGGCCGAGGGCGACACCGTCAGCCCGGACGGTCACTGGGTGGTCGCCATGAACAAGATGGCGCAGGACCGCTTCACTCCGGTGGGTCCGCTGCTCCCGCAGAACTTCCAGCTCATCGACATCTCGGGTCAGAACATGTCGATGGTCTATGACCTGCCCATCCCGCTCGGCGAGCCGCATTATGCACAGATGATCAAGGCCGACAAGCTGAAGACGCTGCAGGCCTACATCCCCGCCGGCACCAACCCCTACACCGACAAGGTCTCCGAGCACGCCGTGGCGGCCGGTGCAGAGCGGACGGTGCGGAACGGCAAGAAGGTGGATGTGTATATGAGCGTCATTCGCTCCCACTTCGCGCCGGACTTCATCGAGGTGGAGCAGGGTGATGAGGTCACGATTCACCTGACGAGCCTGGAGCAGGCCTACGACCAGACCCACGGCTTCTCGATTGACATGTACAATGTCAACGTGTCCATGGAGCCTGGAAAATACGAGGAGATCACCTTCAAGGCGGATCGTTCCGGTGTGTTCCCCTTCTATTGCACCGAGTTCTGCTCCGCCTTGCACCTGGAGATGATGGGCTACCTCCTCGTCAAGCCGAAGGGCGCCTGATCGGCCCGTCGGCCCGATGTGCACTCCGGTGTGCACTCCGGTGTGCGCTTTGATGTGCACTCCGATGTGCATTCCCTCGACCTGGGCTCCTCTCTCTTCATTCCTCTCTCTCATCAGCGAAGAGGGAGGAGCCCCAGGTCGAGAGGCCGACACCCTCCCTCTGAACACCTCCAGCACCGGGTTACCTCATGTCTGCGATTCTCCTCCTCCTGTTTGCCTGTGGGGGTGACCCCACGCCCGGTCCCTCCGGGGCCAGCCCAACGCCCGTGGCTGCCGCTCCGGCCCCGAAGCCCGTCGAGGTCGGCCCCGATGGTCCGGCGTCGATCGTGTTGCCGGCTGGCTTCCCCGCGACCACCGCCGCCCTCCCCACCGACGCCGCCACCCTCGCAGCAGGCGAGGCCACCTACAACGCCAAGGGCTGCGCGAGCTGCCACCAGTTCGGCACCAAGCTGGTCGGGCCCGACCTCGTCGGGGTCGGCGATCGTCGGACGCCGCCCTGGATCGGCCGCATGATCACGAAGCCCGAGGTGATGGTCAAGGAGGATCCCCAGGCCCGCGCGCTGTTCGCCCAGCTCATGACCCCGATGGCGAACCAGGGCATCCTGGAGGCCGACCTGCTGCCCCTCGTCGCCTATATCGTCAACAAGAAGGGGCCCTGAGATGGGCACCGTCGGTCGTTACAACATCGCGGGCCGCGACCAGTGGCTCGTGCTCGGAGCGGCGACCACCGGCGGCCTCTTCTTCGCCCTGAGCTATTTCTTGCCCTATTGGAACTTCAAGCTGGTCGCCCCACAGTACCCCAAGGGACTGTTCATGACGATCTTCCTCAGCGGCGTGGGGGGCGGCGTAGACGAGGTGGACATCATCAACCATTACATCGGCATGCACAAGCTCGTGGATGCCGCTCCGATGGAGCGGGCGCTCGGGCCCTGGTTGGTGGCCGTGCTGGCGCTCAGCGTGGTGATCGGCGTCCTCTTCGCAGGCAAGAAGCTGCACTGGGGGCTGCTGCTCCCCGCCGTGGCGCTGCCGCTCGGCTTCCTCGGGGACACGCTCTATTGGATGTGGAGCTTCGGCCACGACCTCGACCCCTCGGCCCCCATCGACTTCGCGCCTTTTATGCCCGAGCTCTTTGGACACGGTCAGATCGGTCAATTTCACACCTGGGCCTGGCCGGGCGCGGGCTTCTGGCTCTCCGTGGTGGGCGGGGTGCTGGTGATCGGGGCCGTGCTCCTCCGGGAGCGGGTGTGCCGGCGCTGTCCGGCCGCTGCCATCTGCGGCGGCACCTGCTCACACCACCTGGTCGGCCAGCGCGAGGCGCGGCCATGATCCTCCTCGTCCTCCCGCTCGTCGCCTGGGCCGGACCGAACGCCGCGACGGTCTCGGGAGAGCACGCCGCCCCTGCCCCCGCCGCCGTTCAGGTCCAGGCGGTGCCGGTGCCGGAGGGCGAGCCCCGGCAGGTGGTCGCGACCCCGGACATGTCGCTCCAAGCGATCGTGACCTCCCTCCCGCGCGGCTCCCATTTGCGGCTGTCGGCCGGCCTGCACAAGGGCCCCCTCGTCCTCGACCGCCCGATGGAGCTGAGCGGCGAGGCCGGAGCCATCCTCAGCGGCGAGGGTGCGGGCTCCGTGCTGGTGATCGGGGCGCCGGACGTGGTCGTGCACGACCTCCACATCACCGGCGGCGGACATCGCTCCGACCTCGATGACTCGGGCGTGGTCGTGGGCGCAGACCGCGTGCGCCTGGAGCGCCTCCTGGTCGACGACGTCTACCTCGGCCTCGACCTTCGAATGGCCTCCCACGGCCTCGTCCGGGACTGCATATTCAAGGGTGACCCAGCAAAACTGTTCGGTGCGCGGGGGGATGCGATCCGTCTTTGGGAGTCGCGCGAGAACCTCATCGAGGGAAACCTGATCACGGACTCCCGGGATGTCGTCGTCTGGTACTCGGCTGACAATGTGATCCGCGGAAATACGGTCCGGGGCTCCCGGTACGGCACCCACCTCATGCACTCGGACAACAACCTGGTCGAGGATAATCGTTATGAGAACGACGTAGTCGGCGTCTTCGTCATGTACAGCACGGGGCTCACCCTGTCCCGAAACCTCGTCATGGGGGCCCTCGGACCGGCCGGTGTGGGCTTCGGCTTCAAGGAGAGCGACGAGCTCCGCGTGGAGGGGAACAGCTTGATCTCCAACACGACTGGCTTGTTCCTCGACACGACACCGCACAACATCAACGGTGAGGCCACCTTTCGCGACAACGTCATCGCCGCGAACGGCGTGGGCATCCGCTTTCACGGGCCCCAATACGGCGGAGACTTTACGCACAACAGCTTTGAGGCCAATCGGTCGGTGGTCGCCGTGGATGGGGGGGTCGATAGCGGCCAGTACCGCATCCGGGGGAACCACTGGAGTGACTACGAGGGCTATGACCTCGATGGGGACGGCCTCGGCGACCTGCCCTACGAGGCTCGCTCGCTGTCCGCCTCCCTGCTCGACCGGCAGTCCCTCCTCCGCTTCTTCGAAGGGAGCCCGGCGATGACGCTGCTCGACCTCTTCGCCGAGGCCTTCCCCATGTTCCGCCCGCCGGCCATCCTGACCGATCCCACGCCCCTGATGCGATGGGATCTCACCGCGGAGGGGTCTCCATGATCCGCGTGGAAGAACTCTGGAAGGAGTATGATGGCCGCCCTGCGCTCAAGGGCGTAAACCTCTCCATCGCCGCGGGGGAGCGTGTCGCCCTCGTGGGTCCGAATGGCTCCGGAAAGACCACCCTCCTTCGCGCGCTGCTCGGCCTCGTGAGCGTTCGAGGTCGTATCCGCATCTGTGGGCACGACCCCCTCCTCGACCACGCCGCCGCGCTCACCCACCTCGCGTACATGCCGCAGCGCAGCCCGGCCCTGCCAGTTCCAGTCCGGGAGGTGCTCCACTTCTGGTCCGCGCAGCGCGGGCTCCCCTCCGCGAGGGTAGAGGATATTTGCAGGTCCTTCGGGCTGGAGCTCGGCCCGCTGGGGCCCCTGCGCTTCGCCGCCCTGTCTGGCGGCATGCAGCAGAAGCTGCTCGCCGCCATGGCGCTCGCGACCGATTGTCCGCTGCTGCTCCTCGATGAGCCCACAGCCAACCTGGACCCGCCGTCGCGCGCGGCCTTCTTCTCTCGACTGGAAGGGAGAGAGCCGCGCCCCACGCTGCTGCTCTCCTCCCACCGCGTCGATGAGCTCCGCCACCTCGTGAACCGTGTCGTGCTCCTCGACGATGGCACAGTCTCCTATGACGGACCGGTGGAGGACTTCCTCCGCGACCAGGGGCTCGACGGGACCGCCGGGCCGGAAGCCCACACCCAACCCCGGCTGAGGCTGCTGTGATGCTGCTCTCGCTCCTCCTCGCCTGTGCCGGCGTGCCCGACAGCCCGCCTCCGCTCGACTATGACCGGGCCGCCTGCAGCTCCTGTGGAATGCTGGTCTCCGAGCCTCGATTTGCGGCGGAGCTGGTCACGACGGGCGGCGATCTCCGCACCTATGATGACCCTGCCTGTCTCTTTCGCGACATCGTGGCGACGAAGCCCTCCATCGCTCGCCTCTGGTTCCGCGACTCCAGCACCACCGAGGAGCGATGGATCTCCTGGACGGAGGTCGCCTTTGTGCCGGCCACCGGGGCCCCCATGAACGGAGGCTATGCCGCGGTGCCCATGGGCACCCCGGGCGCGATTGGCTTCGGTGAGGCCAGCTCCACGGCCCTGCAGGGGGGCCCACCATGAACGGGATCCTCCGCCTCGAGGTCCAGAGCGTGCTGCGGGCCCGCTGGTTCTTCCTCTCGCTGGCCACCGCGGCGGGCTTGGCGCTGTTCTTTGTGGGCGTGGCGATGCGGGAGTCCGCGGTGCTGGCCTTCACCGGCTTCGGCCGCGTGGTGACGGGCACTGCGCTGGCCTCCCTGCTCTTCCTCCCCCTGCTCGCCGTGTTTTCGACGGCCCAGGCCGTACCCCAGGCCCGCCAGCAGGGGGTGTTGGAGTGGACGATGAGCCACCCCATCGGGAGATCCTCGCTGTTCTGGGGGATCTTCCTGCCCCGCCTCGCCGCCGTCGTCGGTCCGGTCATCGGCATGGTGGCGCTGGTGGGCCTCGCCGCCGCCCTCTTCGGCCACCCGCTGCC
>JBIJDH010000035.1:0-55881 GCA_044344255.1 Myxococcota bacterium
GCCGCGATGCGCTTCTGGCGCCATCCTCGGCGGACCCACACCGCGCGCCCTGCCGTTCGTCAGCAGCGGTAGGGGGCGGCGCCGCCGTCCAGTCCCTCACGGGAAGGGTTTCTTCCCAGGGATCAATCGGAGAGCCCTGACCCCGGGGTATGATGGTTCGGATGCGACAAGCGAGGAGATGAACGATGAAGAGGAGGATGTCCGTCCTGATATTGAGCGGCTGTGTGGGGTGGGGATGTGGGCACTGGGGCAAGACGGGAGCGGATGACGGCGGCGAGCTCGCCACTGACGACGTTGCGGGCGACGGCACCGATGACCTGGGCCCGAGGCGGTACACAAGCACCCGCATCGAGGCCCAGACCTTCGAGATGGGTTGCACGACGGCGCAGCAGGCGGACTGCTCCACCAACGAGGTTGAGCCTCATGAAGTGACCCTGACAAGGGCCTACAAGATCGACATCACGGAGGTGACCTTCGAGGAGTATGACCGGCTCTTGGAAGGTGATCTGCCGGTGTACACATCTGGTTGTGGGGAGAATTGCCCTGTACAGTTCGTAAGCTGGCATATGGCGGCGATTTACGCGAATGCCCGCTCTGCCGAGGACGGGTTGCTCGCCTTCTACTCTTGCGAGGGTGAAGGCCCCGACCTCGACTGCAGCCTGAGCGGGGACCCCTATGAGAGCGCGAGCTGGCGACTCCCGACGGAGGCGGAGTGGGAGGCGGCAGCCCGCTGTGGGACCGACCTCAAGTACGCCGGCTCCGACACCCTTGACGAGGTGGGCTGGTACGATGACAATAGCGAGTCCAAGACGCATCCGGTCGGGGAGAGAGGTGCCAACGGATGCGACCTCCGCGACATGAGCGGCAATGTATGGGAGTGGGTGGGGGATTGGGGCGAGAGCTCCTATGACAGCGCCGCCGTGATCAATCCCGCAGGGCCTTCCCGGGGCTCCTTTCGGGCTCTCCGCGGAGGGTCCTTTGGGGGGGGCGCCCCTTTGGCCCGCGTGTCGGCCCGCCTGGGATTCGACCCCGACGCGCGCCTGAGCGATCTCGGCTTTCGTCTCGTGAGATCCGACTGATCCCAAGGGATTGGTCGGGATGCGGGGTCAGGACTCTCCAATTAACATCTGCGGAAAACCCTATGCAGAAAACTACGCCCCGGCTGACGAATGGCTCGCCCTCCCCGCATCGACTTTCCCGGCGCCCGCCACCACGTCATGAACCGGGGAGCGCGCCACGACGCCATCTTCGTCGATGACGCGACTTGCAGCCTGTTCATCGACATCCTCGCAGAGCTACCCCGCCGCTACGGCACACGTGTCCACGCCTGGGCGCGGATGCCCAACCACGACCACCTGCTCGTGGAGAGCCCGCGGGGGAACCTCACAGCCGCGTCGCGGCTGTCTGAACCCTGCGATACGGCAGGCAAAAGTGGAGCCCAGCATGAGCCTCGACTTCTCCCCCGTGGAGCGCCTCCTCCGCGATGGCCGCTCGGTCACACTCCGCCCCCTCACCGCCTCCAACGGCCCTGCCAGCCGAGCGCTCTTCCTCGCGTTGCTCCTCGATGGCCGCGGAGTGGTGATGGAGCCGGAC
This sequence comes from Myxococcota bacterium, assembly GCA_044344255.1. Classification (GTDB taxonomy): domain Bacteria; phylum Myxococcota_A; class UBA796; order UBA796; family UBA2385; genus JBIJDH01. The sequence goes on from JBIJDH010000035.1 coordinate 1,594, forward strand.
GAGGTGCGCTCCGAAGCGGAGCTCATCCGGCAGATCGAGGAATATGCAAATGATCCACTCTCTCTCCAGCTCGGCGCCTTCGTGGAGGGTGTACTCGCAGGTACCATCGACATCAAGCGACCGAACCGACGGATGATCGCCCACAATGGGATTCTCAGCATGGGCGTCCACCCGGACTTTCAGGGGCTCGGGCTCGGCCGCCTCCTCATGGAGGAGCTCGTTCGGTGGAGCGAGGGCCATGGTGTGGAGCGCATCGACCTCTACACCCTCGCCGACAATCACCGCGCCATCGGCCTCTACCGCTCTTTCGGCTTCGAGACGCTGGGCAGTCGGAAGGCCTACGTTCGCCGCCCCGATGGGACGGTGGCCGACGATCTCTACATGAGCCGTTGGCGCCCACGGCGGGACGCGGACGCGGGGGTCGGGTAGACCTGCGGGTTGTCCCACCGGTCTACCCGACCCCCAACGGCGGCAACGGCACGGGGCACGGTCGAGCGGAGGTTTCCGGTGCAGCGCGTTCGAATGCTGGGCCTCGCCTACCTCCTGCTCGGCGTGATCGAGCTGGCCTGGTGCATGTTCTGCGTCTTCGGGGGCGCCCTGCTGGTGCTGGTGGGCGGCGCCGCGCCGGAGCTCGGGCAGCTCCGCTGGATCGGTGGCGGGGCATATGGTCTGCTGGCGATCGCGGCCCTGATGATGGGGGTGGCCCACTGCGTCTCAGGGGCCCTGCTCCGACGGGGCCGCGGCGTCGTGCCGCTGGTCATCGGCTTCGCCGCCTGTCTGCCCTCCCTGGTGCTCGCCCTCTACTGCGCGCCCTTCGCCCTGGTCGCGATCGGCTGCACCATCTACGTCCTCGCCGATCCGGAGGCGCGCAAGGCGCTCGACGCGTGAGCCGGAGTCGCCGGGCCCGGCCACCGCACTGTCGAGCCCCTCCGTGCCGTCGTACCTTCAGGCCAGGGGCGCCCGCCGCTGGGGCAGCTCGTCCGAGGGCTCGAAGCAGCTCCGGTGGCTGGCGCAGTCGCCGGGGGCGGAGGGGCCGTCGTCGGGGCCCCAGGGCTGGCAGGTGCGCAAGCAGCTGAACGGGACCTCGGGCTGCACGAGGCGCGCGATCAGCTCCTCGGGGCTGCTCCAGTCGCGGGAGTGAAAGCCCTTCCAGCGGAGGGACTTGCAGAGCTCCATCAGGCACCTCCCACGGGGACAGCGGCGGCGGCGCGCTCGAGGGCCTCGAGGACGGAGGCGCGCAGGAGCTCGACCTTGTAGGCGGTCATCGGCAAGGGGCTGGCCCCCTCGGCGGCGCGGGCGGCGGCGGCGGCGAAGCCGTCTGCGCCCTGGCCGAGGAGAGCGGCTTCGACCGCCGGGAGCTCGAGGGGCGTGTTGGCCACCCCGCCCACCGCGACGCGGGCGAAGCTCACCTTGTTGGCCGTCAGCACGAGGCGGGCGATGACCTCGACCAACGGCCACTCGGCGCGGGCGCGGTGGATGGCGCGAAAGTAGGCGGCGCGCTCACCCGTGAGGGGCGGCGGCAGGCTCACGGCCCGGATCAGCTCCCCGTCCTGGAGCGTGTTCTCGCGGTTGGGGTCTGCGCCCTTGCCGAAGAGCTCGCTCATCGACAGCACGCGGCTGCCCTTCGCGCTCTGCACGTCGACGGTGGCGCCGTACGCGAGCAGGGCCATGCCGACCGTGGAGGGGTGGGGGGCCGCGCAGGGCCCCTGGTCGATCACCACGTGAAACAGGTGGTCGCCCGCGCGCGCGAGGCAGAGGTCGCCGCCCTTCTTCAGGCAGGTGAAGGACGGGTTGCGGTAGTACCAGCAGCGCACGCGCTGGGCGAGGCTGCCGCCGAGGGTGGCCCGCTCGCGGATCTGCGGGGTGGCGAGGCCCCCGGCGGCGGCGGCGAGGCCGGGGTAGCCGGCGCGGACGCGGGGGTCGGCGGCGAGCGCGGCGAGCGTCGTGGCGGCCTCGATCTGCAGGCCGGGGCCGACGAAGGACAGGCCCGTCGGGCGCCCGGCGCGCTGGAGGTCGACCAGGGGACCGCGGCTGACGCCCTGGGCGCGCCGCTCCATGAGGTCGGTGCCGCCCGCGCGGAGCTCTGCCCCGACGAGGGCGGCTAGGACCTGGGCTTCGGTGGTGGGGAGGCGGATCATGCGCGGAGCCCCTGGAGCACGCGGTCGACGCGGAAGGGGGTGGAGGTGGGCCGCCAGCCGGTGGCGTGGTGGAGCGCGTTGCCGAGGGTGGCCGAGACGCCCACCGTGGCGAGCTCGGCCATGCCGACCGCCCGGCCCCGCACGTCCTCGAAGCCGCCCTCGTCGAAGTGGACGGTCATCTCGGGGGTGTCGCCGATGCCGGGGATGCGGTAGTCCTCGAGGCCGGCGCTGAGCAGGCGCCCGGTCGTGGGGTCAATTCGCCGCTCCTCGTAGAGCGCGTAGCCGACCCCCTGGATGATGGCGCCCATCGCCTGGCTCATCGCCACCTTCGGGACCACCACCTTGCCGCAGCCGATGCCCGACCAGAAGCGCGTGACCCGCACCTTGCCGAGGCGGCTGTCCACCTCCACCTCGGCGACCTGCACCGCCGAGGTGAGCGCCTTGCTCACGTTCGTGTCCATCAACGAGACCGGCAGGAAGTAGCCGCCCACGTCGCGGCGCCGCTTGCCGACGACCGTGATCGACGGCGCCTTGTCGAGCAGCGTGGCCCAGGTGGTGATCTTGCCGCCCGACAGCCAGCCCTCGGGCCGGAGCTCGCCCTCCTGTAGGCCGAAGGCGCGCTTCGCCACGGCGACGAGCTCGCCGATCAGCTCCTCGCAGGCGTCGAGGGCGGTGGGGTAGAGCGAGCTCGTCGAGCGGGAGCCGGCGGCCATCGGCCCGGGCTCGTCGCGGGAGTCGCCAATGCGGACCTCGACGTCGGAGAGGGGGAGCCCGAGGCGCTCGGCCACGGTGGTCGCGAGCACCGTGCGCGAGCCGTTGCCCATGTCAGAGGTGCCGGTGGAGACGAGGAGCCGCCCGCCGCCCGCCTCGATGCGCACACGAGAGTTGGGCTGCACGAAGCAGGGCCAGGACGAGGTCGCGAGGCCCACGCCGCGGCGATAGCGGCCCTTGTCGGCCCCCACCGCGCCGCGGTCCTTCCACTCGGGGATGCGGGAGGCCCAGTCGAAGAGGCGGCCGCGGAGGGGCTGCGGGTCCCACCGGCGGCGGAGGGTGATGGGGTCTTCCCCGCGGGCCTGGGCGAGGGTGTCGATGGCCTGCTCGAGCGCGAAGAAGGCGGGCGCCCCGAAGGGGCCGCGGAAGGCGGTGCCGGGGGGGCCGTTCCAGACGACGTCGTAGTCGAAGAGCTCCTTCTCGGCGTCGGGGTACATCACTCGCGCGAAGAGGCCGAGGGCGGCGCCGACCGCGCAGCCGGCGTCGGTCCAGCTCTTCATCGACAGGCCGACGAGCTCACCCTGGCCGTCCGCGCCGAGCGTGAGGTCGATGCGCTCTGCCGGCCGGTGGCCGCCGACCGTGAGCTCCTCCGCCCGCCCGAGCGCCACCCGGACCGGGGCGCCGGTGGCGCGGGCGAGCTCGATGGCGGCGAGGGTCTCGTGGGAGAGCACGGCCTTGGCGCCGAAGCCGCCGCCCACGTAGGGGGCGTAGACGGCGATCTGGTCGGGCGCGAGGCGGTAGCGGTGGGCGAGGTCCTCTTTCAGGGCGAGGATGGCCTGCGTCGAGACCCAGACCTCGAGGGCCTTGCCCTTCCAGCGGGCCACGGCGGCGTGGGGCTCGAGGGCGGTGTGGCACTGCACAGCCGTCTCGTAGACGGCCTGCACCATGTGGCCCGGGGCGCCGGCCTTGAGCGCGTCGAGGTTCTGGCGGGCGTCCTTCTTCTTCAGGAAGGCGTCGGTGCGAGTGGGGCCGCGCACGTTGCCGGTCCACTTCGCGGGCGTCGAGGGGCCCTCGGCGCTGCTCGGGGCGCCTCGGGTGCCCTCACCGTAGACCAGCGGCGCCCCCGGAGCCATGGCGGCGCTCATGCCGATGACCGGCGTCTGGACCTCATAGGTGACCCGCACCGCCCGCAGGGCCTCGTGGGCCGCGCGGCGGCTGGTGGCGGCGAGGGCGCCGATCTCCTGGCCCGCGTAACGAACCCGGCCCGATTCGCCGATGAGCCGCACCCAGCCGGACACGCCGGGCATCTGCAGGGCGGCGCTGGTGTCGATCTCGCGGACGATCGCGCTCGCGTGCGGGCTGCGGAGGATGACCCCCTCGAGCTGCCCGTCGAGCTGCACGTCGACGGTGTAGCGCGCCACGCCAGTCACCTTCTCGCGCCCGTCCACCCGAGCGGAGGGGGGGCCGCCCTCGGGCTCGGCGCCGTCAAAGTCTCCGGCGCAGGCCCGCGCGACGGCTCGGAAGATGCTCGCGTAGGCGCCGCAGCGGCAGAGGTGGCCTGCGAGCGCGGCGGCGATGACCTCGCGGTCGGGGGCGACCGCTCCGTGCTCGGCTCTCCAGCGGTCGTAGAAGGTGACGGCCTCGACGATGAAGCCGGGCGTGCAGTAGCCGCACTGGAGCGCGTCCTCGGCCATGAAGGCGCGCTGGACGGGGTGCAGGGCGCTCCCCAGCCCCTCGACGGTGCGGAGCTCGCGGCCGTCGGCGGCGGTGGCGGGGAGGAGGCAGCTCACGACGGGCGCGCCGTCGAGGTGGAGCGTGCAGGCGCCGCAGGCCCCGTGGCCGCAGCCCTCCTTCGTCCCCGTGAGCCCGATGCGCTCGCGGACGAGCTCGAGCGCGCTCATGTCCGGGTGGACCGTGGCGGCCCGCTTCTCACCGTTGATGGTGAACTTGATGGCGACCTCGTCGAGATCGGCCGCCCCCGCTTCGATCCCGGTGGCGCGCGCCACATCGGGGAGCAGGGCGCTAGCGGCGCCGCTCCCCACGGCGACCTGTAGGAACCCTCGGCGGGAGAACGGCATCCTGACCTCGTGAAGCCGACCGTTGGTAACCCGGTCGGGGTGGCCGCTGTGCCGCCCCCCCGGGCTGGGCTACCTGGGTGTTCCCCCAAAGGAGGCGCGATGTGGGCTTGGTTACACCGGCTCTGTCGAAGGCGGGTGCCGATCTGGTACCACCCGGACTACCGCCTCCCCCTCACCTCGATCGCCGACCGCACCGGCCTCGAGCCGCGGCGGGCTGACCTCACCCTCTGGTACCTCGAGGGCGCCGGGTGGGCCGAGCCCGCCGACCTGCGCGTCCCCGAGCCCATAAGCTACGAGGCGCTCGGCCGGGTGCACGAGGCCGACTACCTCGACGGCGTCACGCGCCCCGAGGAGCTCGCCCGGATCTTCGGCGTCGAGGTCTGGGATCTTCCGGTTGACGAGGTGCTGCGCACCATACGCCTGTCCTGCGGCGGCACCCTCGCCGCGGCGCGGGAGGCCTTGAAGATCCAGGGGCCGACGCTCAACCTGCTCGGCGGCATGCACCACGCCGGCCGGGCCCGCGGCGGTGGCTTCTGCCCGGTCAATGACCTCGCGGTCGCCATCGCCCAGCTCCGGAGCGAGGGTTTCACCGGTCGGGTCCACGTCCTCGACCTCGACGCCCACCCCCCCGACGGCACCGCCGACTGCCTCGCCGGCGACCCCCTCGCCTGGATCGGCTCCCTCTCCGGCGCCGACTGGGGGCCCCTCCCTGGCGGGGTCGACGAGACCGTGCTCCCCCGGGGCGCCTCCACCGAGGTCTACCTCGAGGCGCTGGACGCCCTGCTCGGCCGAATGTCCTCCGCCGAGCTCACCTTCGTCATCGCCGGCGGGGATGTGCGGGCCGATGACCCGCTCGCTACGCTCGGCCTCGACCTCGTCGGCGTACAGCGCCGCGACGCCCGCGTGTTGGAGGCCCTCGAGGGACGGGCGTCGGTCTGGCTGCCGGGCGGCGGCTACGGCCCCGACGCCTGGCGGGTCCTCGCGGGCACGGCGGTCATCCTCTCCGGGGGGCGCCCTCGCCTCATCCACCCCGACTCCGACCCGCTGCGCGGGCGCTACGCTCGGGTGGCCGCCACCCTGCCGACGGGCGCCCTCGGCGACGAGCCCTGGATCACCGAGGCTGATCTCACCGACGTCTTCGGCCCCTCCGGCCGCAAGCACCACCGCCTGCTCGGCTTCTACACCGCCGATGGCGTGGAGCACGCCCTGAGCCGATACGGCCTCCTCCGAGCCCTCGAGCGCCTCGGCTACGGGCCCTTTCGTGTCGAGATCGAGCCCGAGGCCCTCGGCGACCGGATGCGCCTCTGGGCCCGGAGCGGCGGTGCGGAGGGGGTCGAGCACCTCGTCGTCGAGAGCCTGTCCGAGCGCCAGCGCCTCCCCGACGCGGCCCAGGACATCCTGTTCCTGCATTGGCTCACGCTGCGCCACCCCCTCGCCAGCTTCAGCCCCGACCGCCCCGCCCTCCCGGGCCAGGAGGTGCCCGGCCTGGGCCTCGCACGGGAGGCCGGTGAGCTCCTCCTCCGAATGGCGCTGCGGCTCGGGCTCGCTGGGGTCGGGATCCGCCCGGCCTGGCTCCACGTGGCCTTCGCCTGCCGCCATGACTTCCACTTCGTCGACGCAGCGCGGCAGGGTCGTTTCGTCGCCCTGCTCCGCGATCTGCAAGCGATCCCCGTGCACAAGCTCACTGTTCACGTGGCTGAAGGTCGGGTCCTCCTGGACGGAGAGCCCTATGCCTGGGAGCCCGAGCTGATGCTCCGCTGGACCGTCTCGAAGCCGGACGGCGAATGGCGGGCGGCCGTGGAGCGCTCGGCGTCCGCCCACTGCTTCGGACTTCAGCCCTCCGCCGCGCCCGGGGCTCGGGTTATCCCCTCGCCATGACCGCCTTCTTCGCCGCCACCCCCCGTGAGACCGCCCGGCTTGGCCAGCTCCTCGCCGAGAGCACGGTTGGCCGGCTCGTCGTCGAGCTGGTGGGAGACCTCGGGATGGGCAAGACCTGCTTCGCCCAGGGCGTGGGAGACGGCCTCGGCGTGCGGGTGCCGGTGGTCAGCCCCACCTTCATCCTGATGGCCGAATACGACGGCTGGCGGCCGCTGCTGCACATCGACGCCTGGCGGATGGACGCCGAGGAGGCCGACGCCGTCGGCCTCCGCGACGCCGTGGCCGACTGGAGCGGGGTGGTGCTGGTCGAGTGGGCCGACCGGGTGAGCGCCCTCCTCCCCGAAGATCGGCTGCGCATCGAGCTCCGCGAGCCTCCGGGCGGCGGTCGGGAGCTCCGGGTGAGCGCCTGGGGGCCGGACAGCGATCAGGCCCTCTCCCGCTGGAGCCGCGCCGTCGATGGATGAGTCTCTGACGAGCCTCTCGGGCGCCGAGCGGCGCCGTCGCGGACGCGCGCTCGCAGGCTTGCTCCTCCTCGGCGCCGCCCTCCTGCCCCTCCGGGCCCGCTTCGCGGCCTCGCCCGAAGAGCCCGCGGCGCTCCAGGTGGTGGAGGTGCGGGGGCTCGTGCCGCGTCCGGGCTTCTACCGCCTCAAGGCGCCGGTCTCCGCCTGGGCGGCCCTGGAGGCGAGCGGCCTCTCCCCTGCCCTCCCCCTGCCCGACGCCGCCCTGCCCGCGGGGGCGCGCCTCCGCTTCACCGGGGCCGCCTGGAGCCTCGAGCCCATCGATGAGGTCGTCACGCTCGGCCTCCCCGTCGATGTCAACAACGCCACCGCCGCCGCCCTCTCCCGGGTGCCGGGGCTCGGCCTGGGGCTGGCAGAGGCCATCGTCGCCGACCGGTTGGCCCGGGGCCCCTTCCGCGACCTCGACGCCCTCGACCGCGTGAGCGGCGTCGGGCCGGCCACCCTCGCCGCCCTCCGCCCGCACCTCTCGCTCGGCCCCGATCTCGAGGCCCAGGCTCAGTTCAAGGGCTCGAAGGGCAGCTTCTGACGTAGCCATGCCCCGGCCTCGGCGAGGCGCGAGGGCACGGCGATCTGCGGGAGCGACACCACCGGGACATCGAGCTGCTCGCGCAGGTCTTCCAGGTTCCAACGGGCGAGATCGACGTGGCACTCGAAGGCGTCGTTGAGCACCACCCCGGCCACCCGGCAGCCGCTGGCCCGGATGGCGTCCACCGTGAGCAGCGTGTGGTTGAGCACGCCGAGCTTGTTGGCGGCGACGACCAGCACCGGGAAGCCGAGCGCGACGGCGAGATCGGCGATGGTCGAGCGCCCGACGATCGGCACCCGCCAGCCGCCCACGCCCTCGACGAGCAGGGGCTCTCCCTCCTGCTCCTCGATCCAGTCGATGATCTCGTGCATGAAGAGCTCTTCGTCGGCCTCCTTGGCGGCGCGTGCCGGAGAGGCGGCGGTGTGGAGCGTCAGCCAGCTCTGGGGGCGATGCCCGGCGGCCTGACCGAGCAGCACGGCGTCCTCGCTCGGGGGTAACGAGCCCGTGGCCAGCGGCTTCAGCGCCCGGACCGGGCGCCCAGCGGCGCGGAGCCCAGCGGCGAGGGCGGCGGTGACCACGGTCTTGCCGACGCCGGTGTCCGTGCCGGTGATGAACAGCCCGTCGCGCTTCATCCGCGCACCGGGCCGTCACCGGCGGGGCGCTCGTCGACACCGGGCCCGCGCGTCTCTCCCTCCGGGCCGTCACCGTCGGGGCCATCGCTGTCGTCGGCCTCACCGGCCTCGCCGGCCTCGCCCTTGGGCTTGCGGGGGGCGACGAGATCGAGGATGGCCTCGGTGGTCTTGTAGAGGCCGCCGGCGAGGCTGCGGATCCCCTCGGTGAGCGGGGCCTCGCCCTCTCGCGCCTCGACGGGATCGGCGCTGTGCTTCAAGGTCTCGCCGACCACCTGGATGGGATCGGTGGGGTGGGCCTTCAAGCTCTCGCCGGCCGCCTTGAGGAAGCGACCCACGGTGTCACCGACCTGGTCGACCGTCCGATCGGCCTCGGCGCCCAGCACGCTGCGCTCCGGGTTCGTCGCCCGCCCGGTGACCCCGGCCCCGAGCAGGCGGGTCATCACGCCGCCGAAGACCTTCCCGAGCTGATCGATGCCCACCTCGAGCTCGGAGGCCTGCTTCTTGTCGTCTTCGCCGCTCGGTCGGTCGCTCGGGGACTCAGCCTTGGACTCGGGCATCGACACCTCCGGCCGCCACGTATCCGTCGCCCTCCTGGCGCGCCTCGCCCCTCCCCACGAGCCAGTCGAGGTGGGCCGTCACCTGCAGTGCAGCGATTCCGTAAAAGGAGGCCGGGAGGTCTGGGTAGATCGCCGCGACCAGCGCCTCGGGGCGGGCGGGGCCACGCGCGGCGTGGAGACCGGCGCGGACCTGTTCGCTGCGCATGTGGCGATGGCGGATGTACTGGCCGACCGCCTCGGGGGGCAGGGTGGGGCCATGCGCGGGGACGAGGCGCGCCGCCCCGAGCGCGCCGAGTCGGCTGAGGTGGTGCAGGTAGTCGCCGAGATCACCGTCTCCGGGCACGATCAGGATCGTGCCCACACCCGCGAGCATGTCGCCCACGACCGCGCTCCCATCGCGCTCATCGAAGAGGCAGAGGTGCCCCGGGGCGTGCCCGGGCGTGTGCAGCACCTGCCAAGCGCGGCCCTCGACCTCGACGCGGTCGCCCTCGTCGAGCAGGCCATCGACCGCAAAGGAGAGGCGGGCCGCGGTGGCGGAGTGGGCAAAGATCGGCGCGCCAGTGCGAGCCCGGAGATCTTGCGCCCCGCCCATGTGATCGGGGTGGTGATGGCTGAGCACGATGCGCTCCACCTCTCCGCTCGCCAGGGCCAGCGCGAGGGAGGCCTGATCCGCCGCCTCCACGCCCGCCGGATCGATCACCGTGTAACGCCGCGCGCCCAGCACCACGGCGTTGGTGTGGGTGGCGGGCAGCAACGTCGGGCTGCGGACGGGGACCTGCGCGAGCCCCGGGGCGATGGGCTCGAGCGCCATCGATCAGCCGAACCGCCAGAAGAGGAAGGTCAGGCCGACGAGCAGCAGGAGCGCGCCCATCACCATCCCAGCGACCTCGGCGGGCAGGAAGTCCGGCAGGCCCTCGCTCAAGCGAGCCTGCATCTGCATCATCTGGTCTCGAAGGCGATCGGAGGGCGAGAGGGCGGGGAGCGCGCCCTCCGCGGCCTGGGGAGGGAGCGACGCGGCCTCCGCGGGGGGGGGGGGCGGGGGGCGCAGGGAGGGCGGCGGCGCGGGCGCGGGCGACTGCTCCGACGGCGGCGGCTCCTCGTCGGCGGGCATGAGCTCGGGGATGGCGGGCAGCTCGTCGCGGGTGGCCCAGCGGTGGCTGGACGGCTCTGGATCGGGCGGCGCGAAGGAGGCGAAGGTCGGCGGATCGGCGTAGGGCGGCGGCGGCAGCGGGCGGCCTCGCGGCGCCTCGGGCTCGACCGCGTTGATCCGCACCGGCTCGCTGCGGCGGGGGCGGATGGGGGCAGGCGCGGGCAGGTCAGCCGACACAGTGGGATCCGCCTCGGGGAAGCCGAGGGGCGGGCTCACCATGGGCTGGGGCTCGACCCACTGGATCGGCGCCGACATCGGCTCCCCGGAGGGACGAGGGACCCGGAGCGGCAGGCCCTCGGACCGGAGCATCTGCGTGGGCAGGTCGTCGTCTTCCGCCGCTTGACCGGTCTCGATCTCGGGCTCGGGCGGCGGCGCGAGGATGTGGAGGGCGCGGCTCGTGAGGGCCAGGCGGTCGGGGCGCCCGCCGGCCTCCCGCTGCGCGGAGAGGAGCTCACGGAGGAGGTCAGCCTCCCGCTCGTATCGGTCCCCTGCGGCGGGGGCGAGCATCCGGACCAGCACGCGGGCCATCGAGGGGCTGCTCCGCTCTACCTTCTCGATCCAGGGCCCCACTCGGCCGTTGAGGGCGTCCGCCTTTCGGTCGCGGCTGCCGGTGTAGAGGCGCTCGCCGCAGAGCAGCTCGACGGCGATCGCGCCGAGGGACCACTGGTCGGAGCGGGAGTCGAGGAAGGCGCCGGCGGCCTGCTCAGGCGGGGTGTAGCCGGCGTGGGTGCCCGGCGGGATCTGCCCGAAGCCCATCAGCGTGACCGCGCCGGTGCTGGTCAGGCGGACACGAGAAGACGAGAGGTGCGTGTGGACGATGCCGCCCTTCGGCCCGACCACGGCGTGCGCGTGGCGCGCGGCGTGGGCGATCTCGACGACAATGTCGATGGCCGTGGCCTGATCGATGAGGACCCGCCCCTCCTTTGAGAGGCCGATGATGTCGGCCAGGGTGACCCCGTCGACGTGGCTCATCGCGATGGCGCAGTGGCTCGCGTAAAAGCCGAAGGCCTTTGGGATGTGGGGGTCGTCAAGGGCCCGCAGCACATTGTATTCGTAGCGGATGCGGGCGCTGGTGCGTTCATCCTTGGGGTTGTCCGCGGCGCGGACCTCGACCACGCGGGGCTCTCGTGTGCCCTCGGGGCGGATCGCCCGGTAGAGCGTGGTCCCCCGGTCGGTGTCGAGCACCTCGAGGAGCTGGAAGGGCCCGACGCGGGTGCCTGCGGGGAGAGGTACGGATTCCGTGCTGGGCATTTTACAGGTTCCGCCTGTATTCGCCGCCGACCTCATAGAGGGCGTGGGTGATCTGGCCGAGGCTCGCGACCCGCGTGGTCCGCATCAGCTCGGCGAAGATGTTGCCGCCGCAACGCGCCACCTCGCGGAGCGCGCGGAGGGCTGGCTCGACCTCGTCCTGGTGACGCGCTTGAAAGGCCCGCAGGCGATGGATCTGGTCGGTCTTCTCGGCCGGGCTGGCCCGACGGAGCTCGACCGGCGGAGGCTCCCAGTCGGCCCCAGCGGTGGCGGGATCGACGAAGGTGTTGATGCCGATGAGCGGAAGCTCCCCCGAGTGCTTTTGCCCCTCGTAGAAGAGGCTCTCCTCCTGGATCTTCGTGCGCTGGTACTGGGTCTCCATGGCCCCCAGCACGCCGCCGCGGCGATCGATCGCCTCGAATTCCCGAAGGACCGCCGCTTCGACCAGGGCGGTGAGCTCTTCGACCACGAAGGAGCCCTGGATCGCGTTCTCGTTCTTCATCAAGCCGAATTCGGCGTTGAGGATCTTCTGGATCGCCATCGCCCGCCGCACGCTCTCCTCCGTGGGCGTGGTCACCGCCTCGTCGTAGGCGTTGGTGTGCAGGCTGTTGCAGTTGTCGAAGAGGGCGAGCAGGGCCTGAAGGGTGGTGCGGATGTCGTTGAACTGGATCTCGCGGGCGTGCAGCGAGCGGCCGGAGGTCTGGATGTGGTACTTGAGCTGCTGGCTGCGCGGGCTGGCGCCGTAGAGGCGGTCCATGGCCACGGCCCAGATGCGGCGCGCCACCCGGCCGAGCACGGTGTACTCCGGATCCATCCCGTTCGAGAAGAAGAACGAGAGGTTGGGAGCGAAGGCGTCCACCGCCATCCCTCGGGCCCGGTAATACTCGACCAGGGTGAAGCCGTTCGACAGCGTGAAGGCCAGCTGGCTGACCGGGTTCGCGCCGGCCTCGGCGATGTGGTACCCGCTCACCGACACCGAATAGTAGTTCCGCACCTTGTGGTCGATGAACCACTGCTGAATATCGCCCATCATGCGGAGGGCGAACTCGAGCGAGAAGATGCAGGTGTTCTGCGCCTGGTCCTCCTTCAGGATGTCTGCCTGGACGGTGCCGCGCACCACCGAGACCGCGCGGGCAGACAGGGCGGCCATCTCTTCGGCGCTGGGCGGGCGGCCCTCCCGAGCCTCGAAGGCAGCCACCTGCTGATCAATCGCGGTGTTGAGGAACATCGCGAGGATGATGGGCGCCGGTCCGTTGATGGTCATCGACACGGAGGTGGTCGGTGAGCAGAGGTCAAAGCCCTTGTACAGGAGGGCCATGTCGTCGAGCGTGGCAATACTTACGCCAGACTCGCCGATCTTCCCGTAGATGTCGGGCCGCTCGTGCGGGTCTTCACCGTAGAGGGTGACGGAGTCGAAGGCGGTGCTGAGCCGCGCGACCCCCTCACCCTTACAGAGGTAATGGAAACGCTCGTTGGTGCGCGCGGGGCCGCCTTCGCCCGCGAACATCCGCTTCGGCTCCTCGGCGGTGCGCTTGAGCGGGAAGACACCCGCGGTGTACGGGAAGCGCCCCGGGAGGTTCTCTCGCATCAACCAGGAGAGGCGGTCACCGGGGTCTTGATAGCGGGGGAAGGAGACGCGCGGGATGCTCAGCCCGGAGAGGCTCTTCGTGCGGAGGGGCTGGTGAATCGCCTCGCCGCGCACCGTATAGACCAGCGTCTCGCCGCTGTAGTCTCGAGCGAGCGCCTCCCAACCATCCAGGGCCTCCCGCGCCCGCGGATCGAGGGGCAGGGAGGCGGCGCGGGCCCGGAGCTGCGGGGCGAGCTCGGGGCCCATGAGCTGGGCGGCGCCCTCGAGCTGTCCGCGCTGCCGGGCGAGGGTGGCCTGCTGCTCGATCCAGGCGTGGTAGCCCTCGAGGGTGCGGCTGATCTCGCCGAGGTAGCCGGTGCGCCCGGGGGGGATGATCATGCGGCGAGGCGGGCTGGCGCGGGTGCCGGGGTCGGGGACGGTGGTGGGCCAGGCGCGACCGTCTCGTGCGGCGACACAGCCGAGGAGGTGACGGTAGACCGCGTTCACGCCCGGGTCATTGAACTGGGCGGCGATGGTGCCGAAGACGGGCAGGGCCTCATCGGCCACGGTGAAGGCGGCCTGGTTGCGGCGCACCTGCTTACGGACGTCGCGCATGGCGTCTTCGGCGCCGCGCCGGTCGAACTTGTTGAGCACGACGAGGTCTGCGTGATCGAGCATGTCGATCTTCTCGAGCTGGCTCGGCGCGCCGTACTCGGGCGTCATCACGTACAGGTGGATGTCGGAGACGGCGGTGATGCCGCTGCTCCCCTGCCCGATGCCGCTCGTCTCGACGATGATGAGGTCAAAGCCCGCGAGCTTACAGAGGGCCACCGCCTCGGGGATGGCGGCGGAGAGCTCGACCCCGCCCTCTCGCGTGGCCAGCGAGCGCATGAACACCCGCGGGTGGCGGGCCGTGTTCATCCGGATGCGATCGCCCAGCAAGGCCCCGCCGGTGCGCCGGCGGGTGGGATCGACGCTGAGCACCGCCACGCGGCGCTCGGGCTGGTCGTCGACGAAACGACGCACCAGCTCATCGGTGAGGGAGCTCTTACCCGCCCCGCCCGTGCCGGTGATGCCCACTACGGGCGCGCCGCTCCCCCCTGGGGCCGCTGCTGCGGCGATGGCCTCGCGGAGGGCGGAGGGCACGACCCCCGGGCGAACGATGCCCTCTTCGACCAGCGTGATGGCCTGGGCCAGCGCGCCCGCTCCGCCGGCGCGGAGGGCGTCGAGGTCTAGCGCCTCGGGGCGAGCGGGGTCCTGGTCGGCGCGATGGATGAGGTCGTCGATCATGCCGATGAGGCCGAGCCTTCGACCGTCCTCGGGGGAATAGATGCGCTCCACGCCGTAGGTGTGAAGATCGCGGATCTCGTCGCCCACGATCACGCCGCCGCCGCCGCCGAAGACCTTGACATGACCCGCCCCCTGCTCGCGCAGGAGGTCGACCATGTACTTGAAGAACTCGATGTGGCCGCCCTGGTAGGAGCTGAGCGCGATCGCGGCGGCGTCCTCTTCGATGGCCGCCTTGACGATGTCGGCCACCGCGCGGTTGTGGCCGAGGTGGATGACCTCAACCCCTCCGTCCTGGATCAAGCGACGCATGATGTTGATGGCGGCGTCGTGCCCGTCAAACAGCGAGGCAGCGGTGACCACCCTCAGCTTGAAACGAGGACGGTACCGGCCTGAATCCGGGCTGACGGGAGGCGTGGGTGCGTTGCTCATGGCCTTGGCCCCTAACCAGCCGACGCGCTGGGCGCCGAGACTCGCCCCCAAGCGCCTCTCCCACCTCCCCGTCCCTCGTCCGCCGCTCACCTCACCGACCGTTCAGCCGAGGTCGATGAACACGTCTTGAGCGCCAGCAAAGTTGACGAAGATGCGGTCGTAGCTGAGGTCCATGCGTCGAAGCTCGAACTGGAACAGAAATTTCGACCCCGAGACGGAGTGGTCTGGCTCAAAGCCGAGCTGGAAGCTGTGCGAGAAGCGCTGCAGGGTGCCCCGGAGCTCAGGGGCGATGTGGAGCTGGAGGTCGAAGCCCATCAGGCGGACCTTTCGCTCGATGGGTGGGCCCTGGTTTCGGAAGTGGTCGGCGGCGAAGTGGAGATCGCCCCGGCTCCGCAGCTCCTCCTGAAGCCGGGGAGCGAGGCGTATCCCCAACATGCGCACGATCTCTTCGAGGGGGAGCGTGTGCCCCTCCGGCCGATGACAGACGAGGTCGACCAGCGCGCGGACCTCGTTCTTCAAGGCAGGACGGGAGATGCGGAGGGGCTCGCGGAACATCTTCTGCTCGTTTGCACATCGGTATGGCGGGCCCGTGGCCCCCCGGCCCGACGGCGGGGATCGTCCCACCGCCGATCGGTGCGTCCGAGGCCGCGCGCCGGGCACAGCCCCGGGCAGGATCGGGGGGTGCCATGTTATACGGGCCGCCTCTGCTGTGCAGGTGATCCGCTTGGCTGTTCCTCCCCCTGAATCCCTCCCCGTGGATGCCGCCCTCTTCAAGGCGGCGATGTCCCGCTTCGCCTCCGGGGTCACCGTGTTGACGGTCGCCACGCCAGAGGGAGACCACGGGATGACCGCGAGCGCCTTCACCTCGCTCTCCCTGGATCCGCCGCTGGTGCTGGTCTGTGTGAAGAAGTCCAACCTGACGCACGGCCTCGTCGAGGCCCGGGGCGCCTTCGCGATCAACCTGCTCTCCGCCGATCAGGTCTCGGTCTCGAACCGCTTCGCCGGCTGGTGGGAGGCGGGTCGCAGCAAGTGGAGCGATCTCGAGCTCGGCCGCGGCCCCGTGAGCGGGGCCGCGATCATCGGCGGCTGCCTCGCCAGCCTCGACTGCACCTTGCACCACCGGGCGGATGGCGGCGACCACAGCATCTTCATCGGGGCGGTGCAGAGCGTCGCGCTCCTCGCCCGCGACAAGGCGGCGCTCGAGCCGCTCCTCTACTTCGCGGGCGGCTACCGGTCGGCCGGCGGCCCACTTTGAATCTTCGGTCTCGTGAACTCTTGATCTTCTGAATCCAACCGTCTCTTGGGAGGTTGAACATGGCCAAGGCCAAGCATGTCGTCGTGACCGGAGGGGGCCGCGGCGTCGGCGCCGCGACCGCGCGGCGCTTCAAGGAGCTCGGCTACCGCGTCACGCTCATGGCGCGAACCCGCAACGAGATCGAGCCGCTGGCCGACGAGATCGGCGCCTACGCGGTGCGGGTCGACGTGGGTGACCCCGCGAGCGTGGAGGCCGCCTTCATGGCCGCCGGCCCCGTGGACGTGCTCGTCAACAACGCGGGCATGGTGCGGACCTCCCTCGTCACCAAGACCGACGTGCGGGTGTGGGAGGAGCACCTGAAGGTGAACCTCACTGGCGCCTTCCTCTGCTCGCTCAAGGTGCTCCCGGGCATGGTGTCGCGCGGCTGGGGCCGGATCATCAACATCTCGAGCGTCTACGCGATGCGGGGCCAGCCCTACCTCGCGGCCTACAGCGCCTCGAAGGCGGGCCTGCTCGGCTTCACGCGGGCGTTGGCCGCCGAAGTCGGCGATCAGGGTGTCACCGTCAACGCGATCTGCCCGGGCTTCGTCCAGAGCCCCTTGATGGCCGCCGTGGTGGCGCAGATCGTCGAGAAGGCCGAGCGCAGCGAAGAAGACGTGCTCCGCCTGCTCCGCGATCGGTCTCCCCAGAAGCGCGCCTTCACCGTGGAGGAGCTGGCCGAGACGATCAGCTTCTTCGCCACCGAGGGCGCCCGCGGCATCAACGGTCAGACCCTCGTGCTCGACGGCGGTGAGCTCGCCTCCTGAGCGCTGCGCTCCGGCCCCCTCCCCTCGGCGCCCCGACCGGTCGCCCAGAGGCAGAGGCCGAGCAGTGGAACCGCCACGATCTGGTAGGCCAGTGGCGGATCCTCGCTGAACCAGCCGAGCTCGCTGCCCGCGAGCAGCAGGCCGTTGTTGAGCGCGTGGATGACGATCGGGAGCGCCAGCGATCCGCCCCGCAGCGCGAACAGGCCGAGCACGACGCCGAGGGCGCCGGTCGGCACGATGCGAAACAGCATCATGTGCAGCCCCCCGAAGAGCAGACCCACGACGAGGGCCCGGGGGAGCGGCGCCAGGCTCCGGCGGAGCAGACCGAGGAGGGCCCCGCGGAAGAGCAGCTCCTCGCAGACCGCCGGCAGCAGCGCGAAGACGAGCAGGATCACCGGCAACGGTAGGTCGATTTCGAATGCGGCCGCGAATTCGCGGATGATCGCGCTCGAGGTCGGGAGGAGCGGGGCCTGGGCGCGGGCGACGAGGCTCCCGAGGCCCGGCGCGCAGAGGCCCGCGACGAGCGCCAGCCCGAGGTCGCGCCCACGCGGTCGGCGGAGGGCGAGGGTCTCCCGCACGGGGAGGCCCAGCCACCAGGGGGCGAGCAGCGCCGGCGCGCCGATCAAGACCACCTGGGTGAAGATCAGCCCCAGCACGAGATCGCGAGCCTGTGCGAGCTGGCCGAAGAACCAGAAGAGCACGAGGACCAGCGCGTAGAGCAGGGCGGCGTCGGCGCCGTACTGGTGGGCGGCGCGCCTGCGCCCGGGGCCGGTCTCCCCGAGCAGCACCGCCTCCCGGCCGAGGCGATCGCGCGCGAGCCACAGGAGCCCGGCGGCCTCGGTGAAGGCCGCGAGGGTGGCGAGGGCCCCCAAGGCCGGATCGAGCACGCCGGCCGCGGCGTCTCGGAGGGCGAGGGCGGGGCCGCCGATGGGGAGGAGCGCCGTCAAGGGGCCGAGCGACAACCCCGGCCAGGCCGCGACGCCGCCCAGGGCGAGGAGCCCGATCAGCAGCGGCAGGGAGAGGGTCTGTCCGTGCCGGTAGTCGCGCGCCTCGCTGGCGACGAGGATGCAGGCGGCGCCCACCATCCCGGCGAGGGGAACGAGCAGGAGCGCGCTCAGGCCGAGCAGCCCGCCGCTCACCCCGACGCTCTCCACTACGCCCCCCCCGTTGCCCGCGGCCCCCGCGAGCAGGCCATAGCTCAAGCCGATCTGGAGGGTCAGGAGGCCGAGGAGGCCCACCAGCAGCGTGAAGCCAAGCACCACGGCGCCCTTGCCGAGCACCACGGCCCGCCGGTCGACCCGGGTGGTGAGCAGGGTCTCGAGGGTGCCCCGCTCCTTCTCGCCCGCGAAGAGATCGAGGGCGGTGTAGAGGCTGGCGGAGCCCAGCAGGAAGACGAGCAGGGCCGGGAGCAAGCGTCCGAGGCGGAGGCCATCGCGCTCCTCGGCGCTGAGCCCGTCCACGGTGCGCACCTGCACGAGCTCGTCGGGGCCGATCGGTGAGCCGGCGGTCGCCCACCGCTCGTCCTGCTCGGCCCGCCGGCCTCGCTCCAGCACCGCGGTGAGGCGAGCGGAGGCGGTGCGGCCCTGGGCGCTGGAGGCGGCGTATCGGATGATCGCCCCGGCGCCGTTCGCGGGCAGGACCACGATCGCGTGTACGATCTCGCTGGCGGTCTCCGCCTCTGCGGTGCCAGCCAGCGCGCCCTCGGCCACGAGCTCGATGTGGTCGTCCTCCTTCAGCCACGCGGCGAGGTCGGGGCTCGACCGCACGCGGAGGGGCTCGGTCTCCTGCCGCGCGACGGCCGCCTGCTCAGCCCGGCTCCCCAGGCCCAGCAGCAGCGGCGTCATCAAGAGGGGCAGGCCGACCGCCAACAGCAGGGCGAAGGGGTCCTTGAGGAGGACCCGCAGCTCGCCGCGGAGGATGCGACGCGTGTCGCCGGCGAGGCTCACCGATCCGCCTCGACGAGGCGCACGAAGATCCGCTCCAGCTCACGCTCCCCGCTCTGATCGCGCAGCGCCTCCAAGGTGCCCAGGGCGAGGATGCGACCGCCGTGGATGATCGCGATGCGGTCGCAGAGGCGCTGGGCCTCGCTCATGATGTGGGTGGAGAGCAAGACGGCCCGCCCCGCCTCCCGGCTCTGCTCGATGAAGCCGAGGACGGTCTGGGCGACGAGCACGTCGAGGCCGTTGGTGGGCTCGTCGAGGATGAGCACCGGCGGGTCGTGCACGATGGCCCGGGCGATCGAGACCTTCTGCTTCATGCCGGTGCTGAGGCGGTCGCAGCGCTGGCCGGCGAAGGGGCGGATGTCGAGGCGGTCGAGGAGCTCCGCGGTGCGACGGGCGGGCTCCTCCACCCCTTGGAGCTCGGCGAAGTACCGGATCATCTCCTCTGCGGTGAGCCGGCCGTAGAGCCCGGTCGAGGTCGAGAGGTAGCCGATGGCCCCCCTCACCCCGGCCGGATCGTCGCAGATGTCGTGCCCGTCGATGATCGCCGTGCCTTCGTCGGGTCGGATGAGCGTGGTGAGCATCCGCAGCGTCGTCGTCTTTCCGGCGCCGTTGGGGCCGAGCAGGCCGAGCACCTCGCCTGCCTCGCAATGGAAGGAGATCCCCCGCACGGCGACCACGGGCTCGGGGGTGTAAAAGCGCTTGACGAGGCCCTTGGCCTCGACCCGGACCGGCCTCATCGACCACGCTCCAGCAGGCGAGAGAGCCAGCGCGGCCGCTCGCCGAACAGGGTGGACTCGCGGCCGAGCAGCGCGGCGGCGAGCGAGATGGTGCCCAGCGCCACCGAGAGGTTGACCGCGGCGGCGAGCAGCGCGAGGTGCGGCGCGGCGCCCTCCGCCGAGAGCGCGTCCCGGAGGATCAAGGCGGCGTTGCCGACGGGGAGTGTTGCGGCGCCGAGCGTGAGCTCCGCCTGCCCCACCACCAGGCCGAGCGAGGGCAGCAGGAAGAGGAGCGTAGAGGCCGATCCCAGCGTAGTTGCCTCCTTGAGCGTCTTGGCGGGGATCATCGAGAGGAGCAGCAGGCCGACCACCGCGAGCATCGCGCTCGCCATCACGGGTACGGCGACGAGGAGCTGCGACAGATCCACGTCGAGGGGGACGCGCTCTGCGTCCGCGCTCAAGCTCGCGAGCAAAGAGCCGGTGGTCAGCGCCATCCCCACGGCGTTTCCGAGGATGGAGATCCCCATCATCACGCTCACGGCCACCACCTTTCCCAGCGCCACCCAGCGCCGCGGGGCGGCGGCGACCAGGGTGGTCTCGAGGGTGCCGCGCTCCCGCTCCCCGGTGATGGCCTCCGCGGCCGGGTAGAGACCCGAGAGGATCAAGCTGGAGATCAGGGTCGCGGGCAGGATGAGGCCCATCAAGGAGGCGAAGAAGCGACCCGGCGGCGAGACGTCCTCCGGCTCGATCGACCAGGGATCCTCGGCGAGGCTCGGATCTCCGAGCAGGGCCGCGAGCCCCTGGGCGCGCTGCCCTCGGAGCTCGCCCAAGCGCCCCTCGGCGAGGGCGAGGGCGCCGGCCGAGCGCGGCAGGTTCGAGCGGTGTAAGACCTCGACCTCCCCGCCCGGCCCGCCAGACTCGATGAGCACGAGATCGAGCTCTCCCGCTGCGAGGGCTCGCTCCGGGGTGAGGCCTTCGGCGAGGTCTACCCGACGGAAGGGCTCCTCGGAGAAGGCCTCCACGAGGTCATCGGGGCCCTGCGCGAAGACCCTGGGCGGATCCTGCTCCCTCACTCCGTCTTCCAGCATCGCGAGCTGGATCCCTCCCCACGAGAGCAAGGGGTACAGCAGCAGCGGCACGCCGAAGGAGAAGAGCAGCACGTTGGTGTCGCGCAGCCCCTCCTTGAGCTCCTTCTCGATCACGGCCCCGAGCAGGCGGGCTCGAGATCGACGTGCCATCGCCTCAGCGGACCACGTGAAGGACGAGCAGCAGCACGATGACCAACCCCTGAACCAGGATCACCCCGACGAAGGCCCTGCGGGGCACGGCGTCGAGGAGTCCGCGCGGCGGAGGCGGCGGGGGCGTGATGGTGCCCCGGTGGGGAGGCTCGGAGCGCGGCCCGTCCCGACTGACCGTGCCCTGGACCCGCGTGCCGAACACCGGGGTGCCGGGATCGCTGCGGTCCGGGCGGCCGCGGGCGCTCCCACCCGGTGGGTCGACCATCGGCTGGGTGTCACCCGCCGACTGCTCGACCAGGACGCGGCCGATATCGGCGCTGTCACCCTTCTCGCGGGTCTCGGCCTCGCGGACGAGCAGGCGCGGCACCGCGGAGTCGGCCCAGTCACGGAGCCAGGGCGTCGGGGTGCCGGAGCGGATGCGCCGGCAGACCCGCTCAACGCTCTGGGCGTCCGGCCGATCCGCTGGCTCGTAGGCCATCATCTCGAGCAGCAGGCTCTGGATCGGGTGAGCGGCGGCGCGAATCTCGGCATGCTCGGAGCGGTTGAGCGCGCTCCTCACGGTGTCGAGCACCGTGGTGAGGAAGGTGGCGTGCTCCGCCTCCCGCACCGGCGGCTCCGGGAAGCGCTTGCCGGTGAGGAGGTTGGCCAGCACGATGCCGAGGGCGTAGACGTCGCCCTTGTGGCCCTCGACGCCGGTGCGCCGCTCAGGGGCCATGTAGCGCACCGAGCCCATCACGAAGTCGCCGCTCTCCTTGGACTCTCGTGTGGAGAACTCGGCCCGGGCCACCCCGAAGTCGAGCAGCTTCGCCTCTCCCTGACGGGTGATGCGCACGTTGCTGGGCTTGATGTCCCGGTGGACGAGGCGCAGGGCCTCCCCGGTGTCCTGCACCCGCACGGTGTAGGCGGCGTCGAGGGCCCCGGCGACCTCCTCGATGATCTCGAGGCTCGTGCCGACCGGCGGCAGCGCGAACTTGATGATGAAGGAGAGATCGACGCCGTCGATGAACTCCATCACCACGCCCCAACCCTCGCGGAGCGGGACGAGGCTGTTGACCCCCACCACCGAGCGGTGGCGGATGAGCCCGAGCACGCGGGCCTCATCGCGCATCCGACGTGCGATGTCGGTGGAGGCGCTCCCTTCGTAGTGCATCACCTTGAGGGCGACCTGCTTCGAGAAGCCGCCTGCGTCGGTCATCTCAGCGCGGTACACCGTGCCGAAGCCGCCCCTACCGAGCGTCTCCAGGACCTTGAACTTCCGGTGGTTCACGGGTATCTCACGGATGATCTTCCCGTTCTGTACCCCGCGGCCGAAGGGACCCGAGGGTTGCTTCTGTAGGAGACAATCGACAATAGCGCGGGGGGCTCGCCGACTCAAGGTACGCAGGGGCGATGCTCACCCCGGCCCGCAGAGGGTGAAATAAAAGCACCGCGGGCTATGTCTCCTCTACCTGCGCTCCGCCGGCGGCGACATGATGTTCAACCGCCCAGAGGTCAAGTGATGGACGAGGGTGTCCCGCCCGTGAAGACCGCGCCTGAGAAGAGGCGCCTTCGCTTGATCGACCCCTTCCTCGCCGAGGCCTACTTCGTCGTGCTGGGCTGGTCGGCGATCATGTTCATCATCTCGATGTTGCCGGTCGGTGACCTGGAGGAGTTCTTGGACGGCGGCTCCGGGGACGAGGGCAATTACCTCGACGGCGCCGAGGTCTCCTTCGACGGCGGCTACACCGACGTGCCCACCGACGTCCCCAACATCGACGCCGAGGCAGAGCCCGCGGTCGAGGCCCGGGCGCCGCGCTCCAGCGCCGCCCCCGATCCGTTCGCGGTGAAGGACCCCACCAAGCCCGCCGAGGAGGCCCCGGTGCCCGACGCCGTCCCGGGCGCCGAGCAGGACGGTGAAGACGAAGAGGACGAGGAGGCCGTGGTCGCGGGCGGTGCTCCCCCGCCTGCGGGCGGCGGCGCTGGCGGCGGTGGCAAGAAGAAGAAGAAGTGCCTGCCCGACGACGCCCGCATCAACCCCACGGGCCCCGCGAGCTTTGAGGTCGACCGAGAGCTGATCGAGTTCTACGCCAGCCACATGAACCAGGCGATGAAGCTCGCGGCCACCTACTGGCACAAGGACGGCGAGGGCGATGTGGACGGCTTCATCGTCAAGCACATGCGCTGCGGGAGCCCGCTCCACCAGGCCGGGCTGCGCAACAACGACGTCATCCACGCCGTGAACAACAAGGAGGTCACCACCATCGCCCAGGCGCTCGGCGCCTTCCGGAAGGTGAAGCGGAAGGACGTCCTGAAGGTCGACATCACCCGCAAGGGCCAGAAGATGCGCCTGCGCTACGACGTGACCTGAGCGCCACTCCGTCGCCGCCCCGCCCTACCGAGGGAGTGAGGCGGGCGCCGTACTCCGGCCCCGGCCTCGCCCTCGCCGCCCCTGCCGGCCGCGGTCAGCGCTCCGGGGGCTTGGTGCCCTGGAGCAAGTACTCGACCGCGTCCAAGGCGAGCTGCTCGTCCTGGTTGGAGAAGACATGCGCGGCGTCGCCGATGTCGGCCACCCATGCGGTGTCGATGGCGGAGATGCGCGCGGCGGTGGCGTCCGAGGTGCCGATCGGCTGGCGGGTGTCGGCGCTCGACCAGATGTAGGCGATCCGCGGTGGGAGGACGGCCTCGCTCGTGCCGTACAGCGACCAAGTGTCGAGCGCGGGGATGTTGTCTGCGCCGAA
This sequence comes from Myxococcota bacterium, assembly GCA_044344255.1. Classification (GTDB taxonomy): domain Bacteria; phylum Myxococcota_A; class UBA796; order UBA796; family UBA2385; genus JBIJDH01. The sequence continues at coordinate 24,991 of JBIJDH010000035.1, forward strand.
GATACGCTCGATCCCCACGATCTCATCCGCGAAGGTCTGGGAGTCGCCGTAATAGGCGCTCAGACGGTCGGGGGGGCTGTCGAGGAGGATGCCGGCTGGCTTCGGCACGTCGGGGTGGTTCAACACCTCCACCACGCCTCGGGCGCCATCGCCGAGGCCGAGCAGGTAGATCTGGTTGGTGTCGATGCCGCCTGCGTTCGCGAGGTCGATGCCGCGATCGGCCCGGAAGGAGGGCTCGAAGATCGACTTCAACATCCAGTAGGCGACAGAGCGCCCGTTCCGATCGAAGCCCTCCTCTTCCGAGGGACCGTCCTGATAGCCCTCCTCGTTGTGCCAAAGGTCTCCCCAGCAATTTCCGGGGTAGAGCTGCACGAAGCCGGCGTCGGTGAGGGCGGCGGTGAGCGTGCCGAGGTTCTGCTCGGAGGGATCGACCTCGGCGCCGGCCATCCCCAGGGTCTCGGCCACCTTCCCGACGGCCCAGCCCCGGCTCAGCCGGGAGTCGCCCTGGTAGTGCACGCCGCCGACGGCGTTGGTGGGATCGGGATCCACGACGTAGTCGAAGGCGCCCGAGTGCAGGACGATCGCGACGGGCGCGTTCCCCTCGTTGCCGGTGCGGTACACGGCGAAGACGCGGGCTGGTTCGCCGTCCGGGCAGGCGATGTCGAGATCGTAGGCGCTGACCACCGCGTCATCGGCGCGGAGGTATGGGCTCTCGTAGGGCACCTCGGAGAAGTCGAGGGCCGCGAGATCGGCGTACGGCTTGGAGCACCCCACGAGGACCAGCGTGGCGGCGCTCGCCCCCAGGTGGACAAGGGGCGGGCTAAGGCGAAAGGTACGGGAGGCCGTCACAGGAGACTCCGGCAGCGAGACCCGCTCAGTATACCCGGTGCGGTCGCCCCCGTCCGGCGGCCGCGACGGATAGAGTGCCGCGCGCGGAGGGCTGCGGATGCGGTGGGGCTTGCTGGATGGAATCGAAGAGCTCGTGGTCGGCGAGCGGGCCCGCGGCTTCCGCGTCTGGTCTGCCTCGCTCCCCTTCTTCGAGGATCACTTTCCGAAATTCCCGGTGGTGCCCGGTGTACTCACGCTCGAGTCGCTGGCTCAGCTCTCCGGGAAGCTGATCGGCTACACGGTCCGTCAGCAGCGCGGAGATTGGCCCTTCCCCATCTTGAGCATGATGGAAGGGGTGAAATTCCGGAAGTTCATTCGGCCGGAGGAGCGCGTCGTGCTCGACACCCGCATCGTCCACTTGCGCGACGAGATGGCCGCCTGCGAGGTGAAGGCCAGCGTGAACGGCAAGGTCCACGCGGTCGCGCAGCAGATCTTCGTCTTCAACGCCGTCCCGCTCAGTAACGAGGGGGACCGCCTCACGGTGGAGGCGGCCGAGCGTGCTGAGCTCCTCCGGCTCTGGCCCGCCTTCCCTGGGGACTTCTGATGATTCAGGATCGTCGTCGTGTCGTCGTCACCGGGATCGGGATGATCACACCGCTCGGGCGAGGGGTGAACCGGAGCTGGGAGGCTGTCCTGCGCGGGGAGAACGCCGTCGGCCCCATCCGGCGCTTTGACGCCAGCCGCTTCCCTGTACAGTTCGCCGCCGAAGTGGCAGACCCCGGCCCCAGCGTGGCCCTGCCTCCGGGTGTCGCCTACCTCGCCGCTGACCTCAAGGGTCGCCTCGCGGTCGCGGCGGCCCGGGAGGCCCTCGACATGGCTGGCCTCACCGAAGGTGGGCCCCGGGTGGGCGTGTGCATCGGCTCGGAGGCCTCCCGCCCTCCCCTCGCCGAGACCTCCGCCCAGGTCTGCGGCGGCATCCTGCCGGTCGCCCACGACCTCCAGCGGATGTCTCCGGACGCCCCCACCCGCTTCCTCTCGGCCCTGATCGGCGCCACTGGCCCGCGGAGCACCATCTCCACCGCGTGTACAAGCTCCTCACAGGCCGTCGGCGAGGGCATGCTCTCCATCCGGCGGGGCGACGCAGACGCCATGCTGGTCGGCGGGGTCGATGTGCTGGTCGATCCGATCATGGTCACCGGCTTCTCCTTGCTCGGCGCCCTCTCTACCCGGAACGACGAGCCCACCCGGGCCAGCCGCCCCTTTGACATCGGGCGAGACGGCTTCGTCCTCGGCGAGGGCGCGGGCTTCCTCGTGCTCGAGGAGCGCGGGCGGGCCATGCGCCGCGGCGCGACCATCCTGGGCGAGCTCTCGGGCTTCGGTTGCTCCTGCAACGCTTACCGCATCACGGACTCCCCCCCCGACGGGCGCGGCGCCGGCTCCGCCATGACCGCTGGACTGCTCGACGCCGGGCTCCTCCCCGAGGAGATCGGCTACATCAACGCCCATGGCACCAGCACGCCGATGAACGACGCCAGCGAGACCCGCGGCATCGAGCGGGCCTTCGGCCACCTCGCCCAGCAGGTCTCCGTCTCCTCGACCAAGAGCATGATGGGCCACCTCGTGGCGGCCTGCGGCGCGGTCGAGGCCATCCTCTGCGTGTTGGCGGTCCGAGACGGCATCCTGCCTCCCACCATCAACCTCGACGAGCCCGATCCCGCCTGCGCGCTCAACCATGTTCAGAACGTGGCCCACGAGCGGCGGATCCGGCACGCGATGACGAACGCCTTCGGCTTCGGGGGCTCGAACGGCACGCTCGTGGTCTCGGCCCCCTGATCGCTCGCCGGGCCGCGATCAGATGTCGCCGTCGAGCCCGTCGCCGGGCGGGATCGGGGTCGCGACTGCAGCGGCAGCGAAGTTCATCTTGATGAGGATGTCTCGGTAGGGATTGCCGGAGAAGGTCTCGTGGTGCACGAGCTGGATCCAGCCCTTGACCTGGTCATCGAGGCTCGAGTCCGGCTTGTTGATCAGGCTCGCCCAGTAGCCATAGGGATCGTAGACGGAGCCCGAGGTCGTCGCGGCGTCGATCGCGAGCGTGAGGCAGTCTTGGAGCAGCGCGCCGGGCGCTGGCATCACGGTGTCGGCGCTGGAGGCGCCGGTGCGGTTGTTCCGGATGTCCCACGCGGCCCACCACTCGACGTGCCGCGCCACCACCTCATGAACGAAGGCGCGCCGCGTCTCGGCGAGCTGGGCGGCGGTGAGCGTGGTGCCGGTCCCTGCCAGATCGCGGCTCTGGTCGGCCTCCACGGCCTTGGTGGGGGCGCCCCGGTTGCGGAAGTGGTTGAGCTCGTGGGCGAGCGACAGGGCCTCGCTGCGGCTCGAGTACGAGTGATCGTCGGCCACGACGATCAAGGCGCGGGCGCCGTCCCGGCTCCAATAGCAGACCGCCCCCTTGCTGGTCGCCCGCGCCGCCGCGAAGGTGGCCCGGTCGGGGTCGTTCGGCGACAGGCGGCGGTTGAGGAGGCTGGGGAGCGAGGACTGGTGCACGATGCCGAGCAGGGACGCGTCCGAGAGGCCCTCGATGGCGAGCTCGTAGGAGTAGTAGGCGTCGCCGTCGAGGTCGCGCATGCCGGCCAGCGTCGAGGCGAGATCGGTGTCCAGGGCGCCCATCGAGACGTAGGGCGCGAGCTCCGAGCTGTCGGCGGTGATGCAGTGGATGAGGAAGTTGCTCTCATCGAGCAGGCGCTCTCCGGTGGCCGAGCCTCCGGCTGGCGCGACCTGATGCTGGGAGCCCGGCGCGCCGCCGTGGCCGAGCGGGCCGAGGCCCTGGTCGAGTGCAGACCAGGTCAGCGGGCCCACGACGCCGTCCGCCACGAGAGCCGACCGGCCTTGGAACTCGCGGACCGCGGCGTCGGTGAGCGGGCCGAATTGGCCGTCCTCGTGAAGGTCGGCGCCGTGCAGGTTGAGCCGCCGCTGGCACTCGGTCACCGAAGGTCCGTTGCTGCCCATGCGGATCATCGGCCGGGCGCCCCCGCCGTTGGGCGCGGTGACGGCGGGGGCCGCGACATTTCCCATCCCGGAGAGCCCCGCCTCGATCGGGCCGAGGCCCTGCGATCCGCCGCCCAGCTGGTCTCCCTGGCTGAGCCCCAGCTCAGCCAGCCGCGCCCCGTTCCCGGCGGTGCGGTCCTGGGGGCCAGCCTCGGGTGTCGGGGCGATGCGGCTCTCCGGGGCGTTGACACGGGGGGCAAAGGACAACAAAGGGACCTCCAAGGGGCGTCCTGACGCAGACGCCCACTAACCGACGAAGGCGAGCTCGAACCAACGAGGGGACTCTTAGCAATCGCTGTGCCACCTTCAAAGGGCCGTGTGGGCGCCTGTGGGCGTTTGTGGGCGGGGCGAGGGCTGCGGATGGCGAACCGGTTCACCGGGGTGCGCCGCAGTTCACGGCGCGGTGCCGAACGGTGGGCCGTCGGCTACGTTCGCGCCCCCGTCGCTCTGGTCCGATGCCACCGATGCCCCCGCTCCAGCTCAGCCCCGACCAGTCCGCGCGCCTCGAGCGCAACCTCAGGGCCGCAAGTCTGCTCGATCCCGGCGTCGCCCGCCGCCTTCGCGAGCCCTGCGGAGACCACCACATCGAGGTCGACGGCGCGGGGACGCCCCACCTCTCGGTGGGGCGTGGGTTCCTCCCGCTCGCGCTCAGCCCCGAGGCCGCCACCGCCGCCCTACACGGTCGCCACGGCGAAGTGCTGATGATCGGCGCAGGCCTGGGTGAGCTCCCGGAGGCCGCTCTCCGCTCACCGGCCTTGGAGCGGCTTATCCTCTGGGAGCGAGACCCCTTCCTCCTCCGGGTCGCCCTCTCCCGCTACGACTGGCAGATCGCCCTCGCGACCGGGCGGCTCCGCCTGGCGCTCAACGCCGATCTCATCGATCACCTCGACGTCGAGCCCCTCCCTCACCCGGTGATGGAGCGCGTCTACGGCCTCGAACGCTCGCTGTTTGACGCCCCCCGCGGCGCCCCCTTCGCCCTGATGATCGTGGGGGAGCTTTTTGTGGGCGACCTCATCGAGCAGCTTCAGGGGCGCGGGTATCGCCCGTTCTGGTGGGACGGTCAGCGTTGGGGGCGCGATGAGCTGCTCCGCGTCGCTCGGCGCCTCGCTCCGGCCTTCGTGATCGGCGTCAATTACGCGAACGGCATCGCGGAGCTCATCGCAGAAGCCGGCGTGCCCGGCCTCATCTGGGAGGTGGACCCGACGATGAGCCGCCTCTCCGCCGCGCCCGGCTCCACCGAGCGGCTCCACTTCTTCACGTGGCGCGCGTCGCGGGTGGCCGCGCTCCGGGAGGCGGGCTTCGAGAACGTCGAACACCTGCCCCTCGCGGCCAACCCGACGGTCCGCCACCCCGTCGCTGCCCGGCCCGGTGAGGAGCCCCCCGGGCTGAGCTTCGTGGGCAACAGCATGGTGCGATCTTCCGCCGAGATGATCGGCGAGTTCGTGGAGCGCTGGCAGCGCTGGTCCGGCCGAGGGGAGACCGAGGGCTGCCGCCAGCTTGTCGACCAGCTGCTCGCCCTCCAGCGCGCGGATCTCGCGCACTACCAGATCGAGGCCCTGGTGGACGGAGCCTTCCCCGGCCTCCGCGATCACTTTGAAGAGCTCGCGGACACCTCGATCCTGCTCGGAGAGGTGGCCGCGGCGGAGCGCCGCTTGAGCCTCATCGCTCGACTCGGGCCCCTCGGGGTGAAGGTCTGGGGAGACGACGGGTGGGCCCGCACCGCCCCCTTCGGCGCCCGATGGATGGGCTACGCAGGTCACTGGGACCAGCTCACTCGCATCTACTCGACCTCCTCCGTCAACATCGACATCGGGCGCTTCTACCAGCTCGATATCGTCACCATGCGGGTCTTCGACGTGCTGGCCTGCGGCGGCTTCCTGCTCGCCGAAGACTCCCCGGCCCTCCGCGCGCTCTTCGAGCCCGGTGTTCACCTCGATGTGTGGGCCAACGGGGAGGAGCTGGTAGACAAAGCTCGCTTCTACCTCGAGCGTCCCGAGCTCCGCCGTCAGATCGCCGACCAGGGCCGCGCCCACGTGCTCGCACACCACACCGTGGCCCTGCGGGTGGAGCGCATGCTCTCCCACCTTGGCCTCGAGACGGGCGCCGAGCGTTGAGCGCGGGGGCGCGACCGCACAGCGTCATGGTTTGTGCCGCTTCTGCCGCCCCCTTCGCGCCGCGAGGAGCGCCCCACGCTATGTCTTAGGCCCCAAAGGCGCCGTCCCCAAGAAAAAGTGGAGCATCGGCTGGTCGGAGACCGACCTTCCTGCGCTGAGCTTCACGGAGTCACCCATGTCCAACATCACCCGTCTCGTCTTTCTCGTCGTCCTGGCCGCTGCCTGTCGCAAGAAGCCCGTCGCCACGGAGGTCCCCTTCGAAGAGCCGGCCGCCCCGGTGGCCCGCACGGAGGCCGTCCCGGAGGAGGTTCAGGAGATGAAGCAGAACTTCATCCGCGTGAACTTCGACTACGACTCTTACTCCGTCAACGCCTCGGCCCGCGACGCCCTCGCCGCTAACGCCAAGATCATGTCCGACCACCCGAACCTCACCCTCCAGGTGCAGGGGCACTGTGATGAGCGGGGCACCACCGAGTACAACATGGCCCTCGGCTCCAAGCGGGCCGACGCCGTCCGCAAGGTGCTCACCAGCCAGGGGGTGGCGCCTTCCCGCGTCAAGACGATCTCGTACGGCGAGGAGCGTCCCCTGATGAACCAGGCCACCGAGACGGCCTGGTCCGAGAACCGTCGCGCCGAGTTCGCGATCTCCTGGCCCTCGAGCGCGAGCTCGAGCGAGGTCTCGTCTGTTCAAGGCACCGTGAACTGAGCGTCCGGGGCCCCACGTGGGGTGGGCGCCGGCTTCGGTGCCTTCGGCGGGGGCCCCAGCAACCCCAGATCGGCGAGCTCGGCGCGGACCGCCGCCATGAAGGGGGCCCCGGGATCGGGCTTCTTCGTGCGGTAGGTCGGGTCCTTCTCTTCGAAGTACGAGTGTCCTTCCAGGCTTTGGTACTCGAGGTGCCCGATCAGGTGCGTGATCGGGTGCACGGAGGCCAGCCAACGGACGAGCGCGGCGTCGGCCTTCACCTGGGCCGGGGTCAGCGGCATCCCGGCCTGACCGCCCACGTTCTCGACGCCGATCGCGATGTGGTTGAGGCCCACGCAGTGGCGGAGCACGCGCTCATCTGGGGCCAGCCTCCAGATCGTGCCGTCCCGGTCGACCACGTAGTGAGCGCCGACGTTGAGGTCGCCCCCCTTGCGCAGCTCTGGGCGCCCTGCGAGGCGGGGCGCTGCGAAGGTGTTCCACGCGCTCTGGGCGCTGCCGCCCGCGGTCCAGTGCAGCACCACCACCCGGGGCACCATGTGCGTGTCGAGCTCGGGGTCCCCGTGGAGGGGCGCGGTGCGGTGGGCGCCCAGGTAAGCGACGGTGAGGTCACGCTTCTCGTCGCCCCAGGGGAGAGGCCGCTCGACGATGTCCGGCGCCGGGACCGGCGCGGGGCTCGCGCCGCCGAGCGATAGGCAGGTGAGCAGGAGCCAGAGGGCTCGGCGCAGCGGCGGTGTTCGGGGGGGAGGCACGGGGCTCCAGCGCGGGGTCACAGCTTGCCACGGCCGCGGGCCTCGCGCGGGCCGGTCGCCCGAGCGCCGCTGTCCCTCGGATGGGGAAGCTTTCACGCGGGCTACGGGTTCCTACCGATCTTCGCCACCCGCGCCCCATCGACCGCTGCTCCCCCGCCGGCTCACACCGGCGCTCCCCGGAGTGCTCCGTGGAAATCGATCTGGCCAGCTTCGCCCTGAGCTTCGCCTTCAGCGTCATCGGTTGGTCGGCCTTTCGTCATGGGCGCAAGCGGTCCGACATGCGGAAGGTGGCCATCGGCCTGATCTTGATGATCTACGGTTACTTCCTCGACGGTCCACTCCTCGTGGGCCTCGTCGGCGCCCTCCTCACCGTGCTCCTCTTCTGGCCTTGATCTCATGCCGGTCACCATCGACGAATTCATCGACAACCTGGACGACTGGAGGCCGGAGGTGATCCGGGCGATCCAGGGCCTGATCCACGAAGCGCGGCCCGATCTCCAGGCGTCGCTGCGGTCCGGGCAGATCGTCTACGGCGCGCCGGTGCCCCTGCTCTGGATCCGCGCCCGACGGGACGCGGTGGAGCTCGGCTTCACCCACGGCGCGCGCTTGCCCGATCCCGAGGCCGCCCTCGAGGGAGAGGGGGAACATCGGCACCTCTCCTTCTCGGGCGTCGAGGACATCGACGGCGCCGTGCTCCGTCCCCTGCTCTCGCTGGCCTCGGCCGGCTGAGCGGAGCGCGCGCGCCCTCAGCTGGCCCGGCCCGCCCACCAGGCCTCGTGCTCGAGGTACCAGCGCACCGTCGCAGGCAGCCCCTCGGCGAGGCCCCACCGTGGCGCCCAGCCGAGCGCGCGCGCCGCCTTGTCACTGCGCATCGCGTAGCGGCGATCGTGGCCGGGGCGGTCGCGCACGAGGGCGACCACGGCGTCTGGGCGGTCGAGCAGAGTGAGCAGGTCGCCGACCAGCTCTCGGTTGCTCCGCTCTGCACCGGCGGCGAGGTTGTAGATCTCTCCGGCGACGCCCCGCTCCAAGGCTGCGAGCACGCCGGCGCAGTGGTCCTCGACGTGGATCCAGTCCCGCCGGTGCAGACCGTCGCCGAAGAGGGGGAGCTCCTTCCCCTGGAGCGCCCGCGCGATCATCCGAGGGATCAGCTTCTCGGGGTGCTGGCGCGGCCCATAGTTGTTCGAGCAGCGCGTGATCACCACATCGAGGCCGCCGCTCTGAGCCGCCGCGCGCACGAGGAGGTCGGCCCCCGCCTTGGACGCGGCGTAGGGGTTGTTCGGGCAGAGTTGCGCCCCCTCATCGAAGCGCTCGTCGGGGCCGGCGGACCCATAGACCTCGTCGGTGGAGATCTGAACGAAGCGCTGGACGCCCGCGCGGCGCGCCCCGTCGAGGAGCATCTGCGTCCCTTGGAGGTTTGTGCGGATGAAGGGAGCCGGATCGGTGAGCGAGCGGTCGACGTGGGACTCGGCGGCGAAGTGCACGACGGCGTCCACGCCGCGGAGCGCCTCCTTGACCACGGCCGGATCGGCGACGTCACCATGCAGGAAGGTGCAGCGGGCATCCTCGGGGAGCCCGTCTCGATTGCCCGCGTAGGTCAGAAGATCGAGGTTCCGAATCCGCCACTCCGGCCGCCACCGCCGCAGCGCGAGGATGAAGTTCGAGCCGATGAAGCCGGCTCCACCGGTGACGAGGAGGGTGGTCATGGGGGCGTCCATAGCCCGGGCGGGGAGGCTCGGCGCTTGCCGGCCGGTCGCCCCTCGCCCCCCGGAACCAGACCGGCGCCGGCCCTCGCCCTCGGTTAGGGCTCCGACCGCCCAGCCACCGACCCGAAGCTGCGGTCCACAGCCCCGTGGACGCCGCGGGTCCAGCGAGAGACCGGGTTCATGCTGTACGCGTCTCTTTGGCTATCCCTCGTCGTCGACGGCGCGCCTGTTCCTTTGATTGGCGATGCCCGGGCGGTGTCCGAGGAGAAGCTCCTCCCCGAGGCGCCTCCGGGAGAGTACCGCAAGGTGAAGGTCGGGTTGGTCATCTACACCGAGCCCGCCACCTCCTCGCCCCGGCGGGGCGTCGCCCACCGCGGCGAGGTGGTCGAGGTGCAGGACCGGGTGCCGGGCCGGGTGCCCGGCCGTGGATGTACGAAGGAGGGCTGGGGGCGCCTCGAGGGGGAGGGCTACGCTTGCCTCGACGGCACGACCCCCACCACCGACCCTCCCTACCCCCTTCCGCGGCTCACCCGCTTTGATCATCCGAGCCCGGCCGAGTTCGAGACCTACCTCAAGACGGGGAAGTGGGAGAGGGCGGCCTCCGACGACACCGCGCCGCTCGTCCCCTTCATCTACGGCAAGCGATGGCGGCGCTGGCAGGGTGTCTTCTACGACGGGGCGCGCGTCTTCGAGAAGAACGGCGAGATCTCAGAGGACCAGCTCGATCCGAAGCAGAAGTTCCACTTCACCTCGGTCAAGGACACCCGACGGGGTGAGGTCCTCGTGCGCTCGGACGGCAAGGTCATCCCCTCAAGCGGGATCTTCCTCTACTCGGTCAGCGACTTCCACGGTCGGGACCTCGGCCTTGACCCGCTCCCCCCCGGGAAGACCGTGGCCTGGGTGCATGGGTACAAGGGAGCTCCCCTGCTCTCCGGCCCCACCGCTGACGCGCCGGTCGTGCAGACCCTCGAGTACCACGCCCGCTTCGACGTCGACGCCACGCCCGTCGATCCCGAAGGGCACATCTTCCGGGTCCCCGACGCGCTAGGCCCGGGCCAGGACGGCTGGGTCGACGAGCGGAAGGGGGTCCGTCGCTGGATCTCCTGGCCCCGTCCGCCGGAGATCGAGCCCGGGAGCCTGTGGGTGGACATCGACGTCAGCCAGCAGATGCTCACCCTCTGGGAGGGCGACGAGCCGGTCTTCATCACCCTCGTCTCCACCGGAAAGCCCGGTCACGGCACGCCGCAGGGCATCTTCCGCCTCGGCGACAAGATGTCCTGGGTGGACATGGCGAGCCGAGACGACGCGGAGGAGGCCGAGAAGTACCTCGTCGAGGCCGTGCCCTGGACGATGCACTTTGGCTATCGATACGCGCTGCACGCCGCATACTGGCATTGGGGCTACGGAAATTGGGCGAGCCACGGCTGCGTGAACCTCTCACCGCGCGACGCCCGGATGCTCTTCGAGCGGCTCCACCCGGCCTTGCCGGACGGCTGGCACACCGTCTACGAGAACGCCGATGATCCAGGCTCCTCCGTGCGCATCCACTGGGCGGACATCCCCATCCAAGACCGTCGGAAGCCGCTCGGCGCCAAGTGGTCGTCCGCCGACGAAGACTGAGGCGGAGCGCGCCGTCAGGGCGCGTGGGGCAGAGCGGCGGGGGAAGCGGCGGGGGAAGCGGGGGGGGAAGCGGCGGGGAGCGGCAGATCGAGGAGGGCACGGACCTTCTGCAGCAGCGTCTCCATCCGGAACGGCTTCTGGAGGTAGCCCCAACCCGGCGCACCCTGGTCTCGCACCGCGCGCGCGTCATCGGCGTTCCCGGACATGAAGAGGACCCGCAAGGTCGGGTGCGTCGCGCAGAGCCGGGCGGCGAGCTCTCGGCCGCTGAGGCCGGGCATCACGATGTCGGTGAGGAGCAGCGCCACGGGGCCCTGCGATCGGGAGGCGAGGTCGAGGGCTGCGGCGGCGTCTGCGGCGCTGAGCACGGTGTAGCCGGTCGACTCCAACATCAAACCGACGAGGCGTCGGATCTGGTCTTCATCCTCGACGAGGAGGATCGACTCTCCCCCCGGACCGCGAGTCGGGCTCTTGGGAGGCTCAGCGGGCTCAGCGGGCTCAGCGGGCTCAGCGGGCTCAGCGGGGGAGGTCAGGGGGAGGGTCATGCGCACCACCGTGCGAGGGGGGGCTCGCGCTCAGCGAGGGCCGCCGCCAAGCCCCCCCATGATAGCGCAGGCTGCGAGCAGCCCATGGCCGCTCGTGGCACCGGAGGGGGGGGGCGCCGTCAGTCGAGCTCCCCGACTCGGAGCACGAGGGCGGGGACGCGCTGCGTGCCGGCGCCCTGGCTCACCATGGCCTGAGCGGCGCGGAGCTCCCGCTCCCAGGCCCCCTCGCCGCCGATCAACCAGCGCTCCGGCGGGCTCAGGCGCAGCGAGGCGTTGGACACGACCCGCGCCGGGCGGAGCGTGATCCGCGCCTCGATCCGCGCGGAAGGGAAGGTGAGAAGGAGCCCCTCTCCGTCTTCCTCCACCCGAGCGTCGGCGGCGTCCAGCGGCTCACCGTCCCGGAAGGCCCAGGCGGTCTGCCGGTCGCCCTGGCGATCGAGCCCGAGGCAGAGCGTGTCGTCGAGCAAGAAGACGCCGAGGCGCGGGCCGGGCCAGAGCGCGGTGCCCCCGTGATGGAGGAGGACACCGCGCCCCTCGATGGGGCCGCCTTGTCCGTGATCTTCGATCCAGCCGGTGGCCTCGCCGACCGGCACCGGGACCGTCATCCTCCAGCGAGTGTCCCCCCCCTCAATCGCCCGGACGAGCGGGTCGACCTTGAGCTGCAGGAGAGCGTTGGACTCGGCCTCCCCGTGGCGCAGGCCCCACACACCCTCGCGGAGCAGCAGGCCCTCGTTGCCCTGGCCGATGCGGCGCCCGTCGGGGCTCCGCTCCAGCGCGCCCGACGGGATGACGCCGCGGAGGGCGCTCCCCTCGGCGCCTGGCTGGCTCCGCCGCAGCTCGAGGACCCCCTCCCCTCGCTCGAGGCCGGTGTTGCCGACCTGGAAGGTGGCGTCGATGACGCCGCCCTGGTTGGTGAGCACGAGCCACTCGTAGCGCTCGCGCCAGGCCGGAGAGGCCTCTCCTTCGCAAGAGAGCAGGATCAGCGGGAGCCATAGGAGGGCAGTCCCCGGCGGGAGCGGCGGGGTGTGGCTCAGGGGGCAGGCGGGCACAGCTCACCCCTCCGGGCTTCGATCAGCGCCTCGAGCTCGGGGTCAGGACGGTGCTCGAGCCGAGGCGGCAGCGCCTCGCCCTCGCACGGCCAGGTCCGGCTGTCTCGCGCGTGGTTGAGCAGATCGTTGTAGAGGCCGACACCCGCCGCGCGGCAGAGATCCCGGTGGGCGGAGCCCTCGCAGCGGCCGAGGTCGATAGGGCCGCCCGACGCGTGGAGGGCGCGGAAGAAGGCGATCCAGGGCCGCTCGTCCTCTGCGGTGAAGCCGGAGGCCGCCGCTCTGCGGGCGACCTCACCCTCCAGCTCGAGCCCGGGCTCCCCAGGGAGCAAGCCCTGAAAGCCCGACTGGCTCCACATGTGCATCCGGCAGTCCTCGGCGAAGCGGCCCGCCTCCCGGCACAGCTCCGGCGCGCCGCCGCGCTCGGCCACCTGGAAGCGGCACTCGTCCTGGCCGACGCCCGCGGGCAGCGCCGCGCACAGGGCCGTGGCGGCCTCGGTCTCGTGCTCCCCAGCGGCGGCCTCGGCGAGGGCCGTGATGCAGTCGGCGTGGAGGGCGGGCTCCCTCACGTCGGCGCAGCGCGCGCGGGCGGCCTCGCGGTCTCGTCGACCGAGTGACAGGGCCTCGGCGTAGGCCCGCCCGTCGTCGAGATCGGGGGGAGGCCCTTGGCAGGCCGCGAGCAGCGTGAACCACATGCCGTCGAGGGTATCCGGGTGGTGGCGCGGCGGGTAAAGTGGGGCGCGTTGAGCGATCCATCGATCAAGGGGCGGGCGCGCGAGATGACTGACGGGGACCCCACACGAATCCTGGTGGTAGAAGACGAAGACGACATCCGAAACCTCATCGTCTTCAATTTGAGGAAGGCCGGCTTTGAGGTGCTGGCGGCGGCGGACGGCGCCACCGGGCTCGCGCTCGCCCAGCGGGAGCGGCCGGCGGTGGTCTTGTTGGACCTCATGTTGCCCGACATCCAAGGCACCGAGGTCTGCGCGCGGCTGCGGGCGAACCCCCTCACCGCCGACTTGACCATCATCATGGTGACCGCCCGCGGTGAAGAGGAGGACCGCGTCGGCGGCTTCGAGGTGGGCGCCGACGACTACGTCACCAAGCCGTTCAGCGTCCGCGAGCTGGTGCTGAGGGTCAAGGCGGCGGCCCGCCGCCTCCAGCCGACGCCTGCGGTCGAAGGCACGATGTTGATCGTCGGCCTCGTCCGGGTCGACGCCGGGACTCACCGCGCCTGGGTCGGCCCCGCCGAGCTCGAGCTCACCGCGACCGAGTTTCGGCTCCTTCAATATCTCGCGCTCCACCCTGGAAAGCTGTGCGAGAGAGGCGAGCTCTTGCATGAGGTATGGGAGCTCCCGCCGACCCTCAACACCCGGACGGTGGACACCCACGTCAAGCGCCTCCGCCAGAAGCTGGGGGCCGCAGCGGACTACGTCGAGACCGTTCGAGGCGCCGGATATCGCTTCCGAGAGGACCCCACCTCGTGAGCGATGAGCTCCGGCCGGAAGACGCGCGGATGGCCACCACGCTGGTGGAGCGGAGCCCCAACGGAATCCTCGTCACCGGCGCCGACGGCAAGATCCGAATGGTCAACCCGGCCCTCGGCCAGATGGTGCCCCTCGTCCCGCGGCCCGTCGGCCGGAGCCCGATGGAGGCCATCCCCGTCGAGCGGCTCGTCGAGGCCCTGGAGGCCAGCCGCACCGACGAGGTGGAATTCGCCTTCACGAGCGGCAACCGAGACCTCCTCGTGCGGGTGGTCCCCCTCGACCCCGAGGGCGGGCGCCTCGCGATCCTCCAAGATGTCACCCGCCTCCGCCGCGCCGAGCGGGCGCGGATGGACTTTGTCGCCGCCCTCTCCCACGAGCTGCGCACGCCAGCGACCGCCATCGCCGGCTACGCCGAGACGCTGCTCGAGGAGGCGGAGCAGCTCGATCCGGTGATGATCTCGATGATCGAGGCCATCCACCGTAACGGTAAGCGGCTGATGGAGATGTTCGACGACCTGCTCACGCTGGCCCGCCTCGACGCCCGTGACGGTCCCCTCCCCCTCTCCGACCTCGCGCTGGCGCCGATCGTCGCCGAGGCGGCCGACAAGGTCGCCCAGCTCGCCACCACCCGACGGGTGCACATCGAGGTCATCGTCCCGTCCTCGATCCGCGTCCGGGCCAACCGCGACGCCATGGGCCACATCGTGATGAACCTCCTCACGAACGCCGTGAAGTTCAGCTACGACGACGGCGTGGTCACCGTCCGCGCCCACCCGCGAGATCGCTGGGTGTTGCTCGAGGTGATCGATCTCGGCGTCGGCATCGATCGGGCCCACCACGAGCGCATCTTCGAGCGCTTCTACCGGGTGGACAAGGGCCGCGCGCGCTCGGCCGGCGGCACCGGCCTTGGGCTGGCCATCGTCAAGAAGCTCGTAGACAACATGGGCGCGGCGATCGAGGTGAAGAGCAAGCCCGGCTCGGGCAGCGTCTTCCGGGTCCTCCTCAGCCCTTCTCACACGATGGCCGAGGGAGGCTGAGCATGGCGACCTACGGCGGGCGACGGGTGGCGATCTTCGGCGGCGGCGTCGGCGGGCTGAGCGCCGCCCACGAGCTCGCCGAGCGCGGCTTCCAGGTCACGGTCTACGAGAACCACACCTGGCTCGGCGGCAAGGCGGCCAGCCAGTTCATCCCTGGCACCGGCACCGGCGGGCGGCGCGATCTCCCCGGTGAGCACGGATTCCGCTTCTACCCAGGCTTTTATCGCAACCTCGTCGACACCATGGCCCGGATCCCCACCGAGCCCGGCCGCTCGGTGGCCGACCGCCTGCTCTCGAGCGATGAGGCCGGGGTGGCCGCCGAAGACGATCGGCCGATCCTCTCCTTTCCTCGCCGTAAGTCGGCCAGCTTGACCGCGGTGGTCGACGGCCTCCAGGCCGCCTTTCAGGCCCTCCACCCCACCGAGGCCGACATGGCGCGCTTCGCCTGGCGGATCCTCGTCTACTTGACGAGCTGCCGCGAGCGTCGCTCTGTTCAGTATGAGCAGATGAGCTGGTGGGACTTCTTGGAAGGGGACAAGTACTCCGCCGAGTTCGGCCGCTACGTGAAGTCGGTGCCGCGCACCATGGTCTCGATGAAGTGCGAGGAGGGGAGCGCCTGGACGATCGGCGACATCTCGATGCAGCTCATCCTCGACTACGGTGAGCGCGAGTCGCAGAATGACCGCACCCTCGACGGGCCCACCACCGAGCGCTGGCTCGAGCCCTGGGAGGCCCACCTCCGCCGCCTGGGCGTCCAGTTCGTCTTCGGGAATCGCCTCCGCACCTTCGAGATCACCAACGGTCGTGTCTCCGGGGCCCTGCTCCTCGACGGGAGCCGTGTCTCTGCGGACTGGTACATCGCCGCGCTCCCCGTGGGCGCGTTGCAGAAGATTGTCACCCCGGAGCTCGCGGCCCTCGACCCCAAGATGGCCCGCCTCAAGGCCACCGACGTCAACAAGCTCACGGCCTGGATGAGCGGCGCCCAGTACTTCCTCCGGCAGGACGTGCCGATGGTGCGGGGCCACGTCTTCTACCCGGACTCCGAGTGGGCGCTGACGAGCATCTCCGTCGGAGAATTCTGGGCCAGCGCCGGGCGGCCCTTCGAGCGCCTCTACGGGGACGGCGCGGTCCACGGGATGCTCACGGTCGACATCGCCGACTGGACCACGAAGAGCCGCCACACGGGCCGTTCGGCGATGGAGACCCCCTCCGCCGATGCCATCCTCGACGAGGTCTGGCGCCAGCTCAAGGCCGGCCTCAACACGCGCACCACCACGATGCTCCGCGACGAGAACGTGGTCAGCCGTCACCTCGATCGCGCGGTCTGGTTCCCGGAGAGCGAGCGCGGCCGGATGCCCTACCTGCACGCCCCCTTGCTCGTCAGCCCGCCGGGCTCCTGGTCACTGCGGCCGAGCGCGGCGAGCAAGGTCCCGAACCTCTTCCTCGCCTCGGACTGGGTGCGCACCGAGACCAAGCTCGCCTCGATGGAGGGGGCCAACGAGGCCGCCCGCCGCGCGGTCAACGCCCTGCTCGACCGCTGTGGCAGCAGCGCTCCCCGCGCCCGCACCTGGGGCCTCGACGAGCCGGCGATCTTCGACCGCGCCAAGGAGATCGACCGCGAGCGCTTCTCGCACAACAAGCCCCACCTGCTCGAACAGGTGGAGGACCTCGGCGAGCGGCTGGCCTCCCCCTTCCGTCGGCAGGGCCGAGGTGGCGACACGCACACCCTGTCCGGCGTGCGGGCGCTCGAGCGGATCGCAGGCAGCCTCTGAGCCTGCGGCCCCGCCGCGTCGCCCTGCCCCCTATCGGGGTCGCGCGGGCAGCCGCATGAGGGCGGGGATGGGGTCGAGGGCGGGCATCACGGCCGCGGCGGGAAGGATCCCGACGCGGACGGGCCGCATGGCGCGTGCGTGGGTCGCCGCGGGGGGCTGGCGGGTGCCGACGAAGCCCCGGTTTCGGACATACTTGTTGGGGGTGCCGTCGGCCCCGTCGATGAAGGTGATGTCGTAGTCCACCGAGGCGATCGACATCATGAACAGATCGGCGGCGACGGGCGTGAGCGTGCGCTTGTAGGAGATGCCGTGCTCGGTGAGCACGGGGGCATCCACCTTGAGCGACTCTCCCTCCACTGTGACCGTGATCTCTCCGAGGGTGATGGGATCGAGGTAGACGCCCGCGTAGGTGTCGAGCGGATCGGGCTCCATCGGCAGGGGAGGCGCCTCGACCGGCTCCGGCAGCTCGGCGAGGGTGGTGAAGGCAGCCACCACGCTGCCGCCGAAGTTGTCGCCGTAGCCGTTGCTCAGGATGGCCAGCACGAACTCCTGCTCGGGCAGGACGTAGAACGTGGAGGTCTGGCTCAGCGTGTTGCCGCCGTGAGACCAGATCGGCGTCGCGTAATAGTCATCTCCCATATTCAGCCCGGCGCTGATGAACAGTCCGTAACCATAGGCCGTGTAGTCGGCGCCGAAGGCGGGGTAGACCGCCACCTGCGCGGTGGTGATCCGCGCCCGGTCAAGGTCCGACAGGACCACCTCGTCGCCGCGGAGGAGGAAGTCGCCGAGGCGGGCCATGTCCGTGGCGGTCGACCAGACCATCCCCGCCGGCCGGGTGAAGCCGTTGTCGGCGGAGTCGGCCATCTCGACGGTGCCGAAGGTGTAGTCCTCGGCCTCCGTGGACCAGCTCTGCCAGGGGTCGAGGCTGTCCCAGCTCCCCGTAAAGGTGTAGCCGGTGCCGCTCGCGTAGTCGCCGTCGGCCTCGACGCTGGCCTGTCGGGCGAAGGTGCGCGACAGGCCCAAGGGAGCGAAGATGTCCTCCTCCACGATGTCGGCCCAGGGGCGGCCGTCGGCCTGCTCGGTGGCGAGCCCCGCCAGAGAGAAGTTCGGGTTGGAGTAGTTCCACATGGCACCACCGGGGGCCATCGCGCCCACCTCGGCGGCGACGTCGCCGTAGGTGATGGCGGCGAGCGCGGTGTCCTCGGGGGCGTCGTACCAGGGCGTGAAGTCCCAGAGGCCGCCCTGGTGTGAGAGGAGCTCGTGGAGCGTGGTCTCCGCGGCCCACTCGGGCGACCGGGCGAGGGCGAGCGCAGGCAGGGTGGTCGTGAGCGGCGCGTCGAGGTCGAGCCGCCCCCGCGCCGCCTGCTGGAGGGCGGCGATGGCGGTGATCTTCTTGGTGTCGGAGCCGATGGCGAAGAGCGTTTCGACCCCCACGGGCTCGTCGCGGTCCGGGTGGGCGCTCCCGAAGCCCTCGGCGAAGATCAGCTCCCCGTGGTGGTAGATGGCCACCGAGGCGCCGGTGCTGCGGCTGTGGTTGATGTCATCGAGGACCGCCGCGCGGAGCGCGTCGAAGCGGGGGTCCGGGGCGCCTGTGTCACCGACGCCGGAGTCACCGCCGCCGGAGTCACCACCGCCGTCCGACCCGTCGGCGCCATCCGTCCCATCGGCCCCGTCGGTCCCGTCCGCGCCATCAGCGCCCTGCGGCGTGGTCTCTGTGGACTGCGGCGAAGACGGAGGGGCGCCTGGCTCGCAGGCCACACCCAGCAAGCACAGCACCGACCAGAACTTCAGCTTGGATTGACCCATCGCGGACCCCACTTTGCCAAGTCATACCTCGCGGTCGGCTCGACCGCTGCGCCCGCGCATGCCTCCAGTGCCCAGCCGCGGTCGACTGTGAAGGGGGCATCCGCTACGCTGCCTCCATGTCCCCTCCTCATCCCCACCTCGACCACCTGCTCCCCGCCGCGCTCGCGGGCGCGCTCTCCCTCGCAGGCGGCCTCGTCGCCTGTCGTGACAAGGGGGATGAGACCGGCGGCGACACCCTCGATGAGGTCGACTGGTTCAACCCAGCCGGGGCCGAAGATCCCGCAGGGTGGCGCCAGTACAGGAAGGACGCCACCCACCAAGGCGTGGCCCCTGTCGGTGCCCACCTCTCCCCGGCGATGGAGCTCATGTGGAGCACGGAGGCCTACGCCATCGGAGACTACTCGGCCTCCAAGTCCTCTCCCGTGGTCGATGACACCGGTGTCTACGTCGGCTTTGACGACGGCCGCCTCCTGGCGCTCGACCGCGACACCGGCGCCCTCCGCTGGGCCTTCGAGACCCGGCGTTACGCCGTGGAGCTCGGCGAGGACAGCTCGGAGCACCATGGGATCCACGGCACCCCAGCCGTCGACGACGAGCAGGTCTACATCGGGGACTACTCGGGCTGGCTGTACGCCCTCGATAAGGAGACGGGGGCGCTGCGCTGGGAGCAGAAGCTCGGGGGCTCGATCGGCGCCTCCCCCGTGCTCTTCCAGGGCCAGATCTTCATGGCGGTCGAGTTCGGAGATCCCGACGGCAAGGTCTTCATCGTCGACGCGGCCAGCGGGGAGATCCGCTGGAGCTCGCCCTACCTGGGCAACCACCCCCACGCCTCGGTCTCCCTCGACACGACCCGCGGGCTCGCCTACGTCGGCGCGAACAATGGTCGGTTTTTTTGTTACGACTATCAGACCGGCGAACAGCGTTGGACCTTTGACATGGTGGAGGGCGCCGAGATCAAGTCCACCGCCGCCGTGGGTGACGGCACCGTCTGGATCACGTCCTGGGACTACCGCCTCTACGCCCTCGACGCCGAGACGGGGGAGGAGCGCTACCACGTCGAGAGCGGGGCCCGCTCGATGTCCTCCCCGAGCGCACACGACGGCACCGTCTACTTCGGCTCGCACGACAACCAGCTCTACGCCGTCGACGATGACACCGGCCTCCCCCGCTGGACCTTCGACGCGGGCGGCGTCATCATCTCCTCACCCACGGTGGTCCCCGACTCCGGCCTCGTGGCCATCGGCTCCGGAGACCGCTCCGTCTACCTGCTGCGGACCGACACCGGAGCGGTCGCCTGGAGCGCGCCCCTCGGCGGCATCGTCTCCTCCGTCCCGCTCGTCATCGGCGGCAGCCTCTTCCTGAGCGACGCCGCCGGCCAGGTCTGGCGATGGGATGACGCGGCCCCCTGAGCGCCGGGGCCTCTCACCCGGAGGCCGCGCCCCGCGGATCACGCATGGACAAAGGCCGCGAGGTGCTGGCCGGTCAGGGTCGAGCGCGCGGCGACGAGCTCGGCCGGGGTGCCCTCGAAGACGACGCGCCCCCCGTCGTGGCCCGCGCCCGGCCCGAGGTCGATGATCCAGTCGGCATGGGCCATCACGGCCTGGTGGTGCTCGATTACGATCACGGACTTCCCGGAGTCGACCAGCCGATCGAGGACGGCGAGGAGCTGCTGCAGATCGGCGAGGTGCAGGCCGGTCGTCGGCTCATCGAGCACGTAGACCCCGCCCTCGTCCGCCATCTGGGTCGCGAGCTTGAGGCGCTGGCGCTCGCCGCCCGACAGGGTGGTCAGCGGCTGCCCGAGCCGCAGGTAGCCGAGCCCCACGTCGGCGAGCCGCTTGAGGATGGCCTGCGCGGCCGGGGTCTTGGCCTTCCCTGCGCCGAAGAAGACCGCCGCCTCGGCGACGGGCAGGTCGAGCACCTCGGCGATGTTGAGCCCGCCGAGCCGATAGTCCAGCACCGATGCGTGAAAGCGCTTGCCCTCACAGTCGAGGCAGACCGTGGTGACGCCGGCCATCATCCCGAGGTCGGTGTAGATCACCCCGGCGCCGTTGCAGCCCGGGCAGGCCCCCTCCGAGTTGGCGCTGAAGAGCGCGGGCTTCACCCCGTTGGCCTTCGCGAAGGCGGCGCGGATGGGGTCCAGCAGGCCGCTGTAGGTCGCGGGGTTGCTGCGCCGTGAGCCGCGGATGGCGGCCTGATCGACGGCGACCACCCCGGCCCGCCCGGACACCGAGCCGTGGATGAGCGAGCTCTTGCCCGACCCCGCCACGCCCGTCACCACGACGAGCACGCCGAGCGGGATGTCGACGTCGACGCCTTGAAGGTTGTGTCGGCGGGCGCCGCGCACGGGCAACGCGCCGGTCGACCGCCGCACCGCGCGCTTGAGGGTGGGGCGGTCGGAGAGGTGGCGGCCGGTGAGCGTCCCGCTGGCCCGCAGGCCCTCCACGGTGCCCGAGTAGACCACCTCGCCGCCCGCCGTGCCGGCCCCGGGGCCGAGGTCGACCACGTGATCGGCGATCACGATGACCTCGGGCTTGTGCTCGACGACGAGGACGGTGTTTCCTTTGTCTCGCAGCCGGAGGAGCAGCTCGTTCATTCGCTGGATGTCGTGGGGGTGGAGCCCGACCGTCGGCTCGTCGAAGACGTAGGTGACGTCGGTGAGCGAGGAGCCGAGGTGGCGGATCATCTTGGTCCGCTGCGCCTCACCGCCGGACAGCGTGCCGGTGGGCCGGTCAAGGCTCAGGTATCCGAGGCCGATCTCCACGAAGGACTCGAGGAGCAGCCGCAAGGAGCCGAGCAGCGGCGCCACCGTGGGCTCCTCCAGCCCGCGCAGCCAGGCGGCGAGATCGCTGATCTGCATCGCGCAGGCCTCGGCGATGTTGATCCCGTGGATCTTCGCCGCCCGTGCCGGCGCGGCGAGCCGGGTGCCGCCACAGTCGGGGCAGGGCGTGAACGTCACCACCCGCTCGACGAAGGCGCGGATGTGCGGCTGCATCGCGTCTACGTCCTTCGACAGGTACGACTTCTGGATGTTCGGGATGAGCCCCGTGTAGGTGAGGTTGATACCCTCGACCTTGATCTTCGTCGCCTCTCTGTACAGGAGGTCGTCGAGCTCCTTCTTCGAGTATTCGCGGATCGGCTTGTCGGGGTCAAAGTAGCCGCAGCCGCGAAAGATGCGCCCGAACCAGCCGTCCATGCTGTAGCCAGGGATGCGGAGCGCCCCCTCGTTCAGCGACTTCTGGTCGTCGTAGAGCTCCTTCAGGTCAAAGTCGCTGACGGAGCCCATCCCCTCGCAGCGCGGGCACATCCCGCCGTTGACCTCGAAGGTCTTCACCTCCGTCTTCTTGACGCCCGCCTTCTCGACCGAGATCGAACCGGCCCCGCGGACCGACGGCACGTTGAAGGAGAAGGCGTTGGGAGAGCCGGCGTAGGGCTGCCCCAGGCGGCTGAACAAGACCCGCAACATCGCGTGGGCGTCCGTCGCCGTGCCCACGGTGGAGCGGGCGTTGGCGCCCATCCGCTCTTGATCGACGATGATCGCGGTGGTGAGGCCCTCGAGGAGGTCAACCTCTGGCCTGGACTGCGTGGGCATGAAGCCCTGCACGAAGGTGCTGTACGTCTCGTTGATCATCCGCTGCGACTCGGCCGCGATGGTGCCAAAGACCAGGGAGGACTTGCCCGACCCCGACACTCCGGTGAACACGGTCAGCCGCCGCTTGGGGAGCTCGAGGTAGATGTCCTTCAGGTTGTTCTCGCGGGCGCCCTGGACCCGGATCAGGTCGTGGCTGTCGGCGCGGTGCGGGCTCGAAGGCGGCATCGTGGGCGTCCTCTCGCGGTCGGAGCTCCAGATCCGCCACGGACCTCTCTCCGGACCTCCGCACCGCGTTATCCCGCCCGCTGATGCGCGCCGCCTTCGTCTCCGATGCCCACCTCACCGCGCTCGACGACCCCGCCCAGCGCGACCTCGTCACCTGGATGGACGGCCTCGAGGTCGACGCCCTCTACATCCTCGGCGACCTCTTTCATCACTGGTGGGGCTACGCCGACGTCATCTGGGCACCCTACGTGCCCGTCTGCGCGGCGCTGCACCGCCTCTCCCGACGCGGCGTGGTCATCACGATGGTGGCCGGCAACCACGACTTCGCGCTCGGCTCCTTCCTCCGCGACGCGGTGGGCATCCTCGAGGAGCCGGCCCACCTCGCGCAGCTCGACGGCCCTCGCCTCTTCCTCGCCCATGGCGACGAGGCCGACCGATCCCCGGCCTACGCCCGCGCCCGTCGCCTCCTGCGGGGCCAGCCCTTCGCGGGGCTGATGCGCCTCCTCGGCCCGGCCCGCGGCCACGCCCTCATCCGACGGCTCGCCCACGAGAGCCGCCTACGTCCCGAGCATCAGGCCCGCCTGCTCGACCAGCAGGTGAACTGGGCCCGGGAGCGCCTCCGCGAAGGGGCCGACGCAGTGCTGATGGGGCACGCCCACCACCCCCTGATCCGGCGAGACGCCGCCGGCCTCATCGTGCACCTCGGCGACTGGTCGTCGCGCCGGAGCTGGGCGAAGCTCGACGGGGAGCACCTCCGCCTGTGGGCCGACGGTGTGCTCCAGGACGAGGTCGAGCTGCGGCGCGGTGCCTGAGCTCGGCGCCCCGCCGGGCCCGAGACCTTGGTGCCGCTGTGTGAAATTTGCGCCGGGCGGCCCTCCGGCGCTTGTGGTTCCGCTCGCCTCCCCTTAGTCTCGTGCCACGCTAGACTGACGTGTCAGTCACCCTCGGTCCCGCACAGCTCGTCCGCAGCCGCACCTTCTGCAACCTTGGCAGGTCTACCCCATGGCGCCTCATCTCAATGAAGAGAACCTCGACGACAACAGCGTCGAGACCGAGACTCCCACCGAGAAGACCTTCCCCAACAAGCGGATCGCGATCGGCCTCGACGTCGGCTCGACCACGGTGAAGGCGGTCGTCTGCGATCCCGACAGCCTGCAGATCCTGTGGCAGGACTACCAGCGCCACGAGACGCGGCAGCCCGAGAAGTCGATCGAATTCCTGATCCGCATCGGCCACGCCTTCCCGGGCGCAGACGACATCAAGATCTTCGTCACCGGCTCGGGCTCCGGCCCCCTCGCCGTCCCGCTCGGCGCCCGCTTCGTGCAGGAGGTCAACGCCGTCACCCTCGCCGTGGAGCGCCTCCACCCCGACGTGGGCTCCGTCATCGAGCTCGGCGGGCAGGACGCCAAGATCATCATGTTCCGCCAGTCGGTCGACGAAGATGGCAAGCCCTCGGGCGACAAGAACGCCAACACCTCGATGAACGACAAGTGCGCCTCAGGCACGGGCGCCACCATCGACAAGTGCATGATCAAGGTGGGTATGTTGCCGGCCGAGGTCGCGGCGATCACCTTCGACGACAGCAAGCTCCACCACGTGGCGGCCAAGTGCGGCGTCTTCGCCGAGACCGACATCGTGAACCTCGTAAAGAGCGGCATCCCCAGCCTGGAGATCATGAACTCCCTGGCCGACGCCATCGTTCACCAGAACCTCTCGGTGCTGACCCGCGGAAACACGCTCAAGCACAACGTGCTCCTGCTCGGCGGGCCGAACTGCTATCTGCCCTTCCTCGTCGAGTGCTGGCGCAAGCGCATCCCGGAGACCTGGGAGTCCCGCGGCTACGAGTACCCGAAGGACGTGCCGATCGAGGAGCTCATCTACACCCCCGACAACGCCCAGTACTACGCCGCCTTCGGCGCGGTGGTCTTCGGCCTGGCCGAAGGGGTGTCGAATGAGGTGGGTCGTTACAAGGGCCTCGATGGTCTCAAGGACTACATCCTGAACGGTCGGTCGGCCCGGCTGAGCGGCACCGCCGGCACCCCCCTCGTCAAAGACATCGACGAGCTCGAGTCCTTCAAGGTCGAGTACACCATCCCGAACTTCGACGCCGCGGTCTTCGAGCCCGGCCAGCACGTGCGCGGCGTCATCGGCCTCGACGGCGGCTCGACCAGCTCAAAGGCCGTGCTCGTCGATTACGAGACGGGGGATGTGCTCCTCAAGGTCTACACGCTGTCCAAGGGCAACCCCATTCGGGACACCAAGGAGATCCTGGCCGAGATCAAGGCCTACATCACCGACCAGGGCGCCACCTTCGAGTGCATGGGCTTCGGCGCAACCGGATACGCGGCCAACGTGCTCGAGGAGTCCGTCAAGGCTGACGTGAACATCGTCGAGACGGTCGCCCACATGATGGCCGCGGTCCGCTACGTGCCCGACGCCGACGTCATCTGCGACATCGGCGGTCAGGATATCAAGGTGCTCTTCCTCACCGAGAGCAAGCAGGGCGGCCGCGACGTCAAGGACTTCAAGCTGAGCAACCAGTGCTCGGCCGGTAACGGCATGCTGCTCCAGGCGATGGCCGACCAGTTCGGCGTCGGCCTCAAGGACTACGCCGACACCGCCTTCGCCGCCGACCTCTCCCCCAAGTTCTCTTACGGCTGCGCCGTCTTCCTCGACGCCGACCGCGTGAACTTCCAGAAGGAGGGCTTCACCGCCCCCGAGATGCTGGCCGGCCTCGCCAAGGTGCTGCCGAAGAACGTGTGGCAGTACGTGGTGCAGGTGCCTCGCCTCGCCGAGTTCGGCAAGGTCTTCGTGCTCCAGGGCGGCACCCAGCGCAACCTCGCCGCCGTCAAGGCGCAGGTCGACTACATCAAGGAGCGCGTCCCCAACGCCAAGGTGGTGGTCCACCCTCACTGCGGAGAGGCCGGGGCGATCGGCGCCGCGATGGAGACCCGCCGGGTCGTCCGCCGCCGCGGTCACTCCACCTTCATCGGCATCGACTCCGCGATCAACCTGAAGTACGTCTCGGTGAACGACGAGAGCACGGTCTGTCACTTCTGTCCGAACAACTGCTCCCGCACCTTCATCGACACCGAGACGCCCGACGGCCGCACCAGCCGCTACATCTCGGGCTTCTCTTGCGAGAAGGGCACCGTCGAGAGCAAGGAGGCGCTGAAGAAGCTCACACAAGACCGCAAGGTCATCCGTGACCAGTTCCCGAACCTCGTCTCCGAGGAGGGAGAGCTGGCCTTCAAGCACTTCTACGAGCACAAGCCGCTGCCCCCCGCCGGCAGCTCGAAGCGGGACGTCGAGGTCAAGCGCCTCTCCTTCCTCCGGGTCGCGCGAAAGGCCTTCAACCGCGGCTTCCAGCGCAGCCACCGCGACCTCTCCGGCGTCAAGATCGGCATCCCCCGCGTCATGAACATGTACACGGTGGGCCCCTTCTTCCGGACCTTCTTCGAGACGCTCGGCCTCCCCCGACAGAACATCATCTGGTCGCCGGTGACGAGCGAAGAGATGTGGGTGGAGGGCGGTCGGTACGGCTCGATTGACCCCTGCTACCCCTCGAAGGTCATTCAGGCGCACATCCACGAGCTGCTCTTCCACGCCCACACCGACGAGAAGCAGCGCCGGGGCCCCCTCGACTACATCTTCTACCCCTGCATCACGCACATCCCTACCTGGGTCCAGAACACGATGGACAACACCTCCTGTCCCATCGTGGCCGGGAGCCCCAAGGTGATTCGGGCGGCCTTCACAAAGGAGGTCGACTTCTTCAAGCGGGAGGGCATCGAGTATATCGACGAGGCCGTCACCTTCACCGAGCCCAACCTGCTGAAGCGCAGCCTGTTCGATGTCTGGGGGCCCCGCCTCGGCGTCACCGAAGACGAGGTGGAGTGGGCGGTGGATCAGGGCTTTGAGGCGCTGAAGGAGTTCTCCCGCATCCTCGAGTCCAAGGGGAAGGAGATAATCGAACAGGTGGAGCGGGAGGACCGCATCGCCATCCTCATGATCGGCCGCCCCTACCATCACGATCCGGGCCTGAACCACGGCATCCCCGAGGAGTTCCAGGTGCTCGGCTACCCCATCCTCTCCATTCGAAGCATCCCGAAGGATGAGGTCTGGCTGAAGAAGTATTTCGGGACCGATCTGCCGAATGACATCAACGACGTCTGGCCCGAGAACTACTCGGCCAACTCGGTGCAGAAGGTCTGGGCCGCCCGCTTTGCCGCGCGGCACCCGAACATCGCCGTGCTCGACCTGTCGAGCTTCAAGTGCGGTCATGACGCCCCCATCTACGGGCTCATCGACAGCATCATCTCGAAGGCGAAGACCCCCTTCTCCGCCCTGCACGACATCGACGCCAACAAGCCGGGCGGCTCCATCGCCATTCGGGTGAAGACCTACACCCACAAGCTCAAGCTGGTGGAAGAGCAGCTCCGCGACCAGGCCGTCGCCCGCGCCGAGCTCGGTCGCCGCATGACCGACAAGCGACGCGAGCTCGAGCTTCGATACCGCGGCGTGTCCGCCTCGGTCGAGAGCCAGGCCTCGGCCAAGTAAGCCCCGCGGTTTCAGTCCCCTCCCCTTTTCTGTCTTTTTTTCTATCCAGTTTTCCTATCTTCATTCACCGCCCGGAGACAGCCCATGCCCTTCCTTGAAAATCAGGTCGACGACATCGAGTCCCAGATCGAGAAGGAGCTCGCGTCCTACCGCGCCGAAGAGTCCACCCGCCTCGGCCTCGACCGGGAGCAGTACAGCGAGAAGGTGAGCAGCACCTTCACCGCCGGCCAGCGCCCCCACACCACGCTCTGGATCAGCGGCCTCACGATGGCCCATGACCAGCTCGTCGGCGCGGCGCTCAAGGGCATCGGCTACGAGGTGGAGGTCATCGACGTTCCGGACAACGCGGCCCTCCAGTTCGGCAAGGAGTTCGGTAACCGCGGCCAGTGCAACCCGACCTACTTCACGGTCGGCAACCTCGTGAAGAAGCTCATCACCATGCGCGATGAGCAGGGCATCCCCGCCGCCGAGCTCATCAGCAAGTACGTCTTCCTGACCGCCGGCGCCTGCGGCCCCTGCCGCTTCGGCACCTACGTGACCGAGTACCGGAAGGCCCTCCGTGACGCCGGCTTCGACGGCTTCCGCGTCATGCTCTTCCAGCAGCAGGGCGGCGTGAAGCAGGCCACCGGCCAGGAGCTCGGCCTCCAGGTCAACCTCGACTTCTGCCTCGGCCTCGTGCGCGCCCTCATCGCCGGCGACGTGGTGAACCTCCTCGGCTACCGCATGCGCCCCTACGAGGTCGTGCCCGGCAGCACCAACGTGGCGCTCACCGAGTGCAAGCGCATCCTGTCCGAGACCTTCGAGCGGAAGGGCAACGTGGTGGCCTCGCTGCTCCGCTGCCGCCGCGTGCTCGGCGCCGTGCAGATCGACCGCACCGTGCCGAAGCCGCTCGTGAGCGTCATCGGCGAGTTCTGGGCCATGACCACCGAGGGGGATGGGAACTACCATCTCCAGTCCTTCCTCGAAAAGGAAGGGGCCGAGGTGGACATCCAGAGCGTGACGAACTGGATCCTCTTCATGGTCTGGGAGAACATGCACGACACCCAGAAGCGCATGACCCTCAAGGTCGATGACGACGCGCGCAAGGGCCTGAAGGGTAAGGACCCCGTGAAGAAGCTGTGGATGCTCAAGGGCGCCGACAAGCTGATCCGCGGCTACTTCCAGACCTACGCCAACACCATCGGGCTGCACGGCTACCACCTCCCCGACCTCTTCGAGATCGCTGACCTCGCGAAGGAGCACTACTCGAACGAGGTGCGCGGCGGAGAGGCCCACATGGAGGTCGGCAAGGTCATTCACTTCGTGAAGGACAACACGAACCACATGACCCTCTCCGTGAAGCCCTTCGGCTGTATGCCCTCCTCGGGCGTCTCCGACGGCGTGCAGTCTGTCGTGACCCAGCGTTACCCCGAGGCCATCTTCCTCCCCATCGAGACCACCGGCGACGGCGCGGTCAACGTCTACAGCCGTGTCCAGATGATGCTCTTCAAGGCCCGTAACAAGGCCCGCGCCGAGTTCGACACCGCCCTCCAGGAGTCCGGCGTGGACGAGGAGACCTTCAAGAAGCGGGCCGCCTCCAGCCGCCGCCTGAAGAGCCCCTTCTACTACCCGCCCCACAAGGCCGCGGGCGTGGTCGCGAACCTGGTGTACGCGCTGAGCTGAGCGTCGGGTGACAGAGTGAGGGGGGAGTCACCGGAGTGGGTGGCTCCCCCTTCTTCGTGGATAGGGCCTGCAGCACGACGGAGTAGACGACCGATGCGGCTGCGGTCGGTGGGGATCGGAGCCCCACCCACCTCGCGCGTGATCTCCGGTCTGCTGACCGCCCGAGGACCTCCCGATCACGAGCACCACGTCGAGGTCCGGGTCCTCCAGACCGGGTCCTCCAGACCGGGTCCTCCAGACCGGGTCCTCCAGACCGGGTCCTCCAGACCGGGTGTAGCACAACATGCACGCGGGGCCGGAGAGTAGAACCTCGCCTTATTCCAATATTTTGCCGAGTTTGAGGCCTCAACGGGGCAGCAGACCGGTGCCAACCCCTTGCGCAAGTCGGTGGCCGCCGGGTAGCCTTCCGGGGTGGACTCCGGCCAACAGCGTTCATCCTACCTATCCCCTCCCCCACCCGTGTGGACACCGCCAGTGGCGAGCTGTTCGTTTGAGTGGTCAGTCCTACCGCTGGAACCGCCCCGCATCGTGTTTTCCGTGAGGTGGCACGGTTTTTGCTTTACAACCTCGTCTCCGTCTCTCCGAGGCTGCCCCAGGGGACCCCATGCGCCATATCTTCTCTCTGCTCTCCCTCCTCGTGGCCTGCTCAGGTGCCAAGCAACCGAGCCCCTCGGAGGCGGGCGATGGCGGGGCCGCCGAAGGGAGCGGAGGCTCGGGGGGCCCCGACGATGACACCGGCCGTCCGGCCGATCCGGGAGACTCCGGCAACCCGGAGGACACAAGCGATTCCGAGGCGACAGCCGACTCAGGACAGGGAGGGGACAGCGGTCGCACTGACAGCGGAAGCAGCGACACGGGGGAGCCAGCCCCCGATACGGACGCCGATGGAGATGGGGTCCCCGCCAGCAGCGACTGCGACGACCTGGACGCGAGCCTCTACCTCCCGGAAGACCACTTTCCTGGTTCCCTCACCACGACAGATCTCGGCACCTTCTGCACTGGTTATTGCGCGAGGCAGGTCGATGGAGATGTGACCGTGACGGGGTACAGTGGGGCCGACTTGATCGCGCTCTCTTGCTTGACCGAGGTGGGTGGGGACCTTGGGATAAACCATAACGTCGACCTCATATCGCTTGATGGCCTTGAACAGCTTCATCAGGTGGGCGGTGCTTTCAATCTGAACGGGAATGATAGCCTCCTCAACATCAACGGCCTTCAGTCCCTTGTGTTGGTGGGTGATGAGGTACACATCACCAGCAACTACGACCTCTTAAGCCTGAGAGGCCTGAGCGCGCTCTCTTCTGTTCCTAAAGTATCGCTCTTGTACAACGATACGTTCAGCGACCTCAGCGGCCTTGAAGGTTTGACGGGCCTCGATGAGCTGACTCTTTTCTCCAATTCCCGCCTCAGCAGCCTCCACGGGCTTGAGTCGCTGACTAGGATCAACGGCGCAGGCGATATACAGGGGAACGATGGCTTAACAGACCTCAGCGGCCTCGATGGGCTTCGAACGATTGACTACCTCTATATCGCGCAAAACGATGGACTCGTCGATTTGCACGGGCTGGAGGGGCTGACCACCGCCACAACTCTGCATTTAGCGGACGACGATCAGCTCCTGAACCTTTCGGGGCTTGACGGCCTGACCACGGTGGAGGTGTTGATCATATCGGGCAACGATGAGTTTCAAAACTTGGACGGAACCCCCTCCCTCACGACGCTCGGAACCCTGTGGGTTCAGTCGAACGACGCGCTTCCATCCCTCACAGGCCTCCCTGCCTTGACGGACATCGAGGACGATCTCGTCCTCCGGGACAATCCCGCCATTACCAGCCTCAATGGGCTGGAGAATCTGCAATCGGTTGGGGGCATCGACCTCTCCTGGAACACAGGGCTGGTGGACGTGTCCGCCCTGAGCCAGCTCATCGAGGTGAGGAGCTCCCTCACCATCTACCAAAGCGCAGCACTGCCGAGCTTCGCGGGCATGGGCGGGCTCAGCTCGATCGCAGGAGACTTCAACCTTGAGGGCAACAGCGCGCTCCTCAGCTTTGATGGTCTCACCGCCCTATCTGGAGTCGGCGGGACCCTCAACATCGATGACAACGATGCATTGCTGAGCGTGGATGGGTTGGACGGCCTGAGCTTGGTGGGAGATGACCTCGTTGTCTCCCACAACGACGGGCTTGGCTCACTCGATGGGCTCTTCAATGTCAGCAGCGTCGGCAACTTCCTCACGATCAACTATAACACCACCTTACCGACGGCGGAGGCGCTTGCGCCTTGAGCGCTCACCCGAAGTAGACCACTTGTGCTCACCAGAAGTAGTCCGGCCTGGAGTTCGCCTCCGACCCTTCAAACGGTGGCCGCGGGGGGCGGGGGCCCCGCACGGTGAGGCTTCGGGGA
>JBIJDH010000036.1:0-55786 GCA_044344255.1 Myxococcota bacterium
GCGTTCGGCCCTTCTTGACGAGCGAGACCAGGTGAGACCGGAACTCGGGGGTGTAGACCTTGCGTGGCATGCGGACATCCTCTCACGTTGATTTGATGGTGTCCAACAATTCGGGGCTACTCCAGACGTGCGACAGGTGGCCGCAAGGGTCGCCTGCCTGGAGGGGCCGATCCCACCGGTCATCGCCGCCCGGCTGAACCGAGAAGAGGCGCTGCTCGCCTTCGTGACCGGAGACGAGCCCGCCGCACGTCGGGCCCTCCTCGCCGCCCGGGCGCTTGACCCCACCGGCGAGCTGCCCCTCGGGCTGGTCCCCGCGGATCACCCGCTGCGGAGCCTCGATCCGGCGCCGTCCGCGTGGGCCTCGCCGGGGAGGGCCCCCTCGTGCCGCGGCTCAGCCTCGAACCAGACCTCGCCGAGACCGAGCTCCAGGCGGGCACGTCGCCGGTCGCCACGATCTCCCCCACCAGCGCCGCCTTGCTCCTGACCTGGGAGGCGCCGCCCCCCTCCCCTCGGCCGCGTACCCCCGCGTCCGCGCTCTCGCCGCCCCCGCTGACCCTGGCCCACGATAGGCGGCCCGACGTCCCGCGAGGTCTCCCATGCGCCGCTCCATCCTCCTCCTCCTGCTCCTCGCCTGTGGCGGCGCCCGCTCCACCAAGGAGGGGACCGACGGAGCCGACGGGACCGACGGAGCCGACGGAGCCGACGGTACCGATGGCACCGACGGCGGCGGTGACTCCGGCGAGCCCGCCTGCACGCCCATCTCCGCCGTCTTCTTTGACCTCGGCGACACGCTCGTGGCCGCCGACTCCACCGACCTCTACGCCCCGCTCCCCGGCGCGGTCGAGGTCACCGACGCGCTCGTCGCCCGCGGGCTGCCGATCGGCGTCATCACCAACGTGCCGCCAGACTGGACCCGCGCCACCCTCACCGAGAAGATGGCCGACCCGGGCTTCCTCGACCGCTTCGAGGTGGTGCTGTTGAGCAGCGAGGCCAGCGCCGACAAGCCTGACCCCATCATCTTTACCGAGGCGGTGGCGCTGCTCTCCGCGCCCCCGCCGATCGAGGAGACCGCCTTCGTCACCGAGGAGCTCGGCCACCTCGCCGACGCCGATCCCCCCACCGTCGGCGCCCGCGCGGCGGGCATGTTCGGGGTCCACCTCTCCGACCGCGAGCCCAACCCGCGCGCCGACGTCACCGTGAGCCCCGACGCGCTCGAGGGCATCGCCACCGCGGCCTGGCTCGACTGCCAGGAGGCCGCCGAGGCCGACGGGGGCTGAACCCGACGGGGGCTGAACCCGACGGGGGCTGAACCCCGGGGTCGGTTCACCGGAGTTCGTCGGGGTTCAGCGGGCGCTCACGCGCGCGCGCGCCGGCGCGCCTGACCCGGGGTTCTCCGCCACACCACCCGGGCCGCGCCCCCGTCCAAACCCTACGCCGAAGCATCCTTACCGCCCGACCGTTCGCCAATGCGTGTGCGTGGCACGCCCTGTGCTTCGAGGGTCTCCATCCTTGGAGCCCCCATGCTGTCCCTCGACGTCTTTGAGCACCCCGAGCGCCGCGAGCGCCTGATCGACCTCGGCTCGAACGAGAACCCGTTTGGGGCCTCGGCCGTGGTGCAACGCGCCATCTTGGGGGCCGCCGCCGACTGCCACCGATACCCAGAGCGGGGCGCGGAGGGCCTCCGCCAGCGGCTCGCGACCGCCCACGGGCTCAGCGTCGAGGAGGTGATGGTCGGCCCCGGCAGCACCGCGCTCATCGATCAGGTGGCGCGGGCGCGGCTCGCCCGGGGTGGCAACGCCGTCGTGCCCGCGCTGAGCTTCGTCTCGGTCGCCGCCTCCGTGCGCGCCGCGGGCGGTGAGCTGCGCCTGGCGCCGATGCAGGGCCCCTCCATTGACCTCGACCGCATGCGCTCGCTCATCGACCGCGACACGCGGCTGGTCTACCTGCCAAACCCGAACAACCCGACCGGCGCGGCCCACCCCCGAGAGGCCGTCGAGGCCTTCCTCGAGGCGCTCCCCGACGACGTGCTGGTGCTCTTCGACGAGGCCTATCAGGAGTATGCCCAGGCCTTCGCCGACGCCGAGGGCTGGAGCCTCCCCGATGGGCCCACGCTGGTGCGACAGGGGCGCAACCTCCTGGCACTGCGCACCTTCTCGAAGGTCCACGGCCTCGCCGGCCTCCGAGTGGGCTACGCCCTCGGCGCGGCGCCCCTGCTGCGCGGCCTCTCGGCGCAGGCGACGCCCTTCCCGGTCGGGCGCCTCGCCACCGCGGCCGCCCTCGCCGCCCTCTCCGATTCCCACCACGTCGCCCTCTCCGCCCAGCGAAACCGCTGGGGCCTCCGGCAGCTCCGGCGGGGTCTCCAGGTCATCGGCCTCGAGCCCGCGCCTTCGGTGGCGAATTTCCTGTACGTGCCCCTCGGTGAGCCGGCCGCCCCGGTCGTGACCGCGCTCCTCCACCGCGGCGTCCGGGTGCGGTGCATGGACACCTGGGGCGCCCCCGACGCGCTGCGCGTCGCCGTGGGGAGCCCCGAGGACAACGCGCGCTTCCTCCGCCTGCTGGCGGGCCTGCTGGCCGCCCGCTGAGGCCGGGCGACCCCGCCGCTCCTCCCTCGCCGCACGCCCCCTCTCTCCTCTCTCCGGAGTCCGTCATGTCCGTTCCGACACAAAACCAAGAGGTGGTCGGCTGGGGTCGCGCCGGCGCCGCCTGGGCCTCCACCGAGACCCCGAGCCTCTCCCGCGCCCTCGCCGACGCCTTGCACGGCCTCGGCGTGGAGCGGGCCTTCGGGCTGCTCGGCGGCGGCATCGCCCCCTTCGCCGCTGGCCTCTCGCAGAGCCCAATCCGCTTCCACAGCTTCCGCCACGAGGCCGGCGCCGGCTTCGCGGCGATCGAGGCGTATATGGCCAGCGGCCGACCCTCCCTCGCCGTGGTGACCACCGGCCCGGGCCTCCTCAACATCCTCAACCCCTTGATGGCCGCCCGGATGGACGGGGCGAAGCTCCTCCTCATCTCGGGCTTCACCTCCAGGGCCCAGGCCGGCCGCGGGGCGGTCCAGGAGACGAGCCACCAGAGCATGCCGGTCGATCTGCTGCGCCCCGGCTGCTTCTTCGACGAGGTCTGCATCCCGGAGTCCCCCGAGGAGCTCGTGCCCTTCCTCGCCCGCCTCCAGCGCGCCTGGGCTGGGCCCGGGGGCTGTGTGGCCCACCTCGGCATGCCGCTCTCGCTCCAGACCCGCCTCCTCGAGGGCCCGCTGAAGCTCCCCTCCGGCTGGAGCATCTCGCCGCCCCGCGCCCCGACGGAGGCGCTCGACCGCACCCTCCTGCGCCTGCTCGACCCCTCCGCCCTGCTGTGGGTGGGCTCGGGCGCGAAGGGCGCCAGCGCCGCGCTCCGCCGCTTCGCCGAGGCGGCCGGCCTGCCCGTCGTGAGCTCGCCGCGGGCCAAGGGGGTCTTCCCCGAGTCGCACCCCCTCTTCGTCGGCGTCAGCGGCGCCGGCGGCAGCCCGGCGGTGCGCCAGCACTTCGCCGCGCGCCCCCCCACCACCGCGCTGGTGGTGGGCACGCGCCTCGGCGAGGTCACCTCCTTCCTCGCCCCCGCGATGACGCCGACGGTGGACTGGATCCACGTCGACCTCGACCCCGCCGCCTTCGGCGCCGCCTTCCCCGAGCGGGCCGGCCAGGGCATCGTCGCCGAAGCGGGGGGCTTCCTCACGGACCTCCACGCCCGGGCCGAGGCCACGGGCTGGTTCAACCGACGCCGCCCCGCCGAGGCCCTCCGGCCGCACACCGCTCAGGCCCTCTCGCCGCGCGCTGCGGGCGACGTCCGCCCCCCCTACCTCCTCCAAGAGGTGCAGCGCGCCGTCGTCCTGGGCAGCGACGCCCTCGTGATGAGCGAGGCCGGCACCTCGTTTACGTGGTGTAACGCCCTGCTGCGCTTCGAGGCCCCCGGCCGCTACCGCACGAGCCCGGCCTGGGGCTCGATGGGCCACTTCACCACCGGCCCCATCGGGGCCGCCCTCACCGGCCGCCGGGTGGTCACGGTGGTGGGCGATGGGGCGATGCTCATGAACAATGAGATCAACACGGCGGTGCAATACAAGGCGCGCGTGCTCTGGATCGTGCTCAATGACGCGCAGCTCGGCTTGAACGAGCACGGAATGACCGCCCTCGGGATGCAGCCGGTCGAGACACAGCTCCCCCGCACCGACTTCGTGGCCTTCGCCCGGAGCCAGGGCGCGGACGGGCTCGCCGTGCGCACCGAGCCCGAGCTCGCCGCGGCCCTCGAACAGGCCCTCGCCGCCGAGGGGCCCTTCGTGCTCGACGTGACCATCGACCGCAGCTTCCCCTCTCCGGTCGTCGCCGAGCGGGTCGCCAGCCTGCAGCGCCAGGCCGCCGCCGCCCGCGGGGAGGCCTGAGATGAGCGCCCTCCCCCACCCCGCTTCTGCCCCCCGCCCCCGCGAGGGCCTCTTCGATCGGCTCACCTTCCCCGAGCGCCTCACCGGCCGGGTGGCCTCGCCGGGGCCCGATCCGCGCATCCACGGCTACTCCGTCGAGCAGGACCTCGTCTGGAACATCGACTTCACCGCGCTCTGCTTCCTGTCGCTCTCGGGCGAGCTGCCGAGCCCGGGGGAGCGGGCCGCCCTCTCCGCCGCCCTCACGCTGCTCGCCCCCCTGCACGTCGGGGAGGCCCCCGCCCACGCCGCCGTGCTGGCGCGGATCGCCGGCGCGCCGGCCACGGTGATCCCGGGCGTCGCCGCCCTCGCCCTCGGCGAGCTGAGCGCCGCCGAGCAGGCCGAGCTCGGCGCCCTCTTGCGCTTCCTCGCCGGAGAGGCGATGGCCCCTCCTCTCTCTGCGCTCCTCCCCGAGCCGACCGCAGAGGATGA
The DNA here is from genome assembly GCA_044344255.1 of Myxococcota bacterium. Classification (GTDB taxonomy): domain Bacteria; phylum Myxococcota_A; class UBA796; order UBA796; family UBA2385; genus JBIJDH01. The sequence continues at coordinate 4,877 of JBIJDH010000036.1, forward strand.
ACAGTCCTACGCGCGGCTGCGGGCCGCCTCCGCCGCCTGGCTGGGTGAGCCCCTGTCCCTCCCCGCGGGGGTGGTCCTCGGCCGGGTGGCCTGTGGTTACGCCCTGCTCGCTCGGCTGGGCCTCGGCGATCCCTATCGCCTCGTCACCCTGTCCACCCTCGCGCGCCTGCCCGGCGTGCTCGCCGAGGCCCTCTGTGTGCGCCCCGGCGGCGTCAGCGCCTATCCCGCCCGCCTGCCCGCCTATCGATACGTCGAGGACGGCCCCCTGGCCTCGCCCCCGACGGAGCAGCCATGAGCACGCCCGCTCCCGCCCTCTCGCCCTCCCTCTCGCCCCCCCTCTCGCCCTCCCTCTCGATCGAGACCCGCGCCGGCCTCATCGAGGACACCGACAACCGCTTCCTCGGGCGCGCCGTCTTCGCTGACCTCGCCCACAGCACCGACGAGGCCACCGATCTCGTCGCCCTCGCCCTCGGCCTCCGCGCCGAGGGGCCGGAGGATCGAGACGCGCTCCGCCTGATCGCCCTCGCCACTGTCTCGCCCGACGCCCGGGTCTGGCCGCTGAAGCTCTGTCGGGTGCTCTCCTCCTACGGCGCGCCCGTCGTCGGCGTCTTTGGCGCGCAGCTCTTGACCGCCGGCTCGATCATGGGGCCCGGCGTGACCGTCGGCGCCGCCCGCGGGCTCGTGCAGGTCGCCGGAGCCGTCGCGCGCGGGGAGGACCTCGCCGAGGCGATCGCCGCCCACCGCGCCGCGAACGGAGGCCGCTTCGAGGGCTTCGGCGTCCCCTTACGGCCGGCCGACGAGCGGCAAGTGGCGCTCACCGCCCTCGTCGAAGGGACGCCCCTCGCCGCGCGGCCCTACTGGCGCCTGCACCGGGAGGTCATCGCGCAGAGCCGGACGCGCTCCCCCGACGCGCCCAACGTGGTGCTGCCGATCGCCGCCCTGCTGCTCGATCTCGGCGCCCGCCCCGAGCGCTGCGGGCTCGCCCTCTCCACCCTGATGATGCCCGTCTTCGTCGCCCACGCGCTGGAGGCCGCCGAGTCCGACGGCCTGCTCCGCGCGCTGCCGGCCTCAGTGGTCGCCTTCGAGGGCGCCGCCCCTCGCCACACCGCCACCCCGGCCCCCTCCACGGCCCCGCCCGCCCTGCGGCGACGGTGGGGCCGCGCTCCGGAGGCGCGCGAGGGCTCGGTCTACAGCCAGCCCCGACCCGCCGAACCGTGAAGGCCTACCGGTGGAAGAGCACCCGCCGGACCTCGGCGCTGAGCTGGTCGAGCTGGTCGACCATCGCGCCGAGGAGCAGCCCGCGGAGGCCCTCTCCCTCGGCGTCGGCGCGCGCGCAGCGGAGCTGGACGACCCGGAGCGGGAGCCGGTCGACGACGAGGTCGGTCTCGGCGATGACCGTGGCGGTCCGGGGCCCGGCGTCGGCCACGCCGACGAGGCCGATCAGCGCCGGTCCGATGACGTGGGTCGCTCGCACGAGGGCCCCGCTGATCGGCGCCACGCTCACCCGGGCGCGCCCCTCGCGGAGCAGCAGGAGCTCCCCCGCCGCCTCCCCCTGTCGCCAGAGGGTGGCGCCCGCCGCGATCCGCGCGCGCTGCGCGCCCGGCTGTCCGGCGAGCACGGCGGCGGCCAGCCCGGCCTCGAGGGGCTCCCGCGCCCCGACCACGACCCCGAGCTCCCCGGAGCCCGTCACCGTGCGGCGGGCCTGCGCCAGCGAGGCGTCCGTGGAGCGGAGCCGGCGGGCGATCAGGCGGATGAGCTCGCCCTCGAGCGCCGCCCGCACCGCGGTGCCGCTCAAGCGCTGGAGGGTGGCGCGGTCGACCGTCAGGGCCGTCGCGTCCGTGCTCGCCTCCACCCGCGCCGACCGACGGCGCTCCGGACCGAAGAGGGCGAGCTCGCCGAGGATGTCGCCCACGCCAACATGATCGGCGCCCTGCTCCTGGTCGCCCACCACGAAGCGGCTGCGGAGGCGACCGCTCAAGAGCACCAGCGCCTCGGTGGCCGGGCTCCCTTGTTCCAGCACGACCGCGCCCCGCGGCCAGCTCCGCATGCGGCCGGCGGCCGCGAGGCGGGCGCGCTCCTCCCGGGGCACACGTTCGAGCCAAGGGATCGCGCGGAGCGGATCGGAAGGAGACAGGCGACACCCCACCGGGCTCCGATGAGGGGCGGAGCGGCGCGGCGAAGCTACCCTCTTCCGCACACCGCCGACAAGGCGCCACCCCGCTTCAACGAGCGCCCGGCCCCTGGGGCGCCGGCTCGGCCCGTCCGCCGATCGGCTCCGGCGAGCTCGGAGCGCGGATGGTGCCCACACCCGGGCGGCTGCCCGGCAGGGCGGCTTCACCCGCCTTGATCTGGTAGGTGATCACCATGGTCGAGGCCACGGGGCTACCGTCTACCGTCTTGGGTCGCCAGGTCCATCGCGCCAGCGACTCCCGCATGTCCAGGGTGACCCCGGCGGGACAGTGTTCGATGCTCACGTCGGCGAAGGTGCCATCGGCGGCCACCTCGACCAGGGCGCGGCAGTCGATGGCGCCCGACTGCCCCGCGTCCCGCAGGGTCTCCGAGCGGACCAGGGCCCGCTGACGCAGCACCTGAACAGGGGTCGTGAAGTGGAGCCCGGCCGGTGGGGCCGAGCCCCGGACCGCGTCCTCGGACTGAACATAGGTGTCCACGCGGATCTGCCCGTCGCGCTCCACGAGCTCGAAATTCACGTGGAGCGTCTCCTGCACCGGCTTGCCGCGGCGGTTCTCGGCGCCGAGCGACCAGCCCGCCGAGGCCTCCTGCACGGCGGCCAGGAAGACTGGGTGGCAATGATGGCCGGGCAGGACGGCCTCCACGCGGGGCCCATCCAAGACGACGCGGATGCCGCACTTCTGGTCCGCCGCATCGGGCATCGAGAGGACAGGCACCACCGGCGCCTGAAGGTTGTCCACCCAGATCCGCTTGCCGGGGCTCTCCAGGACGGCGACCCGCGCGGACGGGCCCTCGGTGCCGGCCATCGCGCTCGACGGGCCAATGAAAAGGAAGGTCCACAAGATCCAAGACATCGATCCTCCACTGGCGACCCTTCGATCTCTCGTCGACGGGTCACGAAATGAGCCATGGGAATATCGGCGCGGGGCCGTCCTGGAGGGCTGCGCTCCTTTCGACCGCTTTCGACCCCACCGCCGGCCAGACCCCCTCCCGTGGCCGCCCCGAAGCCCGCAGCTCGAACGATGAGCCCGCCGGCTCGTGCGAGGTCGAGCGGCCCAGGGGCCAGTCCGGGGATAGCCACACCCGCCCCAATCCTCCCAAGAGCGCGACCCCGCTGATGAACCTCTCCTCCTTGCCACGCTCCGCCACCTGGCTCCTTCCTCTCCTCCTTGCCTGCGCCCCGCGCCAGGACGGCGCCGTCACCGCCGCGAGCGCGGGCGCCCCCCTCGCGGCCGCCTCTCCCTGGTGTGAGCCTTACGCGCGCCTGATGGCGGTGGAGCGCTCCGCCGCGCTGCTCGTCGGCCGCCCGCCCGAGGTGCGCGCCGCCGCGGCCGCGGCCCGGAGGCAGGCCCTCACCGACCTCTCGCGGGCCCTCGATGGGCACCCGGCCGGCGTGATCGCCGGGATCGACACGCTCCTCACCGAGCCCGACTCGGGCGAGGGGGGGCCGAGCGACTCGGCCCGGGTGGAGGCCCTGGCGAGCATCACCGACTACGTGGGGCCGGTCTGCGAGCCCAGCGCCGCCCCCTGAGGCGAGCCTGGATCCTTCCTGCCCGCCGCCTTGTTCGCGCAATGCGGCATAGAGAAGGCAGCGATCATCCAGCGAAGAAGGACCAAGGTCGGCGCTTCACACCGAAACAGTGCCGCTCCGGGCCGCGACAATCCAAGCAGAGGAGCGTTGATGGAGATGGAGATGCAGCGATGGTTCCCCTCGTTCATGGTCATGGCAGGCTTAGGATTCATCCTCAGCGCCGCTGCCCACCTCTGCAGTCTCTTCGGCATTCCCATCCCCGGCGGCAAAATGGTGATGGGGCTCCACCTCGGGGTCTTCATCGTTTGGATTCCGACGTTCCTGGCGTCAAAGAGAGCCACGCGAGGGGCCCCGAAGAACGACCACTGGAAGCTGACCATGGCAGGCTGTCCCGGCTGGATGCAGAAGGCCGTCATTGCCCTCGGGGCCTACGCCCTCCTCAACTTCATCCTCGCCATCTGGAGGGGGACGGGCCAGTCCGAGCACGCTGGGTCTGTCGATCCGAGCGAGGTTCGCGGCTTCTCCGGCCACTCTATGTTCTTCTATGGGGTCGCCTTCGCGACCCTGCTCTCGTTCATCCGCAAGCCTGATCTCTTGAATCGAAAGAGGTGCAGCGGGGGCCACGCAGTCTCCCCCACCGATGAATTCTGCCCCACGTGCGGAAAACCAGTAGAAGACGAGGAAGGTGAAGAATCGTTCCCCTAACCTTCGAGACCCCTCGCCTCCGCCGCCAGCCTCCCCCGCCCGCCCTCAAGCTCACTCCGCGGCGGCCGCGGCCTCCGGCACACACTCCATCCCCGCCGAGGCGCTGAGGAAGCGCACGCCCTGCGCCTCGAGCGGGACCAGCGCCCCCACGAGGTTGCTCACGCTGTTCGACCAGGCGGCGACGGAGAAGAAGGCCACCGGCGGGCGCTCGGCCTTGGGCAGGGCCAGCAGGGCCTCGATCTGCGCGGCGATGCTGGCCGACGTGTCCTCATAGGTGCCCACCGCGCGGAGCAGCGGGACGCCGCCCACCCGCTCGTGGTCCGCCGCCTCGTGGAAGAGGGGCGGGTAGTAGCCGTCGAGCAGCCCGGTGAGGACGCCGGCGCGCAGGGCCTCTTCGGCCTGGGACTGCCAAGCGTAGACCCCGCCGCCGGACTCGCGCGGGTCAAGGAGCCAGAGGACGTGGAGGCCGAGCGCCTCCATCTGCTGGAAGCCGAGCCCGAAGAAGTTCTCCGGCTCGGGGAGCTCACCGCCGTAGGCGTAGCCGGGGCCGATCATCATCACGAGCTCGTCCTCCGGCGCCTTGGTGCGCACGTAGTAGTCGAGCAGCTCGGGCGCGAAGGTGGCGAGGGCCGGCGAGATCGACCAGTTCAGCGCCAGGGTGCCGCGCTCGGGGGCCAGCCAGTAGCGGCTCGTCGGGTAGAGGGTCGTGCCGACGACGAGGTTGTCACCGTCGGAGAGGGCGATGACCACGTTGAGCTCGGCGTCCTCGCAGTCGAGCCCGAGGTCGTTCGGAGGGTCCGGCAGCGTGGGATTGGACACCGCCATCGCGAGGTGGAAAGAGAGGTTGGCCGCGCTGTCCGAGGGGATCAGCATTGCGCCTTGCTGGGAGATCTCGGTGACGCTGTTGAGCTCCTGGACGCCGTCCTCGGCGGCGTAGCCGTACACAGCGACCCCCGAGGGCACGCTCGCGAGCGCGGTCTGCACGCTGGCCCACTCCGGGTCACCCTCGAGGCCGCCCAAGGTGGGGATGCCCTGCTGGATGAAGAGGTCGCGCGTACGCAGCTTGGTCGTGCGAAGCATCGCGAAGCGGCTGAGGTCAAGGTCGCCGACGGAGGCGGCGAGCGCCTCGTTACAGGCCACCTCGTCCTCCCAGCGGCCCACGACGCTGTCGAGCTGCGGCAGGCCGACGACCTCGACGTTCGGGGCCTCCCCGGCGGTGGTGACGATGGCCCGCAGCCCGCCCGCGGCGCTGGTCGCGGCGTTCAAGGTCCAGGGCTCGTAGTCGGCGGCGAGGATGTAGCCGTCGAGCTCGGGCGCGAAGGCGGCGAGGGCGGCGTCGAGGTCACCCTCGCCGATGCGGGGCACCCCGCGGTCCTCGTAGAGGCTGAGCCAGTGTTCGGCCGACTCGAGGCTCTCCTCGGGAGAGGAGGGATCGTCCTCGTCGTCGAGGATGTAGATGCGCGCTGCGTCGCGGTTGATGACCCCCTGAAGGCTCCGCCCCATCAGCCGGCGGGTCGCGGTCTCCCCGGAGAGGTCGAGCACCCACAGGCCCTCCACGGGCGGCACCACCATCTCGTAGGGATCGCGGTACCCCTCCTCCTCGTAGTCGGGGATGACGGGGTAGGTCTTGTCCTGCCCACAGGCGGCGGCGGCGAGCAGCGCGGCCAGCGTGAGGGTGACCCGCAAGGGCAGGACGGCGGCCGACAGAGGACGATGGACGATGGACCGAGACAGGAGCGCACCCCCGACCGCCCCTCTACCCCCTGAAGCGGGCGGCGGTCCACCGGGGGAGCCTGTGCTCCCCGCTATTCGCCGTATCCACGGTGAGGTCGACCGCCGCGTGCGCGGCCTCGTCCGCCGCAACGGGGCCCGCCTCCGCTGTGGGCTCGGCTGCCACGCCTGCTGCACCGACGGGCTCAGCGTCTTCGAGGTGGAGGCCGACCGGATCCGCGCCGGCGCGGCCGCGCTCCTCGCCGAGGGCGCGCCCCACCCCGCGGGGGCCTGCGCCTTCCTCGACGAGGCCGGCGCCTGCCGCGTCTACGCAGACCGCCCCTACGTCTGCCGCACCCAGGGCCTCCCGCTGCGCTGGACGGAGGGGGCGGAGCCGGTCGAGGTGGAATACCGCGACATCTGCCCCGAGAACGAGGTCGAGGGCGCGCCCCTCGAGGCCCTGCCAGCCACCGACTGCTGGCGCATCGGCCCCACCGAGGCCGCCCTCCGCGCCCTCCAGCTCGAGCGACAAGCGGCCGAGGCGGTGCCCGAGGGCGGGCAGGCGGAGCCGCGGCGGGTGGCCCTGCGCGACCTCTTCCTCCGCGCCCCAGCCTCACTCGGATGAGCGCGCCGCCCCGCCACGTCGAGACCGCCCTGGTGCTGCTCCACGCGCTCACCTGGGGCCTGCCGAACACCCTCGTCTCGCTCGGCGGCGCCCTGCTCTCGCTGCCCTTTCGCCCCCGCCTCTCCCGCCACCGCCTCGCCTGGGTGCTGCGCCTGCGCGTCCCCTTCCACGGCGGGGTCTGCCTCGGGCCGCTCATCCTCGTGCACCACAAGGCCGACGCCCGCCTGCTCGACCACGAGTACGGCCACTTCGTCCAGCACCTCGCCTTGGGGCCGCTCTACCACCTCGTGATCGGCCTCCCGAGCCTCAGCCACATGCTGTGGTGGCTCCACACCCGGCGCGGCGCCTACGTGCACTTCTACACGGAGGCCTGGGCCGACGCATGGGGCGGGGTCTGGGACCCAGCGGTGCACATCCACCCGCGCTGGACCGGCTACCTCTGGCCCGGCCGCCCTCGCCCGCCCAAGGACCGAGGTTAGGAGACACAGATGCGCACCGCTCACCGACCCTCTCACCCCTCGCCGCTCCTCCCCGGCCTGCTGCTGGGCCTCCTCGCGATCGCCGCCTGTGAGCGGCCCGCGTCCACGGGGGCCCCCTCGGCCGCCGCCGCGCCCGCCGTCGCCGCGCCCTCCGCTGCGCCTGCCGCTGCGCCTGCCGCTGCGCCACCCGTCTGGCCCGCCGCCGGCCCCGAGTGGGCCACGGTCGCCCTCGCCGAGGGCGCCGCCCGCGAGGCCCCGGAGGGCAGCGTCCCCGGGACCTTCCGCAACGCCGCAGGCGCCGTCGCCTGTCCCGTGATGGGGATGGACATCGCGACCCCGGCCGACGCAGTCTCTTTCGCCGACCACGCAGGCGTCCGGTATTTCTTCTGCTGTGACTCCTGCGAGAAGCTCTTCCTCGACAACCCCGAGGAGTACGCCAACGGCAAGTACATGAACGAGCACGCCCTCGACCGCAGCGCCCCGGCGGCCTGTGAAGAGGAGGCCGGAAAGGCCGGCTGAACCTCGCCTCCGCACGCCGAGCGCCCGAGGAGTGACCCGCGAATGCCTGTCCTGCTCTTCGCCGTCCTCCTCTCCTGCAGCGGCCCCGCCGTGGCAGACCCCGCCTGGGCCTGCCCGCTCGGCCCGGTGGTGGGCTCCCCGGCGCTCCAGCCGAAAGTGGAGGCGGGCCTCCATGAGGCGGAGCTCGACTACTCCCAGGACTCGCTACCCACGATGGAGCGCACCTTCTCCCACGACATCACCGGGCGGGCCTGGCTCCGGCTCGACCCCACGGGGGCCTTCGAGGCCTGCCTCGGGCTGAGAGAGACCCGCAGCGCCTCCGTCAGCAAGTACGCCTCGCGAGACGGGGAGCACCACACGAGCGAGGACGAGCGCCGCAGCCTGATCCACCTGCGCGGCGATTGGACGAGCCGCGAGGACGGCGCCCGACTGGTCGTCCGCCGCCTCGCCTGGAGTGAGTGTGAGGCGCCGGCCGAGGCGATGCCCCCCTATGAAGGTGCACCGCTCGTCTGTGGGAGCCTCCCCGCCGCGCCGCCCCTGCCGGTGGGGGCCCTCGCCTGTCGGGCCCTCGGCGCGCTGCCCGGCCTGGAGAGCGCAGGCCTGGAGCTCAACAGCGGGCGGCGCGCCGGCGCCTGGGCCCTACGCCAGTCACCGATGGACCGCGGGGCGCCCGATCCCTCACCGCCCTGCGGGCCCTGGCTGGTCTTCGGCGCGAGCCCCGGGCTCACCATTCGGAGCGAGGAGGGTCGCCACGACGAGCGGCCGACGGTCACCTTCTCCGCGGGCGCCCGCCCCATGGTGCTCAAGGCCTACCTCCCTGGGGCGAAATAGACCCCGAGCTCAGCGGAGCGATGAATGCCCGAATTCGTCACCCAGTCCGAGACCACCCGTCCACCCGAGGAGACCTTCGACTTCATCGTCGACCTCTCCCAGTGGCCGAGCTTTCGCGGCTATGGGCCCCTGCCCGGCATCGTGAAGGCAACGCTCTCCGAGCCTGTCTCCGAGACCGGGGGCGCGGGCCCGGGCCTGGGCTCCCGCATCCGGGTCGAGAACACGGACGGGAGCGTGCACCACGAGGTGGTCGTCGCCTTTGAGCGCGGTCGCCTGCTGCAGATCCGGATGGAGCTCGCTCCGCCGGTCTCCTATGTGCTCGCCAGCATCGACGAGACGGTGGAGCTCGAGCCCACCCCCACGGGCACCCGGGTGACGCGGCGCTTCGTGGTGCAGGCCGCCTCTGTCTTCAGCGCCCCGGTGGCCTGGCTCTTCGGCGGGGTGCTCCTCCGACGGGCGGTGGACGCCCACAACGTGGCGGTCTCCGCCCAGCTGGCGCGGCGAGGGTCGGGCGTGGACGGGACGAGACAGGCGCTTGCGGGAAGATCCTCCGAGGCGTAGGGTCACAGGCTCCCCGCTGGTCCTCGGGTGCCCATGCTCTCACCGTTTCGCCGCTCCGCCCGTCGCTGGTTGTTCCGCCTCGGGCCAGCCCTCCTGCTGCCCCTGCTCCCGGGCTGCTGGATGAAGGGGGAGCCCGCGGCGGGGGAGGAGGCGCGCGGAGAGGTCGATGGCGATGACCGCGACGGAGACGGATTCACCGACGACTGCGGCCCCGACGACCGGGCCATTCACCCTGGGGCCGCAGAGGTCTGTGACGGTGTCGACAACAACTGCGACGGGGTGGTGGACACAGACGCCGTCGGCCAGGAGACCTGGTACCGCGACCTGGACGGCGACGGATACGCCGGGGACGACGAGACCGTCGTGGCCTGCTCCGCTCCCGATGCCTCCTGGCAAGGCACGGTCACAGACTGTGACGACACGACCGCGGAGGTGTGTCCGGGGGCCGAGGAGCGCTGCGACGGGCTGGACAATGACTGTGATGGGCTGGCCGATCTCGACGACCCCGATCTGGCCGACGCGGCGCTCGTCGAGCTCCACGCCGACGCCGACCAGGATGGCCTCGGAGACCCCGTCGTGGTCGAGCTGCGCTGCACGGGTGAGACCGGCTGGGTAGACAATGCGCTGGACTGTGACGACGGAGACGCCGCCATCGGCGCCGCCACGGACTGGTATCCGGACGAAGACGGGGACGGCTACGGCGTCTCCGGGGCCTCCGTCGAGGCCTGCCTCGAACCGTCCGGATATTCGGGGGTGCGGACAGACTGCGATGACGCCGACGCGGCGGCCCACCCCGGCGCCCAGGAGGTCTGTAACACCGGCACGGACGACGACTGTGACGGGCTGGCCGACGACGCGGACAGCTCCACCGCCGCCTCCAGCCTCCGCACCTGGTACCGAGACACCGACGGCGACGGCTACGGAGACCCCACCGCCTCCACCGCCGCTTGCGCCCGACCCTCCGGATACGCGGCGAACAGCACGGACTGTGACGACTCCGAGGAGACCATCCACCCTGGCGCCACCGAGGTCTGCGGGGACGGCCTCGACAACGACTGCGATGACAGCGCGGGGGCCTGCGCGCTGTCCGGCAGCAAGAAGACCTCCGCCGACGACGTCCACATCAACGGTGGAGCCAGCAGCGACAACTTCGGCGATGGCCTCACGCTCGCCGACGTGGACGGAGACGGGGGCCTGGACCTCGTGGCGGGCGCCGCCGGCTATGACAATGCATCCTTGGCGAGCGCCGGCCGGCTCTACGCCTTCTTCGGGCCGGTCACGGCGGACAGCACCACCACAAGCGCCGACATCAACGTCAAGGGCGCCTCGGCGACGGGCTACCTCGGCGGGGCCGTCGATCGGGTGGGCGATCTCGACGGGGATGGCACCGAAGAGGTGGTGGTCGGGGCCTATGGGGTGAGCAGCAGCGCAGGCCGCGCCTATGTGCTGTACGGGCCTGGCTGGTCCTCGAGTGACACCGCCTCGATCAACGGGAGCGCGGCCGGCGACCTCCTCGGCGGCGCGGTCGCCGGGGTCGGAGACCTGAACGGAGACGGGGATCCCGATCTCGCGGTCGGCGCATCCGGCGATGATGACGCCGGGGCCAGCAGCGGATCGGTCTTCCTGTTCCTCAACGCGCCCACCTCCGGAGGCAGCACCTCCGTCTCCGCGGCCTCCGTTCAATGGACCGGGGACGGCGCTTCGGCCGGCGTCGGCTCCGTTCACAGCTTCGCGACCGCGGGAGACCTCGACGGAGACGGTCGGGACGAGCTGATCATCGGCGCCTACGCAGGCGGCGGGGGCACAGGGCTGGTCGGCCTCGAGTACGGCAGCGCCGCACCGACCTCCGGCTCCCGAAAGGTGACCGCCGCCGACGCGGTGATTGAGAGCGCCACCGGCGGGGCGCACTTCGGCCGCTCGGTCGCGGGCGGCGGCGACCTCGACGGGGATGGATACGACGACTTCGCGGTGGGCGAGCTGTACGGGGGGGCCAACGCCGGCGCGGTGTGGATCTTCAGCGGAGGGGCCGTGCGCCGCTCGGGCACGCTGGACGCCGCGGCCGACAGCCTCTGCAGCGTCGAGGGGAGCAGCAACCTCGACCAGCTCGGTCGAACCCTCGGCATCGGAGACCTCGACGACTCGGGTACGGCTGACCTGAGCGCGGGCGCCCCGCAGGCGAAGGTGGGCAGCTCCGCCTACGCCGGGATCGTCTACACCTGGTACGGCCCCCTCTCGACCGGCACCTACGCAGCGAGCACCGCCGACCTGACCGTGAGCGCGGTCGCAGCCAATCAGTTCGCCGGGTGGCAGGGCCTCGCGGTGGGCGACGTGAACCACGACGGCGTGGACGACCTGCTCTTCGGCAGCGAGGGCTACTCCAGCTACAAGGGGCAGGTGAGCGTCTTCTTCGGCGCCGGCCTGTAGGGCCGGGCCGGGCTCAGGGGCCGCTGATGACGAAGATGGCCCCCGCGTCGGTGCCCTCGGTGTTGTCGAAGGGGGCGCCGATGAGGGTGTCCTGGGCCCCGTCGCCCGTCACGTCGCCCACGCCGAGGGAGTAGCCGGCCCCGTCGGCGGGATCGGCCCCCGAGACCACCCCGAGGGCAGCGTCGGCGGCGTCGGCGGTGCCGCTCTCGGGCGGGCGGAGGAGCCACACCGAGCTCGCGGCGCTCGAGGCGGCGTAGCCGGGCGCGCCGACGAAGAGCTCGTCACCACCGGCGTCGTCGATGTCCGCGATCTCGACGGACCAGCCGAAGGCCCCTGCGAAGTCGCCCCCGCGCAGCGTCACGTCGGCCTCGGAGAGGGCGCGCTCGCCGCTCACCGGCCCGTAGAAGACGCCCACCGAGCCCTCGAGGACGGGGCCCGTGTAGTCATAGCCGGGCGCGCCGATCGCGAGGTCGGGGTTGCCGTCGCCGTTGAGGTCGCCGATGGCGAGGCCCATCCCCGCCGCGCCCCCGCCAGCCCCGCTCACCGTGAAGGTGGCGTCACCGAGGTCGGTGTCGCCGGCGCCGAGGTCGGTGAGGACGTAGACCCGGCCGTCATAGGCGTCGGCGAAGGGCGCCCCCACCGCCACGTCGCCGCTGCCGTCTCCGTCCAGGTCTCCGCCGCGGAGGGTGCGCCCGGCATACTCGCCGCCCACCGAGCCGGTCAGCGTGGCCCACGCGTCCGACAGGGGCTGGTCACCCGAGACCTCCCCGCGCACCACATAGACCCGGCCCTCGGCCGCGCCATAGGGGTAATAGGGCGCGCCGACCAGCAGCTCCCGGGCGCCGTCCCCGTCGACGTCGGCCGCGCCGAGCGCCGAGCCGGCCGCGTCATAGGCGGACTCCCCGTCGAGCACGGCGTCGTAGCCCTCGAGGGTGACCGCGCCCGTCGCGAGGCCGCTCACGACCGCCACCGAGCCCGATCCCCCATAGAAGCCCGCGCCCGGCTCTCCCATCACGACGTCGTCCAGCCCGTCGCCGTCGAGGTCGACCAGGGCCACGGCGAAGCCTGCGAACTGCGAGTAATAATAGTCCCCGGTGCCGGCGACGTGGGTGTCCGCCTCGGACAGGCTGCCCGACGACAGGGGGCCGCGCGCGAGGTCAGCGGCGCCGTCGGGGTCATTCGTCCACATCGCGCCGACGAGGAGGTCGGTCACGCCGTCCCCGTTCACATCCCCGGTGGCCAGCGCGTTGCCGGCGATGTCACCCGAGGAGGCGCCGGTGAGGAGGAGGTCGGCGTCGGCGAGGTCACCCGCGAGGGGGAAGGCGCAGGCGAGGTCTCCGCCCGAGCAGTCCTGATCGATCGTGTCGGCGCAGACCTCGGGGGCGTCGGGGTGGACGCTGGCGTCGCCGTCGTCACAGTCGCCCGCGGTGGCCGAGGAGGAGGGCGGCGGCTCGCAGGAGGTGGTGCTGGAAGCCGGGTCCCCATAGCTGTCGCGATCGAGGTCGGTGTACCAGACCGTCTCGCAGCCGGTGTCACCGCCGCCGTCGGCACCGTCCGCGCCGTCGGCACCATCGGCACCATCGGCACCATCAGCCCCGTCCGCGCCGTCGGAGCCGTCGGAGCCGTCCGCGCCATCATCTCCCGAGGCGGCCGGGTCTCGACCGCCCGCGCCGGGCTTGCCGCTGCAAGCGGCGAGGCCGATCAGCACGCCGATAAGCGCGGGGAGTCGGAGGGTGCGGGAGGGGGACGGGGAGGCGGTCATGGGGGCTCCAGCTCCCCGCCCGTGGGGCGCGGGGGTGGGCCCCCTATTCTGCCCGACCCGCGCGGGTGAGCCCCCGACCGCCTCCCCCGATACACTGCGCGCGGGCCGGCCCGCGGACGGGCGCCCCCTGGAGGCCCCCTGGACCGCCCCGAGACCGCCGCAGATCGCTCCAAGGCCGCCGAAGAGCGCCCCGAGACCGCCGCAGATCGCCCCGAGGCCGCCGGCCCACCCCCCTCGGCGCGCCGGGGAGCCGGCTGCTTGCGCCTCCTCGGCGGCGCCGCGCTGCTGGCCCTCCTCAGCGCCGGGGGCGGGGCGCTCTGGTGGCGCCACCGCGCCGCGACCCTGGCCGAGGCCCAGGCCGAGCACGCCCAGGCGGCCTTCCAGCCTGCCCTCGACAAGCTCGAGCCCGCGGCCCCCACCTACGACATCGACCAGACCGTGCGGGTCATCCACGAGCTCGACCTCGCGCTCCAGCAGCAGCGCTCGCTCGATGGCTACCTCCAGTACATGGCCCGCCAGGACTACCAGGGCGTGGCGCCCGAGGTGCTCGAGGCCCGCCGCCGCGTGCTCGCCGTGCTGCTGCCCCTCTACGCGAGGCAGGTCGAGGCCGAGGACCAGCAGGCGATGTGGGAGACCACGTCCACCCTCATGCTGTCGGCCCTCTCGGTGGTCTCGGTGCAGGGCAAGGCCGGCCTCGTCGGGCCGTCGGGGAGCTTCTCCGTCGACCGGGAGCAGGCGCAGCGGGTGCTCGCCGACTGGCAGGCCCGTGAGGCCGAGCGCCGGGACCGGGTGCGGGACATGGCCGAGCTCGAGACCGAGCTCTATCGGGTGATGATCGACTACTCGGAGGTCTACTACCGCTACGTGGCCGAGTGGGACTCCCTCGTCGTGCTCCGCGACCGGGCCCGCCTCGCCTCGATGGCCGAGGACTGGCCCGCCACAGAGGCAGCCGCCACGGCGGCGCTGGAGCGGGCCCCGAAGGACAAGGAGTCGCCGCTGCTCCTGGCGATGGCCTGGATAGAGGCGGGCGGAGAGGAGCGCGACCCCGCGATCCGCGACCTGCTCGGTCGGTACATCGAGGACCACCCCGACGCCACCGCGCCGGCCTTCCTCCTCCTCGGCGTCAACCATGCGAAGCGGGGTCGCGCCGCCGAGGCCCGCCTCGCCTTTCAGCAGTCAGCCGCCTATTACCCGCGACAGGCGGCCAACCTCACTGACATGCTCGACCCCTACAAGATGCGGGCCTATCTGAAGCAGTCCCGAGAGGGGGGCCTCATCCTCGAGGCCTATCAGAGCTCCATGCTCGGGGCCGGCTACTACAGCCCCGACCTCCAGATGGCCAAGCTCGACTTCGACTCGGGTGACTTCGAGCGGGGCCGCCAGGACGTGCTCGACCACTTCGCCCGCCGCCGCCAACAGGGGGAGTGGGCCTTCGTCATCCGCGACATCCAGTATTGCCAGGACCTGCTGGGGCCGCACTTCTGGGAGATCTTCCCCGAAGACTCCTGGCTCGACCTGGAGGTGGGCAAGACGCTCGTGGGCGGGGAGCTCAAGGTGTCGGTGAACAACCGCAGCGCCCGCACGCTGCGCAACGGCACCCTCGTGCTCGCCCTCCACCTGACCGACATGTACCCGGGCGAATACACGGCCATTCAGGTGCCCCGAACCCAGCCGGCGGTGCCTGCGCACACCGTGACCGACTTCGGCTCCGTGCCGATCGCGCTCGGAGAGCCCGGCCGCGAGAAGAGCATCGGCGACATCGTGGAGCACCGGGCCATCCTCATCTCCGACGAGGCGGTCTCCTGGGTCGACACCGACGCCTACAAGATCGCCGAGTCGCAGGAATTCGCCGACGCCCGCGCCGCCGCCCGCTCCACCGGCCGCGCCGCCACCGCCCCGCCGCCGAGCCGCCTCCACCCCGAGTTTCAGCCCGCCGCCGAGCAGCTCCTCGCGCGGGCCGCCCGCGAGGTGGGCTTCGAGACCGAGTCCCGCCTCGGCAAGGACGACATCCTCATCGAGCTCCCGCGTGAGCTCGCCATCCTCCGCCCGGTCTTTCGCCTGCGATACGGCGGGGCAGAGATGGTCGCCACCGAGAACCTGATCGAGGACGACCGCATCCGCCTGCGCTTCCCCGGTGTGGACAACTTCGAGTCTCTCCCGGACAGCCGGGACGTCGCCCTGGAGATGGAGACCGCCTTCGGCACCGTCACCTTCGCCTGGACGGGCGGAGGCCAGGTCGGCTGGACCTATCAGGGGCTTCGACGATAGGGCCGCCGCGGGCCGAGGGGCCGCTCAAGGCACCGTGCCCTCCTCCTCCTCTCGATGACAGGTGTGGGGGAGCACAGCCGCTCCCTCCTCCCCGCCTCGCCCCTCCTTCGATGCCTCCCCGCCCTCGGCGCGAGCGTTGATCTCGCCCTTCAACCTGGACTTGACCCGCTTGGTCACATAGGCCTGCAGGTTCTCGATCGGAGAGGCGGTGGGGACGTACCACTTGGGCGGTGCGACCGAGTCGATGAGCTCCTTCACCGAGCCATCCAGCTCCTGCGTCGCGAGCTCGACGAGCTCGGCGCGGGTGAAACGTCGGCGGGACTCGCGGTCGAGGGTGAGCAGCGCCTCCTCGGCGGCCTTCAGCAGCTTGTCGTCGCCCATCGAGCCGGCGGCCTCGAGCAGGGCCTGGGTGGCGGCCGAGGCGCCCTCCCTAGCGGAGGCGACCGCGGCGCGGCGCGCGGCGGCGTCGGGCTGGACAGCGGCCACGCCGAGGAAGGCGCGGAGGTCGTCGACGAAGCTCCCCCAGCGCGTGACGAGCCGATTGAACAGGGCGAGCAGGCGCTCCGCCGCGGGCCCGCCGAGGCGCTTCAGGAAGGCGGCCGCCGAGCCGGCGAGGCCGAAGAGCTCGTCCAGCACCTTGCTGGCCGGGCCCATCAGGGCGCCGAGCGCGAGATCGGGCACGGCGAGGAGCGTCGCGCAGGCCTGGAGGGCCGCCGCGACCTTGGGCGCCGCCTGGAGCACGGCGCCCGCGCCGGCCGTGAGGATGTACTGCGCGAAGAAGGTCGCCGCGATCTTGCCGATCTTCACACCCACGTCCCAGGGCTCGACGTCGCCCGCGCCGTGAAAGAAGGCCTCGAGCGCCGCGCCCATCAGGTCGCCGCCCGCCGCCGAGAGGCCGGCGACGACGACGTCCCAGAGATCGCCGAGGGCGCGGGCCAGGGCGGGGAGGTCACCGATGCCCTGCTCGAAGGTCTCCGCGAGAGACTTCGCGAGGTCCCACAGGGTGCCCGGCGGCTGCTCGAGGGTGGGCCCGGCCTGGGCGAGGGGGGTGGCCGCCGCGACGGCCTCGGGGCTGAACTCGTCTTCTTTGTAGTGGGCATCGCCGAGATCGTCAAAGGCGACCACCGCGCCCCCCGCCAGCCACCAGGCCACCTGGGCCGGCCACGTCAGGGCGAGGACGAGCAGGTCGGAGGCGAGGGTTTGGACCGCGAAGACAAACTTCGCGCCCTCAATCACCTGCTCGATCACCCCGACGCCGAGCCCCCACCCGACGCCGCCGAGGATCTGCACCGCGGCCTCGGGAGAGAAGAGCTCGGAGATCTGGGACACGAGGGTCAGCTTGTCGGCCGCTGGCAGGGCGTGCACCGCCGCCACCGCGCCGAGGATCACCGCGTGGAGGGCGGCGCCGAGCGGGGGGCCGAGGCCCGGGAGGGTGAGACAGACGAGGCCCACCACCTGATCGACGTTCGCCGCGAGGAAGGTGGCGAGCGCGTCGAGGATCCCGCCCTTGTAGCAGTCCGGGAGCAGCGTGAAGGCCGTCGAGAGGAGGATGCGCGGGGTGGCCAGCGGGTTCGCCATCGCCTCTCCCAGCGCCAGGAGCACGGTGCCGTAGGGCCCAAAGACGCCTGCGGCGGTCTCCCCGAAGCGGTCGAGGGCGGCCTCGAGCTCCCCCCAGAGCGGCGTCTCGAGGAGACCGTTCAGGGCCGTCCAGAGCAGCGAGAGCGTCGAGGCGAGGCGCTGGAGGATCGGATACCCCACGGCCACGTCGAAGGCCGAGCCGAGGCCGATCACGAGCCGGCGCAGCCCCGCCGTGATCTCCGCCCCGGTGGCCTTGATCCCGTCCACCACGGCCATGCCGGAGTCCACGAAGCCCGGCACCCAGGTGCCGCCCATCTCCCGGTGCGCGGCCTCCACGAGGTCCGGGTCACCCAGGTGGGCCCGGAGCCACTGTACACCCTCTACGATCTCTATCCCGAGGTCGATGAGGCGGTAGAGCGCCTCCACCCCGGGCAGGGCGAAGAGGGCGGCGACGAGCTCTGCCACCACCCCCTGCACCGCGGCGAGGGCCTGCCCCACGACCTCGTCCCAGAGGCGCCCGAAGAGCGCGAGCGTCCCGCCGTCCGCATCCCCGAGTCCGAGGGCCAGGGAGATCTCGTCGGCGAGCGCCGCGTCGAGGCCGCGCAGCAGCTGGATGCCGTCCTGGATGGCCGTGAAGGTGGAGGCGATGCGGGGGGCGAAGGCCCAGAGCAGGGCCTCGGTGTAGGAGGCGGCGCCCTCGCCGATCGCGGCGAGGGGGCCGTCCACCCCGGCCTTCAGGCGATCGAAGAGCTGCGCCCCCATCGTGTTCGAGAGGAGCCCGTCGGCGAGGCCTTGGAGGCCCTCAATCCAGCCGGGGAGCGCCTCACAGCAGGCCGGGTCGCCCGCGGCGGCGCCCGAGACGGCCCCCGAGCCCGCGGCGAGGGCCTCGAGGAAGCCGTTGACCTCGGCGGCGAGGTCGAAGCCGCCGACGGAGACGTCGAGATGCTGGGAGACCTCGGCCTGGAGGGCCTCCTTCAGGGGCTCGACGCCCTGCTCGATGGTGTCGGCGAGCAGCGGCGAGACCGGCCGCACGAGCGCCGCCAGCCCCTTTGTGGCCGCCCCGGGCTCCTCCTCAAGCGGGGCCTCCTCCATCTTGTGTTGGACCGGCTCCGGGAGCGGGGAGCCACCGCCCTGCTGGAGGCGGACTTGGGCAGCCTGATTGCCGCCGCGGAGCCACTCTGCGTCGTCCACCCCGGCGAGGGCGCGGCGTATCGTCTCGGCCACCGGCCCGCCGAGCTCCCCCTCCCCGGCGACACAGGCGGTGAGGAGCCCGTTGCCCAGCCGATCGTGGAGCAGGCCCACCAGATCGGGGCCCAGCTCGCCGACGGGGAGGCCGAGGCCGGGCCGGCGCGCGAGGTCCCCGGCTCGCGGGTGGGGCCGCCGCTGCGCCGACGGGACGGTCGGCCGGGCGAGCGGGGAGGGAAGCGGGGGGGAGGTCGTGGACGGGCGGAGGTTGGCGCGCATGGCTGGCGCCCCTGCAGGGTCCGTGCCATTGTATTTTCAGCCATTTACGCCAGAGTGACGACCGTCAGGTGTCCGACGGTGTCCGAAATCCCGGCAGGGCGCTCCGTGGGCGGGTCGCTCGAACGGTCAAAGGGGGAGCGCGCATCGAGGTCATCGGAATGTCATGAATTGTCCGTCGGACCGCCACGGGGCTTCACCGCCTGCGGCGCCCGGACCTACAATCCGCCGATGAACCGCCCCTCGCTCGACCCCCGCTCCCCGCGCGCCCCCTGGTGCCTCTCGCTCCTCCTCGCGGCCGCCTGCGCGGGCGGAGGCACCCCGTCCGACAAAGCGACGGGAGGAGACGGCGCGGCCGATGGCGGGGAGGGCGCCGACGGCGCGGACGGCGGGGCCGACGGCATCGACGGCGCCGACACCGGGGCGATAGACCCTTGCGCCCACCTCACGGCCTCCCCCAGCGTCGACCACCCTGCCGGCCACATCCCCTTCCGCCCCACCCTGTCCGGTGCCGCGTCTTGCGGGCCCGCCGAGATCGTAGAGTGGCGCTGGGAGATCGGCGGCACGGTGCTCACCGGGGTCGACGTGCAGTGGACCGGGCTCCAAGCCGGCACCTTCTCCGCCTCCCTCACGGTCACCGACGCGGCCGGAGACACCGACACCGGCGTCCTCTCCCTCGAGGTCGTCCCTCAGGAGTGCCCGGAGGTGCAGCCCGAGCTCACCCTCGGCCTCGTCGCCGACGATGAGCTGGTCGAGGCCTCGGGGTTGATCGTCAGTCGGCGCGACCCCGAGATCCTCTGGACCCACAATGACTCCGGCGACACCTCCCGCCTCTTCGCCCTCGACCGCGACGGCGCCGCGCTCGGCACCTGGAGCTTCGACCTCCCGGACAGCGACTGGGAAGACCTCGCCTGGGGTACAGACCCCGACACCCACGCCCCGCTGCTCTTCATCGGCGACACCGGGAACAACAGCGGCGCTCGCGAGTCGCTCAAGGTCTACATCCTCGAGGAGCCGGTGGTCGACCGCAGCGCCGGCCCCGTCGACACGGTCGTCACGAGCTGGAAGACCCTGACCCTCCACACCCCCGAGCCCGTCAACGTCGACTCCCTCTTCGTCGATCCCGTCACCGGCGACCTCTTCCTCCTGAGCGACGACACGACGAGCGAGGTCCCCGGGCCCGCCTATCTTCTGCGTAAGCCCGCACCCCACCAGGACGGCGAAGAGGTCACCCTCGAGGTGGCCGGCCAGCTCGCCTTCGGCGGCGAGTCCCTGCCGGGAGACGCCATCGCGACCGGCGCCGACACCAGCCCCGATGGCGACCGTATCGTGGTGCGCACCCGCGACGAGGCCTGGCTCTGGCTTCGCGACGGCAGCCAGTCGGTGACCGAGGCCCTCTTGGGCGAGGCGCCCTGTCCCGTGCCCCTGCCCGAGCAGCCCCTCGGCGAGAGCGTAGCCTTCGACATTCGGGACGGTGGCCTGCTCACCGTGAGCGAGGGAGAGAACCAGCCCGTCCTCCGCGTGCCCTTCATCGAGGTGGCCGACTGTTTCGACGAGATGTTCGCGGTGCTCGAGGCCGATCCGCCGACCGGCCCCCTCCCCTTCACGGTGAGCCTGAGCGCCGCCGAGTCCTGTGTGCCCGCCGGGCTCCGCGAGGCCTCCTGGTCCATCGAGGGGATGGACGAGACCCTGCTCGGAGAGACCGTCACCGCCACCTTCCTGGCCTCCGGTCGATACTCGGTCCTGCTCACGCTCGAAGACATGGACGGAGACACCGTCACCGCCTCTACCGAGCTCGTGGTCGAGAGCGGTGACTGCCCCGTCGCCGGTGAGGGAGAGACCCTCGGAGAGGTCACCGACGAGACCCTGTCTGAGATCTCGGGCGTGGTGGTCGGCCGCCTGAACCCCGAGGTGCTGTGGGTGCACAACGACTCCGGGCATGAACCCATCCTCTACGCCCTCAACCGAGAGGGGGCCCTCGTGGGGAGCTGGACCTTGGACGTCCCCTCCGGCGACATCGAAGACATCGCCGCCGGCTACGGGGCGGACGGTACGCCCGAGCTCTGGCTCGGCCGAATCGGCGACAACGAAAAAGACAAGGAGTCTATCGCGCTCTATCGCGTAGACGAGCCGCTCGTGGTGGAAGGGGAGGAGATCGAGCACACGCTGTCCGAGGCCGACATCGACACCCTCACGCTCACCTACCCCGAGGGCCCCCGAAACTGTGAGACGCTCCTGCTCGATCCCGTCAGCGGTGACCTCCTGCTCGTGACGAAGGACACCGACGGCCTCTCCGACGTCTATCGAAAGGCCGCCCCCCACATCGACGGGGAGACCGCGGTGCTCGAGCATGTCGCCTCGCTCACCTTCGGCGGCGAGGCCCTCCCCGGCTCAAAGACCACCACGGGCGGAGAGTTCAGCCCCGACGGCGCCTGGATCGCGGTGCGCACCTACTCTTCGACCGCCTGGCTCTGGCGGAGAGACCAGAGCGCCACCCTCGCCGACGCCTTCAATTCGGAGGCCTGTCCGCTTGATCTCCCCACAGAGACCCAGGGAGAGTCGCTCTGCTTCGACGCCGACGGGGGCTCCGTCATCGCGATCAGCGAGGGGGTGCACCCGCCCATTCACCGCACGCCCCTCTCTCGATAGAGGGCGCGGGGAGCTACCCGTCCCTCAGCCGTCGAGCCAGCTCATGATGTCCCATTGGTCGAGGTCGTAGGCGATCTGCTGCATCTCCATCCCGCGGTTCAGGAGGACATACAGGGGGATGGAGGTGCGTCCGTACTGGGTGAAGGCTTCGAAGTTGTCGTCGGCCAGCACGGGGAAGGGGAGGTCGTGGTCCTCCGCCCACTGGAGGAGGTCTGCTTCGGTGGGCGTCTGGTATTCGGCGTCCTCCCCGAGCACCTGGACCACCAGGAGGGGACCGGAGCTCTCGTACGTGTTGGCCCAGTCTCGGAGGTCGGCCGTCCTGGCCGCCGTGGCTCCGTCCCAAGCGGCGCCGAAGGCGAGCAGGACGAAGTGGTCGCAGAAGTCGTAGAGATGCACCGTGTCGCCGTACTGGTCGAGGAGCGCGAAGTCCTCGACCACCTCGCCCACGTCGGTGCCGGTCGCGTGGATGGAGTCGGCGCAGGAGTCCTGGGGCCAACCCCCGGTGTAGGGGCCACCCGGGTCGCCGCTGTCGGTGCCTCCACCATCGGTGCCTCCGCCGTCGGTGCCTCCGCCGTCGGTGCCTCCACCGTCGGTGCCTCCACCGTCGGTGCCTCCGCCGTCGGTGCCTCCGCCGTCGAGGCCACCGCCATCGGTGGCTCCGCCATCGGCGCCTCCGCCATCGGTGGCGCCACCGTCAGCGGCGCCGTCATCGGTTCCGGCTTTGGTGTTGCCGGTGTCGGCGCCGTTGAAGGAGCCTCCACAGGAGAAAAGGAGGAGCGTCGAGAGGAGGAGGCGTTTCGGAGCCATGGGAATCCCGTGGGAGGACGGCACTCTACCTCAAGGGCGCCGGGTCGGCGCGGGTTCGGCGACCGTCCAAGTGGGGCTCCGCGCCCTCGTCGGCCGCCGGGGATCAGATCGCCTGCGGCGGGTGCCCGACCGACACGAGGTACCGGACCAGCGCCGGGCCCGAGAGGGCGGTGGTGCGGTCATTCGTCAGCGGGTGACAGTGCACGAGCGGGGCCTCGAAGAGCGAGCGCTCCAGCACCACGGTGACGAGGCCGCCGCGGTCATTCCGAGCGGCGAAGGGGGTCACCGCGCCCGGCTCGACGGCGAGGTGCTCGCGCAGGCGGGCGGTGGAGGCGAAGCTCAGGTTGCCCGCTCCCAGCGCCCGCCCGAGCGCCGCGATGTCGACCGCGTGGTCTTCCGGGAGGGTCACGAGCCACATCCTGCCCTTCTTGTTGCGCAAGAAGAGGTTCTTGACGTGGACGTCCGGCTCACCAGCGACACGCACGGCGCGGGCCTGCTCGACCGTGAAGACGGGGGCGTGCTCGACGGTCTGGGCCTCGATCCCGAGGGCCTCGAGCTCGGCGAAGAGGGGCGCGGCAGGGTCGGTCCAGTCGATCGACTGGGTCACCATGCGGTCTCCGTCGAAGAGGAAGCGACCGTCGAAACGATAGCCGGCGAGCATCCGCGGCAGCCAGAGCACGTCGTCGGCCCACATCTCGTCGTAGGGCACCTGCTCGACGGGGACCCACAGGGGCAGTGCCTCGGCCGTCTCTTGGGGCTCGCCCGCGCAGGCGTCGGACATGAAGACGTGGCAGTGCAGGCTGTATCCATCGACGAACTGAAAGCGGAGCTCGCCCCGGTGCCGCGGGGCCTCCGGCGTTACGCAGAGCTCCTCCTGAACCTCCCGGATCGCGGCCTCGAGCGGGGTCTCACCCGGCTCGAGGCGCCCGCCCGGGGCGTTGATCTTGCCCATGCCGAGGCCGCGCTTCTTTCGCATGAGCAGCAGCTCGCCGCCCACACGAACGAAGAGCAGGGTCGCGATGTCTCGAGGTGTCCAGGCGGTCCAGTCGGGCTCGGCGGGGTGTGTCATTCGGGCTGCTAACCCGCGCCCCCGCCTCCGCCCCAGCCTCCGACCCCGACCCCGCCCTCGGCGTCAGGCCACGAGGGCCAGCTCAGCCCTCGTCACCGTCGTCGGCGCCGTCGTCACCGTCGTCGTCGCCGTCGTCGCCGTCTTCGGCGCCGTCGTCACCCTCGTCGTCACCGTCGTCACCGTCGTCGTCGCCCTCGTCGCCCTCGTCGCCCTCGTCGCCCTCGTCGCCCTCGTCGTCGCCCTCGTCACCCTCGTCGTCGCCCTCGTCACCTTCGTCGCCCTCGTCACCTTCGTCGCCCTCGTCGCCGTCCTCATCGGAGGCCGAGCCCGACTCACGGGCCGCGCTGGAGGCGCCGGCGCCGGAGAAGAGGCCGGCATTGTCTTCGCAGCCGGTGGCGAGGAAGGCGAGGCAGGAGAGGGCGAGCAGCATCATTCGATGGAGAGACATGGAGGCTCCAGACGGTCGAGGGAGGGACATGGGCGGCGGGGACACCGCCCGGTCGGTGACGACGGGGCCACCGACCCCCGCACTGTAAGGGTCCCCTACGACCCTGGCGCCTGTTCACGTGACGAGAACAGCCCCTTCCGTACTCCATGTTGATACGCACGCACCGCGCCTGCCTCGTGCTCAGTCCTCGCCGGCCGCGGTCGCCTGCTCGCGCCGTCGGGCCTCGCGGGCCGCCTTCAGGCGAGTGGCGACGTGGGCCAGCGGGTCTTCGACGGGACCGCCGGGTTCGGCGAAGCCCGGCAGGCTGGGGGCGGGCGGCAGCGGCGGGGCGCCGTCACGCACCCGCGGCGGGGGCGTGGGCCAGCGGGCGAGGAGCTGTCGCTCGGCCTCATCCGCCCACGCGCCCTCGAGCGGGCGAGCGAGCCGAAGCCCCTGGTCACGAACCATGTTGATCGGCAGGCCCTCGCAGCGGGCCTCCACCCGGCAGTCCCGGCAGCGCACCGACTTCGACCGATAGGCCTCTCGGACGTGGTGGCGGGCGAGGCCGCGGACGTCGAGGCGGCCGGTGTCCGGCTCGAAGAGCGAGGGGTCCAGGCGATGGATCTCGTCCACGAGCACCGTGTGGGGGGCCGCGCAGGCCGGCAGCCCGCTCGTGCGCAGCGGCAGCCCCAGGGCCCCGAAGAGCTCGGCCGGATCGCGCACATCGGCGGCGATGGCCTCCGAGACGTGCTCGTGGCTCGGCTGGTGGACCCGGAGCCGCCCGAGCCGCTCCGACAGGGCCTCGCGGTGCTGGAGCATCCAGTCGGCGGTCTCCCGGTTCAGTCGGACCTCTACCTCCACCCCGGGGGCGAGGGGCGCCCCCACCCAGGCCTCGAGGGCCGCCGCGTCCTCGGCGATCAGGCGGAGGGGCGGCCCCGCCCACTCGGGGAGGGGCGCGGGGTCTATCACCGCCACCTCCAGGCCGGGAACGTCGGTGGGGAGCGAGCCCTGGGAGACGCCCGACAGGCCCACGCGGCTGCAGCCGAAGGGGAGCTCTGCGGGGATGTCTCCGCCGGGCGGCACGGTCCACACCTCGAAGGCGGCCGCGCTCTGACGGGCGATCACGCGGTCCATCGTGGTGCAGAGCGGCTCGATGAAGCAGTGGACGCAGCGGTCTGCCTGTCGGCACTCCAGGCGCTTGCCGGTGTCGAGGTAATTGCGCACCATGAAACGGCGGCCGTTGATCTCGTCGAGCATCTTGTGCGGATCCTGGATGAGCTCCTCCAGCCCCTCCAAGAATTCGACCGGGAAGCGGTTGGTCCAGACGACGAAGCGCGGGTGCCGATTGAGGCGAAAGACCTTGTGCAGGACCGGCAGGTGGTCGCGCACGTCGTAGAAGAGGTCATCCTTGTTGTCGAAGGCGTTGGCCTGGGGGATGACGTGCAGGAGGTCAAACTCGGTGACCCCGACCGAGATGCAGAGCTCGACGATCTTGTCGAGCACCGCCACATTCTGCTTGTTGATCACTACGTCGACGTTGACGATCGGGCCCGCGGGGTCGCGGAGCGCGCGCACCATGCCCTTCATCAAGCGCACGAAGGCCCCCTCGACCTGGGTGAGGTGGTCGTGCAGCTC
This sequence comes from Myxococcota bacterium, assembly GCA_044344255.1. Lineage (GTDB taxonomy): Bacteria > Myxococcota_A > UBA796 > UBA796 > UBA2385 > JBIJDH01. The sequence continues at coordinate 30,108 of JBIJDH010000036.1, forward strand.
CGCGGTGTGGCCGTGCAGGCTGAAGGTGATCTCGCCGAGGCCCGCCGCCATACACTCGCGATAGAAGGCGGCGTCGGCGAAACGATAGCCGTTGGTGACCGTCTGGACGCGGTCGTAGCCGATAGACCGCCCGTATCGGATGAGCGCGGGGAAGGCCGGGTGCAGGCTGGCCTCGCCGCCGCTGATGATGACCTTGTCGGCGCCGAGCTCCTCGATGCCGCGCCGGAGCTCCGCCTGGACCTCGGCCTCGGGGAGGAAGATGTTGCGCGGCGTGTCGGCGTCGAGGCAGAAGAGGCAGCGGCTGTTGCAGGCGGTGACCGCCCGCACCCAGTGTTTGGCCCGGTTGGCCACCCGCTCCCGCTCCAGCAGGTCGCTCCGATCGGCAGGCCCGCTCGGCCCTGTCTGCGCCATCCTCGCTCCTCGGGGTCCCCGCGCGGAGCCCCCGTCGCACCCTACCCGAATCCCAACCCTCGAGGGGAGCGTCCCTGACGAAGTCCCTACCCCAGGCGGGCGCGGGATGGGTCAAGTAGGGGCACCCCGACCCCTGGCGACCCCATGCGCGACTACTCCAACACCGCCCTCACCCACGCGCCGCGCCCGCCGATGGCCTTCGTGCCCTGCGAGGCCCCCCCGCCGGCGACGCTCCCCTACCCGGAGCGCTTTCGCAACCAGATCGCGCTCGACACCATCCACGACGGCGACGTGCTGCCCGCCGAGTACCTCGTCGACCGGCACGGCGAGCCGATCCCGGAGTCGGTCTACCTGCCCCACTACGTCACCGAGCGGGACTGGGGCGCAAACCTCGTCGCCGAGCGCATCGCCAGCCAGCTCGGCCTCGGCGGTTACCACACGGTCACCACAGCGCGCTGCCTGATGGACTTCGGGCGTTTCCCCGGCACGACGGTCCAGGGCGGCGCGGCCCACCTCCGCCGCTTCGCCATCAACTACCCCTTCTCCGAGCTCCTCTCCGCGGCCCAGCAGCGGCGCGTGCTCGTCGAGCAGTACGACGCCATCTCGGCCACGATGGAGCGGGCCATCCGCGGCAAGCTGTTCAAGCTCGCCATCCACACCTACGACCGCCTCAACAAGAGCGGCACCGAGCGCCCCCACGTCAGCGTGGTGAGCCGGCCGCTCGGCTACCAGAACGACTCGCAGATGCCGCACGGGGTCTTCGATCCGCTCTACCCCGACATCCTCGCCGAGTTCACCATCGACCGCATCCTGGGCGACCGCATCTCGCTCACCCTCGAGAAGCAGGGCATCCCGGTGGCCCACAATTACCCCTACCTGCTGCCCGAGGGGAGCACCGAGATCCGCCACCAGGTCTGGGCCTTCTTCGACTGGCTCCAGTACCGCTTCGAGGCCGAGTTCCCCGAGACCGAGGACGACGACGCCTACCACCTCGTCTGGCAGATGCTGAAGGACACGAACCTGCGCTCGGTGGAGGCGACGGCGCTCCGCAGCTTCTTGCACATGCTCCGCCAAGCGCCGGAGGGCCGCGAGCAGGAATTCGAGGCGGCCGAGGACGCCTACCACGACATCACCGGCTTCCTCCGCGCCGACAGCGCGGCCGTCGTCCGCGAGTACCGCTTCAGCGTCGAGCGGCCGATGTCGCTCGGGGTCGAGGTGCGGAAGGACCTCATCTGGGAGCTCGACCGCGCCGGCAACCCCGTCGAGCTCCGCCCCGAGCGGGCGCTCTACGTCGCCGACGCGCTCGCCGGCGCGATCATCACCTACTTCAACGAGGACCGGCGCCCCGACCGACAGGCCCGTGAGGGCTTCCTGCGCGGCGGCGCCTGGAACGAGGGCGCCCACCACGACAAGGCCGGCCCCGGGAAGTAGCCCCGAGGCAGGCCCCACCGCGGGGGCTCCCGCCTACTTCGAGCGGGTGATCGAGATGTGCTTGATCACGACGTCCTTCTCGGGGCGGTCGTTCGGACCCTTGGGGGTGTCGGCGATGGCCTTGACCACGTCGAGGTTCCCACACATCCCGAAGATGGTGTGCTTGCCGTTGAGATAGTCGGGAGCGGCGCGATCGGTGATGAAGAACTGGCTGCCGTTCGTGTTCGGGCCCGCGTTGGCCATCGCGAGCTGCCCACCCTCGGTGAAGCCGAGCCCGTTGTCGGTCTCGTCCTCGAACTCGTAGCCGGGGCCGCCCATGCCGGTGCCCATGGGGTCCCCGCCCTGGATCATGAACGTGGGGATGACCCGATGGAAGATGGTGCCGTCGTAGAGGGGGCGCTTGACCTTCTGGCCGGACTTGGGGTCAGTCCACTCCCGGCTGCCCTCGGCGAGACCGACGAAATTGGCCACGGTCTTCGGGGCCTTGTCGGGGAAGAGGGCACAGGTGATCTGGCCGAGGTTGGTGTCGAGCGTGGCGCTGAGCTTCGTGCCGGGCTCGACCCCGACCTCGCGCAGCAGCTCACCCTTCTGCACGCGGCCGAGCTCACTCTTGAGCTGCTGGACCTGGGCGTGCAGGGAGTCGGCCTCCTTCTCGAGGCGAGCCTTCTCCTTCTCCATGTCCGTCACCCGCTTGGCGAGCTTGTCCTTCTCGGCGACAAGCGCGGCATCGGGCCCGCAGCCGACGAGGCCGCCGAACAGGAGGGCGAGGGGCAGGAGCGCCGGGGGGAGCAGGAGCTTGGGGGAGACCAGCGGACGGGCAGTCGAGGCGAATCGGGACACAGAGACCTCCAGGCCCACCCCGCTATCGCGGCGAGGGCCGCCCGGGCAGCCGAGCGCTCCCATGGGGCGGATCTCCGCGTTCCATGCTAATGGTGCGCCCCTCCGCTGGCCGCCGCTCCTCCCCGGGGCCAGCCCCCCCGCCCCAATGACCACCTCCCGCCGCCCCCGTCCCATCGCGCGCCCCGCGCCCCGCCTCCGCGCTCCGCTCCTGGGAGGCCTCATCGGCCTCCTGCTGGGGGGCTGCGAGTCGCCCACGGCGCGGGGGCGGGTGACCGACGAAGCCGGGCGCCCCCTCGCCGCCGTGACGGTCAGCGCCGAGGGCTGCACGACGACCACCGACCTCGAGGGCGCCTACGCCCTCCGCTGTCCGGCCGGCCCCCACACGCTGCGCTTCCAGCGCGAGGGTTCGCGCCCGGCCCTCCTGGGAGTCACCATGGAGGCCGAGGTCGAGACCGTGATCGAGACCACAGTCTTGCTCACCATCCCCGCCGAGAAGGGGCTCTACTGGCTCGCCCCCGACGGCTGGGCCACGGTCCCCGAGGCGCGGCTGGTCCGCGTCGAACGGCGTGAAGGGAAGGACACACACCGCGCCTACTGCATGGCCCCCTCGAGCGGCGCCCCTGTGATGGAAGCCACTGTGATGGAAGCCGCCGTGACGGTGGGCCCGGGGCGGGTCACCCTCTTTGATCAACAGCACCCCGGCTGGCGGCCCTTCCGCCTCGACGCCGAGGGCTGCGCCTGGCGGGACACCCGCAGCGCGCGAGAGCAGTGGTCCGTCGACTATCGCGGCCGCGTGCCGCTCCTCGAGCTCGACGACACCCCCGCTGCGCGAGGCCCGGCCGAGGGCGCGGAGCCCACCGCCCCGACGGAGGCCGGCGTAGAGCCCACCGCCGAGGGCGGAGCCGCCGAGCCGCAGGGGCGCCTCGTGGCCCTCGATGTCGAAGAGGGGGACTACTTCTTCGCCGACTGGCGCGGCTTCTTCGTCGCCACCCCCGACAGCGCCGATCCCCCGACCTACGGCGGCGCCTGGCTCCGCGTGCGGGCCCCGGCGGCCGCGCAGCGCTGAGCGGCGCCGCGCTGGCTCAGGCGCCGGTGTCTTCGGTGGTCTCGTCGCAGGTGCGCCCCTCTTCGGAGTCGGCGTCCTTCTGGTCGTCCAAGGCGACCTGACATTCGTCTTGCAGCTCAGAGTCGGCGTTCTCGTGCTCGTTGCGGAGCTGCGCGCAGTCGACGTCAGGGTCTGTCTTGTGGCACTCGCACATGTAGTCCACGTAGCGCTCGCAGGGATCCTCATCGGAGCATGCGCTGAGCCAGAGGGCCGCGAGGGCGATAACGGTGAGGGCTCGGCTGGACATGGGCAATCCTCAGGTTCGGGTGATCGAGGCCGACGGGGTGTGGGGGCGAAGGTCCGGGGCCCCAAACAGGGAGACGACGTGCCTCCTCTATCGAGACGCTTCGACCAACGCATCGTCTTCATCACCGGCGCCACGCAGGGCATCGGCCTCGCGTCCGCGCGCGCCTTCAAGGCGGCCGGAGCCACCGTGATCGGCGCGGGCCGAGACCAGGGCCGGCTGCTCGCGCTCTCGCAGGAGATCGATCTGGCGCTCACCCTCGACGTGGCCGCGCAGGGCTCCGTGGACATGGCCGTCACGGCCACCCTCGACCGCTTCTCGCGCATCGACGTGCTCGTGAACAACGCCGGGGTGGGCCTCTTCGCCGATGAGGCCGAGACCGATGAGGCGGCGCTGCGGGCCCTGCTCGAGGTCAACCTCCTCGGGGCGATCCGGGTGGCCCACGCCGTGCTCCCCGGGATGCGGGAGCGGCGCTCGGGCGTGGTGATGAACGTCGCCTCGGTCGCGGGGCTCCGCGGCTACGCTCGCCACAGCGCCTACTGCGCCTCCAAGCACGCCCTCGTCGGTTGGACGGCGGCGGCGCGGCGGGAGCTGCTCGGCAGCGGCGTCCACGTGGGCGCGCTCTGCCCGCCTGCGGTCGACACTGGCTTCTTCGACCACGCCGGCTACCCGGCCTTCCGCGCCGACCACCCCGGCCTCCGGCTGCTCTCCGTTGACACCGTCGCCCTGGCCCTCCTCGACGCCGTCGAGGCGCGGGCCCCGCTGCGGGTGGTAGGCCCGCGGGCGCAGCTCCTCCACCACATCGACCACCTCGCGCCGGGGCTGATCGACCGCATCCTCCGCCTCCGAGCCGGCCGGCCGTCGGCTGGTTAGCCCGCCTGCATGGGACTCCTCCGAAACCTCGCCCGCGGCGCCCTCCAGCGCGCCCTCCCCAAGCGCCCCTCCGCCCCCGCGGGCATCGGGGGCCAGTTCAGCGCGGGCCAGGATCGGGCGATGGCCGAGCTCGACGCCGGGGTCGAGTCCGCCTTCCAGCTCATCGGCGCCGCCGTGGTCAGCACCTGGGAGGTGCTGCTCACCGACGTCGGGCGCGCGCTGGTGGGGCAGCTCCCCGAGGCCGATCGCGCCGCCGTCCTCACGCGCTTGAGCGACGCCCTCGTACCCACCCAGGAGCGGGTGCAGGCGGCGGGCCGCACGCTCCGGGCCGCCGTGAAGACAGGCACCCAGGCGGGCCTGCGCAGCGGCCAGCTCGCCGAGGCAACCTCCCCCCTGCTGCCCGTCGTGCGCGGCCTCGGCGCCCAGGTGGCCGAGGGATGGGCGAGCTCCGTGGCCTACCTCGAGCCCGCCCTCGCCCGGATGGACGATCCCGCCGCCTTGAGCGAGCGCTTCAGCGATCTCGGGCCGGCCATCCGCTCCCACCTCGACATCGAGGCCGAGCGCTTCGTGCTGCGGATCGAGGCCCTGCCCGAGGCCGCCGCGCTCGGCCCCGCCCTCCAAGACGCGCTCGACGTCTGGCAGAAGGGCGTCAGCCGCGCCTTCGAGGTCGAGCTCTACGGCGCCCGCACCGCCCTCGTCGAGTCGGCGGCCCGGATCGGCCTCTGAGGGCTCCTTTCGCCCCTGAGCGCGGGCAACGACGGGATCCCGGGGGCCCGCGGCATTAGAGGGGCGGGATGCTCCACAGCTCCGACGTCCTCATCCTCGGCAGCGGCCTCGCCGGCATCCGCCTCGCCCTCGAGCTCGCGCCGGTCGCCCATGTGCGCGTGCTCACCAAGAAGGCGCGTAACGACAACAACTCCCGCTGGGCGCAGGGCGGCATCGCCGCGGCCTGGCAGGAGACCGACTCCTGGGAGGCCCACGTCGAGGACACGATGATCGCCGGAGCGGGGCTCTGTCGCCGCGAGGTGGTGGAGCGCACCGCCCGCGAGGCCCGGGCCTGCGTAGAGGGGCTGATCGGGCTCGGCGTCGAGTTTGACCGCTGGGACCGTGACCCCGAGCAGTTTGACCTCCACCGCGAGGGCGGCCACTCGGCGCGGCGCATCCTGCACGCCAAGGACCTCACCGGCGCCGAGATCATGCGCGCCCTCTTCGCCCGGGTCGAGGCCAGCCCGAACATCGAGCTGCTCGAAGATCGAATGGCGATCGACCTCATCACCGAGGGCTGGCGGGCCCGGCGGCAGGGCGAGCTGCCCCCCTTCCCCGACCGCGTGCTCGGCGTCTATGCCCTCAACGGCCAGACGGGGGAGGTGGAGGCGCACACCGCGAAGGTGGTGGTGCTGGCCACCGGCGGGGCGGGCAAGGTCTACATCTACACGTCCAATTCCGACGTGGCCTCCGGAGACGGCATCGCGATGGGCTGGCGGGCCGGGGCGCGGGTGGCGAACATGGAGTTCGTCCAGTTCCACCCCACCTGCCTCTTTCACCCCCACGCGGGCAACTTCCTCATCAGCGAGGCCCTGCGGGGAGAGGGCGGCGTGCTGCGGCACCACGACGGCGAGGCCTTCATGGCCCGCTACGACGCGCGCAAGGAGCTCGCCCCGCGCGACATCGTGGCCCGCGCCATCGACTCCGAGCTCAAGCGCACCGGCCGGGAGTGTGTCTTCCTCGACATGACCCACCTCTCCCGCGCCGAGATCGAGCACAAATTCCCGAACATCCACGCCCGCTGCCTGTCGCTCGGCATCGACATGGCGGTGTCGCCGATCCCGGTCGTGCCGGCCGCTCATTACACCTGCGGCGGCGTGGTGGTCGATCTCAACGGCGAGACGAACGTCGAGAACCTCTTCGCCATCGGCGAGGTCTCCTGTACGGGCCTGCACGGCGCCAACCGCCTCGCCAGCAATTCGCTGCTGGAGGCCATCTCCTACGCGATGCACGCCGCGGAGACCATCCGGGCCCGCCTCCCCTCCCTCTCGCTCCCCGGCGACATCCCGGAGTGGGACAGCGCCCACGCCTCTCCCCCCGACGAACAGGTGGTGATCACCCAGGTCTGGGAGGAGGTGCGGCGGATGATGTGGAACTACGTCGGCATCGTGCGCAGCAACCGGCGCCTGATGCGGGCCCGCAAGCGCCTCGACCTCGTGGAGCAGGAGATCGAGGAGTATTACTGGGACTTCCAGGTGACGGGCGACCTCATCGAGCTCCGCCACATCGCCACCGTGGCGGGGCTCGTCGTCGACTGCGCGCTGCGGCGCCGCGAGAGCCGCGGCTTGCACACCACCATCGACTACCCGGCCGCGGACGACCGCTTCCTCCGCGACACGGTCATCCAACGTCGCTGGTAGGGCGGCCCCGGCAGTGATGCACGGGGACCGCCGCCCCGCTCAGTTGCAGTTCTTCGAGCCGTCCCAGGCGGCGGGCTCGTTGCTCTCCTCGACGAAGACCGCCTCCGGCCACCGCACGTAGCCGACCCGCCAGGCCTCGTTGTTGGTGAGCTCGACCTCGGCGGCGGACACCTCGCGGCCGTTGATCCACACCTTGACGGTGGCGGTGGTGGTGTGGCCGCCCTTGTCGTGGAAGTAGTGCGCCCAGATCTCGTACTCGCCGTCGGCGGGGACGAGCAGGCGCGTGTCTTCGGGGCCGAAGCCCTCCTCGTTGTCGAGGGCGAGCTCGGGGTCGTCCTCGGAGACGCCAAGCTCTCCCCAATCGGGGCCGTCGTTACACCAGCAGACGTCCTCGGGGGAGTCGTACATGCTCGCCCCGGCTTGGACCATGTGGAGGTCGAGGTCGCTGTCGTCGGTGTCCCAGGAGAGCTCGACGTGGATCGCGGCCTCGGGGATGGCGTCGAACTCGCAGCGGGCGGGGGCCGAGCGGACCCCGACGTCATTGACCACGACGAGATCGACCTCCCAGTCACCGGCGAGGTCGACCACCATCGAGGTGATGTCGGCCGAGGCGCTGGCGACGGAGCTCGAGCTGCCGTCGGGGGCCTCGGCGATGCTCCACTCGTAGGCGACGATGGTGCCGCCGGCCGGATCGTAGGAGGCGGTGCCGTCGAGGGGGAGGGTCACCGGCGGGTTGACGCTGTCCGGGCAGTTGATGACGGCGATCGGATAGACCTCCTCGCCGCCGCCGTTGCCGATCAGACTGACGTCGACCACCGCCTCATCGGGGTCATTCGAGGCGATGCTGAAGCCCCCGCTCGTGCCGGTCACCCCGGGGGTGTAGGTGACGATCACGGTGGTCTCGGAGCCCGGCGTGATGACGGTGTCGGCGGCGGGGAGGTTGGGCGAGGCGAAGTCTCCCGAGCCCGACTGATCGACCCCCTCGATGATGAGGTCGGCGTCGCCTGTGTTCTTGATCACGAACCAGTCGGTGACCGGCGCGGCGGTGACCCCGAAGTCGAGCGAGAGGGGCGTGACCTCGATGTCGGGCTCCGGCCCATCCACGCCCGCGCCGAAGAGCGGCACGGTGTAGGTGGGGGTCTCTTTGTCGTTGCTCTCGATCGTGAGCGTGCGGGGGAATTCCGCCACCACGCCCGGCGAGAACACGACCTCGAGGCCGAGCACCTCCTCGCGGAGGATGGTGCCCTCCGTGACGGAGAGGGCGTAGGCGCCGTCATCGTTATCCGAGACGGTGATGCTGCTCACCTCGAGGTCGGCCCGGCCGGTGTTCAGCACCTGCAGGACGAGCGGCTCGTTGAAGGGCAGCACCACCTCGCCGAAGTCAAGCTCGGCCGGCGCCACGCCGATCACGGGCGTGAGCGCCGCCACCTCTTGATCGGGGCCCTGGCAGCCGAAGAGCGCGAGGAGCAGCAAGGGGGCCAGGGGGGAAGCCAGGGGGGAAGCCAGGGGGGAAGCCAGGGGGGAAGCCAGGGGGGCCAGGGGAGCGGCGCTGCGATGGACGGGCAGGTTCACGGTGGTGTCCTCGGGGGCGCGTCTCTCACGCACAGGAGCGTCAATCACAGGTGCTTCTGCTTCAATCACAATTGCTCCCGCCCGTGTACTTCGAGGGCTCATTGTCTTCTTTCACGTAGGTGCCCTCGGGCCAGGCGATGTAGCCGGCGTTCCAGGCCTCCCCGGCCTTGAGGGTGGCGCTCGTGGTGTCGACGTTGACGCCGTCGATCCAGATCTTGAGGGTCGCCGTGGCGGTGCCGCCGCCGAGGTCGGCGAAGTAGTGCACCCACGTCTCGTAGTCGCCGGTGTAGGGCGTGTGGATGCGGGTGTCTTCGGGGCCGCGGCCGTAGCGGTCGTCGAGGGCGAGCTCGGGGTCATCGGCGGTGCCGGGGTCACCCCACTCGGGCTGGCGGTTGCACCAGCAGCAGTCCTCCGGGCTGTCGAAGAGGTCTGCCCCGTACTGCACGAGGTGGAGGTCAAGGTCAGAGTCGCCGATGTCCCAGGTGAGCTCGACGTGGATCGCCGCCTCGGGGATGGCGTTGAATGTGCACTCGGCGGGCACCGAGACGACACCCTTCTCGTTCGTGACGGTGAGGCCGACCGTCCAGTTGCCGGCGAGGTCGGTGTCGAGGGCGGTGTAGGAGGTGAAGGGGTCGAGGATCTCGCCGGTGCTGCCGGACGGCGTGGAGATGATGCTCCACTCGTAGTCCGTGATGATGCCGCCGTCGGGATCGTAGGAGGCCGTGCCGTCCAGGACCACCGAAGTGGGAGGGTCTACCGACTCGGGGCAGTCGATCACGGCGACCGGGTACTCGAAGTCACCGCCGCCGTTGCCGATCAGCAGCACCTCGGTGTCGGCCTCGTCGGGGTCATTCGAGTGGATGAGGATGCTGCCGTTGTCGCCCTCGGCGTCGGGCGTGTAGGTGACGAGCACCGTGGTCTCGGCGCCGGGGGCGATGCTGTCCCCCGCGCCCGGGAGGTTGGGCGAGACGAAGGCAGCGGAGCCCGTCTGGGTGACGGAGTCAATGACGAGCTCGCCGTCGCCCTCGTTGCTGAGCGTGAACCAGAGGGTGGTGGGCTCACCGACGATGCCGAAGTCAATCGCCGTCAGGTCGACCTCGATGTCGGGCACCGGGCCGTCCACCCCGGAGCCAGAGAGGGGCACCTCGATGAGGGGCGACTCGGGGTCGTTGCTCTCGATGAGCAGGGTGCCCGTGTAGTCGAGGTAGTTCGACGGCGTGAAGCCGATGCCGACGCCGATCTCCTCGGAGGCCTCGATGATGCCCGGCGTGGCGGTGAGGCTGAAGACCCCGCCGCCGTCATCGGAGAGGGTGATGGCCGAGACGTCGAGCGGAGCCCGCCCGGCGTTGAGGATCTGCACCGTGGTGGAGTCCTCGTAGAGGTAGACGATGTCGCCGAAGATGACCTCGGCGGGGTTGACGACGATGCCGGGCTGGAGGGCCGTGATGTTGTTCTCCACGCCCGAGCCGCCCTTGTCCGAGCAGCCCACCACGAGGCCGGCGAGGCCCACCCACACCGCCGCGCTCACGCGGGAGAAGCCAACACTGCATGGGCCAACACTGCATGGGCCAACACTGCATGGGCCAACACTGGACAAGCCGCGGCAATCTGACATACTCGCCTCCTCTGGGAACACCCCCTCATCTTATTGCCGGCGGCGGGTTCCGTCGACAGCCGTTAAGCTCAAGGCTGTCACCGTCGGCCCCCGGAGCAGCATGACGCCGCGCATCTTCATCCTCGTCGCGCTGATGTTCAAGAGCTGCTACGCCTGCTTGACCATCTCCCCGCCCGGCGCCTCCACCCCGAGCCCGCCCGACACGGCGACGAACGACACCGGCGAAGACACCGACGAGCCCGAGGACACCGGCGACACCGGCGGCGAGATCCCCGAGCCCTTCTGCCAGCAGAACGAGGTGGAGCCGAACAACTCGGAGGGCGCGGCCCAGCTCATCGTGCCCGAGAGCTGGATGTGCGGCGAGATCGGCGAGGACAACGACAACGACTACTTCGAGTTCAGCTACAACGACTCCGGTTGGGTGGGGATCGACGTCGTCGCCGCCGAGATCGGCTCCTTCGCAGACCTCTCGCTCTCCTTCTACGACGAAGACAACGACTACACCGCCTTCAGCCAGATGCAGATGGGCAGCACCGACCCCATGTTCCTCGCCCCCGTGCCCGAGGGCCTCGACTGGTACATCAAGCTGAACGACCAGGAGGGCGCCTGGGGCGAGCACAACCAGTGGCAGATGCTCATCTACGCCGCCAAGGCGCCGGTCACCTGGGACACCGAGGAGATCGAGCCCAACAACCGCATCGACGCTGGGCAGACCGTCGAGATCGGCCAGAGCCTGTTCGGCCTGATGGGAGGCGAGACGGGCGACGCCACGATCAACGACACGAGCGACTGGTACTACATCAACGTGCCCGCGGGCTCGGTGGGCCGCCTCGTCGTGTCGATGGACGGCTGGAAGTTCGGCTCCCCGATGGACACCGACCTCCACCTCTACTCCCCCACGAAGATGGCCTCGATCATCAGCGGGGTGGACGCCACGGCCTCCAAGAAGGCCTACGTCGGCGACAACCGCTACGACCTCGACCCCATCCTCAGCTACACCTTCTCCGAGACCACCGAGACGGGCGTGTGGGCCCTCCGCGTGCTCTCCGCCGGTCCCGACGCCACGCCCTTCGGCTGGTACGTGATGACGGTCAACTTCGAGGCGGACAGCGCCGAGTAGGGCCCCTCCGCTCCCGAGCGGTCGGATGCCGCACCGCCGAGTACGGCCGTCGGTGAAGTGAGGGGCGCCTCCAGGCGTCGTCGGGTAGACTGCGCCCTGGACGGAACGTCGAGAGACGATGGAGGCCCTATGATCACTCGCGCGTGGACCGGCAGGTCCGGACTCTTCCTCGCCCTGGCCCTCGGGGCCGTCGGCTGCAACAAGGACAAAAAGGAGAGCATCCCGGGCAAGCACAACGACGACACCGGCCAGCCGACCGACTCCGGCGGCAGCGACGGCGCCGACGGCGGCGATGACACCGCACCCCCGCCCTGCACCGCCTTCTTCCTCGAGAGCACCCCCGCTGACGGCGACGACGACGTCTACTTCCGCGACCACGCGCTGCTGCGCTTTGACGGCTCCGACATCGACGCCCAGGTCGATGTCACCGCCGTAGACGCCACCGGGGCAGACCTCACGATCGCCGTCGAGTTTGACGAGTCCGGCCTCAACGCCACCGTCCTCGCCCCCACCGACTGGCCCGCCGCGCAGGTCATCACGCTCAACGTGTCGGTCTGCGGCGAGGTCACCCCGGTCAGCTTCGAGACGAGCGAGTACGGCGCACCCCTCACCGGCGACGTCACCGACCTCATCGGGCGCACCTTCTTCATTGACCTCGGCGACGCCGAGTACGCCAAGCCGGCGGGCCTCGGCCCCCTCATCGCCACCTACCTGTCGCAGCCCCTGCTCGTGGGCGTCGAAGACGTGAGCGACGAGACCATCGAGCTCATGGGCGCCCTCGGCTACATTGACAGCTTCACGGGCGAGCTCTACCAGGACACGAGCGCCCCCTCCTTTGACTTTGGCGTCGCCGACTTCCGCGGCAACCCCTACTTCTCGGCCTCCACCGACTCGCTGGTCATCCTCTACGAGGGCGTCTCGGTCGACATCTTCGAGTTCCACATCGAGGGCACCTTCGATCCGGCGATGGAGTCGATCGGCGGCGGCATCGCCTCGGGGCTGGTCGACACCCGCAACGTCGGCGAGCTGATGGGCGTGGGCTCCGACCCCGACGCCGCCTGCACCCTCGCCGAGAGCTTCGGCATCGACTGCGTGGACTGCCCGGACGGCAACCCCTGGTGCCTGGAGATCGAGGGCTACCTCGACCCCGCGCCCCTCATCCCCGGGATGGAGCTCGTCCCCGTGCTCTGACACGAGGGATGGGAGGGCCTCGACCGGCTTAGGGTCGCGTTAGGGCCGGCTGCTGGAGGTGTCCCCTGTCCGCGATCATCCCCATCGCCCTGCAGGCCGGCGCCGTCGCCCTCTGCCTCCTCGTCGGCCACCTTCACCCCCGGGTGAAGGGGCGGCCGCTGCTGCACAAGGAGCTGTTCCTCAACGTGGCGAACGGGGGGCTCCTCTTCGTCGCGCTGCGGCTCACGCTCGTGCGCTGGGTGGAGGGGGCCACCGCCTTCCACCTCCTGCCCACCCCCTGGCTCTCGGCGGGCTGGTCACAGGCGCTGTTCAGCTTCGTGGTGCTCGACTTGATGCGCTACTGGCTGCACTTCGCCCACCACCGCGTGCCCTTCTTGTGGAGCTTCCACCGCGTCCACCACTCGGCCGAGTTCATCGACTCGACGAGCGGCCTCCGGATGCACGCGATGGACTTCGTGCAGCTCTCGGCGCTGCCGATCCTCCTCTTCGGCGTGGTGCTCGACACCACCGCCTGGGCCCCCTGGGTGGTGCCCTCCGTGCTCGTCATCGGCGCCTTGATGGACGCCTTCGAGCACGCCAACATCGCGATGGACATGACGAAGCCCTGGAACAAGGCGTGGAACCTGGTCTTCAACAACCCGCACTTTCACTCCTGGCACCACACCATCGACGGCCATGTGCTAGACGGGAACTACGGCAACTCGCTCACGATCTGGGACCGCCTCTTCGGCACCGACGTGAGCCGCCAGCGACCGCCGGGGCTCTATGGCCTCGCCCCCTGGAAGCAGCTCCAGACCTCGATCATCGGCTGGCAGCTCCTCCGGCGGGTGAACCCCGACCTCCCCTATGCGGACCGCCCCGAGCTCTTTGACGCCGTCTCCTCTGACCCCTCTTGGAACGGCCGGTGAAGCTCAAGATCGGGATCATCCTCCTCATCACCGGCCTCTGCATGGCGGTGGCCCTGTGGGGGCTCGACGTCGACGAAGCCCTCTCGGCCCTCCAGGCCGCCCGCTGGACCTTGCTCATCCCCATGTTCGGCCTCTACGGGGTGGCACACTCGCTGCGGGCCTGGCGGCTCGGGCTGCTGGTCGGCCAGCCGGTGCCCTACCGGCGGCTCTTCGCGATCAACACGATCGGCTTCCTCGCCATCAACGTGATCCCACTGCGCCTCGGCGAGATGGTGCGCCCCTACATGCTCTCCGAGCGAGAGGGTGTGCCCTTCGCCCGCGGCATCGCCGCCATCCTCATGGAGCGCCTGCTCGACATGATGATGCTGCTGGTGATGCTGGTCGGCCTCACCTTCCTCGTCGAGCTCCCCGCCGAGGGCATCGTGGTGAAGGGCATCGACGTGGTGTCGACGGGGCAGCGGCTCGCGGCGGTCTTTGTCGCCCTCGGCCTCCTCGGCGGCGGCGGCATGGTGCTCATCGGCGAGCCGGCCATCCGCCTGATTGAGCGGCTGCCGCTGGGCGGCAAGGTGGCGCCCTTCGCCCGCCGCTTCCGGGAGGCCTTCCTCGACCTCGCGCGGAACCCCGCCCGCGCCCTCGGCCTGCTCGGGCTCTCCGCCCTCATCTGGGCGGTGACGGTGGCCGCCGTCGGCACCGTGATGGCCGCCTTCCCCGGCCTGCCCACCTCGATCGGCGCCGCCTGGAGCACCTGGGCCATCACCATCTCCGGCATGACCGCCGTGCCCACCCCTGGCTTCTTCGGCGCCTACGAGCTCTTCTGCACCGCGGCGCTCTGGCTGTGGGGCGTGGACGGCGACCTCGCCCGCACCTTCGCGATCGTGCTCCACCTCGGCCAGCTCGGCTTCATCGTGGTGGTGGGCGGAATCATGCTGGTGCTCGAGGGGCTCTCCCTGCAAGACCTCGTTCGCAGCGCCGGGCCCGCCGCCCCCGAGTCGCCGACGGCCTGAGAACCGGGTATCCCTGCCCGTTCTCACCCGGAGGCCCCTTGACCCACCCGACCGCGCCCTACCGAACCCGCCTGCTCCGCCTCGGCCTGACCCTCGGCCTCTTGCTCGGCGCCGCCTCGGCCAGCGCCGCCCCCGAGTGGGAAGACCTCGGCACCCGCAACGGGATCCACAGCTTCCGCAAGTCGGAGGCCGGCTCCTCGCTCTTCTCCTTTCGCGGAGAGGGCTGGGTGAACGCGCCGATCGCCGTGTTGACCTCGCTCATCGTCGACCCCAAGTACGGGCCCGAGTGGGTCGACCTGATGGTCAAGAACGAGCTCGCGCGCACCGTCGATCCGAACACCGTGGTCATGTACCAGAGCTACGACATGCCCTGGCCGGTCGAAGACCGCGACTTCGTGCTCAAGCAGGCCGCCGCTTACGACCCCGAGAAGAAGGTGGTGACCGTGCGCTTCGAGTCCACCACCGAGGGCTCGAAGCCCGAGGACGCCTGCTGCGTGCGCGGCCAGGTGGTGCGCACCTACTGGCGCCTCTCCGTCGACCCGCGTGACCCCAACCGCACCTGGGTGGAGGGCGAGGTGGCCGTCAACCCCAAGGGCTCGCTCCCGGACTGGCTGATCAACCTGATCCAGAAGAGCTGGCCCTACAACTCGATCGACGGCCTCCGCAAGCGCACCGCCAAGGGCGGCATCAGCCCTGCGCCGCAGGTCGCCGGCTGGTAGAGGCGGGCCCCCTTTGGAGGAGGCCCCTCCTCACCGCCCTGCTCAGAGCAGCCCGAGCGCGGCGTGGGCGGCGGCGAGGCGAGCCACCGGCACCCGGAAGGGCGAGCAGCTCACGTAGTCGATGCCGACCTTGTGGAAGAAGCCGATGCCCACAGGGTCTCCGCCGTGCTCGCCGCAGACCCCCACCTTGAGCCGCGCGTTGGCGTGGCGGCCGCGCTCGGTGCCGATCTTGACGAGCTCGCCCACCCCCTCGACGTCGAAGATAGCGGTGGGCGAGTCCAGCAGGATGCCCGCGGCGAGGTAGGCGGGCAGGAACGTGCCCATGTCGTCGCGCGAGAAGCCGTAGGTCATCTGCGTCAGATCGTTGGTGCCGAAGCTGAAGAAGTCAGCGTGCTTGGCGATCTGCTTGGCGAGGAGCGCGGCGCGGGGCAGCTCGATCATCGTGCCCACCTTGTAGTCGATGCGCAGGCCCTGCTCGGCGAGCACCTTCTCGGCGGTCTCCACCACGTCCTTGCGGCAGAGCTCGAGCTCGGAGGGCATGCCGACGAGCGGGATCATGATCTCGACCAGGGGCTGCACTCCCTCGCGGGAGACCGAGCAGGCGGCCTCGAAGATGGCGCGCACCTGCGTCTTGTAGACCTCTGGCGTGGTGATGCCGAGGCGGCAGCCGCGGTGGCCGAGCATCGGGTTCGTCTCGTGGAGCTGGCGGAGGCGCTCCTGCAGCACGTCCATGCGGATGCCGAGGTCAGAGGCGACGGAGGCGACGTCTTCGGGGCGCTCGGGGAGGAACTCGTGGAGCGGGGGGTCGAGCAGGCGGATGGTGACCGGCAGACCGTCCATCGCTCGGAAGATCTGGGAGAAGTCCTCCCGCTGGATCGGCAGCACCTTGGAGAGCGCGCGGGAGCGGGCCCGGCTGTCCTCGGCCACGATCATCTGCCGCATCGCGCGCAGGGCCTCGGGCTGGAAGAACATGTGCTCGGTGCGGCAGAGGCCGATGCCCACGGCGCCGAGCGAGCGGGCGCGGGTGGCGTCGGGCCCGTTGTCGGCGTTGGCACGGACCTTCATCCGGGCCTTGCTGTCGGCCCAGGCGAGGAGGGTGGCCATCGCCCCGGCGTCGGTGGGCGGGGCGAGGGTGGGGACCTGCCCCTCCATCACCTCGCCCGTGCCGCCGTCGATCGTGATCCAGTCACCGCGCTTGACGACGGTGTCGCCAGCGTAGAAGAGCTGGCGCGCGTAGTCGACGGTGATCTCGGTGCAGCCCACCACGCAGGGCCGGCCCATCCCGCGGGCGACCACGGCGGCGTGGCTCGTCTGGCCGCCGCGGGCGGTGAGGATGCCCTTGGCGACGGTCATGCCCTGGATGTCTTCGGGGCTGGTCTCGTTGCGGACGAGGATGACGTCCTCCCCGCGCTCCGCGGCCTCCTGGGCCTCCTCGGAGTGGAAGGCGACCCGCCCACAGGCGGCGCCGGGAGAAGCGTCGAGGCCCTTGGCGATGACCTTGCGGGCGGCCTTGGGGTCCAACACGGGGCGGAGCACCATCTCGAGGGTGGCGGGCTTGATACGCGCCAAGGCTTGGTCAATGGTGATGAGCCCCTCCGCGACCATGTCGACGGCGATCTGCACGGCGGCGGCGGGGGTGCGCTTCCCGGTGCGCGTCTGGAGCAGGTAGAGCTTGCCGGACTCGATGGTGAACTCGATGTCCTGCATGTCCTTGAAGTGGGTCTCGAGCTTCTTCTGGGTGGCGTCGAGCTCGGCGTAGGGCGCGGGGAGCGAGGCCTCGAGGGTGATGCCCGGGGCGCCGGCGAGCTGGCGGGCGTTGAGCGCGTGGGGCGTGTGGGTGCCGGCGACGACGTCCTCGCCCTGAGCGTTCGGGAGCCACTCGCCGAAGAAGAAGCGCTCGCCGGACTTCGGGTCACGCGTGAAGGCGACGCCGGTGGCGCTGCCCTCGCCCATGTTGCCGAAGACCATCGCCTGCACGTTGACGGCGGTGCCCATGTCTTCGGGGAGGTTGTTCGACTTGCGGTAGTAGCGGGCCCGCTGGGTGTTGAAGCTCTTGAAGACCGCGTTGATCGAGAGCCGGAGCTGCTCGTGGGGGTCTTCGGGGAAGCTGCCCCAGGCGTCCTGCACCACGCCCTTGAGCTCGGCGACGAGCCTGCGGAGGTCATCCTCGGTCAGCGCGCTCTCCTCCCGCTTGCCGCGGATCTTGTCGGCGACGCGGGCGAAGCGCGTGTAGTGGATGTTGAGCACGACGTCGCCGAACATGATGATGAAGCGGCGGTAGGAGTCCCAGGCGAAGCGGGCGTTGCCCGAGCGCAGCGCCAGGGCCTCGACGGTGGTGTCGTTGAGGCCGAGGTTGAGCACGGTGTCCATCATGCCCGGCATCGAGACGGGGGCGCCCGAGCGCACGCTGAAGAGGAGCGGGTTGTCGCCGCCGCCGAAGGTCTTGCCGCTGAGGCGCTCGACCCCGGCGATGCCGGCGAGGCACTGCTCCCAGAGCTGATCGGGCCAGGCCTCGCCGTTGGTGAAGAAGCTGCGGCAGGCCTCGGTGCTGAGGATGAAGCCCGGGGGCACGGGGAGGCCGAGGTTGGTCATCTCGGCGAGGCCGGCGCCCTTGCCGCCCAGGAGGGCCTTCATCTTGCCGTCCCCGTCGGAGCGGCCACCGCCGAAGGCGTAGACGAAGCGAGGGGCTGATTCGGAGGTCAAGGTGGGGTCGCTCATGGCGGGCTCCTGAGGTCGGGGGCCCTCTCTAACGCCGCCCCCTCTCCGAGGCCCGGCCGGTGAGACAGCCGCCCTGCGCTCCGTCGGTTAGCAAGGCGACCCACTGAGGTCCGCATGGTCCGATCTGAGCCCGACGTCTGCGTGATCACCGAGGTCTGCGGCGCTGAAGCGGACCCCGGCCGCAGCCCGAGCCTGCTGATCGAGATCCCCCACGGCGCCACCCGCGTGGCCCACTTCGAGGCCCTGCGCGGCCGCCTCCAGGGCGCGCTGCCGCCCGACCTCGTGGACTTCTTCTGCGTGAACACCGACGCCGGAGCGCCCGAGCTGGCCCGGGCGCTCTGTCGACGGCTGGTCATCGCGGAGCCGCAGCGGAGCGCGCTCATCGTCGAGAGCCGCATCCCGCGCACCTTCATCGACTGCAACCGCGTGATCGCGCCGGGGCTCGACTACAAGGCCGGCGGTGTGTCCGCGGGGGTCCAGCCCTACATCGAAGACGAGGCGGACCTCGCGCTCCTCTCTGATCTGCACCGCGCCTACCAATCCGCCGCCGCCGCCGCCGTGCACGAGGTCGCCTCCGCGGGCGGCGCCCTCCTGCTGCTGCACACCTACGCCCCCATCTCCGTCGACGTCAGCGTGAGCCCAAAAATCGCCCAGGATATGCGCTGGGCTTGGTCGGACGCGGTCCGACCGCGCTGGCCGCTGCGACCGGAGCTCGAGATCATCGGCCGCACCGTCGAGGGGGAGGACTGGAGCCCCCCTGCCGCGGTCGCCGCCTTGCGCGCCGCCGCCGCCCAGGCCGGCTTCGGGGTGGGCGACGGCCGGACCTACCCGCTGCACCCGGTCACCACGGGCTACCACCACATGTTGCGCTTCCCCGGCCGGGCGCTCTGCCTCGAGGTCCGCCGCGACCTCCTCGCCGACCCCTTCGAGCCCTTCTCCGAGATGACGGTGGACGCGGCGCGCATCGAGCGGGTCGTCGGCCCCCTGCTCCACGCGACCCTCGCGCTCTTGTCGTAGGCCGGGTGGCGCCCGCGGTCCTCCTCGTCTACGCGAACCCGGCCGTCACCGGGCGCCCGGTGCCCCCCTACGGGATGGAGCAGGTCGCCACGGCGATGCGGGCCGCCGGCTGCGAGGTCCGCTGCCTCTGCCCCTTCATCGAGGCCGACCCGCTGGCCGCTCTCCGCGCCGCCCTCGCTCGGGAGCCCGAGCTCGTCGGCTTCTCGGTGCGCAACATCGACGACGCCCTCGTGGTCCGCACCGAGCTCGGCCCGGGCGACATCGACCTCGGCTTCTACCTCGACGACGTGCGCCCCCTCGTCGCCCTGGCCCTCGCGCGGGTGGGCCCCCGGCGTGTCTTGCTCGGCGGGGCCGCCCTCTCCTCGGGCTGCCTCCCCGTGCTCCGCTACCTCGGCGCGCGCCTCGCCATCCGCGGCGCCGCCGAGGACCTCGTCTTCGCCCTCGGGCAGCAGATGGCCGGCGGCGGCGAGCCCCACCTCCCCGACGATCCGCGGGTGGTCGACCTCGACCGCCTCGAAGAGCAGGACCGGCTCTCCGGCCTCGCGCCCCACGCCTCGCCGCCCGCCCCGCGCGGGATGGGGATGGAGCCCGCCGCCGCGCCCCGCCTGACTGAGCGGCTCCCCGCCTTCCAGGCCCTGGTGGCTGACCGCGACGGCCGCGTGCCCGTGCAGATCTCCACCGGCTGCGACCGCCGCTGCCTCTTCTGCGTCGAGGCGCGCTTCTCCGGCGGGCGGGTGGCGCTCCGCCCCGTCGACGACGTGGTGGCCGAGATCGACCACCTCCAGCGGCTCGGCATCCGCCGCTTCTGGCTGGGCGCGAGCGAGCTCAACGTGCCCGACGAGCGGCACGCGATCCGCCTCCTCCACGCCCTCCGCGGGCGCGCCCTCGACCTGCGGGTCTTCATCCAGCCCGCCCCCGTGAGCGACGCCCTGCTCGACGCCCTCGAGGGGGTCGACATCCAGGCCGTCGACCTCAGCTTCGAGCTCGGCCACCTCGACCCCACCCTGCTCCGCGCCGGGGCCGGCCCGTGCAACCTCGCCCAGATCGAGGCCCTCGCCGAGCGGTACGCCCGCCGGGGCCACCGCCAGCTCCACGGCTCGGTGCTCTTCGGCGCTCACCCCGAGGAGTCCCTCGAGAGCCTGGAGCGCGCCTTCGAGATCGCCCGCCGGCTCGACACGATCCTCCCCGACGGCCTCGGGCTCTCTTACGCCGCCGGCGCGCGGGTCTACCCCGAGACGGGCCTCGCCGACTACATCTCCGCCCACTGGGAGGCCTGCCTCCCCTCGCTCTACACCCTCCCCGGCGAGGCCCCCGACCCGAGCTTCGTGCGCCCCGTCGTCTTCTCGCGGCCGCTGTCGCCGCGCCGCCTGCTCGGGCGGGTCCGCGCCGGCCTCTCGACGCTGCGGGGCCCGGTGGGCACGATGAACAGCGAGGCCCCGAGCACCGCCCGCGCCGTCGAGGCCGAGCGCCTGATCGACCGCGCGCTCTTCCGGCGGGCCGGCGGCAACCACCGCGAGGCGGCGCGGCTGCTGCAGGCGGCGGTGGCCTCCGACCCCGAGAACATCGAGGCCCTCTTCCTCCTCGCCGACCACCGCCACAACCACCTGGGAGACCGGGTGGGGGCCCGCCTCGCCCTCGTGCGGGCGGCGGCGGTGCTGCACCCGGGCGATCCCCGCCAGGAGGAGGTGCGCGTCGCCTTACGGGTGCTCGACCGCTGAGGGTCGCCTGCGGGCCGCGGCGAGGCCCAGCCCCAGGGCGAGGCTGAGGAGGCCGAGCGCCCGCCCACCGGCGCCGGTCGGAGCGGCGGCGCATCCCCCGCAGCCCTCGCTGGCGGTGTCGGGCAGGGGGACGAGCCCGCCCGGCGGCCGACCCTCCGTGGGGCGGGGGCCGAAGCCGCCGGTGGCCGCGGTGTCCTGGCCGGAGTCGGGGATCGCGGAGTCGGGGGCGCCGTCTCCGCCGCCGTCATCACCGCCGTCGGTGGTCGAGCCGCCGACGCAGGAGGCGCTCAAGTTGAAGCCGCTCACCGCCCCGTCCCAGCCGTCGACGACCACGGTGTAGGTGGCGCCGGCCGCGGCGTCGAAGGTGATCCACTCCTCGGAGGCGTCCGAGTTGGTCGAGCAGGTGATGGCCCCGCTGCCGTCGCAGGTGTCGGCGGACTGGAGGAAGAGGTCGAGGTCGCCGCCGAGGCCGGTGAGGCCGAGGGTGACCGGCTCGGACAGGGTGGTGGAGAAGGCGTAGGCGATCTCGGGCCCGCTCGAGGCGCTGGTGCCACAGCCATAGACGCTGTGGCTGCTGGTGGCGCCGCCGGCGTTGTTCGCCGAGGCGAGGGTCTCTCCGCAAGAGAGGGTGTCCACCTGCACACAAGGGCCGGTGTAGGGGCAGGAGACGCCGGGCAGGCCGCCATAGTCGCCCTGAGAGATCCAATAGGTGGGGGGCGCGCTGCAGGGGCCGTCGAAGGGGTCGCCCATCCCGCCGCTCGCCTCTCGCACCTCGAAGTGGAGGTGGGGGCCCGTGCTGTTGCCCGAGGAGCCGGCGTAGCCGAGGTGGGTGCCGCAGGTCACGACCTGGCCGGCGCCCACCGCCACCGTCCACTGCTTGAGGTGCCAGTACCAGGTGCGGCGGCCGTCGGCGTGCTCGAGGATGACGTAGTTCGCCTCGCCGCAGTCGGCGGTCTCGCAGCGATCGAACTCCCCGTCGTTCGTGGCGATGACGACACCGTCGGCGGCGGCCACCACCGCCCGTCCCTCGTCCATCCCCGACCAGGAGCCGATGCCGAAGTCACTCCCCTGGTGGCCTCCGTAATAGATCGAGCCGCAATTCCAGTCGGAGCCGCCCTCGTCCACGTAGGCCGTGGGATAAAAATAACCGTAGTGGGCGTCGCTGGCCGGAAATCGATATGACTGAGCCAAGGCCGCCGCCGGCGCGGCGCCGAGCAGCAGGGACAGGACGCAGGAGACAGCGCCGGAGAGGGCGCGAGAGGGGCGGCGTGTCATCCTGGCTCCCCCCAGCGGACCGACTGGGGGCCTGTCGGGCTGTCCCAGCGCAGCCAGGCCCCGTCAAAGCGGAGGGAGCGGCCGAGCGGCGGGGGGACGAAGCCCAGCGGCGCCTGCCCGACGACCCGCTGCAGGCCGACGTTGGTGAGGGGGCGCGGCGGGGCGGCGCCGTCTACCCGGGCGACCGTGACTTGGGGCAGGCCCTCGGGGGAGGCAACGTAAGCGACCACGGCGCCGGAGAGCGCGAGCCGGCCGGGGCGCCCGCCCAAGACCACGGTGGTGGCACGAAAGGCGGCGTCCCAGCAGCGGAGGCGGCCGAGGCCGTCCTCACCCTCGTCGGCGGCGCAGAGGTGGGCGCCGTCGGCCACGGGATCGAAGCGCAGGCCGAGGACGAGCGCGGCGCCGGACGCCCGGAGCAGGCGGCTCCCCTCGAGGCGGAGGGCCTCGGCCCCGAGGCGGAGCGTGCCCGCGCCGACGTAGGCGACGTCGGTCTCGGCGCCGGCTGGAGCGGTCGACCGGCCAGCCGCCGCGCGGAGCTCACCCGCCGAGGCCGCGCCCGCACAGACGAGCCCGAGGTGGAGCCCGAGGGCGAGGCCCGAGGCCCAGGAGGGGCGCCGCCGGAGGGACATGGTCTTCATCCGGGGCTGAGGCCGAGGCCAAAGGCGGCCCAGGGGTAGGCGCGGTCGAGGTCGGACTGGAGCCCGCCGTCGAGAGAGAGGCCGAGGTGACGGCGACCGCCGCCGAGCGGGAGGACCGCGACGGAGAGCCCCGCCGCCCCGCCGCCGAGCACCACGCGGGCCTCGAGGGGGGCCGCGCCGAGGGCGGCTTCGTCACAGAGGAGGCCGTCCTCCGCGGCGCAGGGCACGGAGCCACCGCTGGCGGACGCCCTGCCGATGGCCACGGTCGGGCCGAGCGAGAGGCGCAGGGGCCCCGCCCACACGGCCACCCCGCCCCAGCCCTGGCCGAGCTGGAGCCGGGCGGGCTCATCGCCGCCCGCGCCACCCCCACCGAAGACGCCGATCCACGCGGCCTCGCCGAAGATGCCGACCGTGCGGGTGAGCCCGAGGTCGAACCCGCCGCCCGCCCGCAGACCGCCGCCGCCGAAGGAGGCCGGCTGAGGCCCGGCCCCGTCCGACTCCCCGGCCCTCCCCGCGAGGCCCGAGACCGTGAGGCGAAGCCCCCGGTGCGGATCCTCCTTCGGCTTGGTCTGCGCGACCACCGGAGCCTCGGCGGCGAGCGTCACCCGCGCGGCCCCACCCGCGGTGACGGTGAAGGCGCGGTCGCCGAAGGCGTAGGTGCCGATCGGCAGAAAGCCCACGAAGCGGCGGTCCTTCGAGAGGCTCGCCCGGGCGAGGTCAATGGCGGCGCGCTGGTCGGGGGCCAGGGGCACCTCGGCGGGCTCAAGGTTGTTTCGGGTCGCCTCGCCCACGTCGAGCTCGACCGTGCCGAAGTTCGCGGCGATGTCGGCGAGCCAGATCGCGACCTCATCGGTCTTCTGGACCCCCGCCGCGCGCAGCAGCCGCGCCTTGACGAGCGCGATGTCCCCGGCGTCGCGGGCCGCCTGGGCGCCGAGCAGGTGGTCTGCGTAGGTGAGCGCCACCCCCTTGGCCTCGAGCGCCTCCATCTGGCGGTAGCTCACCTCCACGCCGCGCCAGGCGTTGCGGGAGGCGAGGCGCTGCATGTCCTCGACGAGGCGCTGGTGCTCGGCGTCTCCGGCCGAAGGAGCGGCATAGGCGGCCGGAGCGGTGAGCGCGAGCGCCAAGGCAAAGGCCGAGATCAGGCAGAACCGCGGGTGCATCGCTCCTCCAGGCTGCCCCCCTGTTAACCGAAGCCCTCAACCCGAGGCGAGCGGCGGACGTCAGCGGACGCTCGTCGCCCAATTGGAGAGCCCATGTCGCGCTGCACCCCTTCGCTCTGGCCCGCGGTCCTCCTCGTCACGGCCTGCGGCGCCCCCAGCGGCGAGGGCGGCCCGCAGAGCAGCCCGGTCGAACCGAGCGGCCCCACTTGGTATGGCGATGTCCAGCCCATCGTCGCCGCGCGCTGTGAAGGGTGCCACACCGAGGGGGGCATCAGCTTCTCACTGCACGACTACGACGCTGCCAAGGCCATCTCGAGCGCCTTGGCCGCGGCCACCGGGGAGCGGCGCATGCCCCCCTGGTCGGCCCAGGAGACGGAGGACTGCCAGCCCCGCCTGCCCTGGAAGGACGACCAGCGCCTCACCGACGAGCAGATCGCCACCATTGAGGCCTGGTCCAAGGCCGGGGCCCCCGAGGGTGAGCGGCCGACCGACGGCGAGGGCGCGCCCGCCGCGGCCTTGGAGAGCCTGGACGCGCCGAGCGTGACCTTGACGCCGGAGGCCCCCTACTCCACCTCCGGCGACGCCGACGAGTTCCTCTGCTTCAGCATGGACCTCGGTCTGGACGCCCCCCGCTATGTCGACGGCGTCGAGATCGTGCCCGGCAACCGCTCTGTCGTCCACCACGCCCTCGTCTTTATCGACTACGACGGCAAGAGCGCCGACCTCGCCGATGAGGACGGCAAGTACGACTGCTTCGGCGGGGCCGGCGTGAACAACGTCGGCCTGCTGGCCGCCTGGGCGCCGGGCTCAGTCCCCCTGCGCACCCCCGAGGGGTCTGGCACCGAGCTCCCGGCGGGCGCTCGGCTGATCATGCAGGTCCACTACCACCCGCGCGGGCAGGTGGCCGATCCCGACCTCACGGAGGTCCGCCTCTCCTGGTCCGAGGAGAAGCCTGCGCTCACGAGCATGCTCTTCCTGATCGGAAACTCCGACTCCGTGCGCAACGGCCTCCTCCCGGACGCCGAAGACCCCACCGACAAGGAGTTCCGCATCCCCGCAGGTGAGGCCAATCACGTCGAGGAGATGGTCTACACGCTCCCCCGCGGCACCGGGAACGTCAAAGTCTGGCTGGCCGGCACCCACATGCACTACATCGGCAAGGACATGTACTTCGGCGTCGAGCGCGCGAACCCCGATGAGGGTGAGCCCACCGACGAGTGCCTCATCCAGACCCCCGACTGGGACTTCAACTGGCAGCGCGGCTACGTCTATGACGGCACCCTCGACGAGCTGCCCGAGCTGAACGCCACCGACACCCTCGTCATGCGCTGCACCTACGACAACACGCTCGACCACCCGGGCACCGTGGCCGCCCTGGAGGACGGCGGGCTCTCGAGCCCCATCGACGTCTACCTCGGAGAGGAGACCCTCGACGAGATGTGCCTCGGGGTCGCCGGGGTCGTGTACTGACCGAAGGGCGCGCACCGTCGTCGGGGACAGGCACGCCACCCCGGCGGCAACGACCCAGAGCAGGAGCCCCCCTGAACGCCCCCGATTGTCGTCTTGGGGTTGGCGAGCGTCCACCGTCTTAGGCCGAAGTTGCGCTCACCAATCCATCGAGAAGGGCCTCCAGGTCGAGCTCTGCTCGATTGTCAAGAATTCACGTGTAGCCAGTAAACCTGGTTGCAGGTCGTGCGCTGGTGGGCTACGAGAGG
>JBIJDH010000066.1:0-5288 GCA_044344255.1 Myxococcota bacterium
CACCGTCGAAGAGCTCCTCCCCTGGAACTGGAAGGTGGGGCGCGGCGCCAAGAAGCGACTGCCCGACAAGGCCGGAGCGTAGCCGACGGGTCGAGGGTGGGGCAGTGGGGCCAGGCTGAACGGTTACCCCGCACCATCTCCACTGCTGGGAACGAAGCCGGCGCCCACGAGCGCCTGCTCCAGCGGCGGGACCTCGGCGAGCCTGTCTGGGTCCAGCGCGAGGTCCCCGTCGGTGGTGTAGGGCGCCACGAGGAGATCGGCCTCCCCGGCCTGGCGATGGATGGCCTGCGCGCCGACCACGACGACTGCATCACGGTGGTCTCCGAGCGCCAGGAGCGCGTCGAGCAGCACCTTCCGCGCGACCACATAGAGCTCATCCACGCCAGGCCTCCGGGTTGTCGATCATCCAGGTCAGCAGCGCCTCCGCCTCCGCGGGCCCGCGCCCCGGGCCAGAGAGGAGGTCGGCCGCCACCTGGGGCAGTGCGGCGAAGCGGAGGCCCTCCTCCTCCCAGGTGTCTGCGAAGACGACATCGTCATGGGAGGTGAGCAGGAGCAGGTTGGCCCCGGCCTCTGTCTGTCGCAGGTCCATCGTTCGGGCGAAGGCGTCGGGGTCGTCTACATACACGCTGACCACCCGGGGCGGTGCGATGGGCGCCCGTCGGGAGGCGACGAGGCTGCCGGTGATGGCGTAGCGTTGGTCCTGTCGTCTCAGCTTCGCGAGCAGCGCGGTCTGCCCCCTCGGCTCGATCCAGCTCGTCGCCTGGGCTCGGGCATCGAGCGGGGCCTGCTCCGCCCACCGCTCGATCAGCCGCCGCAGGTCCACGTCGGTGACCTGCCCACCTGCCGAGCGTTGAACGGCAGCCTGCTCCGCAAGAAAGCCGAGGAGCTTCGATACATAGCCAGGGGTGGTGCCAGCCTGCTCCGCGAGCGCGCGGACGCCCTGTGGCAAACGCGCGGTGGCCAGCGCTCGAACCACGCGGGCCGCCTTCGCCCCCCGCAGCGTGACCCCCGACACCTCCGGCCAGGGATCCCGCTCGGCGCCGGAGGAGGCGATGAACAGCCCCGGCTCCGAGAGGAGGATGCGGATGTTGCCGGTGAGGTCCAGAAAGGAGAGGCCCCCCTCCACCAGGAGCCTTCGGGTGGCCGACGACATCCAGGGTGCGACGACGACGAAGGGTTGGACCTTGGTTCCACCTCTCGCCTGAGCGATGAGCACCAATGCCCGGCGAGGGTCCATATGTTGCCGGGCCTCCGTGATGAGCAGGCCGACCCGCCCATCCGGCGCGATCAGGCGAAGCTCACCATCGACGCGCTCCGGTCCGGCCCGCGCTCCGTCGATGAGCGCCACAGACCACCTCTCCGGCAGCCGCTCCCGCAGCGCTTCGACGGCCTTCTTGAGGATGATGTTCTCGGAGAGCATGATGTTTCCAGGACCAGGAAACATCTTACCATCAGGAAACGGGGATGCCCATGCCGCGTTTCCCAGGGACCATATGTTTCCAGCGCCAGGAAACCACCCACCGTCAGGAACGTGGGATGTGCAACGACGCCTGGCTCCCCGTCTGCCGGCCTCCTCTCGTGTCCCCTCCCCTCCTCCACGAGGCAGTGCCGATGTTCATGGCGCTCCACGGGCGACGCCCCCCGAGCGGCCGCCCGCTCGCGGCCAGTCTAATCACGTCCACGCAATCACCCTGGGCCGCTAAGAACGCCTACGTTATCATGACCGGCGCTTGAGAACGGGCGCGTTCCCTTCGCTCGGAGTGGCCCCATGCCCCGCATCACCGGTCGAACCGAGTCCACCATCGCGGGGGGAGAGGTGGTCGAAGCCTTCGTGCCCCACCCGCTGCCGCCCACCGACCCGCCCCTCGACCTCAGCCGGCTCGACGCTCGGCTGCGCGAGGCAGAGCGAGGGCTCGCCCGCCTGGAGGTCGCGGGCGCGATGGTCCCCTCGCTCGACTGGTTCATCTACGCCTTCGTCCGCAAGGAGGCGGTCCTGTCCTCCCAGATTGAGGGCACGCAGGCGTCCCTCGTCGACCTCCTGAGCTACGAGGCCAACGAGCACACCGAAGACGCCGCCGGCCCGAACGAGGACGTGGAGGAGGTCTGCAATTACATCGATGCGCTCCAGTTCGCGAGGAATGAGCTCGCTGATCCCCGTGGCCTCCCCCTCTCGATGCGGCTCCTCCACGCGACGCACGCCCGGCTGATGAAGGGCGTCCGCGGCGCGACCAAGCAGCCGGGTGAGGTCCGCCGGAGTCAGAACTGGATCGGCGGCTCTCGTCCGGGCAACGCCGCCTTCGTCCCACCGCCACCCCACCTGCTCCCCGAGGGGCTCTCCCTCATGGAGCGGTACATCCACGCGGAGGATGGGCTCCCGCCCCTGATCCGCGCCGGCCTCCTGCACGTCCAGTTTGAGACCCTTCACCCCTACCTCGACGGGAACGGGCGGCTCGGGCGGCTCCTCGTGACGCTGCTCCTGGAGCACTGGGGGCTCCTCTCTCGACCCCTCCTCTACCTGTCGCTCTTCTTCAAACGACACCGCGCGGAGTACTACCGGCGGCTCGGTCAGGTCCGCCTCGACGGCGACTGGGAGGGGTGGCTCGACTTCTTCCTGGACGGGGTCGCGGTCATCTCCGACGAGGCCGTCTCCACCGCGCGGGACCTCTTCGCGCTCGTGGCCGCCCATCGCACCCGTCTGCTCGCCCGCTCCGACGCCGCCCTCGCTGCGGTGCGGCTCTTCGAGCTCTTGCCGGGAAGCCCCATCGTGACCGCGACATCGGTGATGCGCCTCCTCGGCGCCTCCCGGCCCACCGCCGGCCGCTCCATCGACACCCTCGTCCTGGCCGGCATCCTCGTCGAGACCACCGGGAAGCGGCGAGACCGGGCCTTCGCCTACGACGCCTACCTCCAACGCCTCCGCGACGGGACCGAGCTCATCCCGCCGTAGACCGCACGGCGAAGGCGCACGACCGGGAGATGATGCCGGAGACCGTCTGGCCCAAATCTGGCCCGACGAGCGAAGGCCGAGAATTTCCGGTTCAAGCAGTGGCCGCCCAACGGACGAAGCGGGACAATTCCGCTGCTGGGGCTGCTTGAAGAGGTCCGAACCGGCCCTTTCAGGGGTGGTACGCCATCCCGGTGCCTTCGTGGAAGGCCGACCGATAAAGCTCCAAGTTTACGCGCTCCACGGGGGTCGGGTCGGCGGCAAAGGTTCTGACCCCTTCAACCACCGAGAGCCACTTCTCTCATGGAGCAAATATCAGCCTTATACCATATCAGTTCAAATCCGCCGATCCCAACCCCTGCTTGAACCGAAGCGCTGTAATCGCGTGAGAACGGTTGGACAACGGACCTTCTCCCGAGTTCAAGCACACTCCTTCCGATCCAGGGTCGGCCCCCTTCGCAGGCCGGTGATAGCTTACCTCGGTCGCCGCTTTCCGCGGCCCGAGGCTCCGGACGAGCAGCCGCTGCTTCTACTTCGCCGCCGGCGACATCCAGGGCGCCCTCGCCGACCCGGGCAGGCGTGTACGGGTCCACAGGTCAGCTACGCGGGGTCAGGGTGCGGCAAGAGCAAGTAGCTGGGCGCGATCGCGAAATGCCGGGGGAGCTTCAGACGGTTCGCGCCAGGCACGGGGGTGCCGGCATCGCAAGTCACCGCCGACGCGACCCCCGCGGCCCTCAGTCTCCCCACCACCCGCTCGTCAAACGCCCCGTCCGGGTACGCGAAGGCGACGGGCGAACAGAACTCTGCGATCGCGCCCACCGACTCACCAACCTCGCGGTCCAGTTCCGCATCGTCGACCTGTGTGAGCCTCGGGTGGCTGGCGCTGTGGGCGCCTACCCGCATCCCGAGAGCGGCGAGCGACCGCCAGTCCTCGCGCGTGAGGTAGAGCTTCCGAGCCAGGTCGGGCGGAAGCCACACACCGACGCTCTCCGCAAGGGCCTCCATCATCCGGCCCCGCTCGGCGGGACCGGCCGCCAACATCGCAGCCTTCGGCGGCCCTGTCACCCATTCGGTCTTGCCCGCCAGCGAGTCCACCCGTCCACGGAAGACCCCGCCGCCTGGCATCGGGACCGCGGCCTCGGCGAGCTCGGCGCGGTCCAGCAGCCAGTACCAGGCGTCGACCGGGGCGAGGGCACCCCCGTCGCCGTGAAGGCCGGTCGCGACGTAGAACGTGGCCGTCGCACCTCGCTTGTGGAGGAGCGGAGCCACGACGTCGAGGTGCTCACGATATCCGTCGTCGAAGGTCAGGACCGTCCCAACTGGGGCGGCCTCCCCGACCTTAAGCGCCCGTTCCAACGTCTCCAGCGGCAGGATCGGCCCAGCATCGTCGAGGACGCATTCAAGTTCGGAAACCGTCAGCGCAGTCCCCCGAATCCGGTAGCAGTCCGGCAGTCCGAAGGCGACAGGCGCCGCCGGAATGATCCGGTGGAGCATCAGGATCTCGGTGCACTCAGAACCCACGACTGGCCTCCCGGCTCCCGACGAGGGCGACAGCGAGCCGCACGGCCTCCTCGGCGTTCACGGCACGGTGGAGCAGATCCTCGCGGCGGTGGTCCAGCCGCTCGCCCGCCAGTCTCGCACTCCACCCCTCGCCAAGGTCGAGCGTGACGATGGGCTTCCCGTGCTGCCAGGCGAGCGCGATTTCGCTCAGAGTGCCGGAGCCGCCGCCGACCGCGACCACCACGTCCGACATCGCGACGAGTATTGTATTCCGCGCGTAGTTCATCCCGGTGGGCACCACCACGTCGACGTACGGGTTGGCATCGGCCGCGACCAGACCGGGCAGGATGCCGATCACACTGCCGTCAGTCCATCCGGGCGCAGTACGCGCCCCCCTTGAGGCCGCGGTCATCACGCCTCCGAGGCCGCCCGTCGCAACCCGGAAACCAGAGTCCACGAGCCCGCGCCCGATTGCCTCGGCAGCCAAGAGGATCAACTCCGAAGCGGAGGTTGCGCCCACTACTGCGGCAACGAATCGTCGATTTTTGACGTTTATCATGATCTATCCATGCCAAGGCCCGAGAAGGACGAGCGTGTGGTACCGTACATCACTCCCATCCGTGATGGTCAGCAATTCGGCGAGGGTGCAGTCGATGACGCGCTCGTCGGGCCAGCCAACTCGGTACCCGAGGACGACACGTCCGCCCGGCCCAAAGTGCCAGGGCGATCGCATCTAAACGTCCCATTTATCCGCCAATTACTTTGAGCAGGTATTCGTTGTCCCAGCCCGCCCTCATGCGCTTCGTCTTCACGCCGACCTTCCGCGAGGTCTCCTGCTTGAGGA
>JBIJDH010000067.1:0-5270 GCA_044344255.1 Myxococcota bacterium
CGCCGTCGAGATCACGCTCGACGCGGCGGACCTCGCGGCGATCGAGGCCGCCGTGCCCGCCGGCGCCGCGGCGGGCACCCGCTACGCCGCCGCCCAGATGATGGCCCTCGACAGCGAGCGCTGAGCCGGCCTCGAAGCTCACCTCCCCGCGTGGGGTGCCCGCGGTCGGCGGTGCGGTCGCGCCCCTGGCCGATTGGAGGCCGCCCCCTCTCGAGGTGCCTCGTTACGCGCCATCCTCCCCGCCCTCTTCGTCCTCCTCACCGCCTGCGGCGGCTCGGGCCCCAACCCGACCGCGACGGCCCCCTCGGCCCCTTCGGCCCCGGCCCCCTCGGCCTCGGTCGGCCCGGCGCTCCAGGGCGACATCGGAGCTTGCACCGAGACGCGGGATACCTCGTGTGTCGCTCCGGCCCTGGCTCTTCGCCGCCAACGATCTGCACCTGAACCATCTCAAAGCGCCTGGACCTTCGTCGCCGACCTGGTGGCGCTCGTGCTGCTCCACATGGCGGCCGGCGGGGTCTTCGTGTTGCGGGGGAAGACCGGCCTGGCCGGCCGCGGACAGTCGCTCGTCTCGCGCGGGGCCCTGGTGCCGATCGGCCCCTCACCGGAGCGCGGCTGAGGGTGCATCACGGCGGAGGTGCGACACGTGCCGCGCTCAGGGTCCGGAGACCACACAATCGGCGAAGCCGGGCGTGCAGGAGAGGTCCCGATCGGCGCCGAGGTCGGTCCAGGTCCAGACGTCGCCGAGATTGTTGTCGACGCGAAGGTCAGATGGCGTGTTTGCGAGCTCCCCCTCCCCGAAGTCGATGTCCGCTGCGTCCACCGTGATGCCGGACCCGTTGAGGTATACCGCCGCGCCGTTCGGGCAGCCTTCTGGCGCCTCCATCTCCTCCACGAGGACGGTTCGAAGGGTGAGCAGGGTGGTCGCCCCGAGGGCGCCATGGAGATCCAGGCCCGCCCCCCTGCAGCCCGCCTCTCCGTTCAGGTTGCCCGTCGATAGGGAGGTGTTGTCTATCGACAGGCTCGCCGGGCTGTGTGAGATCGTCGTGGCCATCAGGCCGCCCTGATTAGATTGCCCGTCTGCGAGGGAGCTGTCGGACACCGTCATGTGGTCCGAGACCGCCGCGTAGAGGAGGCCACCACTTCCCTCACTGCCCGTCGCGCCGGTGCTGAACTCACTGTTCGAGATCGCGAGCACGGCCGCCGTGAAGGAGATGAGCCCCCCGTTCGCGCCAGATCGGCCGACGGAGAGAGTCGTGTCGGAGACGGACATCCAGGATGGATCGACGCCTTCGAAAGAGAGGAGGCCGCCATCCGAGCCCGCCTCGCCTTCATGGAGAGTGGAGCCCTCCACAGCGAGTGTGTTCGTGTCGAGGGAGGTCGAGTGCACGAGGCCGCCCGCCCCTGTGCTCTCTCCGTTGAAGAGGTCGCTGTCTCGAATACTCGTGCTCGACGCGCCGCGGCCTCCGACGTTCACCAGGCCACCGTCCCCACCGGCCGAACCATCCGAGAGGTCGCTCGACTCGATGGCCAGTGTGACCTCTTCCCAGGTCGCCGCTGAGATCAAACCCCCGTCTGTGCCGGCCTCGCCCCCTCGGAGCGTGCTGAAACGAATGGACGCATCTACGACCCCCCAGGATCCCATTTGAATCAGCCCCCCGCTGTCCCCCGCGGCGCTGTCGGTGAAGGTCGAGTTGTCGATCGTGACGACGCAGTCTCCCCATGTGCAGAGCGACAGCGAGCCGCCGTGGCTCAGGGCTGTACCCCCCTCGAAGGTCGAGGAGCGAATATTGATGTTTGTGAGACCCTCTTCAACGCCTCCCCCGGTGCTCACCCCGACGGTCAGGTCCGCCCCATCCGTCCCCGTCTTGTTGAACGAAAACTGGCTGTCTTCGATGTCGACGTAGATGGAGCCACCAAACCCCTGCGCCGCAATCGCGCCGCCGGAGCCCGCTGCGTGGTTCGCCTCCAATCGACAATCCTCCAGGTAGATCTCTACCCAGTCGCGGGTGCGCTCCTCACAGGAGGCGCAGGCCCGAATGGCCCCTCCCGGTCCATCGGTGCTGTCATTCTCAAGAAAATCCACCCGAACGGCATGGAGGCTGGCGTCGTTCATGATCACGGCTCCCCCGTAGTCGCCGGTCTCTCGATGGGAGCCGAATCCATTCTGGATGGTCAGGTCTTCGAGGTGCAGGTCGGCCGAGGGAGACAGGTGGATGATGGAGTGGAGGGACTCCCCGTCCAGGCGGACCGCGCCTCGATCGGCCGAGAGGGACGACAGAGTGAGCGTACGTTCGCCGGAGAGCCAGAGCTCCTCCGTCCAAGTCCCATCGCAGAGGTAGATGTGGCTCCCACCGGGCGCGTTGTCGAGAGCGGCTTGGATCGTCGCCCATGCAGGGCCCATGGACAAGCCCGCAACTTCGGGGAGCGCTCCGTCGCAGTCCTGGTCGATCCCATCACAGAGCGCCTCGACGGCGCCGGGGTGCACATCGCTTCGAGAGTCGTCGCAGTCGCCCTCACCGTTGGCAACGGAGAGTCCGGGATCCTGGCAGGTGTCTACCCAGGCGGTACCGTAACCATCGCCGTCTTCGTCGAGGTACCCGCCGATCCCCTCGTCGATCAGGCCGTCGCAGTCGTTGTCGGTCCCGTCGCACTGCTCCGCTGCTCCGGGGTAGGAGGAAGGGTCGTCGTCATCACAATCTCCGCCCTCGGGAGAGCCGTCGCCATCCTGGTCCATGAGCCCAGCGGTGTCGGCGGTGTCGGCGGTGTCGACGGCCTCAGCAGGCACCTTCCCGTCCTCTCCGGAACCCTGGCCGGCGCAGGCGGTGAGCAGCAGCGCGCTTCGACTCGCGCGCGCAAGACGACCCACCGAGAGGGTGGTCAATTGTCACACTCGGTCGGCTTGGTGGTGATCACCGACTCACAATTCGACTGTGTGAAGGCAGAGCCGCACTCGTCCATTGTGCCCGCTCCGCCGTTGTTGTCGTCGGCTCCGTCACCCCCCCACAGGGTGTCGTCTCCGGAGAGGCCACTGAGATTATCTATTCCGGCCTCGCCGCAAACGATGTCATCGTCATTCCCGCCGAAGAGAATGTCGGCTCCGCTTTCGCCGTGCAGTTCGTCGTTTCCGTCCTCTCCCCTAACGGTGTCATCACCGGTTCCTCCTGACAGAATGTCGTCCCCGTCACCGCCGTAGATGGTGTCGTTGTCGTCTCCTCCGTCGACGGTGTCGGCCCCAGCATCGCCATAGATGCTGTCGTCACCTGCACCGGCGCTGACGTAGTCATCACCATTATTGCCAGAAATTGTGTCGTTTCCCTCGTGCCCGTAAATGGTGCCGTTGCCGCTCCCCCCTCGAAGGGTCTCGTTTCCGTTCATTCCGTAGAGAATGTCATCGCCGTCGTCGCCGTTGAGGGTTTCGGAGTAGTCACTGTCGGTCACCGAGCTTCCGGCGATATGGTCGGTTCCGTCGTGCCCGTCTACCGTAACCGCGAGTGTGTGGTCGGCCAGGTTTGATAGGTTGTAGGTGCTGTAGTACAGGTTGATGTAGTCGACATTATCGGTGCCCAGGACGACCATGGTGGAGATTGGAGTGCCAGAGTTCTCACAGCAGAATGTAGTTCCGAGAGCGCTACCCCAGACCGAGATTGTTTCGGACAGGTAGCCGCTGACTGCGTTTACGTACGCCGAGTAGGCAGTGTCCCCGGAAGGGTCGAAGTCGCAGGTGTAAGTGGAACCTGATGCTGAACAGATGCTCCCGCATGTGGATGAGGACACCATATTTGGGCAGGTTGCGTATGCGTCACCGCAGAGAGCGACCGTGCAAATGGTCAGAAACACACCGCACTTGCTACCTCGAATGGTGGAGGGAGAGCGGGAGAGCGGGAGAGCGGGAGAGCGGGAGAGCGGGGTCATGGTTCGATCCTCCTTCGTAAGGGTATCGCCCTACCGCCCCTGGGTCAACCGTGATTTGGAAATTCATGTGGGTCCGGGCGCTCGTCGTGACGGCTTTCACGCTTGGTGTGCCGTGTGAGAGCGAATCCTGGCTGTGTGCGGCCTCGTCCGTATGAAGTTGGATTGGGCTCCGCTCCAAGAGGCTGACAACTCGGGGGTCGTCTGTTTCCGCTGCTCTCGGTCGGGAAACCTCGCTGTGAGCGAGAGACGGATCATACGTTTTGGGACCTCCCGGTCACGGTCTTCCTCCCGACCTCGGTGAGGGAGACGCTGCGGGTCGTGCGGTGGAGGAGCCGCGCCCCGAGCTGCTCCTCGAGGTCTCGGACCGCCTGGCTGAGGGCGGAGGGCGAGACCCCGCGCTCGATCGCGGCGGCGCGGAAGCTCCTCCGACGGGCCACGGCGGCGAAGGCGGCGAGGTCATCGAGGGAGGGGCCCGCCATTGTGCGATTCTCCGTACAGTCTGTGCGCCATTATCCGGCTGTCGGGGCACCCGCGACAGGCGATGAAGGGGGGCGGCACCAACGCCGCCCGCTCGGAGTCCAAGATGAACACCCTCCGCCTCGGGGCCACCGGCCCCGCTGTCTCCGCCCTCGGCCTCGGCTGCATGGGCATGTCCGACCTCTACGGCCCCGCCGACCGCACGGAGAGCCTCGCCACCCTGGGCGCCGCCCTCGACGCGGGGATCACGCTCCTCGACACCGCCGATTTCTATGGCATGGGTCACAACGAGCTGCTCATCGCCGAGGCCCTCCGTGGCCGACCCCGCGACGAGCTCGTGCTCAGCGTCAAGTTCGGCGCGCTGCGCGGCCCGGACGGCGCCTGGATCGGCTTCGACGGCCGCCCCCAGGCGGTGAAGTCAGCCTGCGCCTACAGCCTCCGGCGGCTCGGGGTCGATCACATCGACGTGCTGCGGCCCGCTCGCCTCGACCCCGCCGTCCCCATCGAGGACACCGTGGGCGCCATCGCGGAGCTCGTGGCCGCTGGCTACGTCCGCCACATCGGCCTCTCCGAGGTGGGCTCGGCCACCCTCCGGCGGGCCGCGGCGGTGCACCCCATCGCCGATCTGCAGATCGAGTACTCCCTCTTGTCCCGCGGGATCGAGGCGGACATCCTCCCCACCTGTCGGTCCCTCGGGGTCGGCGTCACGGCCTATGGGGTGCTCTCCCGCGGCCTGCTGAGCGGCCACTGGAGCGCCGAGCGTGGCGCCCCCCGTGACTTTCGCGGGTCCAGCCCTCGATTTCAGGGGAGCAACCTCGACCACAACCTCGCCCTGGTCGAGGCCCTCCGCGCGGTCGCGTCCGCCCGCGGCGCCACCGTCG
>JBIJDH010000037.1:0-54283 GCA_044344255.1 Myxococcota bacterium
AGTATGAAGCCAAGCCTTCCTCGCCGAACACTCTCGCGAGGAGATCGGCCCACCCGGCTCTCTCGGTCCCGGGCTTTGGCGGCGCGCTCTTCCGGAGCTTCCGGGCGCTCCGAGCAAGAGCGGCCTCTTGGGATTCGGGCCGGGGTGGTGGGACGACCTCGGGCCGCCACGCGGCGTGGGCGGCGAGCACACCCCGGAAGGTGATCTGGTTCACCCGCGGCGGCGGCACGATCGCGGCCAGCCGCTCAACCAGCTCCATCGGTGAAAAGAGCATCGCACGGGTCCCGTCACTCCAGGTGCGCTGCCTTCACCCCCTGGTCACCGCCGCAGGCCGCGAGGAGGCCGAGCAGGGCGCTGAGCAGCGGGAGGGCGGACCGGGCGACACGGGAAGGCATCAGGGGCTCCGGGGCCGTTCAGGGGTGGCTGGCGACGGGCAGGTCGCCACAGCGCGGATGCACGTCTACGAGCGAGCCCTCCTGCGCCTCACCTGCGAGGCCTGTCCAGGAGAAGATGCTGCGCTCCAATTCGCAATTGCCACGCCGATCACAGCGACGCTCCACCCTGTAGTCCAGGGACAGGGCCCCGACCCCACGCGCGCGGAGCGGCAGGAGCTCAGAGGGAGCCGAACGTTTGTCCACATTGGCGTCCGACCAGAGCTGCAAGCGGGGCCAGGCGGGATCGGCGGGGTCAATTCGACCGTCCCGGTTGTCGTCAAGCGCGGAGAGGGCCTCAAAGCCGTTGTGGGCCCGGCCGGCGCCGAGGCGAGTCTCGCTCCCGAAGAGCTCCTCTCCGCTGGAAATCTGCTGGTCTCCATCACGGTCCAGGACGAGCCAGGGGGTCTCGGCGACCGGCCAGTCGGTCTGCTCACAGTCCTCGCCGATTCGGAATGAGGCGGCGGCGGCCTGCATCCGCACCGGCGCGCGGCTGAACTGCAGGAGCAGCGGTGTGTCCCCGCCCGTGTCCGGGGCCTGCCAGTAGGTGCCATCCTCGTCTGCCTCGCAGACGCTGCCGCCTCCGCCCTGATTCCCGGGCCAGCACTCCCATTCTCCACACTCGCTCCAGATCTTCGCCCGCCCCCCTTCTTCCCAGTCCGTATAGCAGTATTGAAAGTCCTCGGTGACCTCCCCATCCAGCATGCAGGCATCCGCCTCAATCATCCCCTCGCAGTCCGAGCCCGGCTCATGGGTAGGCTCGGGCTCGGATGGGTCCTCCTTCCCCTCTTCGCAACCGGCGACGCAGAGGCCGCTGGCCAGCAGCCATCGACTGAGGGAGGGGAGGTCGCGGGGGTTCATCACGGAGGGCTCCCGGTACCCGGGTGGTTGTCCTAGCATTCTGCCCCTGGAATGTAGCCGCGGTCAATGGCGAGGGCGCTGGCCCCCCGGGCATCACAAAGGCGGGTCGCCGGACCTGGCAGTCCTCCGCACCGACCGATCCAGGAGCCCCCCGAGCGTCGTATCCTCCCCGCCATGGCCGACAACGAGCTCGCATCTGTCCCCCTCTTCGCGGGCCTGTCGCCCGAGGCCCTCGCGGCTGTGCGGGGGCGCATGACCACCCGTCCCTACGCGCCAGGGGAGGCCCTCTGCATGGAGGGTGAGCCCGGCACCACCCTGCTCGTCCTTGAGCGGGGCCTCGCGGTGGTCCACATCGGGGAGGGGAAGGAGGTGGTGACCCGCCTGCGGCGGGGGGATGTGCTCGGCGAGATGTCCCTCCTGAGCGGCGAGCCCCGGTCGGCCACGGTGCGGGCGGTGGTCCCGACCATCGCGCATGAGCTCCAGCGTGACGACTTCCGGGCCCTGCTCGCCCGCTGGCCGGTGCTCTACGACAACCTCATCGGGCTGCTACGGGAGCGGCTGAAACGCGCCAATCACAAGGCCCACCGCGCGCGCACCCACTCCGCCGCCCCGGTCTTCACCCCCGAGACGGCATCCGAGGCTGCGGAGGTCGTCGCCTCCGCCCGTTCCAGTCACGCTCGCTCGCTCTTCATCGGGGACCGCAGCCGCGGCGCCTCGGTGGTGAGCCTCCTCGACGCATCGGAGTCCTCCGACGTCCTGGCCCTGCTCCACACCGATGACCCTGCCCTGGACGGTCTCCTCGATCAGGTCGACCGCGCGGTCCTCCTTGCCTCGCCCGGGTTGGAGGGGGCCCTGCGGAGCCGCCTCGGGGAGCGCGCCACCCGACTCCATAGCCTGCGGGAGACCGGCTCTCCCTCCAAGACCGGCCGTTACCTCGCCCGCACCCGTCTCGGGCTCGCGCTCGGGGCTGGCGGGGCCCGTGGATATGCCCACGTGGGCGTGCTCCGCGCCCTCGAAGCCACCAGTTACAGAGCAGACGCGGTCGCGGGCAGCAGCATCGGCGGTGTGGTGGGGGCCTGCGTTGCGATGGGCATGGACGCCGAAGCAGTCGAAACGACGATGCGGCGGATGTTCACCCCCGACACCGTCCAGGCGGATAGGAAAGATGAACGCTCTCGGGCGGCGCCCGAGCAGGGGCTCCGGGGCGGCTCTGGGCCCCCCGACTCGCGGCTTTCGGGCTCGGTGGGGCATGAAATCCGAGGTTTTCCCGTCAGGAGTCGACGGACCTTCGTTCCCCCCGCTCGACGGTGTGGAGCCGTGCGGCGACGGAGAGGAGAGCTCGTCGTCGAAACAAAGAAGCCCCGCTCACCCGAGCGGGGCCCCTCAGCCGAGGCGAAGACCGGAGACGAAGAGAGGGCCCGCGCCGAAGCCCGGGCCCCCCTTGTCCACCGGCTGGCTCAGGCCTCGATACGGGCCCGGCTGAGCTCGATCTGCTTGTGGGCGTCGAGCCAGGGGCCAGAGTCGGGCTCGGTGTCGAGCAGGGTGCGCTCCGCCAACTCGAGCACCTTCTGGGCGGCGGCCTTGTCGATGTCCTCGGCCACCTCACAGGAGTCGACCAGGAGGGTGACCCGGTCGGGGCCGACCTCGGCGAAGCCCGGGCCGACCACGAGGCGCTTCTTGTCGCCGCCCTCGAGGTGCAGGGTCACCACGCCCGCGCGGGTCACGGCCAGCATGGGGGCGTGCTCCGGGAGGGCGCCGAACTCGCCCAGGATCCCCGGCGCCTGAACCTCTCCCGCCGAGCCCTGCCAGGCGACGGCGATCGGGGTGACGATCTCCACGGCGAGGGCGGCCATGGCTCAGCCCCCCGCCGCGAGGGTCCGGGCCTTCTCGGCCGCCTCTTCGATGGTGCCGACCATGTAGAAGGCCATCTCGGGCAGGTGGTCCCACTTGCCCTCGAGGACCTCCTTGAAGGAGCGGACGGTGTCGACCTTGGAGACGTACTTGCCCTTCATGCCAGTGAACTGCTCGGCGACGAAGAAGGGCTGCGACAGGAAGCGCTCGAGCTTTCGCGCGCGGCTCACGGTCTGCTTGTCTTCTTCGGAGAGCTCGTCCATCCCGAGGATGGCGATGATGTCCTGGAGGTCCTTGTAGCGCTGGAGCACGCGCTGGACCTCGCGGGCCACGCCGTAGTGCTCGACGCCGATGACCTGGGGGTCGACGATGCGGCTGGTGGAGTCGAGCGGGTCCACGGCGGGGAAGATGCCCTTGGAGGCGATGTTACGGTTGAGCACCGTGGTCGCGTCCAAGTGGGCGAAGGTCGTGGCCGGCGCGGGGTCGGTGAGGTCGTCGGCGGGCACGTAGACGGCCTGCACGGAGGTGATCGACCCCTTCGACGTGGTGGCGATGCGCTCCTGGAGGATGCCCATCTCCGTCCCCAGCGTGGGCTGGTAGCCCACGGCGCTGGGGATACGGCCGAGGAGCGCGGACACCTCAGAGCCGGCCTGGGTAAACCGGAAGATGTTGTCCACGAAGAGGAGCACGTCCTGCCCTTCTTCATCGCGGAAGTGCTCGGCCACGGTGAGCGCCGAGAGGGCGACGCGGGCGCGGGCCCCCGGGGGCTCATTCATCTGGCCGTAGACCAGCGCCACCTTGGACTTGCTGGTGTCGATGATCGGGAGGCCGTCCACCATCTTGAGGTGGCCGTGCGCGTCCTTCTCCGCCGAGATGACGCCGCCCTCCATCATCTCCATCCACAGGTCGTTGCCTTCGCGGGTGCGCTCGCCGACGCCGCCGAAGACGGAGAAGCCGCCGTGCTTCATGCCGACGTTGTGGATGAGCTCCATGATGAGCACGGTCTTGCCGACGCCCGCGCCGCCGAAGAGGCCGATCTTGCCGCCGCGGGAGTAGGGGGCGAGGAGGTCGATGACCTTGATGCCCGTCTCGAACATCTCCACCTGGGTGGACTGCTCGGTGAAGTCAGGCGGGGCGCGGTGGATGGGGGCGCGGCGGTCCGTCTGGACCGGACCGAGCTCGTCCACCGGCTGGCCGATGACGTTGACGATGCGGCCGAGCACCTCGCGGCCCACCGGCATCATGATGGGGCTGCCGGTGTCGGTCACGGTCATGCCGCGCACGAGGCCGTCGGTGGTGTCCATCGAGATGCAGCGGACCGTGTTCTCACCGAGGTGCTGCGCGACCTCGACGACGAGGTTCTGGGCCTTGTCGTTGATGAAGGGGTTGGTCAGCGTGAGGGCCGAGTAGATGGACGGCAGGCGGCCCGGCGAGAACTCGATGTCCACGACCGGTCCCATCACCTGGACGACCTTGCCCGTATTGGCTTCCATGTTGAGCTCCTGCGAATGACGACCGGCTGACATCCAGGTGAGGAGCAGCCGGAGAGAGGGGGTGTGGCGGGCCTACAGGGCCTGAGCGCCGCTGATGATCTCGATGAGCTCCTTCGTGATCGCGGCCTGACGGGCTCGGTTGTACTCGAGGGTCAGCCGATCGATGA
Organism: Myxococcota bacterium; assembly: GCA_044344255.1. Taxonomy (GTDB): domain Bacteria; phylum Myxococcota_A; class UBA796; order UBA796; family UBA2385; genus JBIJDH01. Next base: position 4,804 of record JBIJDH010000037.1, read on the forward strand.
GCTCGGAGGCGTTTCGGGTGGAGTTGTCCATCGCCGTCATCCGCGCCGCCTGCTCGCCCGCCTGCGTCTCCAGGAAGGCCTGGAAGAAGCGGGTGCGAACGGACAAGGGCAACAAGCGGTCGAGGATCTCCTGTCCGGCCGGCTCGTAGAGGTAGCCGGAGCCGCCGGCCCCGGACTCCTCTCCCTCGGCCACCGTCACCTTCATCGGCAGGATCTGCTCGAAGGTGGGCCGCTGGGTGAGCACGCTCTTGAACTCGTTGTAGGCCAGATAGACGGTGGAGAAGCTGTTCTTCTCCATGTCGGCCACGAGCCGAGTGGTGAGGGAGTCGGCGAAGCCCGCGAAGGCGGCCGGCGCGAGGTCGACGGTCGACTCAGCGATCGTGTAGCCCCGACGCTCGAAGTAGGCGCGCCCCTTCTTGCCGTAGCAGAAGAAGCTCACCTTCTTGCCCTCGGCGATGAGGGCGTCCACCTTCTCCTGCGTGGCGCGGCAGACGGCGTTGTTGAAGTTGCCGCACAGGCCGCGATCGGCGGTGAGCAGCACGACGACGACGTCGGTGTCGTTGTCCGGGACGTTGAGCAGGGTGTGCTCGACGTCACCGGCCGCCGCGACCACGTTGACCAGCACGCGGGTGAGGGTCTGGGAGTAGGGCTTGGCGGCCTTCGCCGCCTGGGTGGCCCGTGCCAGCTTCGCCGTCGCGACGAGCTTCATGGCCTTGGTGATCTGGCGCGTGTTCTTGACCGAGGTGATGCGGCCACGAATGTCGCGAAGGGAAGCCATGGGGCTCCTCCGAACGGCGGTGAAGGGGCGGAGCTACTTCCAGGTGCTGCGGAAGGCCTTGATGGCAGCCTCGACCCGCGGACGCAGGTCGTTCTTCTTGAAGGTGGCCTTCTGGACGATCTCGGCGAGGAGGTCCTTGTGGCTGCCCTCGAAGTGGGCCGTGAGGTCAGCGATGAAGCGCACGACCTGGTCGACCTTGATGGTGTCGCAGGCGCCGCACTCACCGGCGAGGATGTGCACGATCTGCACCTCCACCGGGAAGGGGCGGTACTGCGGCTGCTTCAAGATCTCCACCATCCGGGCGCCGCGGGTGAGCAGGCGCTGGGTGGCGGCGTCGAGGTCGGAGCCGAACTGCGCGAAGGCCTGGACCTCGCGGTACTGCGAGAGGTTCAGCTTCAGCGAGCCGGCGATCTCCTTCATGGCGCCGATCTGGGCATTTCCACCCACGCGGGACACCGAGATGCCGACGTTCACCGCGGGCCGGATGCCCTGGTAGAACAGGTTGGACTCGAGGAAGATCTGACCGTCGGTGATGGAGATCACGTTGGTCGGGATGTAGGCCGAGACGTCGCCGGCCTGGGTCTCGATGATCGGGAGCGCCGTCAGCGAGCCGCCGCCGTCGCGGTCGTTCATCTTGGCGGCCCGCTCGAGGAGCCGGCTGTGGATGTAGAAGACGTCGCCGGGGTAGGCCTCGCGGCCCGGGGGGCGGCGGAGGAGCAGCGAGAGCTGACGGTAGGCGACGGCCTGCTTGGAGAGGTCGTCGTAGATGACGAGGGCGTGCATCCCGCGATCGCGGAAGTACTCGCCGATGGTGCAGCCGGTGTAGGGCGCGATGAACTGCATCGGCGCAGGCGCGGCGGCGGTGGCGCTCACCACCGTGGTGTAGGCCATGGCGCCGTGGTCTTCCAGCTTCTTGACGACCTGGGCGACCGTGGACTGCTTCTGGCCGATCGCCACGTAGATGCAGTGCATCTTGCGCTTGGGATCGCTCTGGTAGTTCTTCTGGTTGATGATGGCGTCGAGGGCCACCGCGGTCTTGCCGGTCTGGCGGTCACCGATGATGAGCTCGCGCTGCCCGCGGCCGACGGGGACGAGGGCGTCGATCGCCTTCACGCCGGACTGCATCGGCTCGTTGACGCTCTGGCGCTTCACGATGCCCGGGGCCTTGATCTCGACGACGCCGTAGGTGTCGGTGACGATCGGGCCCTTGCCGTCGATGGGGTTGCCGAGCGCGTCCACCACGCGGCCGAGCAGCGCAGGGCCGATCGGCACCTGCACGATCTTGCCGGTGCGGTGGACGGTGTCGCCCTCCTTGATCGCGCGGTCGTCGCCGAAGACGGCGGCGCCGACGTTGTCCTCTTCAAGGTTGAGCACCATGCCCACGAGGCCGCCCGGGAACTGCAAGAGCTCCCCGGCCATCGCCGAGCCGAGGCCGTGGAGGCGGGCGATGCCGTCTCCCACGCTCAGCACGGTGCCCACCTCGGTGACCTGCACCCGGGTGTCGTAGTTCTGGATCTGCTTCTTCAGGATCTCGCTGATCTCTGCAGCGCTGATGGACACGGGAGACCTCGCCGAATTCGGGGATGGGGTTCGAGGATCGATCAGGCCTCAGCCTGAGAGGACCCGGAGAGCGTGAGGTAGAGGGAGTCGAGGCGAGCGCGGACGCTGGCGTCGTAGACGGTGTCGCCCACCTGGGCGACGAGGCCGCCGATGAGGCTCGGATCGATGCTGTACTCGACCACCACCTGCTTGCCGGTGGCCGCGGTCAAGCTGAGCTTCACCTCGGCGGCCATCGCGGCCGAGAGGGGAGAGGCGGTGCGGACCTGGGCGCGGATCCGCCCGGCGAGCACGTCCGCCATCAACCGGTACTCGACGACGATGTCGTCGAAGCGGTTGAAGCGGCTGCGGTCGAGGAGGAGGCGGACGAAGTTGAAGACCATCGGGTGGAGGCCGGCCCCCGCGAGGACCGCCTCCATCACCCGGGTGCGCTCGGCGCCGGTGAAGGCCGGGTTCTCGAGCACGCGCCGGAGCAGGTTGTCGCCGGTGTTCAGCACGTCTTGGACGGTCTGGAGGCTGTCCTCGATGCGCCCGAGGTCGCCGCCGTCCTGGCCGATGAGGATGAGGGCCCGGGCGTACCGTCGGGCGATCGATCCGGAGGCATCAGCCATTGCGCACGTCCTTGCCGGAGGGGCGGTCCGCGTTGGAGGTGGAGGCGCTCGCGCTGACCGCGGCGAGGAAGTCTTCGGTCAGGCGATCCTGGTCGTCCGCCTGAATCTGCTGGGCCACCTGCACCGCGGCGAGCTCGATCGCGATCTTCGCCGCCTCTTCACGGAGGCTCTGCCGGGCCCGGAGGGACTCGTCGCGGATGCTCCGCGCCGCCGTGAGGCCGATCTGGCGAGCGTCATCGGCGCCGCGGGAGAGGATGGCCTCCCGCTCCCGACGGGCCTCCGCCTCGGCCTGCTGGCGCATCCCGGCGAGCTGCTGCTCCATCCCGGCGAGGCGGCCCTCGAGCTCCTTGTACTTCTCTTCGGCCTCCTTCCGGGCCTGGTTGGCCTCGTCGACCTCGCGCTTGATCGAGGCCGAGCGGTTCTTGATGGCGTCCACCACCTTGGGCCGCACGAAGTACAGCAGGACCCCCACGAGGAGGGCCAGGTTGAACGCGTGGAGGCCGATCGGACCCCAGGGGATCCCATGACCGCCACCTTCGGCCTCAGCGGCGGCGTGAGCGCCCTCGCTGGCCTGGGCGATCAGGGGGAGCCCGAGGGCGAACAAGGTGGTGAAGCTGGCGTAGACCCGTTTCATCCCATCACCCCGTGGCCACGTTGCGGCCGAGGACCTGACTGGAGATCTGGCTGGCAAGGGCAGAGGCCTGGCCTTGGAGCTGCGACCGCGCGAGGTCTCGCTCGGCGCCGATGCGGGCGACCGCCGCCGTGACCTCGGCCTCGGCGTCGGTGCGGGCGACCTTGAGGAGGGCCTCGTACTCGGCGAGGGCCTCGGCCCGGCGCTTGGCGAGGAGCTGGGAGACCTGCGCACGGGCGCCTGCGAGCCGCTGCTCGTAGTCCGCAGTGCGCTCGGTCGCCTGGTTCTGGTACTGGACGGCTTCTCTCCGTCCATCCTCGATCGCGCGGGCGCGTTGCTCCAACCAGGCCAACATCGGCTTGAAGATGATCTGGTTCAAGGCCACAAGCGTGACAATGAAGGGGATCACCTGGAGGGCAATCACCAGCGGGTTCGGCACGATGTTCATGGCCGGCTCCGAAGTGGGCCGCGCGCCTATCTCGCGACAGGCAGGTCGGCAAAGGTTGTTCGTCGGGGGCGAAGGGGCGCCCGGTGAGGGCGGCCCGGCTTCGTTGGCTGAAATAGTGGAAAAAGTGGGCGAATATTCTTCAGAATTCGAGAGACAGCGTGAGCGCCGCGGAGGATGTGATGAGCACGGAGGCGCTGATCGCCTCGTCGTCCACGAGCTGCCCCCGGTGGAAGCCCGCCCGCCATACACCGCCGACCGCCAGCCCGCTCGACCATTGCAGCTCGCCGCCGACGCCGCCCTGGAAGCCGACCCCCCCGATCCGCGCCCGGTCCTGCTTGCTCACCTCGTCCCAGGCCTCTTGTTCCTCTTTGGTCCACTGCTCGGAGGCGTTGTCTACCATCGGCACGAGGCCGTAGGCGCCGCCCGTCAGGTAGGGGATCGCCCGGCCCGGCCCCCGATCGTGCAGGTACCAGCGCATGTCGGCCGAGGGGCGGAGGGCTCCGACGCGGCGCACGCTCCGCTGGTCTCCGCCCTCCGCGGCGGTGATCGTCGTCGTCGTGGAGCGGATGATCCCGAGGCCGCCGAGCCAAGCGAAACGACGCCCCACGACCCCTCCCGACACGGTGAGGGGCGGGCGGATGAGGCCGTCAGTCTCCGCGGAGAAGGTGCCGGAGTCCGGGCCGTTGAGGGCCCAGGAGACGTCTCCCCGGCCGAGGGGGACAAGCTCGAAGGCCATGAGGGGGCGCAGCGCGGACCCGGCCTCGGCCACGGCCGGGAGCAGCGACGCGGCCAGCAGGGCGCAGGCGGAGAGCGCGCGCCGCGCGTGGGCGACGAACCGGGCGGCGCAAGCGATCGGGTGAGGGGGCCGATGTTCGGGGAGGTGGCGCATGGTGGCGAGCATATCGCGGAGGCCCCTACCCCACCGCTCCGCTCGCCCCACCGGGCCGCGGCCGGATTAGGGCTGCACCATGTACATCACCGCGATCGAGGTGAGCGGGCTGCGCGACCTCCCGGAGGCGCGCCTCGAGGGGCTGGAGCGCGTCGTTCGTGTGGCCGGCCCGAGCCCGGCAACCACCGCCCTCGGAGACGCCCTCGAGCTGCTCTTCGCCGCCTTGTCTCCCGCCGCGTTGCAGGCCCTGCTGGGGCGCTGGGGCCTGCTCGCCCCGGGAGAGTCCCCCACCCTCACCGGCGCCCCTCACCCCGAAGAGGCCACCTGGTCGGACGGCTTCGCCGGCAGGGCCCTGCTCGTCGAAGGGGCCGACCGCCACATCACCGTAGACGTGGAGCTCGTCGCGGACCCTCCCCTCTTCGCCGCGCTGCGCGTCGAGGCGGCTCGAGACCCTGGGGTCGTCGCTGCCCTCGCGCAACGCGGGCGGATCCGCATCGGCGTGGGTGCCCTCTTCGCCCGGAGCTGGGACGCCCTGGCCGTCTCCGTGCGCTCCTTGTCGGTGGGGGACGTCGAGCTGGCCATCCGAAGCGGTGAGCGCTCCCCGGCCACCGACCGCCTCCTCCGCGAGCTCGCCGGCCGTTTTTGTCGCCACTCGCGGGGTCGCGCCGCAGCCGCCTTGGCCCTCTCGGCGGCGACCTCGCGAGACCGCTACCCCGCCTACCAGCGCTGGACGGAGGCGCTCCTCCCCGATGGCCCTCGCCTCCGCGCGGCCCGCGGCCCAGGCGACGGCCCGATCGTGCTGGGAGACGAACTGCCGCTGCGCCGCTTCGGCGAGGCGGTGGAGGAGCGGGCCAGCCTCGCCGCCTCGATCCATCTGGGCAGCGCGGACATCGTCTGGACCGAGGCGGACGATCCTTGGGTTGACCGCGCAGCGGAGGGGGAGGACAGCCCCCTCGAACAGGTCTGGCGGGTCTGCGCCGACGGCGACCGCGGCTTGGTCGGGCATCCCCGCCCGCCCCCGCCGACGCTGCCCCTGTTCCGAGGGCGGGCGTGACCGCGGTCTGCCACCGATGCGGCGGCGAGAAGCCCGATGGCCTCAGCCCCTGCGAGGCCTGCGGCTTTCATCCGCGGGGGCCGGAGCGGGCCGTCGCTTGGCTCTTCAGCGACGCCCACCTCGACCCCGAGGAGCTGCGCGAGGCCGGCCTGCGGATCCAGGCCGGCGGGCGCCCCGATCCGAGCCGCGCCCTGCTCCGCGTGGCCGAGCGTGCCCTCGGGCAAGCCTCGCCCGCTGAGCAGGAGGCCGGGCCGCGGCTGAGCGCGCGGGAGGCCACCCTGCTCCTGATGGGTGACCTCGTGCTCACCCCGTTCATCGGCCTCGCGGTCTGGTTTGGCCTGCGCGAGCGCCGGCCGCGCGCGGCCCGAGATGCCTTGCTCCTCACGGTGCCCATCGCCGTAATCTCTGCGCTGATCGGCCTCGGCGCCTGGACTCTCCGCGCCTTCACCTTCACCCCCTAGACGCCCGCCATGCCCTTTCCGACCGTCATCGCCCGCGCCCTCGCCCGCGCCGGACTGCCCGAAGAAGAGATGGAGCGCCTCCAGGGCCTCCACTACCACGACGCCGGCCATGGTTACGACTTGTTCGGCATGCACCCGGACTTCGTCGCCTTCGGTGAGCTCTTGGTGCGGCCGCTCTACCGCAGCTACTTCCGCGTGAAGAGCGTGGGCGCCGAGCACATCCCCTCCACGGGCCCGGCGGTCCTCGCGGCCAACCACTCGGGAAACGTCCCCATCGACGGGATGATGCTCTGGGCCGACGTGATCGCCAAGACGGTCCCCCCGCGGGTCGCTCGGCCGATCGCGGACCACTTCGTGCCGGCCCTGCCGTGGATCGGCACCTTCTTCTCCCGGGGCGGGATGGTCGGCGGTTCGCGGGGCAACGCGCGGGCCCTGCTGGAGGCGGGCAACCTGCTGATGATCTTCCCCGAGGGGGTGCCTGGGATCATCAAGGGCTGGGACAAGCGCTACCAACTCCAGACCTTCCGGGTGGGTCACGCCGAGCTCGCGATTCGCCACGGCGCCCCCATCGTGCCGGTCGGCATCATCGGCGCCGAGGAGCAGCTCCCGGAGCTGTTCAGCAGCCGCCGGCTCGGCGGGCTCTTCGGCATCGAGCGGGTCAACGTCCCTGCGGTCCCCGTGCCGCTGCCCGTCCGCTACCACATCCACTACGGTGAGCCCATCCGGGTTGACCGCGAGCTGTCGCCGTCGGACGCCGACGATCCGGAGATCGTGGCGGGGGTCGCTGCGCGGGTGCAAGCGGCGGTCCAGGCGCTGCTCCACAAGGGCCTCAAAGAGCGAAAGGGGATCTTCCGGTGAAGAACGTCCTGGTGACCGGGGCCACGACCCCCATCGGGGAGCGCCTCGTGCGCACCCTCCTCGCCGACTCCCGCGTCGATCGTGTGGTGGCGGCCTCCTTCGAGGATCCCTCCCGCCTCCCCCTGCGGCCGAGCGACCGACTGAAGATCGTTCAAGTGGACCTCGCCAGCTCTCGGCGGGTCCACGACCTGCTCTTCGGGGTCGCCCGCGACACCCGGATCGACACCGTCGCCCACCTCGCCTGCACACGCTCAGCGCACGCCGAGGGAGATCGGATCCACACGATTAACGTCGAGTCGGTGCGGGCGATCATCGAGCTCTCCGAGCGCCACCCCACTATCCGCCGCCTCGTCGTGCGCTCGGACGCCGCCGTCTACCAGGTGCAGCGCGATCTGCCTGTGCTGATCGGTGAAGATCACCCCCTCAACATGTCCGGCAACGCGCCGCAGTGGGTGCGGGACCGCCTCGAGGCCGACGTCACTGCCTGCGTCCGGATGGGCCTCTCTCCGCTGCAGATCGTGGTGCTGCGCACCGCCGAGGTGCTCGGCCCCGGGACCGGCAGCCAGCTCTTCGACTACCTCGAGAGCCGCGTCTGCCTCCGCCCCGCCGGCTACGACCCGATGTTGAACCTCCTCACCATCGATGACGCCGTCGCCGCCTTGCAGAAGGCCATCCACTCGGACGCTCAAGGCGTCTTCAACGTACCGGGGGCGGACACGCTACCCCTCTCGGACTGCATTGGCCTCTGGGGCCGCCTCTCCCTGCCGGTCCCCGGGATGTGGATGACCCCGCTCTACCGCTGGCGGCGCTTGATGACGGGGCACGACTTCCGCTACGGCATGAACCGGCGGCGGTTCCATTACTCCGGGGTGCTGGACGGCACCCGCGCCCGCGACGTGCTCGGCTACGTGCCCTGTCACCCGATCGAATGGCCGACGTCTCCTCAAGCTTGACTCCACGCGGTATCCTTGCCCGCTCCGAAGGAGGGCTCATGTCTGGCAGCGCTGTCCGATCTCCCCTGTGTTCTCGCCTGTGCGGGTTCGTGTCCCTGGTCGCGATCCCGCTCCTCGCCGCGTGCGGGGGCGAAAAGGGGGAGGAAGGGGGAGCAGCGGGCGGCAGCGACACGGCCGCTGACGGGGCCAGCGACGGCGGCGATGGCGGCGGAGACGGCAGCTCCAGCGGCTGCCCCGACGAGGTGCCCGAGCAGTACCGCAACGTATGGGACTGCGACGTCAACACCTGCGACGGGACGCTCTTTTACCACATCGGCAGTGGCACTTCGACCGCCGACGGACAGATCACGCTCACCGAGCAGTGGTTCATGTTCACGGGCCCCGGCGAGTGGTGCACCGACACCTTCGAGATGACGGGCACGCTCAGCGACTATGATCCGGCCACCTTCAATTGTTCGGAGTGTGAGGAGGTCTGGCAGATCCGCTACGAGCTGACGACTGGCAACAGCTGCAGCCTCATCTGGGGCAGCCTGTTCTACGGTGACGACGGCAAGGAGCTGGAAGAGGGGCCCGAGCGCGGCTTCATGCTCTTCGAGACCCACAACGCCTTCGGCAGCCGCAACGAAGACAACGGCATGCTCGTGATCTCGGCGCCGATCCTCGGAGACTACTACTACCCCGACATCAACTACGGGCGCGGGACCGCCACCCCGAGCACCGACACGGACGGGCCACCCCAGGACTACGAGTGGGTGAGCGGCGCCGTCTGCGCCACCAGCGGCGGTTGAGTCGCGTCGGAGGGGCGGCCTACGGCCGGATCGGCGCCACCCGAATCCCGGGATAGCGGGCGGCCGTGCTCTTCCCGACCCTCGATTACCTGTTCTTCCTGGCCCTCACCGTCGGGCTGTACTGGGGAGTACCAGCGCGGCTGCGCGTGGTGGTGCTCGGGCTGGCCTCCCTCGCCTTCTACGCCTCCTGGAGCGTGATCTACCTCCCGGTGATGTTGCTGCTCGTCGCTGTCTCCTGGGGGGGGGCGATGTGGCTCTTCGCCTGGCGAAGCTGGAATGGCGCGGGGCTCCGCCGGGCGGTGGTGGCGATCGCGCTCTTGATGCCCTTGTTCTTCTTCAAGTACTGGGATTGGGTGGCGGGCAATTTCGAGTGGGTCTTGGCGCACCTCAACCTCGTGGTCGAGCTGCCACGGGTGAACCTGAAGCAGCCCCCGGTCGGTATCTCCTTCCACACCTTCCAATGCCTCGCCTACGCGCTGGACATCGGCCGGATCAAGGCAGGAGACGCCGAGCCGGTCGAGCGTGATCTTCTGACGACGCGAGGGTCAAACGGGGCGCTTCCGGCCCTCGCGGGGGCCGGCGGTCCGTCGCCTCAGCCGGCGCTCGCCGGGGCCGAGCGTGATCTTTGGCGCTTCATGACCTTTCAGATGTTCTTCCCGCTGCTGGTGGCGGGGCCGATCACGCGCGCCAAGGTGCTGCTCCCCCAACTTCGCGACATGCCCTTGCTCCGCCAGCAGCAGATCGGGCGCGGCCTGTGGCGGATCAGCAAGGGGATGGCGAAGAAGCTGCTGGTCGCCGACGTGCTGGCGGTCGGCATCGTCGACCCGATCTTCGGCGATCCGGGTCGTTTCACCGGAGTGGAGCTCCTGTTCGCGCTGTACGCCTACACCCTGCAGATCTACTACGACTTCTCGGGCTACTCCGACATCGCCATCGGCTCGGCCCGGTTGTTCGGGATCGAGATCCCCGAGAATTTCCGTCGGCCCTACCTCGCGACCAGCGTGGCCGCGTTCTGGCGCCGCTGGCACATCACGCTGTCGGATTGGATCCGCGACTACATGTTCTTCCCGATGGGTGGATCACGGGGTTCGGCCTGGATGATCTATCGAAACACCATGCTCACGCTCGTGGCCATCGGCATCTGGCACGGGGCGAGCTGGAACTTCGTGGTGTACGGCGCGCTGCACGGGGTGGCGGTGTGTATCAACCGCTTCCAGCAGCGCCGCACGGGGCGAAAGCCCGATGAGCCCCTCCCGAACGCGTGGGCTTGGGCTTGGCGGTGGTTCATCACCTTCCACTTCGTCGTCATCGCCCGCATCCTGTTCCGGGCCCCCGACCTCGAGACATCCTGGCAGATGCTCGAGGGCCTTGGGAGGATTGACCTCGTCTTCCCTCGCTTCTCGCCGACCTCTTGGGCCGTGTTCGTCGTCGGCTACGCGGTGCACTTCACGCCGGAGCGTTGGAGTGATACATCGGAGGGTGTCTTTACGCGTCAACACCCCGCGGTGTGGGCGCTGGTCGCGGCGGGGGTCGCCGCGGCGGCCCTGCTGATGGGGACTGGCGAGCACCTCGCCTTCGTCTACTACCAGTTTTAGTCGGCCTATCTCCTTGATCACCCTGCGAATGACGGAGCCTGCCAAAGCCCGACCATGTCCCCGCTGCCTGACCATCGACGGGAGCTCCGCCAGCTCCTCCAGTTCGCAGGGGTGCTCTCCGCCCTGTGCGCGGTGACCTACGTTCACCCTGCGGCGGTGGTGGTGCGGCCGTGGCTCCCGGGGGAGCCCGTCCCCCTCGTTCATCTCGTCGGCGACGATCGGGTGGTCGTGGAGTCGGCTGACGGCGGCATCCGAGTGGAGACGGACGGCGGCGCCGACGCCTTGCCCCCGGGCCTCCAGGACGGCGACACCGCAGCGCCGATCGTCGAAGAAGAAGAGTTCCATCCTGACGAGTTCGTACGGGTGAGCCCACCGGAGGTCGACCTGTCCTCCGGCGAGAGCACCGAGGTGGAGCGGCCCGTGGCCGTCAAGGGGGCCGTCCCGGGATCGGCAGCCTCCGCCGCGGTCGCGCCCGCCCAGCCGCCGACCTTGGCCGAGGTGGAGCACCTCTTCCAACCACGATCGGTCCGTCCCAGGGTGGCCACCCCCATCGCTCCCGAGGTGTCCGCGGTGCCAGCCGCCAGCACCGCGGTCGACCTCGCGGGGACGCCCGATGCCCTCACCGTCGTGGTGGATCCCCCGCCGGAGGCCCTTGCGGTGCAGGGCCTGCCGATCCGCGCCCCCGCTCGCCCGACCCCGCTCGAGGTGCCTGCCGGCGGGCTGGACGCTTGGTTCAGCGCGTTGGCCCGTGCGGAGGCGAACGAGCCCGGTCAGATCGCTCGTGCCCTGCATTGGGGTGACAGCACCATCGCCGCGGACGGCCTCACCCGCACCGTGCGCAAGCGCCTCCAGTCCCGCTTCGGCGACGGCGGCCCAGGCTTCCTGCCGGTCGCGGTTGACCCGCGATGGTCGGCCCGGCCGGGCGTCACCCGCACCAAGACCGGAGACTGGAAGACCCGCAATGTCACCTTCGGCGGCGCCCAGAAGCCATACTACGGCCTCTCCGGCTTCGTCTCCACGGCCTACGGGGCGGCCTCCTCGACCCTTGGCGGGCTGCGAGTGCCCGGCAGCGAGTCTCGTCAGCCCCTGCACCGCTTCGACGTCTTTTACCAGGTCCAGCCCCAGGGCGGCACGCTCTACGCGAAGGCGGCCGGCCGAGAGGGCGTGGCGCTGAGCTCCGTCGCGGAGGCCGTGGGTGACGCCTTCTACGAGCTCCTGGTGCCCGAGGGCGCCGAGACGCTGAGCCTCCACGCCGGCGGCGACGGCCCGGTCACCCTCTATGGGGTGGCGCTCGAGACCGCAGGCCCCGGTGTCACCTGGGAGACGCTGGGGGTCGCCGGCGCCTCGACCTACTCCCTCCAGCGGAACCAGGCGAAGGGGCACCTCGGGCGACAGATCTCCCGCCGCGACCCGGACATCATCGTCTACCAGATGGGCGGCAATGAGCTCGGTTACCCGAGCGTGAAGTCGGGAGACGGCAAAGTCTACAAGGAGAGCTACAAGGCCCTCATCCAGCGGCTCCGCGCCGCGGCCCCCAACGCATCCTGCCTGCTCATCACCCCCCTGGATCAGGGTGAGCGGTACCGCAACTCCATCCAGAGCAAGCCGGCGCTCAACAACATGATCAACGTCCAGCGGGCGGCGGCGTCGGAGCTCGGCTGCGCCTTCTGGGACGCCCGCGCCGCGATGGGCGGTAACGGGTCGATGGGGCGCTGGCTCAACAAGAAGCTCGCCTGGGCGGACCTCTTCCACCTCACGGAGCAGGGCCTCTCGATCATCGGGAACACGCTCTCCGACGCCATGCTCCTCGCGTATGACCAGTGGCGGATGCGCAACCCGGGCGGCGGGGCTTCGGTGGCCGACCCCTCCTCCGGCGGCGGTGACGGGTCGAGCGGCTGAAAGTCTGAACGGAGCGCCCGCGGGCTGATTAAGGGCCGGAGATGGAAGGTCTCATCGCCCTCGTGGTCATCGCGCTGCTGGCGGCGATCGGACTCTTTCCGATCGTGGCGTTCATCCTCGCGCTGTCGGCGAGGGGTCGGATCCAACGCCTGGAGGCCGAGCACCGTTCGTTGGAGGGCCGTCTCCTCCAACTGGAGGCCTCCGCGCGCGCGGCGGCGCCGGCCTCGCCGCGGCCTGTGGCTCCCGCCCTCGGTCCGACGCCGACGCCGACGCCGACGCCGATCCCGAGTCCAGACCCAGCTCCGATCCCGAGCCCGGCTCCGCTTGCCTCACCTCCGCCGGCCCCCGCCGCGAAGCCCGAGCCTCCGCTCGCCGCGAGGCCGTCGCCCCTGCCTCCCCGCGTCGCCAGGCCGACGGTCCCCTCGCGCCCCCTGCTCCCCGCGGTCTCGATCGAGCGGGTCGCCGTCACCCTCGCGAGCGGCCTCGGCGGCCTGATGGTGCTGCTGGCGGCCCTCTTCGCCCTGAAGGTGGCGGTGGACAAGGGTTGGTTCGGCCCCGCCTTTCGCATCGCGGCGGGCTTCGCGGTGGGGGTGAGCGCCTGGGCCCTCGCCCTTCGGCTGTACCGCCACAACTACCGTTGGCTGGTCTCCGCCCTCTCTGGGGCTGGCATGGGTGTGCTCTTCGGCACGATCTTCGCGGGGGTCTCTCTCTTTGGGCTCCTGCCGCACCTGCTCGGCTTCGTGCTGCTCGCAGGGGTGAGCGTCGTCGCGATCGTCCAGGCCGTGCGCCTCTCTGACCGCTTCATGGCCCACCTCGGCCTCGTCGGCGGCGTCCTGACCCCCGTGCTCGTGAGCACAGGGGAGAACCGCCCGATCGCCCTCTTCTCCTACGTCACCCTCCTCGTCGTGGGGGCGCTCGTCGTCGCGCGCCGCAGGTCGTGGCCCGACCTCAGCCTCTCGGCGCTGGTCGGCGCCGCCTTCCTCTACGCCGGCTGGAGCGCCGCGTACCACCAGCCCGATCAGGCGCCCGTGGCCCTCGTCGCCGCGATGGTGCTGATGCTGCCCTTCACCGCCGTCGCGCTCCGTCGCGAGGAGACCCTGGAGGGCGGGAACCTGCCGGTGGCGGTGGTGGGCGTCTTCGTCTTCGCCCTCGCCGGTGCCGCCTGGCTGGCGCCGATTGACGCGGACTTCATCGATCCGCGCTCCGGGCTGGTGATGGTGCGCCCCTTCGGCCCCCTGCCCATCGCCAGCCTGATCGGGACGCTGCTCTTGCCCACCCCGGCCCTCTTCATCGCCCGCCAGCGCAAGAGCTCGCCCTTGGCCGGCGCGGCGACGCTGCTCTCCTCATTGTTGCTCACGATCTTCGCGATCGGCTGGGCGGCCGAGGCCCGCCCGCCGGCCCTCGCCCTCTCCGCCGCGGCCTGCCTCCCGAGCGCCGTCGCCTTCGCGCTGCTCATCGGTCGATCCGCGCTCAGCCGCGCGCTGCTCCCCCTGCCCCTCGCCGCCGGCTTGGCCCTCAGCCTGCTCGGCGCGGCCGTCCCCGGCGAGGGCGGCCTGTTCTTCGCCGGCCTCGCCGGGCTCATCCTCTTCACCGCGGCGGCCGCGCTCTCGCTCCGAGACGGCTGGCTGTTGGGGGCGCTGCTCTTCGGCCTCGCCCTCCCCTTGTTCGTGGTGAGCGCGGACGTCGAGGCGATCGGCCCCGGCTTCGTCGCCAGCGCGGCCCTGATCTCCACGGCCCTCCTCACCACCCTGCCCCTCCGCACCGCCTGGCACCGTGACGGGCGGCTCCCCTCGGTGGTGGCGGCCCTGGCGCCGCTCTTCTTCTTCCCCCCGCTGTACCAGTGTTGGAAGGTCGGCTTCGGCGACCCCGTCATCGGCGCGCTCCCCGCCTTGCTCGCGGGGATGGCCCTGCTCGGCGCCGCCGCCCAGGTGCGGCTCCACCGCGCGACCGACACCGACGGCCTGCTCGCGGTCTTCGTGGGCGTGGCCCTCCTTGGGGCGACGGCCGCGCTGCCGATCCAGCTCCACGACGCCTGGCTCACCGTCGCCTGGGCCTTGGAGGCGGCGGCGCTGGCCCGCTTGAGCCGGCGCCTGCGCCACCCGCTCGTGCCTTGGGCGGCCGTCCTGCTCTCCGTGGCGGTCGGCGTGCGCCTGCTCCTCAACCCCTGGGCGCTCTCCTACGGGGACACCGCGGGGCTGCCGATCCTGAACTGGACGCTGTACACCTGGGGCCTGCCCGCGGTCGCGCTCTTGCTCGCCTCCCGCTGGCTGGAGGGCAGGGTCCCCGCCTTCGTCCGCCTGGGCCTGCTGCTCACCAGCGTCGCCCTCGGCTTCGCCCTCGTCAACGTGCAGGTCTCCGACTTCTTCCAAGACTCTGGCCCCGTCGAGCTCGGCGGCAGCGGCGTCCTCCAGGGCATGGTTCGCTCGCTGTCGTGGGCCGCCTACGGGGTCACCATCCTCGTGGTCGGCCTCGCGCGCGACCACCGTGTCATCCGGATCGTGGGGTTCGGCGTCGTGCTGCTCGGCACCGCCAAGGTCTTCATCGTCGATCTGTGGGCCCTGTCGGGCTTCGTGCGGGTGGGCAGCGTGCTCGGCCTCGGCATGAGCTTGCTCGTCGCCGCCTTCCTCTTCGAGCGGCTCGTCCTCCGACGCAGCCCCCCTCCTGCTGCTGGAGATGAGGGATGAACCTCGCCCTGCTCCTGACCTCCGCCGCCCTCGCTCAGGAGGTCGACCGTTACCCCTGGGTGATGACCCTCGATCCGGCCCAGTGCGAGTCCTGCACCGCCGAGAATCGCGTGGGGAAGGGCACCTTCCGCGTCCATCTCCCCGCGCTCGCCCGCTCTGTCGACGACCCCGTCGACGGCTCCGACCTCCTGCTCCATGGCCCGGACGGTCAGCCCCTCCCATTCGCCGTCCTGCGGGGGCAGCGAGAAGCGGAGCGGATCTTCCTCCACGCGCAGCGCACCGCCGACCCCAACCTCCTCGAGATCGACCAACTGGACCGGCGCATCGACGGCATCGAGGTGGATCTCGACGACAACCCTGCCGCCGCCCACGTTCAGGTCTACGAGGCCACCGCGGGCGGCTGGAGGCCGATTGGCCCCGATCAGCTAGTGTGGTCCTGCATCTTCGGCGATCATGAGGTGGTTCGTTTCCCCGCCAGCGCCGGCCCCCTCCGCGTGGTGATCCGCCACCACTTCCCCTACGACGCCGATCCGCCCGACATCACGGGGCTCCGCCTCGCGGAGGCCAGCGTCGATCCCGTCGAGCTCCGCTTCCCGGTCGTCGATCACCGCCTCGGGGAGGACGGGAACGCGCGGTACACCGTACCCCTGCCCCACGCCCTGCCCATCCGGCGGGTGCGCCTCCATCCCACCGACGCCCTCTTCGAGCGCCAGGTGACCGTCACGGCCGAGCCCGTCACCGCCGGAGTCACGCCGAGCGGGGCCACGGGCACCGTTCAGCGAATCCTCATCGGCGGGGCGACCGTCGACTCCGTCACCGTCGAGGCCCCCAGCGGGAACCGCTCGAACGAGCTCGTGCTCTACGTCGAGACCCAGGGCCGCGAGCCGCTCGACCTCCCCGAGGTCACCGTCGAGCTCGAGGGCGAGGAGCTGCTCCTCCATGACCCCGGCCCGGGGCCGTGGACGCTCTACGCGGGGGCCCCGCCGGGCACCCGCTCCCCCTCCGACCTCCAGACCGCCGTCCCCGAGCTCTCGCGGATGGCCACGGCGGTCCTCGAACCTTCGGCCCCGATCCCTCACGCCGGCTACTCGCCGCCCGAGCTCCGGGCCCAGCTCGGCTCCCCGGGCACCGAGCTCGACCTCGCGGGCTGGCGGCAGGCCCGCCCGATCGAGGGGGTGGGTCTGAGCGCGATCCCCCTGCCCTCCGAGCTCCTCGCCGAGGCGAGGCCCGATCTCGGCGACCTCCGCCTCGTGGACGCCGCCGGTCGTCAGATCCCCTACCTCCTGCGGCGCCGCGCCCAGGACCACGACTGGGGCGACCTCGTGATGGAGCGGGTCGAGGTGGGCGCCGAGTCGCGCATCACCCTCCGGCTGCCGGAGCCCGCGGTCCCCCTCTCGACGCTCACCCTCGTCACCGAGGCCCCCCTCTTCTCCCGACGGATCACGGTCTTTCGGGCGGCAGGCGCCGAGCTCACTCCCCTGCGCGCCTTCCAGTGGCAGGGCCAGGACCGGCCGATCACCGCCACCCTCGACGTCGATCAGGTCGTGGGCGGCGCGCTCCTCGTCCAGGTGGACAACGGCGACAACCCCCCGCTGCCGATCTCGTCGATCCGGGGGGCCTGGCCGCAGTGGGAGGTGATCGCCTGGCTGCCCGAGGCCGGCGGCGTGCGCCTCCTCTCGACCAACCCGCGGGCATCGGCCCCCGCCTATGACCTTGGCCTGCTGCGGGACGAGCTCCTCTCCCGCCCCACCGCCGTCGCGACGGTCGGCGCGGTGACCGCCTTGCAAGGTGCAGGCCAGTCCGTCGTCGAGCGGATCGTCTTGGCCGGAGGGGTCGCGGTCCTCGTGCTGGGCTTAGGCGCTTTGACGCTACTTATTTTGGGGTCTGTGCCGGCCACGCCGGCGAATGTGAAAAAAGATGTAACAGAGGACGAGCCCCAGACCTGACGCACTCGCTCTAGATGTCCTTGGCTCTCGAGAGGAGAGCCGAATCAGCCTCCCCGCGCCTGCACCGATCTTGGCCTTTGACCAGCGGAAGCGAGCACGCGAGGGCTGTCTATTTGGAGCACGTCATGCTTCCCCTCCTCACCGTCTTCGGGCTCGCGCTCGTCGGCGGCCTCCTGACCTACGTGCTGATGGGGCTGCGGGTCATCCCCAACGATCGGATCGGCGTCCTCGAGAAGCGCTGGAGCGCCAAGGGCTCGATCGAGAACGGCTTCATCGCGCTGCACGGGGAGGCCGGCTTCCAGCCTCAGGTCCTCCGTGGTGGCGCCCATTGGCGGATGCCCTTCCAGTACGCCGTCCACCGCATGCCCCTCGTGACCATCCCCCAGGGCAAGATCGGCTACGTCTTCGCGCGGGATGGCGCCTCGCTCGGCGCCAGCCAGACCCTCGGCAGCAACGAGGTGGCCCAAGACTTCCAGGACGCCGAAGGCTTCCTCGCCGCGGGCGGCCAGAAGGGCCCCCAGCGCCGCGTGCTTCGAGAGGGCACCTACGCGATCAACCTCGTACAGTTTGTCGTCCTGACCTCCGACCATCTGTACTATCTGCCGTTGAACAAGGACGACGCGGATGTGTTTCGTCGGATGGCCTCTCTAATCCAGGCTCGAGGCGGATTTGAGCCCGTGATCCTGTCCGGCACCGAAGACAGCGTCGGCGTCGTCACCGTACACGAGGGCCCCGCGCTCAGCGGCTCGGAGATCATCGCGCCCGTGGTGGGCGTCGACCCCGCCACGCCCGACTCCTACCACAACAGCTTTCAAGACGCCGAGCGCTTCCTCAAGGCCGGCGGTCGCCGTGGCCGGCAGCTGATGGTGCTGGTGGAGGGCACCTACTTCATCAACCGGCTCTTCGCGACGGTCGAGTGCATCCCGAAGATCGTGGTCGAGGTCGGCACCGTCGGCGTCGTCGTCTCCTACACCGGCGAGGCCGGGCGCGACCTCTCCGGCACCGACTACAAGCACGGGGAGCTCGTCAGCCGCGGCGCCCGTGGCGTCTGGAATGAGCCCCTCCTCCCCGGCAAGTACGCCTTCAATACCTATGCGGGCAAGGTGGTGATGGTCCCCACCACGAACTTCATCCTGAAGTGGAACAAGCGGGAGGTGGGCGCCCACAAGTTCGACGAGAACCTGTCGGAGGTGAGCCTCATCACCAAGGACGCCTTCGAGCCCTCGCTGCCGTTGAGCGTGGTCGTGCACATCGACTACCGGAAGGCCCCGCTCGTCATCCAGCGCTTCGGCGACATCCGGCGCCTCGTAGAGCAGACCCTCGATCCGATGGTCGCGGCCTACTTCAAGAACGTCGGCCAGACCCGCACGGTCATCCAGCTCCTCCAAGACCGCTCGCTCATCCAGCAGGAGGCGAGCATTCAGATGCGCGAGAAGTTCGAGCACTACAACCTGGAGCTCGAGGAGGTGCTCATCGGCACGCCAAGCTCCAGTGGTGGGGACAAGCACATCGATGAGATCCTCGCCCAGCTCCGCGAGCGCCAGATCGCTGAGGAGAAGGTCGCCACCTACCTGCTCAAGGAGAAGGCCGCGGTGCAGGAGCGGATGCTCAACGAGGCCCAGGCGCGGGCCGCCCAGCAGCGCGGGCTCACCGAGTCCGAGCTCAACATCCAGATCCTGTCGAACCAGGGCAAGGCCGAGACCCAGCGGGTCGTGCAGCAGGCGAACCAGATGAAGACCATGGCCGAGGCGGAGGCGGAGAAGATCCGTCGCCTCTCGGAGGCCGAGGCCGACAAGATCAAGCGCATCGCCGAGGCCGACGCCGAGCGCGCGGCCCGGGTCGGCGTGGCCGAGGCCGTGGCCATCGAGGAGCAGGTGCACGCCTCCGGCGGACCTCGCTACCAGATGACCCGCGAGGTGCTGGCTCGTTTCGCTGACGCCGTGGCCACCGCCAAGGTCGACGTGGTGCCCCGCATCGTCATGACGGGCGGAGGCAGCGAGGGTCGAGGCGGCCACGGTCTCCTCGACACGCTGGTCGCGCTGATGGTCGATGACCGCATGGACGACCAGCCCCCCGCGGAGCGGGTCCGGCGGCCGGAGATCGAGGCGCTCCGTGATGAGCTCCTACAGCGCGGCCCCCGCCCGCGGGCCTGACCCCTGAGGGGTCGGATGGGTGGCCGGCGACCCCTGGGGTCGCCGGCCTGTCTGTGCCCGTTCGGTTGGGATATCGCCCCCGGATGAGCGTCGAAGCGCCCCCCGCCGCCGGTCCTTCAGCCGTCCCTGGCCCCTTCTCGGTCGGTCCCTTCGACGTCATCAACCCCATCGGCAAGGGGGCGATGGGCGAGGTCTGGCTGGCCGAGCACCGCAGCCAGTGGGTGCAGGTCGCCATCAAGTTCCTGCACGGGGCGGAGGCCCGCGACCCCGCCTCCCTCGAGCTCTTCGCCAAGGAGGTGCGGGCGGTGGCCGGCCTCGCGCACCCCGGCATCGTGATGGTGCTCGACCACGGCGTCGTCGAGCCGGACGGGGAGGCCGTCCGCTCGGGCCGCTTCGTACCCGGCACGCCCTACCTCGTGATGGAGCTGGTCCGCGGCACGTCGCTCCACAGCTACGTCGGGCGCATCGCCTGGCCGGCTGCGCAGCAGGTCCTGCTCCAGGTGCTTGACGCCCTGGCGCACAGCCACGCCCGCGGGGTCATCCACTGCGACATCAAGCCCGGCAACGTGCTCCTGCGCCGTGAGCTCAGCTTTGACGTCGACGCGCCCGGCTACCGCGGCCCGGTTGACGCGCTGCTCACCGACTTCGGTCTCGCCCAGGCGGTGGCCCTCGCCGAGCTCTCCGACGACGTCGTCGCAGGCACGCCCTCCTACATGGCCCCCGAGCAGCTGCGCGGCGCCCTCCGCGATCTCGGCCCCTGGACCGACCTCTACGCCCTCGGCTGCCTCGCGTGGGCGGTGCTCACCGGCTCGCCGCCCTTCGGCCGTGACGCCGACTACGCCGCGATTCGGGCCGCCCACCTCGAGACCGAGCCCCCGGCCTTCCTGCCGCTCGTCCCCGTTCCGGAGGGGCTGGAGGCCTGGCTGCGGCGCCTGCTCGCCAAGCGGCCGGCCGACCGCTTCACCCGCGCCGCTGACGCCGCCGCCGGTCTGGTCAACCTGGGCATGGACCTCCAAGACTCCTGGCGGGACCTCCTCGCCCGCCGGGGCGGCGCGGCCGAGATCGAGGCTACCGACGCCTCCACCTGGCGGAGGGCGGTCCCGCCGAGCTTCAGCTTTCGCGCGCTTCACGCCTTCGATGTCGAGGCCCTCTCGACGCGCAACGCCTGCCCCCCATGGTCACCGCCGAGGGGGAGCGAGGTCGTCGGGCTGCTCCAGCTCCCGTCCGCCCCGACCGCCCTGTCCGCCAGCGGCCTTACGCGCGGCCCCTCCCGGGGTGACCAGATCGCGCCTTTACCGGCCTCCTGGCAGGCGCCGCGCCCGCCGGCGGCCTCGGTCCAGCTGCTCGGGGTGGGGCTCAACCTCTACCTGATGCGGGCCGTGCCCTTCGTCGGGCGGCGCGAGGAGCGGAACGTGCTCTGGGCCGCCCTTCGGCGGGTGCATCAGCGAAGAACGGCGGAGGCTGTCTTGCTCCGGGGTCCAGCCGGCTGCGGAAAGACCAGCCTCGCCCGTTGGATCGCCGAGCGCGCCCACGAGGTGGGCGGGGCCATCGTGCTCCAGGCCACCGAGCTCGACCGCGAGGGTGGCGGAGAGGGGCTGAGCGCGATGTTGAGCCGGCACCTGCGCTGCGGGGGCCTGCAGCGCGAGGGCCTCACCCGGAGGCTCCACGGCCTGCTGCCCCAGTACAACCTGTTCTCGGTCGACGATCATCACGCTGTGGTCGAGCTCCTCGAGCCCCCTGTCGACGGGCGGTCGGGGGCGGTGCGCACGATCCGCTTCGGGGACGCCGAAGAGAGGCTGGTCTTGATCCGGCGGCTCTTGCAGGCCTTCGCCGAGGGGCCGGAGGGGCCACGGCCGGTCATCCTCGTGCTCGATCAGGTCCAGTCCTCTCCCGACAGCCTCGCCCTCGCGCTTCACCTGCTCCGCGATGACGTGGCCGCGCCGGTGCTGGTCCTGCTCGCCGCGACCGAGGAGCAGCTGAACGAGCGAGAGGAAGAGCTCGCGCTCGTCGCCGCCCTCTGCGCGCGCCCCCGGGCCCGCGTGATCGAGCTCGGACCCTTACCCACCGACGACCACGCCGAGCTCGTGCAGCGCCTGCTCGGCATCGAGGGCGAGCTCGCCGCGCGGGTCGCACGCCGCACCGCGGGCAACCCCTACTTCGCGGTTCAGCTCATCGGGGACTGGGTCGAGCGGGGGCTGCTCGAGGTGGGCCGCGAAGGCTTCCGCCTCCGCGAGGGGGTGCGGGTCGACATCCCCGCTGACGTCCACGCCGCCTGGAAAGAGCGCACGGACCGCCTCCTTGACCCCCTCGACAAGGGGTGTGTGCTGGCCCTCGAGGTCGCGGCGGTGCTGGGCAACGAGGTCGACCTCGCGGAGTGGCAGGCCGCCAGCGCCCTCGTCGGGGCCAGCCCCGCCATCGGCCTCGTCGAGAGCCTGAGCCGTCAGCGCCTCGTCGAGCTCTACCCGGACGGCTCGGGCTGGCGCTTCACGCAGCCGATGTTGCGGGAGAGCCTGGAGCGCCGCGCTCGGGAAGAGCGGCGCCTCCCCAAGCTCCACCAGCTCGTCGCGCGCTCCCTCCAAGAGCCGGGCGGCGTCACCGCGGGGCGCTCCGAGCGTATCGGTCGCCACCTGCTGCTGGCCGGCCTGCCCATGCCCGCCTTCGGCCATCTCCTCCAAGCGGCCGAGGAGCGGATCGCCGCCGGCGAGGTCGGGGCAGCAGAGCGGCTGCTGGAGAGCCGAGAGCGGGCCATGCGTCGCCTCCGCCTGCCCACCGAAGACGAGCTCTGGGCCCAGGGCTGGATCAGCCGCTGCCGCCTCGCCCGCCTCAAGCCCGACCTCGCCCAGGCCCTGCACCACGGCGAGCGCGCGTTGACGTTGTCGCGACACCACGGTTGGCGTCGTTTGCTGGCCGCGGCCCTGCGGGAGCTCATCCCCCTCACCCTCGAGCTCGGCGAGCCGGAGGAGGCCGAGTCCCTCGTAACGGAGCTCACCCTGCTCGCGGCCGAGCCGGAAGACGCGGGGCTGCTCGCCTTCTGCCACCTCTACGGCGGGCAGGTCGCGGTGGAGCTCGGTCGGCCGCGAGAGGCCGAGGACCGCTTTCATCGGGCCCTGGCCACCCACGTGGCGGCCGGTGAGCGGATCCACGCGGCCACGAGCCTCGCCGCGCTCGGGCGCATCGCGGCGGTAGCCGGTCGCTTCGACGAGGCGAGCGCGCACCTCGACGCCGCGATGCGGCTCCACCACGAGGTGGGAGATCGCCTCGGCGTGGCCGAGGACCTCGTGTTGATCGGTGAGCTGGCCCGGCTGCGCTTCGATCTCGACGTCGCGGAGCGCTGCATCCGAGACGCCGAGCGCCGCTTCACCGAGCTCGGTCGGCGAGGCGGGGTGCTCGCGCGGGTCAACCTCGCCTTGGTCCACTTCCAGCGCGGCGTCCACGACCAGTCCCGAGAGCTGCTCCAGGAGGCCCTGGAGGAGGCCGTCCGCCTGAACAGCCGCCGCTGGCAGGGGACGGTCCACGCCTTGCTGCTGCCCTGCTGCGCGGTGGACCAAGACTGGGCCGCCTGGGACGAACACTTCGACGCGGGCGCCGAGCTGCTCGAGGAGGCGCGGCAGGCGGAGCCCGACATCGCCCGGACCGCTCGCCTCGCCGGAGATCTCGCGCGCGCGGCCGAGGAGCCCAGCCGTGCGCGGCAGGCCTACACCCTCGCCTGGCATCAGTGGGCAGCCCTTGAGCGTCCCGCCGAGGCCTCCGCCATCCAGGCCCGCCTCGCCTCCCTGCCCGAGGCCGACCGCCCTGAATGATTGGGCTCGCGTTCGACGTAGGTAGAACCTGTTTAGTTCGAACAATCCGAGGGGAGGCATCACCCCTCGGCCGACCTTTCCCCTCCCCGGCGGACCACAAACGGAATAAACCTCCGCACTCTTGGGCGAGAAGAACACGATGTCCTGGCGAATGACCTGTCCGAAATGTGGCTCCGCCAACGTGGACCTCGAGGAAGACCAGCGGGCCTTTCTCGGCGGAGGACGCCATCAGGTGCAGCTCCACTGCTACACCTGCGGCAAGATTATTTACGGCGAGAAGCCGATTCAGGACGAGGCAAACCGGCAGCGGGAGCTTTGGGAGAAGGCCCAGGCCGCGAAGGACCCTGCGCTCGAAGAGCGCCGACGTCCCGTAGAGGAGTCTCGCCGCCCCGGTCTCGACGTCGCCCGTAAGCTCGACGCGCGGCGCGCCGTGCAGGATGGCGCTGCGGCTCGGAGGCCCGCGGCCACCGCCGCGCCGGTCCCGACGGGGAGGGCAGCTCCCACCCGCGCAGCGAACGCCGCCGCCGCGGCTCCTGCCGCACTTACAAGCGCGGTCCCGGGGCCGGCCCAGATGCCTCCACCGGTCGCCCCGGTCGCCCTGACGGCGCCGCCGACCGCGGTCGCCGTCGCGCCCGTCGTCCAGGCGCCCGTCGTCCAGGCGCCCGTCGCCCCGACGCCGGTCGTCGTGGCCCCTTCGGCCCCGGTCGCTGCGGCACCGCTCGCCCCGTCACGCGAGGCCACGCCCCCCGCGGCCGAAGACGCGGCACCATTGCCGCCAGGGGACGATGAGCGCTCGGTGGACGAGGCCCGTGCGGAGGTCGATCCCGAGACGGGCGGCCTCTCCGAGGACCTCTCGCTCCAGCCTTTCGCCTCACACGGCGGGAGCCTGGACAACGACGGCGAAGAGCCGATGGACGAGGAGACCGCCCGCCGCGTCTCGCTCGGCCTCTGCGCCTGGATGGACTGCGAGAAGCAGGCGCGGCCCAATTCGAAGTACTGCTCGCGGAACTGCTCCAACAAGAACGCGCGCGCTCGGCACTCGAAGCGGCGGAAGCCGGACGGCACCGAGGCCGAGGCCCGCTGACGGGACGGCCGACGGGATAACGGCCCCCGATGCAACGACTGACGCTCACCGCCGACACCGTCGGCCCCATCGCTCGGGGGCATCCCTGGGTCTACGCCGACGGGGTCACCAGCCGCGCCCCCGCGGGAACTCCGGTTCAGCTGGTTGACCCCCGCGGCAAGGTCGTGGCCTTCGGTCTCGCCGATGAGGGCGTGATCGCGGTCCGGGTGCTGGGGCGCCACGCCGAAGACCTCCCGGCCCTCCTCCGCACGCGCATCGCCGCCTCTGCCGCCTTCCGCGACCAGGTGCTGCCCCCGCGCACCAACGCCTGCCGCCTGGTCAACGGGGAGGGTGACAGCCTGCCGAGCCTCGTGGTCGACCGCTACGGCCCGCTCGCGGTCGTCCGCCTCTACGCCAGGGCGTGGGAGCCGCACCTCGGCACGATCACGGCCGCCGTCGCCTCCATCCCGGGCATCGAGGTGGTCGTGCGCCGGAAGGGGGTGCGCATCGTCGACGGCGACGACGACAAGGGCCTCGATCTGCTGCATGGGCCCTCGATCCCCGAGGTGCTCGTGGTCGAGGAGGCCGGCCTCAAGTTCCTGGTCCGCCCCCGCGTCGGCCAGAAGACGGGCCTCTTCCTCGACCAGCGCGAGCACCGTCGCTTCGCCGCTCAGCTCTCCCGCGACCGCACCCTCGCCAACCTCTTCGGCTACACGGGCGGCTTCAGCGTTCACGCCGCCGCGGCCGGCGCGAAGCGGGTGATCACCGTAGACGTCGCCGCCCCCGCCCTCGACGACGCGCGGGAGAACTTCCGCCTCAACGGGTTGGACCCCTCCCGACACGGCTTCGAGGCCGCCGACGTCTTCTCCTGGGAGCCCTCCGAGCGGCTCGACTTCGTCATCTGTGACCCCCCCTCCCTCTCCCATGAGACCAAGGCCGACCAGGGCGCAGGCCGCGCCTACCGCGACCTCGCCACCCGCTGCGGCCTGATGCTCCCGCCGGGCGGCGTGCTCGCGACGGCCTCCTGCACTGCGCGGCTCAGTCGGGAGCGCTGGGAGGAGAACATCCGCGAGGGCTGCCGGAAGGCGGGCGGCCGGTGGTCCTGGTTGTGGTCTGCGGCGGAGCCCCCCGATCACCCGGTCTCCATCGATCATCCCGAGGGGCGATACCTCAAGTTCGCCCTGCTGCGCCGCACCTGAGGGGGCCCCCGCGCGCGGGGTGAAGCCGGTGGCTCGGCGTATCCTCCCCTGCCCTCCCCTCGCCTCGCCCGCCGCAGGCTATGCTCTCTCCGTGGCCCAACCCAGCTACCCCCGTCCATACGGGTCCTACATGCTGCTGGAGCGGCTCGGCCAGGGCGGAATGTCCGAGGTCGAGCTCGCCCGACGCACCGTGGAGGACGCCGCATACGTGCGCTTCCTCGTCATCAAGCGGATGGTGCCGAAGAACGCCGGTGACGAGAGCTTCGTCAAGATGTTCCAGGACGAGGCGCGGATCAACGCCGAGCTCCAGCACGAGAACATCGCCCAGGTCTACGACTTCGGCCGCGTGGGGGACGAGTTCTTCCTGGCGATGGAGTACGTGCCGGGGATCGACCTCCGACAGGTGCAGCAGGCCTTGGCCCGCCGCGGCGAGCGCCTCCCGCTCGGGATGAGCCTTCGTGTCCTCTGCGATGTGCTCTCCGGCCTCGAGTACGCCCACTCCCGGGTCGACACCTACGGTCGGCCGATGCGCATCGTCCACCGCGACATCAACCCGCGCAACATCATGCTCTCGGTGCGCGGCGAGGTGAAGATCATTGACTTCGGCGTGGCCAAGGCCGACACCCGCGCCGAGCAGACCAACACCTTCTCGATCAAGGGCAAGGTCGCCTACCTCGCTCCGGAGCAGGTCGACGGCGCCCAGACCATCGACGGTCGCGCCGACATCTTCGCCGTCGGCCTCGTGCTGCACGAGCTGATCGAGGGTCGCAGCCCCTTCGGCGGGCTGACCGAGGTGCAGATCCTCCACCGCATCCTCGCCGGGCGCATCCCCGCGCTGGGCGAGATGCCCGAGCACCCCGAGCCCGAGCTGCTGCGCACTGTCCACCGCAGGGCGCTGGCCCTCGACAAGGTCAACCGCTACGCCGACGCCCGCTCGATGCGCGCCGATCTGGAGCGGGCGGCCTTGGCCATGGGCGGCCTCCCCGATCGGGCTGAGCTGGTGCAGTTCCTTGCCACGGTGGTGCCAGAGGTGACGGGCTCGATCGGCGACCGACTTCAAGCCTGGCGCGACTTCGACCCTCACCACCTCCTCCACCCCGCGCTGCCGGAGGGCGAGACCATCTCCGCGCCGGTCGACGGCGGAAGCCTCTCCCGCTCCGGCGTGGCCGGCCACGGCGGCCGCAGCAAGGTCATCCGGGATGAGCCCACCCCGCGCCGGTGGCTCTTCGCGGCGATAGGCGCGCTGTTGGCCGGCGGCTTCGTTGTGCTGCTGGCGATCATCGCCGTCCTGCTGCTGAGCCGGCCGGGTGAACCGCCGCCCCCTGTCCCCGCCGACGTCGTGAGCGTGGGCGCCCCGCCCGTCGCGGCGCCGGATCCTTCGACGACGGAGGCACCGCCGTCCACCGGGGCTCCATCGTCCACCGGGGCTCCATCGTCCACCGGGGCTCCATCGTCCACCGAGGCTCCGCCGGTCGCCGCCGGCGCTTCGTCCGAAGCGGGCCGAAAGTCGGGCGGGAGCGGTGGGAGCGGTGGGAGCGGCTCGTCCGTTACGAAGGCGACGACGGCGAAGGTCGCGCCGCCCACCCCACCGGTCAGCGCTGCGCCGCTCCCCGTCGCCCCGGAGGCGCCGCCCACTGCGCCGTCCGAGGCCCCGACGCCGGTCGCCGCAGCCACCACCGCTCACCCGCCCGCCTCGGCCGCCGAAGCGAGCGAGAAGGGCCTCGTCAACGTCTCCTCCTACCCCTCCCGCGGCTTCGAGGTGTCGGTGGACGGCCGGAAGATCGGCGTCACGCCGCTCCGGAACGCGAGGGTCCCGGTGGGTGAGCACAGCTTCCTGGTCCGTGACCCGAACACCGGCAAATCCTGGACCTACCAACGCACCGTCGATCGCTCCGCGGTCACCGTGATCGTCACCGAGACCGAATGACCCACCGCCGCTCCGCCCGCCCCGTGCTCCGCGCCCACGCGCTCCTCCGCGCCCTCCGGCCGGCCCTGGCCCTGCTCGTCGCGCTCGGCGCGCCGGGGGGCGCCTGGGCTCGCACGTCCGTGGTCGTCCTTCGAAGCGATGATCTCCCGGCCTACGACGCCCCGATCGACGCCTTCAGCCGCGAGCTCGGCCGCCCCGTTCAGGTCTACGACCTCAAGGGCGAGAAGAGCGTCGCTCAGCGGATCGTGAGCGGCCTCCGCGACGATCCCCCTCCCCTCGTGCTCGCCCTCGGCGCCAAGGCGGCCTACTCGGCCGTCCACGAGCTGCCCGGCGTGCCGCTGGTCTACGCGATGGTCTACGACCCGGCCCGCTACGGCATCGAGGGGGCCGGGGTCACCGGCGTGAGCATGCAGGTGCCCCCCGACATGGTGCTCTCCCAGCTCCAGGTCTTCGCCCCCAAGGTGCGGCGCATCGGCATCATCGTCTCCACGCTCAACACGGACCCCGGCGTGGCGGCCTCGATCGAGGCCGCTCGGGCCGCCAACTACAAGGTGGTGGCCCGCAGGGTGGGCGACGCGGGCGATGTTCGGCACGCCTTCGGGGTGCTGCGCAAGCAGGTGGACGCCATCTGGCTCCTCCCCGACGCCCGCGTGGTCACGCCCTCCAATTTCCAGTTCATCCGCGCCGAGGCCGACCGAGCCCGCCTGCCCCTCCTGGCCTGGTCCGAGGGGCTTGTTCTGGCGGGCGCCCTGATGTGTGTCGCCCCCGACCAGGCCGAGGTGGGCGCCCAGGCCGCCGAGCTCGCCTTGCGCATCCTCGGCGGAGAGAACCCAGGGGCCATCGAGCCCGAGGCGCCGAACGCGACGCGAGTGGTGCTCAACCGCGACGTGCAGGAGTCGCTCGGCCTGCGGGTGGACCCTGCGCTCCTCGACTTCGTGGATCAGGTGGTCCACGCCCCCACGGAGCGCTGACATGGGCCGCCGCAGCGTCTCCATCGTCATGCCGACGATGAACCGTCGGGTGGAGGTGGGCTCCTTCCTCGACACGCTCCTCCGCCAGACCGTGCCCGCCGATGAGCTCGTCGTCGTCGACGCCGGCCAGGACCGCGTGTTGGACCTCCTCGAGGCGCGGCTGCGGGGCACGGGGATCGTGCTCCGGTACGCCACCTCGCGGCCCGGCACCTCCGTCCAGCGCAACCTCGGCATCGAGATGGCGACCCAGGACACCGTCTTCTTCCTCGACGACGATGTGCTGCTCGAGCCCGACTTCATTGAGCGGATGCTCGAGGCCTTCGACTTCCCTGCCCAGCCGCCGGTGGGCGCGGTGCTCGCCACCTTCTCGAACCCCAATTTCCGCAGCGGCCTCGGCATCCGCGTCGCCCGTGGCTTCGGGCTCACCAACCACGACCGCGGCGACCGCTCGATCATCTACCCCTCGGGGGCGGTGCGCTGGCTGCAGGCGCCGAGCACCATCGTGCCGGTGCCGGCGGCGGCCACCGGGCGCTGCGCCTACCTTCGCGAAGCCCTGGCGGTCGAGCGTTTCGAGGAATTCCTCCCCGGCTACACCCTCGCCGAAGACCTCCACCTCTCCCGCCGCGTCGCCCGCGCATGGACCCTCGTCCAGACCCCCCACGCACGGGTCTTCCACAAGAAGTCGGCCGCCAACCGAGGTGGGATGGGCGACCGCGCCGCGCGTGTGGTCTTCAGCCACTACTACCTCTTCCGCACCCTTCAGCCGCGCAGCCCGAAGACGCTGGCGGCCTTCGCCTGGTCCAACGTCGGCCTCGTCGCCCTCCAGGTGGGCGGCGCCGTGGGGAAAGGGCAGCTCCTCCCGGTCCTCCGCGGTCTTGGCCGCGGCTTCAAGCTCTGCTGGCGAGACGCCCGGGCCCCGAAGGGCGCCGTGACTCCCGGTGCTACTCCCGGTCGCGGATGATGCGGGCGTGGCGCTGCCAGGTCAGGTAGCTCCAGCTCCACTGTAGCCAGACCAGCACGCGGTTTCGGAAGCCGACCAGCGCCATGATGTGGATGAACAGCCAGAGGAGCCAGGCGAAGCGGCCGGAGAATTGCATCCCCGCCACCGAGGCGATGGCCTTGCTGCGCCCGATGGTGGCCATGCTGCCGAGGTCTCGGTAGGCATAGGCCCCCCGCGGCGGGGCTGGCCGCCCCTTCGCGACCGCCGCCACCTCAGCGGAGATCAGCCGCCCGACATAATCCCCGCCCTGGATGGCGTTCTGCGCCACCCCGGGGAAGGGCTGGCCTTGCGGATCGGTGGCCCAGGCGAGGTCTCCGATCACGAAGGCCTCCGGATGGCCCGGGATGGACAGATCGGGGAGCACCTTCGGTCGGCCAGCGCGGTCCGACTCGACGCCGAGCGTGCCCGCCAGCGGCGCCCCCTTGAGCCCCGCCGCCCAGACCACGGTCCGCGTCTCGATGCGCTCTTCGGGGCCGTTCGGGAGGGCGAGGTTGACGCCCCCTTCGTCGATTCGGCTCACCCGATACCCGAGCCGCACCTCCACTCCGAGCGCGACGAGCTGCTCCATGGCGCTGAGCCGGAGCTCGCTCGGGTAGGGCGGCAGGATCCCGGTGTTGGCCTCGATGAGGACGACGCGCGCGTCGGTGGGATCGATGCGGCGGAAGTCCGCGGCCAACGAGCGCCGCGCGATCTCCGAGAGCGCCCCCGCCATCTCCACGCCGGTCGGCCCACCGCCCACCACCACGAAGGTGAGCAGACGCCGGCGCTCTTCCCGATCCTCTGTCCACTCCGCCCGCTCGAAGGCGCCCAGCACCCGACGGCGGATGTCGAGGGCGTCGTCGAGGTCCTTCATGCCGGGCGCATGAGGGGCCCACTCTGCGTCCCTGCCGAACCAGGAGTTGGTCATGCCAGCGGCGATGATCAGTCGATCGTAAGGGCTGTCTCGAAGCCCGCCGTCCGGCCCCCGCACCGTCACCCGCCGCTCGGCGAGCGACACCTCGGTCGCCTCTCCGAGCAGCACCATCAGGTTCTTCTGGCCGCTGAACATCGAGCGGAGGGGGCTCGCGATGTCGCTCGGGGAGAGCACCGCCCCGGCGACCTGGTACAGCAGCGGCTGAAAGAGGTGGTGGTTCCGCTTGTCGATGAGGGTGATGTCGACCGGCGCGCCGCGGAGCGCTCGAGCCGCCGCCACCCCACCGAAGCCACCGCCGAGGATGACGACCCGCTCGCGCGGCTTGGGCTGCGCGCTCACCGGCCCGCCCCGAGGATGAGCCGGGCGTGTTCGAGGTGCTCCTCTGCCACATAGAAGCGCGCGATCGAGCGCTGGTCCTGATAGCGCCGGAAGATCTCGGTGGCGTCGTGGAGCGGCAGCGCCCGCACCGTGCCCCCCGCGGGGCGATCGACGACGTAGATCTTCGGCTTGTTTGCTTGCTCCGCCTTGAACACCGCCCCGGTCGCCGAGGCCGACAGGACGGGGATGCCCGCCGCCTCCACCCGCGCCCGCTCAGCCGAGAGGTCGACCTCGCCGGGGGAGCCGTGCACCTCGCGCACGAGGCGGAAGGGGCGCATCTCGACCACGCGCCGCGCCCAGTCGTTCTTGGAGGCGCGGAGCACCGCGAGCAGCTCGGCGTCGTCGGTGCCGAGGTAAGCGTCCATCTGCGCCGGGAGCCGATACTCACAGTCCTCCGACTGCATGTACCGCTTGAGCATCTCCTCGTAGGCGATCGACTTCTGGTGGAAGTAGACCATCACAAACATGTGGAAACGCGCGATCATGAAGTCATCGAAGGCATAGATGGCCCGGCCGTCCAGGGCGAGGCGAACGCCTCCCTCTTCATCAACGTGGCGGCCGAGGTTGCTGAGGAGCCAGTGGCTGTCGATCTGTCCGTAATGCGCGCCGCTGTAATAGGCGTCGCGCAGCAGGTAGTCCATGCGGTCGACGTCGAGGTCGGAGCTCACGATCTGGCTCAGCAGGCCGCGGAGGTCGAGCCCCCCCTCGACAAAGAAGTCGTCGGTCACGGTGACGTCGGGGCTGACGAGCGCCGCGACGTGCTCGGGGCCGAAGGGAAAGTTTGCACGGATCGACGGCGTCAGCGCGCTCTGGCTGAGGATGCCGATGGTGTAGTCCTCATGGTGCGCGCGGCCGTCGAGGCGGTGGGCCACCTTCGCGGGGTCGTAGGCGCGCAGCCCGAGATCCCGCAGCTTGGGCATCGCGAACTCGGCGGCGTGCGAGAACGGAGCGTGCCCGAGGTCGTGGGTGAGGCAGGCGAGGCGCAGGCAGTGCCGGAGGGCGGCCCGCCGCTCGACCGTAGGGAAGGGGTCGTCGCGAAAACAGGCGTCAAACGCTCGTCCACCGAGGTGCATCGCGCCGAGGGAGTGGGCATAGCGGCTGTGTGTGGCCCCGGGGAAAGGCAGGTGCGAGAAGCCGAGCTGTCGGATACCGCGCAGCCGCTGCACAAAGGGGTGGTCGATCACCCTGAGCTCGAGCGCGTCCACGCCGATGGCCCCGTGGATCGGATCCCGAATCTCGAGGGGTGGAGGGAGCGGGAGATTCATCCAAGGACTCCGTCAACGTGTACGGGCCGCCGAAATAGAGCCGGACCAACGCCCAGCGGGCGGCTCGCCGCATACTCGATGGTGACTCCCGCTCCGACGGATCGCGCGCGGGCTTCGTGGTATACCCTGGGCTGCCCTCCTCGCCGAATGGGTGTCGCCGCGCCATGATCAGAGTCTCCGATATCCGTCAAGTTCGAGCCGGCGATGTCGTTCATTTACCATCTGCAGGCTTCGCGCTCGTGGACGAATCGGATGCCTCCGCGCTCCGCCTGGAGTGGGAGAAGGCCGGCGCTCAGCGGCCCATCCGGGTCACCGCCGAGCAGCTCTGCCGGGGGTATCGGCTCTGCATCCCAAGCGGCTTCTTCGCCCGATCGGTGGTGGGGCGCACGGCGCTGCGAGAGCTGGCCGCCGAGCAGTCCTTGCTCGTCACCCGTCTGCTGCTCGAAGAGCTCGGCGAGCCGGCCACCCGTGAAGAGCTACAGAGCTGGATCGTCGGCCGCGGCCTCGTGAGCGCCCAGCGCTTCCAGCAATGGTGGATCGACCTTGAGCCCTCCTTGCTGCGTGACAACACGGTGATCGACCTCGGGGAACGTTTCGTCTACCGTGTCGACGAACGGCTGGCCCGAGTGCCTCGGATGACGATCGACGAGCTCCGTTCGCTCTTCCTGGGCCAGACGCCGCGGGGGCGGTACACGATCCTCGCGTCCACAGGGGACGACGTCGCCGCGGCGCTGCTGGAGGCCGCGGTCCAAGTCGCCGACGCGGAGGCCATCTGCCTCCTCCTCCGTCAGCGACCGTCCATCCTCCCGAAGTACCTGCCTGCTCTCTTCGACCTCGCCGCCGCTGGAGAGGCCCGGCTCGGCGCCCTGCTCCTCGATCGACGAGATCCCACCACCGACGCCTCCATCCTCCGCCTCGCGTCGATTCGCGAGAATCGATCGCTGATTCGGCGCTTCTTCGCCGCGCTCTCTCCGACCTCCCGCTGGCGGTCCGCGCTCCGCCTGCTCGACCAGTCCATCTCCGGCGCCACGGAGCTGCCGATCTCGACCTTCCTGGCGGATCAGATCCCCGGCGGGCCGAGCGCGGCCCTCGCCAGCCTCGAAGAGTCCGACAGCCCGTCCACCGCTCGTCTGCGGGTCTGGCTGGCCGGTCGGCTGGCCGAGGCGACCATCGATCGGCCGGTGGCTCGCCCCGAGCCCCTCCTCACGCAGCTCCGCCCCCTCCCCGCCGCCCGGGCCTTCCCGCTCGCCGCCGCCCTCGCCAGGGAGCTCTCCCACCGTCACGCCCGCGGGGAGGCCGGCGGCGTGACGGGGGCACGCCTGCAAGCCAACGGGCGGATCGAGCTCGGCCCGCTGGAAGACAGCAACCCCGAGGACGATGTGTACCAGGCCGTCCGCGCCATCACCGAGCTCGCCATCGGCAACCTCCCCCGCTCCGAGAGCGTGCGCGGAGAGGACCTCATCGTGCACCTCGCCCAGCTGGTCGCCGACATGCCCCTGGAGTGGAGCGCCGTGGCGAGCCGCTCCCTCTGCGCCTCCCCGGCCCTCCGCCCCCGAAACGCCCTCGATCTCTGGGAGCAGCTCGAGCAAGCGAGCGCCGTGGCGCGGGTTCGAGACGAGGCGCCCCGCTGGCCCTCGCTCAACCTTGAGGTCGCGCACGACACCCACATCGGTCACGTAAAGTCTCGCTTGTCCCAGGTCAATCAGGACGCTGTCTTCTGGCAGACCGACGGCCCGATGGCCATGCTCGTGGTCGCAGACGGCATCAGCGTCTCAACGGCCGGCTCCGGTAACCTCGCCAGCGCCCTGTTCGTTCAGACCCTCGCCATGGAGTGGGAGAAGCACCAGGACGCGCTCCGGACTGGGGAGGAGGAGGAGATCCACCGCTTCCTCGACGAGGCCCTCCTCCTCGCGAATCAAGCCGTCTGTGAAGGTTCCCTCCGCGCCGCGGGCGGAGACCTCGGCCGCCACATCCCGATGGGCACCACGGCTGTGGTGGTCGTCGTCCGCGGAGACCGTGCACACATCGCATCTCTCGGCGACTCCCGCGCATACCTCGTCGGCTCCCTCGGCGCCTGTCTGCTCACCGGCGACCAGAACCTCCGCGGCGAGTGGTTGCAGTCCTGGCAGGAGGACAACCCCACCGACATGTTGGGGGATGGCTACGCGCTGGTCGGCTACTGTGGTCACTTCAACGAAGAAGGATCACCAGAGCCCACGCCGGCCGCACACCGTACGGTGACGATCCTCCCCGGTGAGGTGCTCATCCTCTGTTCGGATGGGCTCACCGACTACGCCGCCGGCTCCCACGCCGAGCTCGGCGCCCTGCTCGAAGAGGCGGCGCGCATGAGCGAGCCCTCCCAGGCCGCCCGGTGGCTGACCGATCGGGCCAACGCTGGCGGCGGGGGCGACAACATCAGCGTGGTCGTGGCGCGACTGGCCTGACGACCCGGTTAGTCCAGCCGCTCACCCCCCCCACCGCTCACCCCCCACCGCTCACCCCCCCCCTGCTTCGGGAGCTCCCGTGGTGCCCTTTCGGGAAGCCTTGGCTGAGCGCATCGTGCTGTTTGACGGCGCGATGGGCACTGAGATCTACAACCGCGGTGTGTTCATCAACCGCTGTTACGACGAGATGAGCGTCACGGCGCCGGACATCGTCCGGGAGATCCACGGCGCCTACCGTCGCGCGGGCGCCGAGGTGCTCACGACGAACACCTTCGGCGCCAACCGGATGCGCCTCGCCCCCTTTGGCCTCACAGACCGCACCGCCGCGATCAACGCCGCGGCCGCCCGACTCGCGCGGGAGGTGGCGGGGGATCAGGCCTGGGTGGCCGGCTCAATCGGCCCCCTCGGGGTGCCGTTGTCACCGGTCGGCAAGCTCTCCCCCGGCGACGCCTTTACGGTCTTCAAAGAACAGGCCCAGATCCTGGCTGATAACGGGGTCGATCTCTTCGTCCTCGAGACCTTCGCCTCCCTGCCGGAGCTCTGGCAGGCCGTGCGGGCCGTGCGGGCCACCTGTGACCTCCCCATCGTCGCCTGCGTCACCTTTCCGGTGGGGGGCCTCGGCGCCTCGCGGATGGAGGGCCCCTCTCCGGTCGAGGCAGCGCGGATGATGAACGCCTGGGCCATCGACGCCCTCGGCACCAACTGCTCCCAGGGGCCGAAGGGCATCCAGACGGTGCTCGAGGAGATGCTCCCCGCCACCGACAAGCCCATCGTGGTGATGCCGAACGCCGGCCTCCCCCAGGTGGTCGAGGGCCGCACCATCTACCTCGCGGGCCCGGAGTACATGGCCGAGTACGCGCGCCGCCTCGCCCAGATCGGCGCCCGCGGAATCGGGGGCTGCTGCGGAACAACGCCGCGGATGATCCAGGAGATGCGCGTCTTCTTGCGGTCGATCTCGCCGGTCCACCAGGCGCCTGTGCGGTCGGTGGTCACCGAGGGAGGCTTGACCCTGCCCAAGGGTGAGGCGCCGGTGCCGGTCGCCGAGCGCTCCGAGCTTGCGCGACGGGTCGCCTCAGGGAAGTTCTGCGTCTCGGTCGAGCTCGAGCCGCCTCGGGGGGTAGACCCCACGCGGGCCCTCGAGGGGGCGGCGATGCTCTACCGGGCCGGCGTGGACGTCGTGAACATCGCCGACGGCCCGCGGGCCGTCGCGCGCATGGGGCCCACCGCCTTGTCGCACCTCGTCCGAAAGCGCGTCCCCCCTATGGAGACCGTGGTCCACTACTGCTGTCGGGACCGCAACCTCCTCGGCATCCAGATGGACCTCCTCGGCGCCCACGCCGTCGGGCTGCGCAACATCCTCGCCGTCACCGGGGACCCCCCGAAGATGGGCACCTACCCCGACGCCACAGCCGTCTTCGACATCGACTCCATCGGGCTCATCAGCTTCATCCAGCTCTTGAACCGCGGCCTCGACTTCTCGGGCCAGCCCATCGGGGGCAAGACCGCGCTCTTCGTCGGCGCCGGCTGCAACCCCGGCCACATCGACATGGACCTCGAGGCGGATCGGTTCGGTCGCAAGGCTGAAGCGGGGGCTGAATTCTTCTTCAGCCAGCCGGTCTTTGACAGTGAGCTCCTCACCCGCTTCCTGGACAAGACGGCTCGTCACGCGAACGTCCCATTCTTCGTGGGCATCATGCCCCTGGTCTCGTTGAAGAACGCCGAATTCATGCACAACGAAGTGCCGGGGATGCAGGTTCCGCCGGCTGTCTTGGCGGCGATGCGGGCGGCGCCCTCCAAAGAGGCGCAGCGAGAGGTGGGCGTACAGGTGGCCCGGGAGACCCTGCTCGAGGTCCGCCACCACCCCCGCGTAAGGGGCGTGTATGTCTACCCCCCCTTTGGCAGTTACCGGGCCGTCTTGAGGCTGCTGGACGGGATCCTGGTGCCCCCCGCCGACGCCGACTCCATCGCTCCCCCCTCCGCCGAGGTTCTGAAGGGCGGACATGGCTGACGCGTAGAGCACAGCGGGATCGGCAGCGGGCCGCCGATCCCTGGGCGCATCGGCCACCCCCCCCGCACGCTGGCGGCGGGACGGTCTTGATCTTCCCACAATGGCGGATTAACCCGCGGGTCCCTTCAGACGGGGTCATCTTCGTCTGAGAGTTCAGGTCTCCCCCCTGCCGCACCAGCGGCGAAAGGATGTCTCATGTCCCTCCGCATCTCCCGCTCCTTCTCGATCCTCCTCGGCGTGGCCGCCCTCGGCTTCGCCATGTCCAGCAGCACCTCCTTCGCGAAGAAGGACAAGGGCGGCGACGCCGCGGAGTCCGCCGAGGCCGTCGTTGAGGCCCTCGTGATCGAAGACACCGGCATCGAGGGCATCGACAAGGTCTTCGCTCCCGCCAAGCAGATGATCACGAACCTCACCACCGCCCAGACCGGCCTCAAGGCCTTCAATGACGGCCTCACCACCGCCATGGGCCTCCCCGCTGGCACCCCCATCGCCGACGCCGTCGCCGAGCTCAAGAAGGCCGCCCCCGGCATGCTCAAGGTGACCATGGACGGCATGAAGCCCAAGGTGGAGGTCAAGCCCGAGGCCCCCGAGAACGTCAAGAAGGCCGTGGAGTCCATCAACGCCGGTGGTGAGGGCATCGTCGCCACCATCACCGCGGTGAAGGACATGCCCGAGCAGATCAAGGCGACCATCGACGCCGCCAAGGGCCTCCCCGCCGCGATCCCCTCCATGGGCATCAAGGCCACCCAGATCCCCAAGGCCCTCAAGACCGTCGGCAAGAACGCCGGCACCGTCGGCAAGATCCCCGGTGAGGCCAAGAAGACCTCTGACGCCGCCATGATGTCGATCGACGCGATCAAGACCCTCGGCGGCTGATCTCGCACCTCCTCGCCGGGGCCCTCGGGCCCTGACGCTTGAACGGCGCCCTCGGACCCCCGACGGCGCCGTCTCTCGTTCTGGCGGGCGGTTAGGGCGGCGCCATGCAGATCATCTCGACGCAGATCAGCCGACGAAGGATGCTGGGGCTCGGGTTGGTGGGGGGCGCAGGCACCCTGCTGATCGGCATCCTCCCCGTGTTCAGCCGCGAGGAGGCCGTGCTGGACGCCATCGCAGACCGCCTCTTCGGCCGGAGCGGGATGCCCACCCCCTCCGAGGTCGAGGCGGGGCGCCACGCCTGGGCCTTCGCGATGAACCTCCCGGCGGACGTGCAGCTCCAGCTCCGCGGGCTGCTGCGCCTGATCGAGTGGGGGGCCCTGCCCCGTTACGGCGCCCGCTTCACGGCCTTGGATCCGGAGCAGCAGGACGAGCTCCTGCGCGCGATGTCGGAGGCGGAGGCGACGCTCCCCCGCATGGCCTTCCAGGGCCTGAAGTCGATCTGCGCCTTCGGCACCTTCCGCCACCCGAAGTTCTGGGCCGCGATCGGCTACGACGGGCCCACCATCGGGGCCGCCGCCTGGGACGACGGAGCGGCCCCTTGAGGCTGCGCGCCGAGGTGGTCGTCGTGGGCTCGGGGGCCGGCGGCGGGGCGGCGGCCCGAGAGCTCGCGCTCGCCGGGCGGGACGTCCTCCTCCTGGAGATGGGCGAGCACCACGACCGGATGAACCAGCGGGAGGAGGTGATGATCCCGCGGCTCTTCCAAGACGGCGGCGGGCGCATGACCGCGGACGGCTGTATCGGCGTCCTCCAGGGGAAGGGCGTGGGCGGCTCGACCGTCCACAACCTCAACCTCTGCAAGCGTGTGGCGGCGCCGATCCTCGCCCGCTGGGAGGCGGACTACGCCCTCGAGGGCTTGGCGGCGCGCCTGGAGGGCCACTACGCGGAGATGGAGCGCCTCCTCCGCGTCTCCTTCGTCCGCGACGACCAGGTCAACCGCGCCAACGCGCTGTTCTCGGAGGGCTGCCGGGCGCTGGGCCTCCGACAGGCGCGGCTGATGCACAACCGCACGGGCTGCGTGGGCTCGGGCTTCTGTGAGCTCGGCTGCGCCTACGACGCCAAGAACAACAGCGCAAAGATCCTCATCCCCGAGGCCATCGCCGCCGGGGCGCGGCTGCTCACCGGCCACAGGGTCACCGCCGTCCGCAGCCGCTGGGGCCGGGTGACCGGCGTGGAGGGCCTCACCGAGGCGGGCGAGCGCTTCGTCGTCGAGGCCAAGGCCGTGGTGCTGGCCGCGAGCGCCACCGCCAGCACCGCCCTCGTCTTGGCGAGCGGCCTGACCGATCGGCGCCGACGGAGCGGCCTTGGCCTGCACCTCCACCCGGGGAGCACCGTCGTCGCTCGCTTCGAGGAGCCCGTGCTCGCCTGGAAGGGGGTGCCCCAGTCGGTCGAATGCACCGAGCTGCTCGACCCCACCGATCCCGCGCGGCGGGTGTGGATCCTGCCGGGCTTCGCCCACCCCGCCGGCTCCGCGGGCCTGATGACCGGCTTTGGTGACACGATGGTCGGCCTGCTCCAGCAGTTCCGCTACCTCGCCGCCTCGGTCTCGATGTTGCACGACTACGGGGCGGGCTCGATCACCGCCACCCGTGACGGCCGGCCGCGCATCCACTACCGCCTCGACCCCGAGGACGGCCGGGCGATGGCGCGCTCCTTCGCGATGAGCGCCCGCCTCTGGCTCGCCGCGGGGGCCCGCTCGGTCTGGATCCCCGGCCAGGTCCCCGTCGAGGTGCGCACGATGGCCGAGGCCGAGCGCCTGGAGATGTGGGCGCTCCGCCCCTTTGACCCTCCCCTTGTGGCCGTCCACCCGATGGGGGGGCTCGCGATGTCGGGTGATCCAAAGAAGGGGCCGACCGATCCCGATGGCCGTCACCGGGGCGCCCAGGGCCTCTATGTGGCCGATGGCAGCTTGTTCCCCACCTCGATGGGTGGCCCGCCGCAGCTCACGATCTACGCCCTCGGGCGGATGGTCGGGCAAGTGGTGGCCGCCGAGCTGTGAGGCCGCAGGCGGCTCAGGCCATCGACCGGTAAGCGCGCCGCGCGGGCACCGAGACCAGACGGTCCTCCTCGAGGAGGTAGCCCGTCAGCCGCCCGCCGTAGACGCAGCCGGTGTCGAGGCCGAGCGTGCGCGGCCGGTGGTCCTGGAGGCCGCGGACCGCGTCGTGGCCGTAGATCACGAGGCGGTCGCCGGTGTATCGCTCCCACCAGAAGGGGTTGCCCGGCGTGTCGTCGGGGAAGCGGCGCAGCACGAGCGCCATGTCCCGCGGCGTGCCCTCGCGACCGAGGGTGGGGTGGAGGCCGGCGTGGACAGCGATCCAGCCCGGTCCCTCGATGAACAGCGGCAGATCGCGGATCCAGGCGCGACAGGAGTCCGGGAGCCCCGCCGCGGCGCGATCCGCGCCCCAGGCTCGGAGGAGGCGGTCCTCGTGGTTTCCCATCACCGCCTCGGCGCCCATCTCGGAGACGTAGCGCCACACGCCCAGGTTGTCCGGACCCTTTCGGAAGAGGTCTCCGACGAGGATCAACCGCGTCGGCCGCGCCTCCCGCACGAGCGCCGCCAGCTCATCGGCGCAGCCGTGCACGTCGCCGATGAACAAGGTCCGCGACACTCAGCCCTCGGGAGCCGCGGGGGAAGCCGCCAGGGGTAGATCGGTGCGGTCGGTGCGCTGGAGGTCCTGAAGGCGGACTGGCCGCAGGTCGCCGGCGCGGAGGGTGCGGATCGCCTCGACGACGGCCGCCGCGGCCCGGAGCGTGGTCACGCAGGGAACGCCGAAGCGCAGGCCGGCGAGCCGCATGCTGGCCTCGTCGCTGACGCCCTTGCGGCCGAGCGGGGTGTTGATCATCAGCTGGACCCGCCCGTTGCGCACGTGGTCGACGATGTCGGGGCGGCCCTCCTTGACCTTGTTCACCCGCGTGGACGGGATGCCCGCCGCCATCAGCGCGGCGTGGGTGCCGCCGCTGGCGAAGAGCACAAAGCCCATCTCGGCGAGGGGGCGGGCGATGTCGGGCAGCGCGTGCTTGTCGGCGTCACGCAAGGAGAGGAAGACCCCGCCCTTCGTCGGCAGCTTCATGCCGGCGCCGATCAGCGCCTTGGCGTAGGCCTCGCCGAAGGTGCGGCCGATGCCCATCACCTCGCCCGTGCTGCGCATCTCGGGCCCCAGCACCACGTCGCGCACCGTGAAGCGCCGCCACGGGAAGACCGGCGCCTTGACGTGGAACATCCCTCGGTTGTCCGAGGGGAGGAGCTTGAAGTCGGCGAGGCGCTCGCCGAGGCAGAGCCGGGTCGCCAGGCGAGCGAGGGGCACGCCGGTCGCCTTGCTCACGTAGGGCACGGTCCGGGAGGCGCGGGGGTTGACCTCGATCACGTAGACCACGCCGCGCTGAACGGCGAATTGGACATTGACGAGGCCGATGACGCCGAGGCGGAGGGCGAGGCGGGTGGTGGCCTCCTCCATCTGCTGCCGGTTGACCGCCGAGAGCACGACTGGCGGCATCGAGCAGGCCGAGTCGCCCGAGTGGATGCCCGCCTCCTCGACGTGCTCCATCACGCCCGCGATGTAGACGTCGACGCCGTCGGAGAGCGCGTCCACGTCGTACTCCACCGCGCCCTCGAGGAAGCGGTCGAGCAGCACCGGATGGCGGTCGCTGGCCGTCAGCGCCTCCTCGAGGGCGGCGAGGAAGTCGTACTCCGAGTAGCAGATCTGCATGGCTCGGCCGCCCAACACGTAGGAGGGCCGAACGAGCAGCGGGAAGCCGATGCGCGCGGCGGCGCGGATGGCCTCCTCGCGGGTGGCGGCCATCGCCCCCTCGGGCTGTCGGATGCCGAGCTCGCCGAGGAGCAGGTTGAAGCGCTTGCGGTCCTCGCAGAGATCGATAGCGTCGGCCGAGGTGCCGAGGATGGGGCCGATGCGGTGCGAGAGCTTGAGCGGGGTCTGTCCACCAAACTGGAGGATGATCCCGCGGGGGTTCTCCCGCCGGATCACGTTGCCCACGTGCTCGGCGGTGATGGGCTCGAAGTAGAGCTTGTCCGAGGTGTCGTAGTCGGTGGAGACGGTCTCGGGGTTGCAGTTGACCATCACGCTCGTCAGCCCCGCCTCGCGCACGGCGAAGGCGGCGTGACAGCAGCAATAGTCAAATTCGAGGCCCTGACCGATGCGGTTCGGCCCGTTGCCGAGGATGATCACGCGGTCGGTGGTGGATTCGCCGGCCTCGTCCTCGGTCTCGTAGGTCGAGTAGAGATAGGGGGTGAAGCTCTCGAACTCGGCGGCGCAGGTGTCGATGCGCTTGAAGACGGGCTGGATGCCGTCCTCGCGGCGGCGCGTGGCCACCGCCTCCTCCCCGGTGGCGAGGATGCGGGCGATGTGCTCGTCGGGCATGCCGAGGCGCTTGGCCCGGCCGAGCTCCTCGGCGGAGATGGTCGAGAGGAAGCGGCCGTAGAGCTGCTGCTCGGCGGCGACGATGAGGCCCATCTGGTTGAGGAACCACCGGTTGATGCCCGTGGTGCGCTGGAGCGCCGTCGGATCCCCGCCGCGGCGCAGGGCCTCGAAGACCGCGGGGAGGCGGTCGGGCGTCGGGATGGCGAGCTTCTCCTGGAGCTGGTCGTCATCCCAGCCGCTGGCGTCGGGGTAGCCGCCTTCGAGGCTGGAGATCGCCTTGAGCAGCGCCTCGGGGAAGCTGCGGCCCACGCCCATCACCTCGCCCACGGACTTCATCTGGGTGCCGAGAGTGCGGTCTGCGCCCGGGAACTTCTCAAAGTTCCACCGAGGGATCTTCACCACGACATAGTCGAGCGCCGGCTCGAAGCAGGCCGGGGTCACCCGCGTGATGTCGTTCTGGATCTCGTCGAGGGTGAGGCCGACCGCGAGCTGGGCGGCGATCTTGGCGATCGGGAAGCCGGTGGCCTTGCTGGCGAGCGCGCTCGACCGGCTGACCCGCGGGTTCATCTCGATGATGACGATCTCACCGTCGGCGGGGTTTACGGCAAACTGTACGTTCGAGCCGCCCGTCTCGACGCCGACCGCCCGCAGCACGAGCAACGCCTGGTCGCGCAGCTTCTGGTACTCGCGGTCGGTGAGCGTCTGTACGGGGGCGACGGTGATGGAGTCCCCGGTGTGGACGCCCATGGGGTCGAAATTCTCGATCGAGCAGACGATGATCGCGTTGTCGACCCGATCCCGCATCACCTCGAGCTCAAATTCACCCCAGCCGATCACGCTCTGCTCGACCAGGACCTGGCGGATGGGAGAGAGGTCCAGCCCGAGGGCGACGATCTCGCGGAACTCGTCGAGGTTGTAGGCGACGCCGCCGCCGTGCCCGCCGAGCGTGAAGGAGGGCCGGATGATCGCCGGCAGGCCGACCAGCTCCAACATGCTCTCCGCCTCGGTGAGCGTGTGGGCGACGCCGGAGGCGCAGACCTTGAGCCCGACCTCGATCATGCGCTGCTTGAACTTCTCACGGTCCTCGGCCACCTCGATGGCCTCCGGGCGGGCGCCGATGAGCTCGACCCCCTCCGCGGCGAGCACGCCGGCCTTGTGGAGCTCGAGGGCGAGGTTGAGCCCGGTTTGGCCGCCCAC
Source organism: Myxococcota bacterium (assembly GCA_044344255.1). GTDB lineage: Bacteria > Myxococcota_A > UBA796 > UBA796 > UBA2385 > JBIJDH01. The sequence continues at coordinate 47,583 of JBIJDH010000037.1, forward strand.
GGTGGGCAGGATGGCGTCCGGGCGCTCGCGACGGATGACCTCGGTGGCCACCTCGAGCGTCAGCGGCTCGATGTAGGTCGCGTCGGCCACGTCGGGGTCGGTCATGATCGTGGCGGGGTTCGAATTCAGCAGGACCACCCGGTAGCCGAGCGCCTTCAAGGCGATGCAGGCCTGGGTGCCGGAGTAGTCGAACTCACAGGCCTGCCCGATGACGATGGGCCCCGACCCGATGACGAGGATGCTCCGAAGGTCCTTTCGCAGCCCCGAGGTGGTGGTTCGAGGCGCGGCGGCGCGCTCCGAGGGGCTGGGCGTCAGCGCAGGGGAGTTGGGCACGGGACCTCCGGTCGCCAAGGGGCGGCCCGCCTAACCGATCCGCCCGGTCCGGTAGGCCCGACAGCCGCCCCCGACACACCCTCGGGCGGCGATTCACACAGATGTTGGGCTACACTGGCCCTTCTACCGGAGCCTCGATGCGTCATCCCAGCCTCGCCCTGTTGATCAGCCTCGCCGCCTGCTCGGAGTACGACATCGTCGGCAAGGAGAATGACCAGCCTGGGCGGGACACGGCCGATCCCGAGCCCACCGACACCGATGAGCCCGTCGACACCGGCACCCCGATCCCCGACGAGGAGTGCAACGGGGTGGACGACGACGGCGACGGGATGATCGACGAGGGCTACGACGACGTCGACGGCGACGGCATCGCCGACTGCCTCGACGACTCCTGTGACGCCACAGACGCCGTCGAAGGCGAGATCGACATCGTCGACGCCTGCCTCCCCTACGATCCGGGCGAGGTCGCCGATCCCTGGGATGTCAGCGTCGAGTGGGAGTACCGCGGCGGCTCCGACTACTCCGTGGTGAGCCCGGTCTTCGGCCAGCTCACCGACGACAACGCCGACGGCGTCATCGACACCGCCGATGTCCCCGACATCGCCTTCACTGGCTACTACACGGGCAAGCTCGTGGTGGTCTCTGGAGACGGCGGGACGCTCCATTGTAGCAAGACCGGCCTCCGCTCCGACGGCGGCGTGGCCATCGGCGACATCGACGGCGACGGCAAGAACGACATCGTCGGCCCGATGGCCGACGGCCACATCGCGGCCTTCGACGGCGCCTGCAACCTCAAGTGGAGCTCGGCCTCCACCTACGGCTTCCTCTACCCGGTGTGCACCCTCGCCGATCTCGACGCCGACGGTGACGTCGAGGTGATCTGCGACAACGGCGTGGTAGACGGGGCCACCGGCGCCCACGTCGCCACCCTCACCCCGAGCAACGCCTCCCTCTGGCGCACCCCCGCCGTCGGTGACCTCGATCTCGACGGTCAGCAGGAGATCGTGCTCGGCGACAGCGTGTTCAGCAGCAGCGGCGCCCGCCTCTGGAGCACCACCCCCGGCTCGAGCGCTTACTCCTGCTTCTCGGCGATCATGAACGTCGACGCCGACAACGAGGCCGAGATCGCCTTCTCTTGCGGCAACAAGTTCACCGTCCACAACCACGACGGCTCGGTGGTCTTCACGAGCGCGCTGACGGTGGCCAACCCTGGCCCCCCCTGCGCCGGCGACATTGACGGTGACGGTCAGGTCGAGATCATCGCCCCCAACGGTAGCAAGCTGATGGCCTTCAACCACGACGGGAGCTCCCTCTGGCAGAAGGTGATGCAGGACTCCTCGGGGGCCGCCGGCTGCGCCGTCTTCGACATGAACGGTGACTCTGTCTACGAGGTGATCTTCGCCGACGAGGTCGCCCTGCGGGTCTACGACGGGGCGGCGGGCACCGTCCTCTATGAGAACCGCACGCACGGCTCGGTCACCTACTTCGAGACCCCCACCATCGGGGACGTCGACAACGACGGCTCGGCTGAGATGCTCGTGGTCAACAGCAGCGGCAGCTACGGCATGCTCACCGTCTTCGGGCACGGCGGCTCCGGCTGGCCGGCGGCGGGCCCCACCTGGGGCATCCACGACTACGCGGCCACCAACCAGGACGCCGACGGGGGCATCCCCACCAGCCCCACGCCGAGCTGGCTGGCCTACAACATCTTCCGCGGGCGCCCCTCCCAGGACACCCCCGGGACGGCCGATCTCATCGTCTCCATCCTCGACGTCTGCGTCTCCTCCTGTGACCCCGTCGTGGGCACCGTGGGGATCAGCTACCAGGTCTCGAACCAGGGGGGCGCCGACAGCGACACCGACGTCGTGCTCAGCCTCTACATGCTCGACGAGACGGGCGCCGAGGCGCTCTACACGACTGTGGTCATCCCCACCATCGGCGCCGGGGCCTCGCTCGCCAGCGGCGAGTTCGTCATCCCGCTCACCGAGCTCGGCGCGGGCGGCTTCCGCCTGCGCATCGACGACGACGGCGCGGGGGGCTCCGCCCTCCTCGAGTGTGACGAGACGAATAACGAAGCGTCGAACGCCGAGTCGTACTGCGGCTTCTGATCGGGCTCAGGGCCGCTTCGCCGTGGCGAGGAAGACGGGGTATCGCCGCCCCTCCTTCTCCACGACGCAGGCGGTCTCGACGGCGACGTCCACGAAGCCCGCCGCCTCCAGGGCGCGGGCGAAGGCGCCGACCTCGAAGCCGTGGTGGAACACGCCCTCCATCCCAGCGGGGTGAAAGGTGCCGTCCTCCGCTTCGAGGTCGGCCAGCGCCACGCTTCCGCCCTCCTCGAGGTGCGCGTACAGGGCGCGGAGCAGCGCCGCGGTGTCGCGCACGTGGTGCATCGCCATCGCGCTGATGATCAGCCCCACCTGCCGCCCGAGGGGCGCCTCCAGGAGGTCGTGGCAGATGGGCTCGACCTTGCCCTGGAGCTCGGGCTTGAGGGCGAGCTGCTCGAGCATCGCGGGCGACACGTCCACCGCGAGGATCGCGCTGACCCGGGGCGCGACGCGGCCGGTCAAGAGGCCCGTCCCTGCGCCAAAGTCGAGCACGGTGAGCTCCGGCCGGAGCGGGACGCGCGCGAAGAGGGCGGCGCTCACGCCCGTGGAGATCTGCAGGGGGACCGGCCGGGAGTCCCAGTCGGCGGCCTTGTCGGCGAAGAGGTCGGTCATCGGGTGGCCGGATGGAGCGAGGGCTCGGTGGGGAGGGACTGGTGCCTAACACCTGCGGGGTCCCGTCCGTCGATGGCGCCTCTCGCGGCGGGGCGGCCGGGATAGGCTCCGAGATTGGGAGGTCTGATGCGCCCGAAGGTCACCGTCTACATCGCCACCAGCCTGGACGGCTTCATCGCCCGAGAGGATGACGGCCTCGACTGGCTGGGGAGCGTGCAGGTCGAAGGCGAGGATTACGGCTACGCCACCTTCATGGCCTCGGTGGACACCCTCATCCTGGGGAGAAAGACCTGGGACGTCGTCACCGCCTTTCCAGAGTGGCCCTATGCGGGAAAGCGGGTCATCGTGCTCAGTCACCGCCCTATCGAGCCGCGGGACGGCGTGGAGCGATACGAGGGCCCCCTCGGTCCCCTGCTCCACCGCCTCGTGGGCGAAGGCGTTGGCCACGTCTATCTCGACGGCGGCGCGGCGGTTCGGCAGGGCCTATCGGAGGGGGTGGTGGATGAGCTCATCCTGTCCCTCCTCCCCCACCTCCTGGGTCGCGGTCGGCCCCTCTTCGGCCCCGAGGTGCCCGAGGCCGGCTGGGCCCTCCTCTCCGCGACGCCCTATCCGGCCTCGGGCCTCGTGCAGCTCTGGTACGCCGCGCGCCGAAGCTGAGCCGCGCTCCCCCTGTCTCAGGGCTCCCCTATCCGAACCGCCGCTCGAGCACGAGGCGCGGAGAGGGGGCGAAGCCGAAGCGGTAGAGGAAGCGGAGGAGGGCGAGGTCATCGTATCGGACCTCGGTCTCCAGCCACTCGACGTCGATGGCGGCGAGGTTGTCGATGAGCTGATTGAGCAGGGCCCGCGCGAAGCCCCGGCCGGTGAAGCGGGGGTCTACGCCGATGGTGTCGAGGGTGGCCACCGGGGTCAGCTTGCCGTAGACGCCGTGGTCTACGCGCACGGTGGTGAAGCCCACCGCGGCGCCGTCGTCCTCGACGACGAGGGACACGGTGATGGCCGAGTCGCGCAGCGCCTCGTCCACCCGGCGGGCGAGGTAGGCGCTGCGGTCGACGCCGGTGATACGCTGGTCGATGCGCTGCAAGGCGGGGAGATCTCCGGGCACGAGATGTCGGACCAGCGGCGGGTGCAGCTCAATCTCCTCGTCCGTCTCGGGCAGGGGCAGGCGGTGCACCGCTCGGCTGACCACCACGGTCCGGCTGAGGGAGAAGCCGGCGTGGTCGAGGAAGCCGGTCATCCCGTGGTCGTGCCAGTCCACCTGGGTGAGCAGGGCATGCAGGCCCCGGGCCTGGGCCAGCTCGACCAGGGCCGCGACCATCTTGTGGCCGAGGCCGTGGTGGCGGGCGGAGGGGTCCACCCCGATCGTCTCGAGCAGCAGAACGTCCTCGGGGCGGCCGTACTCCCCGCCTGCGAGGCGGGCCAGGAGGAAGCCGATCAGGCCCTCCTCACCGTCCACCGCGAGCTGCAGGTGGCGGCGCGGCTGCCGGAGGGCCGAGGCGAGGCGCTGGTTGAACCAGCCGCGCCGCTCACGGCCGGTGATTTGCCGATCAAGGGAGACGACCGCCTCGAAGTCGGCGCGGCCAAGGGGGCGAAGCTGAACGGACATGGGCGCTCCTGGACGTCGGCCCCGTAACGGAGCGCCGCAAGCGGCACTCCTGACCTGGCTCACGGTTTTGCCGGGTCAGCCTCCCCCGATGGCGGGGTTGGAGCAGGCATCGGCGATGGGTGGCCGTGGGGCGCCGACCCCCGGAGATAGAGCTCGCCGCAGCTCCTCCGCCGAGAGCGCCCCCGCGCACCACCGCTCCGTCGTCGCCCGCGCCGCCAGCCCCACGAGCGCCGCGTTGATCGGCGTCGGCACGCCCAGCCGCTCGCCGAGCCGGACAAAGTATCCGTGAAGCCACTCCGTCTCCAGCCGGTCCCCGCGGGCCAGCGCGTGCCGTGTCGAGCCGCCCACCCTCGGCCGACCGTCTACCGCCACGACCTCCATCGGGCCGATCCGGGCGTCGAATTCGGCGTCCGCGATCACGTCCACACCCTGGGCGCGGAAGCAGGCCCGGGCCTCTTCGACCGTCGCCTCGAGGAGGTCTATCGGCGGCTCGTCGCAGAGCGCGACATGGATCCCACCCAGGTTGGTGAGGGCCTTTGCGCGGATCCAGGGCGCGATGTCGGCGGACACCTCCGCGCGAAACCCGGCCGCGCGGAGCACCTCGGCGAACCACACCTCGGGTCCGAGGACGCCGCTCGGCCACCTCCCGAGGAAGATTGCGCCGGGGTGGGGCGCTCCGGCCAGCACGATCACTCCGGGCGCGCGGCGCTCCGCCGGGACGTAGAGCATGCCGGCGATGACCGGCCTGTCGGCCAGCTCCTCGAGCGGCGCGAGCCCGTTCTGGAAGCTCACGAGCACCACATCGGGCGGCAAGGTCGCGACCGCGGCGGTGGTGTCGTGCCCCATGGTGGAGAGCACCACGAGGTCGTCCGACCGCACATCCTCGACACGGCCGACCGGCACGCGCAAGTGACGCCCACCACCCGGCAACCGAAGGTCGAGCCCGTCCGCCGCCAACGCCCGGCCGTGCGCGCCGCGCGCGACGAGGAGCACATCGACGCCGGAGGCCCAGAGGAGGCCCCCGACGCCCGCGCCGATGGCGCCAGCGCCGAGGAAGACCACTCGCCGAGGGTCAGAGGTCATCGGGGCTCCCTATCGCCAAGGTGGGGTAGGGCTCTATCGCCCCAGGGTCGGAACCCGAAGAGCCGTCGAGCCTCAGAGGTCGACCGTAACGCTCAGCCAGCCGCCACCCGGTCGCGGGGAGAGCTCCAGCCGCGGGCGGAGCTTCAGGGGGTCATCTGGGATGGGCGGTGACTCGTCCACGTCGGAGGGCGCTGCTTCAGTCTCGCCGGTCATCTTGCGGTCGAAGAGCAGCTGGCCCCCTCCACAGAGGAAGGCGCCGATCAGGGCTCCGTGGCTGATCCGCAACAGACCGGGATCGGGCCCACCGTAGTAGACCAAATTCCCTTGACGCATCTCCTGTGGGCTCTGCTCGGCGGCGAAGGAGAACGCGACCGCGGTGAGCTCGAGCCCGATCCCCACCACCACACCTCCCCCAAGGCCCTCCACCCGCCCCTGGCGCCGGAGCCCCGTGTGGCGGAGGCTGGCGCCGGACAGGAGGGCCACGTCGCCCGCGTTGAGCACGCTCCAGCCGAGGCTCTGCAAGGCGGGATCCTGAGGCGAGCCGACGACCAGTCCAAGGCCAACGGCGCCCACGCTCGCGCCGGTGATGGCGAGGGCTCCACCGCTTCGGAGCTGCCGCTCGGGTGTTGGCGCGGCGAGGACCGGCGGGCTGAGCGCGCCGAGCGCGAGCCAGAGGGGGCCCGCGAGGAGGGTGAGTGTGGGCGTTCCGGGGTGTGTGGGGATCCGCATAGCGACAACCTGACCTGCTGCGCCCCGACCAGCCAACCCGAGGAGGGGACAGGACTCTCCAACGTCACTCTCCGCGGGGAGCGCAGGCAGGTCATCCCAGATGTTAATCGGGAGTCCTGAGAAGAAAGTGCCGCTCCCGGACCGACCTCCAGAGGGCGGAGGTGGCCGGTCGGGGGTCGGGGTGCCCCCACTCGGTTCGGCGGGGGCCATGCGGGTGTCTCCGGCCGGACGCGCAC
>JBIJDH010000052.1:0-17300 GCA_044344255.1 Myxococcota bacterium
AGTTCATGGGGCCCCTCGTCCACCGGTGCCCGGAGGGACGCTGGGAGAGGCCCTGCCACGAGCTCTTCGACCTGCTGACGCAGCACGGGGACGGCGCCATGCGCGACGCCTTCGCCCGCTGCGTCGCGCGCGAGACCTTCACCGTCGAGGCCGTCCGCGCCGTGCTCCGGGAGGCCGCATGAACCCCGGCGACATCGACCTCGACAAGCTGCTCAAGCGCCTGCACCTGCCGACGGTGCGCCGCCTGTACCCGGGCTACGCCACCCGCGCGGCCGCGGAGGGCTGGGCCCACCGCGACTACCTCGCGCTGCTCATCGCCGAGGAGGTCGCGCATCGCAACGACACGCGCATCCAGAATGCGGCCCGCCACGCCCACTTCCCGTTCACCAAGACGATCGAGAGCTTCGACTTCGTCTTCCAGTCCAGCCTGCGCCGCCAACAGCTCGGACCGTACCTGGGCCCGGAGCTGGTCACCGAGGGGCGGAACCTCATCCTGTCGGGCAAGCCGGGCCGCGGGAAGACCCACCTCGCCGTCGCGATCGCCTACCGCGCCATTCAGAACGGCTTCACCGCCCGCTTCGTTGGCGCCAGCGCGCTGATCGACGAGCTCGGCGCCGCCTCCCGGGCCGGCCGCCTGCGCGAGGCGACGGCCGCGTGGGTCGAGCCGCACGTGCTGGTCATCGACGAGGTCGGGTACCTCAACCACGCTGAAGACGCCGCCAACGTTCTCTTCGGCGTCGTGGACCAACGCTACCTCGCGCGCAAGCCGATGGTCTTCACGACCAACAAGAGGCTCCGCGACTGGGGGCAGGTCCTCCACGACCGCGACCTCGCCGAGGTCATCCTCGACCGCGTGCTCGAGCGTGGCGAGCTCATCGCGCTCGGCGGGCCCTCGTGGCGCACGAAGCACCTCGATCCGGAAACCCTCTCCGACGACGGTGCCGATCCGGAGAGCGTCCGGAAAACCGAGCCCTGACCTGGCCCTGCGGCGAGCGCCGGTCGGCACGACCGGCGGCGAGTCGCAGGGGTCGTCGCGCGCAGATCATCCCACCCGGGCAGGCCGATGGCGCGCGACGAAGCGGGCAGGCCCTTGCCGCGCTCAACCCGCCGAGTCACGTTCACGAACCCGCCAGACATACCGGATCGAAGCCGCCAGAGTTTCCGGACTCCACAGCTTCGTACCGAGCGCGTTCGAGGCGCCCTTGCCAGTGGTCGTCGGTAGCCTTTCGGTCGCGCTCGAGGTCTTCCGCCGCGCGGAGGCTGAGCTCCACCGCGGCCGGAGTCAGCGCGGCGAGCGCGAGCTCGCAGACCGCGTCGTCGACGCAGGGGGCCGACAGCCCCTGACACGCCGGCCCACCGTAGTGCGATCGCTCCTGCAGGCAGACATACCGCGGATGAGCCGCTCCATTCTTGCTCAGGTACTGTACGAACATCCGATGGTTGCAGCGTAACCGTCCAGGCTGGCGCCACTGCCACCGCGGGCTCCTGCGGGTGATCTTCCCCTCTGGAGGATCTCCCGATGGGCACCCGACACACACATCTCCTCGAGCGCCGCCGCCTCATCGAGGCCTGGCGCACATCCGGCCTCAGCGCCCACGCCTTCGCGGTACAGCGAGGCATCGTCCCGGAGACCTTCCGGCGGTGGATCGGTGGTGGCGGCGGCAGCGCCTCGGCGGTGCGGCCGCTCGCGGGGGACCCTGCCCCGTCCACGGAGAGCGCGCCGCGCTTCCTTGAGGTTCTCCCACCGGAGCCCTCCCCCGTGGTGGCGCGCGAGGTGCCGCTGTTCGCCGTGGAGGTCGGAGACCACCGCCTCCGCTTCGCCGAGCCGCCGCCGCCGGCCTGGTTCGCGTCCGTCCTGGGGGAGCTGCGCCGATGCTGACCACGACGGGCCCCCAGAAGATCTACCTCGACCCGGTCCCAGTCGACATGCGGGCGGGGTTCGACCGGCTCGCGGCGCGGGTCCTCGCCGCGGGCTTCGACCTCTATGCCGGTCATCTCTTCGTCTTCCTGTCGAAGCGGAGGTCCCACTGCAAGGTGCTGACCTGGGACCAGAACGGCCTGCTGATCCTGTTCAAGCGGATCGAGGTGGGCCGCTTCCATCTCCCCGTCGTCCCGGAGGGGGTGACCCGCGTGAGCCTGGACGCCACCAGCCTCGCCGTCCTGCTCCAGGGCATCGACCTCAAGGCCCTCCCGGCGGCGAGGAGTTGGAGTCCGCCGCCGCGGGGATCGACAGCGGATCCCGCCTGTGATCTGGTACGGCCATGAGCACGCCCGTCCGCTCGCTCGACGCCGTCACCGCCCGCCTCGCGGAGATGAACCCGCTGGTGCGGGCGCTCATCGACCCGCTGCTCCAAGAGCTGCTCGGGGTCGTCGCCGAACTGCAGCAGGAGGTGCGGGAGCTGCGCGCGGAGAACACCGCCATTCGAGCGGCCTGGGCCGCCGAGGTGGCGGAGCTGCTCGCCGAGCTCGCAGTCAAGGACGCCCAAATCGAGGCCCTGGTGGCCGAGGTGGCCGACCTCAAGGCCCAGCTCGCGGTCAAGGACGAGCGCATCGCCTACCTGGAGAAGCAGCTCTACGGAAAGAAGTCGGAGCGACGGAAGAAGGTCTCGGACCCGCGGGTAGAGGCGGCGCGGAAGCTGCGCGCGGAGCGCACGGACGCGGAGCGGGCCGCTCGGCGGGCGGCCGACGACGAAAAGCGGAAGGCCCGCCTCGCGGCCATTCCGCCCGAGGTGGTGCACATCCCCATCCCGCCCGAGGCCCGCTGCTCCTGTAGCGGGGGCGACCAGCGCCGTCCCCTCGGAGAGGGCGAGGTGTCCACCCAGTACGAATGGGTCCCAGGGCGCCTCCGCCGCATCGACTATGTCCGGGAGAAGGCCATTTACACCTGTGGAGAGGGCTTCCTCGTCGCCCCTCCTCCGCCGCAGGTCGTCGAAGGCGCCACCTACGGGCCCCGCCTGCACGCGCACGTCGCCGTCAGCAAGTGCATGGACGTCATGCCGCTCCACCGCCTGGCGCGAGCCTTCCAGCGCATCGGTGTGCCGCTCTCCGTCTCCACCCTGTGCATGCTCTTCCATCGCTGCGCTGAATCGCTGGAGCCCATCTACAAGGCCCTGCTGGAACGACTCCCCGACGTGGACCTCCTCCAGGCCGACGAGACCCGGCAGCCCGTCCTCGACCCGAATCGCGACGAGACGCGCACGGGCTGGATGTGGACCTTCCTCGACGCCCGGGCCATCGCCTTCGTCTACGATCCGAGCCGCGGCGGGACGGTCCCCAGTGACCTCCTGAAGGGCTCGAAGGGAACGATCCTGGTCGATGGTCACACCGGCTACAATCCGGTCACCACCCCGGAGGGCCGGGAGCGTGCCGGCTGTTGGTCGCACGCCCGCCGCGGCCTCTTCCTGGCCCGCGACTACGCCCCCGCCGTCCTCGATGGACTGCTCGCCGACATCCAGCAGCTCTTCCTCGTCGAGCAGGAGGCCATCGAGGAAGGCTTCGCGGGCTCGATGCGGCACCTGCACCTCCGCCGCGATCGGAGCGGGCCCATCGTCGATCGCATCTTCCGGACCCTCGAGGCCGAGGTCGGGCAGTTCTCCCCGAAGTCCTCGGTCGCCCAGGCGATGCGCTACGTCCTCAACCAGAAGACCGAGCTCCGCCACTTCCTCAAGGACGCCCGGGTCCCGATCCACAACAACGCCGGCGAGTCCGCCCTCCGCATCATCGCCCTCTTGCGGAAGAACGCCCTCTTCGTCGGCCATGATGAAGGCGGCCGTCACCTCGCCATCCTCCTCTCCCTCTGCGCCACCTGCCGACTGCATGACGTGAACCCCGAGGAGTGGATGGCCGACGCCCTCATCCGGGTGACCGAGCGGGGGAGCACCGTCGAGGAGCTCCTCCCCTGGAACTGGAAGCAGGGGCGCGGCGCCAAGAAGCGAGAGCCCGACAAGGCAGCAGCGTAGGCGACGGGTGGCGGGTGGGGGAGTGGCGCCAGGCTGGACGGTTACAGTGCGACCGTCGCTTGGAGACGAAGACGTAGAGATGGCCGGCATAGAGGTCGAAGCCCGCGGCGAGGACCCGCGCAGCCAGTCGATCGAATCCGGCACGCATGTCGACCGGGACAGGGTCGAGGAAAATCTTCTGAGGGCCGGTCGCCGTCAGCATGCCCGTAGCTCCCCGAGCAGGGCGGCGAACCAAGCCGGCGGGGGGGGCTCAGCGAAGCGAAGGACCCGCTGCTCGATCTGCACGACGAAGACAGATGCCACCCTCTCCGGCGAGACCGCGAGGGTAGAGACCTGGACCTCTATGAAGCGCGGCGGGCTCTCCACCACTCTGGTGGCAGGTCGGTCCATCGGCGACGGGGACGAAGGGAGCGTACGGATCCAGCGACGAAAAGTCTCGGGGGCGATGCCCCGTTCAATCGCATACGCGCCAGCGTTGAGGCCCGAGCGACGCCAGCCCTCGATGAGGCGGCGGCGTTCGAGCAAGGGGGTGTGTCGGGTGCCCATGAGTGGATCCTCCAGAAAGGGAAGATCACTCGGCTGCCATCTCTGCGAAAGAGGTGCTCGGCTGAACGGTTACTGGGCAGGTGCAGGACGGTGGTGAGCGGTTGTCCCGGGATCGGCGGTGAAGATGATCGCGCGCGCGAAGCCGCCGGGTAGCGGGTAGTAGGTCAACCAGGTCAGCCGACCCGCCAAGAACGTTGGCGCCATCGACCTCGTCGGACCGCTGACCTCGACCATCTGGAGGTGTGCCAAGGTCGGCCACGTCGGACGGCAGCGTGAAGGTGCGCTGCGTTCCCGAGCTGAACGGGGGCTCCTCCAGGCGACACGAGCCTACCGCTTCTTCCGCTTCCGCGCCGACACCGGCGCCACGTAGGGCGCCGGCGCCGAGGAAGGCACTGCCGCGCCCTCGGCCGGTCCAATATAGCGAGCGAGGGCGATGTTCACCGCACCCATGTTCGTCCCGCCGCGGAGCGCCGTACTGGCCGTGTCGAGCTCACCCGGGAAGGTCATCCGGAATGCGTTGGCGCCCTGCTGGATGGTGTAGGATCCGGTGCAGACGCCGGGCATCACCCCTGCGGCGTCACTCAGAGCGAAATGGAGCTGCGGCGTACAGCTCAGGTTCACACTGGACGTCCCGTTCAGTTCATGGCGCCCCTCGACGATCACCATCCGCGGCGGCCGCCAAGTGAACCGCGTGACCGTAGTTACCACCGTGTAGTTGTCCTTGAAGAAGGTCCCCTTCTTGCCGTATGCCGTGCCCGAGCCGCTCGCCTCGAAGACGCCTCCCGCCGCGTAAAACCAAGCGGTCACCATCGGGGACGCTTCGGGGTCTGCGCCTACGTGACCCAGCCCCACACGGATGAGCTCCGAATAGCCTACCCGACGCTCGTCGGCGTTCAGCTCGTCCCAGGTGGGCGTACCGGCCCGGAGCTCCTGGTACCAGAGATTAGTGATCGCTGGGACGAAGCTCGCCACACCGCACGAAGCGGGGGCGGCTTCGAGCTCCACGAGCGCGGTGGCATAGTGGCGAGCTTCCACCGAGGTGGCCGCGAGGGCCCGGGTGGCCGCGCTACAACCCTCGTTTGCAGCTTTCCTTCGCGCGGGGCTCAGCACTGCGGCCTCGGCCAGGATTGGGGTAAGCGCCTTCATCGCGGCGGCATCGTCCTTGCCGACCTGAGCGAGGGCGACGGTGAGCGCCTCGTCCACCTCGGAGGCGTGCCGCATCGCCGCAATGTTCCACGCGATCAACCCGAGGATCACCGCGCCGATGGCCAGGGTTCCGACAGCGAAGATGACGATGGCGACGCGACGCCGGCGTCGGGCCGCATACCAGCCACGAAGCTCAGCTTCCAGCCCCTCCAGCTTTTCGAGCGCGCCATTCCCCGCTTCGAGGAGTTCCTCAGCCACCTCGACTGCCGGCCGGGAGCCTGAGTCGGAGGCCGGGCTGCGCGCAACGCGGGCCCAGCTCTCCGCCAGGATCTTCCCGGCCGATCCCGAATTCTCCGCCAAGAGTGCGGCCCTTTCGAGGCGCTGTCGTCGGATGCCGAGATCCGCAACCGCCTCGCGCCTGCGGGCACTGTGCTCCTCCTCGGCCGACTGAGCCTCAGCCTCCAGCCGCGCCGCCCTCTCCATCGCCGCCCTGAACGCCTCGTTCGCCGCGCTCACCGCCGCGACGCCTGCCAGGTCGACCGTAGCACGCCCCGCCTCCGCCGCGCTCTCGGCCGCGGCCACGCGCCCGAGCGTCAAGGTCCCCGCCCGCGCCAGCTCAGTGGGGTCAAGCACGGGAACCCCCCTTCGGGGCCAGCCTGTCGAGCACCATGGCAGAGGGGGGGCCGTAGGGGCGGATCTTCACGTTGGTGCCCTCGGATGCGTCGTGGACGACGGCCCGCGCCATGCCGCAGTGGGTGGCAACCATGTCGTCGGTAAGTCGTTGTGACTCGTCGGCGGTGGTCTGGAAGACGAGGCGGTGCTGGAAGCTCTCAAGCGCGCGGGATCCGAGGCTCCGCTCAAGGGAACGCACCGTGTCGGTCCAGACGATGATGTGCACACCGCGCTCGGAGCCACCGTGGAGGAGGCTCTGGAGTGCGGTAGCCGCCGCCGCCGCGGGCGGCGCGTCGAAGGAGAGGGAGTCGGACACGCTGAGGTCAGAGACGCGCGCTGGGGCGACAATCACGAGGAACTCCCAGCGCAGGGGCGGACCGTGGTCGAGAACCGGGGCCGCCGACCAGGCCGCGTGCACCCGCTGTACGCTCGCCCCCACGTCCCTACGCCGCCCGACGAAGGTCGTATGAGGCAGGCGCCGCACCGCGCCCTCCAGCGCGCCCGCCCCGACCTCGTCGCCAGCGAGCAGAAGGAGATGGAACCGCGCCCGCTCCACCGGAATCGCGGCAGCCATGAGCAGGAGGCCGGCAGCCAGAGCGTCGAGGGCGCGGCCGGCCCCGCCCGCCAGCAGCAGGTTCGCGCCGGGCGCCAAGGCGAGGGTGACGGCAACCGGACCGGCAAGGCTCAGCGGCTCGCCGAGGGGCAGCTCCGGGGCGAGCGGCGCCGGGGCCCGGCGGCCCGAGCTGATGAGGGGGTGGAGATCGGGGCACCCGAGGCCAGAGCCGTCGAACACCACCGGGCGCTCGCGGTCGGCGAATTTCTCCGCCACCTCTCGGAGGATCGCGTCGCGCTCAGCGTCCTCGGCGATCGCCACTTGGAACTGGGTGTTACCCTCCACCCGACCCTCGGCGTCGTTGTAGATGGCCTCGCCCGGCCGGGACAGCAGCCGCGCTGCGCCATTATCTTCGCCGAGGATCAGCCGTGAATCGGCCTCGTTGCAAATCAACGCGATGCGCACCGCCATCTGGGCGGCGGTTGTGGTCGGGAGACCGCGGCCGTGCGCGCTCGAGAGGGACTGGCTCGCGAGGAGAATGTGGATGCCCGGAGCGCGCCCAAGCCGGACGATCTGGTCGAGGATCTGGGCGGCACGGGTCGAGATCGCTCCTTCCTGGCCGAGAAGCACCTGGAACTCGTCCATCACGAGCAGGATGCGCGGGAGGGGTTCGCTCGGCTTGAGGCGCCTGTAGGCCGCGAGGTTCTGCACCCGGTTCCGGGTGAAGAGGTCGAGGCGGCGCGCCATCTGGGCGGCGAGATCCTCCAACACCGCGAGGGCGAACTCGGGATCGGACTCAACGGCCACCACCCGCGCGTGGGGGAGTGCCGCGTCGGCATAGGGCTTGAACTCGACCTGCTTTAGATCGATCAGGTAGAGCTGGATCTCCTCGGGCGGGTAGGCGATGATCGCCCCCTGCACCAGGGTGTGGAGCAGGGTCGACTTCCCTGAGCCGATCTTGCCGGCCACAAGCACATGGTGGCAGACGCCGCTCCCGACGCGGAAACGCGCGATCTTCTTGGCCCCGGCCGGTCCGAGCGGCACATCGATGCCGTCGATCGTCTGCGCGGACCACCACTCGTCGCGCGCGCGGGTGATCGCCCGAAAGGGCACCCGCATCTGGCTCGCACCCACCGCGGCCGGACCGATGCTCTCCACGATGCGGCGGCGGAGCGCGGGCGGCGGCGAGGCCTCAGGCTCCAGGGTCCAGCCGGCGTAGGCCGGGTGGTCAAGCGCGGGCGCCGTGTCGTCCACGAGGTGGGTCACGCCCTCGAGGAGGCTCCGGGGGGAAATGCCGTGAGGGGTTTTGATCCCCATGTTTCGCAGGATGACCGTGAGAACCCCGCAGCGCACACCGCTCTGCATGATGCTCCGGAGCCGCTCGACGGCGTCGGCAGTGAATGCGGCCGGGAAGTCGAACACGACGAGCACCTT
Source organism: Myxococcota bacterium (assembly GCA_044344255.1). Classification (GTDB taxonomy): domain Bacteria; phylum Myxococcota_A; class UBA796; order UBA796; family UBA2385; genus JBIJDH01. The sequence goes on from JBIJDH010000052.1 coordinate 8,311, forward strand.
GTAGGGCGCTGGCATGCTCTCGTTCGCCGCGTTGTAGGCCTCGAGATCTGCGTAGTCCGTGCGGAGCCGCTTCTGGATGATGATCTCGATGTGGGCCGTGAGGTCAACTAGGCGCTCCTGGATGTGGGCTGACTCCGTCCAGACCTGCCCGCCGATGAGTTCGCGATCGTGGTCGGCAAGGTAGGTGAAGGCAGCCGCGCTCTCGCCACGCCCAAGTGGGTCGATGAACACGAACTGGAGGCGGCCAGGCGGAAGGGAGGCCAGGAGGCGGAGAAGAAGGCGGTCGATGAGCTCCTGGCAGGCCGGACGCCGGGCCGGGCTGGGCGACAGGACGAGCGGGATGCCACCGGCAATCGGAACCAGCGCCGGAATCGCGAGGTGGCTCCTGCCGGGTTCGGTACCGCGCGGCGTGAAGCCAGACGGGAGGGGGCGTCTGAGCGTCCCGATGGCCGCATGATATGGGGGGGCGAGAGCGGTCGTGGGGGACCAAGCGTCCCATGCCGGGTCATGCCAGGGGCATCCGAGCGTGCCCAGGCGGGCGCGGGTTTCGGCGCCGGCTTTGGCAAGGCGGCCGAACTCGATGGCCGCGGCGCTCTTGGCGTCCCGGAGCGTGCGGGCAATGCGGTCGTGCTCGGCGCGGCCGGACTCGGCGGAAATAGCCTTGGCGGCTTGACTCGTCGCGCTGGCCGCCGCCTCCGACTCCGCTCGGTCCCGGCCTGCGGCGCCCAGGGCTGCGAGGTGGCGCACCTGCTCCTCTTGCTCGGCACGCGTGAGGACAGCCGGGAGATCACGCCTTCCGCGCGAGAAGCTATCGGCGGTCTGCTGCATGGCACGGATGAGGCCGTCACGGTCCATCGTCGTCCTCTGTGTCGGTCAGGGCCTCGTCCAAGTCGGCCAAGGCGGCCAGCGCGGCGCGGCAAGCGGCATCCAGGGGATCGAGGCACGCCCGGCCGAACATGGCCCGTCGGGCGTCGGCCCAGGTGGCCTCTGTGGACCCGTAGGCCCGGTGAAGGCGCGAGCGCTCCTCATCGAGCGCGTCGACGAGTTCGCCGAAGGTGCTCATCGGGTGGGGCCCTCAGGGAAGCCTCGTGCCGCGACCCGCCCCCAGTCCTCACCGCGCATCACCACTTCCACAGGCAGGGTCGCGAGCCCCTGGCGTTGGGCGACGAAGATCCGGTGAGCGCCGCCACTCACGGACCAAGCCTGCCCGTCCCACTCTACCCGGACGAGCTCGCCCCGGCTGCCATAGAAGGCGTCAAAGACGCGGCGATAGCCGGACTCGTAGTCGAGGCCCTGGGCGGCGTCCATGGCGGTGAAATCCTCGGCGGTGGCGCCCTTCTGGACGAGGGGGCGCACCACCGCGTCGAGCTTCGCGATCCCGTCCACCATCTGGGCGTAGGAAACCTTGCGGAAGTCGGCATGGGACTGCACGTGGGACCCGCCCATGTCGAGGGCGGAGAGCGGGAATTCCACGCACCCCACTGTCGTGAAGCCGGATGAAGAGGCAGCCTGGGTGATGGCGGCGGTCACGCTCGGAAGCTGAACGGGGCCGGGAGGGGATGTGCTCGGTGCCGGAGCGCCGATGGCGCTGTCCGGAGGACGCTCAGCCTCGTAGGCTCGTACCGCGCGAATGAAGCCGTCGAGCCAGCCGATGCCAGCCGCGGCGCGATCGACGATCGCCGCGTCCAGGCGGGCGAGCTTCGCGCGGGCACGGTCCGCCAGGCGGGCCACATCGGCCTGGGACTCCCGGAGCGCCTCGAGGGCCTCCCTGGCGGCGTCCAGCTCGCCGCGGGCCTCGGCGTAGCGGCGGTCGTCGTAGCCGTCATCGTCGTCATCGTGGTCATCGTCCCGCTCGTCAGCGCAGGCCTCGGCAAGCTCGCGCTCTGCCTCGTCGAGCCGGCGCTCAGCGGCCTGGATTCGCGCGGCGAGGCGCTCCTCCGCGCGAGCAGCCCGGCTCCGGGCCTCGATCAGAATCCCGCGGGCTTCCTCTGCGAAGCGGCAGAGGGCACGCCGAAGATCGACGACCGGCCCCGTGCTCCACAGCTCGACTCGGTCACCGGACGTCACGCGCCTCCTTTGCCTTCTGGGCCTTGCGGATGAGGTACGGGTAGTGCTGGGCGCTGGCGCGCTGGAACTTCTCGATCTCCTGCATCGTGACTCGGAACTGCTCCGCAAAGGCGCGGTGCGACTCGTCCTGCCAATGCTCGCTCAAGCGCCCGAGCTGTCCCTTGAGGGTCGCGAAACGCTCGCCTAACTGGTCGTTGAACATCTTGAGACCTCTGGCGAACGCCTCGATCTCCTCAGGGGTCAGATTGATGCTCGCCATCGCTTTCCTCGGGTTGCTGGAAGCCTTAGTAACGCACGGAGCAACGCTGCGCGCCCCGCTTCCCGGCTTGCGTGCCACCTTGTGCCATGGCGAGGAGAACCGCAGGCCACCTGCGAACAAATGCCGGGTGCTCAGGTAGCAGCTGTAGTGATATGTCGGCGTCACGCCGAAGGTCGCGCGGTAGGCCGTGATGTGGCGATCTCGCTGTTCCCCGTAACGCCCGGAAACTTCGGCCAGGGCCTCCCCGTTCGCACGGGCCTTGAGGTCCACGATGCGGTGGATCTGCAGATCGACATAGTCGTACCTCACCGTTCCGCCGTCGGGGTGTGTGAGCACGTACTCGATACCGAAGTCGCGGTCGCGCACGCGCCCACGCGAGATCTCGCGAGCGAGGAGCCGCGCTTGCCAAGTCCTGTGCTCCGCCTGGCCGACCTGGATCGCGAACGCGACGCGGGCCTTCGGCAACCGCTCCCATGTCCGACGCGCCTCCCTTTGTTGGTGTTCCAGGACTCGTTCTTCGCGCCTCCGTTGTGCACTCCTTTCCTCCGCTCGATGCGGCGCGTCACGCTCGGCCTCGGGCTCCGCTCCCGGTCGCGCCGAGCCCTCGCCGTCGAATTCCTTCCAGTGCTCCGCCATCTCTTGTTCCCAGGCGTCCCGCGGGGAGGACCACCATGCCTTGAGCCGCTGCTGACCGCAAACCGCAGATCGCCGAGGCGAGAGTATCCCCTCGGCAGGAGGGTAGTGGACGGACACCGTGCGGAGCCCCATGGTTGGGGCACGATGACCCGAAGCCGGCTCGCCACCCGCAGTCGCCAGGTCATCGGCAAAATGGTTGCCTTGAGGAGTTCGCCATCACGCCCCCCCTCCGCTCTGCCCACCGACTGCTTTTGGCACTGCCCCGCAGGATCAGACCGCAGCCGGGCCTGGCACCGATCCGATCGCGGGACAAGTCGGACCGGTGGATCGGCTGGGTCGGCAGCCAACAGTCGGCCTTGAGCATTCGTAATTTCCGGGCCGCGGTTGGAGGGAGCCGCCCGAATTTGAAACCAATTCGGCCTCTTCTGGACCGGTGCCGGAATCCCTTGATCTGCGCCGTGACGGCCGGCTGCCCAGTGGGGCGACATCGATCCTCCGGAGTCATGCTAACAACTGCTTGAATTCCGCTAAGTGAACTGCATTGTCCCCAAGCACCATCAGCCAGCGGGTCTCCAGGCTGCTCCAGCGGTTCCGCGGCGGACTTTATCGACATCGTGACCGTCGTGCCACCGCTGCCACTTCCGACTCGCCTTCCCCGCCTTCCCCGCGTAGTCCCCGCCTTCCCCGCCCGGTCCCCGCCCCACCGGGTCCCTGGCTGCTCGCCTTGTACGTCGCTTCTCGACCTCGGTCCCCGATGTCCCCGCTTCCTGAAGGGGGTCCCCCATGATGGGAGCGCCGCGAATCATCATCTGCCGCCGATGCGATCGCGCGCTCCCGCTCCCAATAGGCGTACAGGGGTCCTGAACGGCGGGGACCGCGGGGACCGGCGGTGATCCACGGCGGATAACGCCCACACCCCGGGACCCGCTCCCCCGGGGACCGGGCGGGGATCGACGGCCCCGAAGCGGGGACCGCCGTCGCCGGACCCTACTTCTGCCTTCCCCATCCCGGCCTGGTGGCGTCAGCTCGGGTCGCCCGACTCCCCGCTCACGGCGTCGGCCGCAGCCCGCGTAATCACCACGCAGCGCTCCTTCCTCGCCCCGACGGTCACCTTCTTCGTGAGGTGCCCCTCGTCGTGGAGCAGCCAGCCGCGCTGGTCCCAGGTGCGGAGCACCGCCTCGGCGTCGTGCTTCTGCTTCTCCAGGAAGCCGCGGAGCTCGGTGGGGAGCACCGCCAGCGCCCGCCACTCCACGCGGCTCGCCCAGGCGCCGAGCCACCCGCCGGCGGGGGCCTCGTCGCTCCCCTGCTCCCCTTCGAGGCGACCGTAGAAGCGATGCTGCTGGGAAGTCGCCCAGGAGAGCACGTCCCGGAGCGCGTCGGCGGCGCGGTCGGCCTCGGCCGAGGACTTCACCACGGCCTCCCAGGCCACCAGCACCGGGTCCGTCGCTGGCGCCGGCACGCCGAGGGCCTCGTGGAGCAGCCACTTCGCCACGTCGAGGGCGGCGACGTACTGCGCGGCCCGCCCGGCGACGGGGTTCCCGTTGCACTGCCGCGTCCACTCCTCGACCCGCCAGGCGTACATCCGGCGGAGGCCCTCGGTGGCCTCGGGTGTGGCGAGCAGCCACTGGAGCAGCCGCGGCCCGGCGTGCCCGTGGTGGGCGAGCACCCCCTCGGTGATGCGCTGGACGGCGGCGAGAGTATCCGCGTTACACGCGCCGAAGGGCGAGCCCCAGATGCAGAGGGTCCGAGCGCGGGTGCCACCGTCGTTGGTGAAGCTCGTGGCAGGGGCCTCCCCGGTGGAGAGCAGCACACCGTGGGCCCGCGACGTTCGCTGAATGCCCTGAAGCGAGCCGCGCCCGCGGCCGACGCCGGAGGCGAAGTCGTAGAGGGTGCGGCCCACGTCCTCGGGGCGGCGGGCCCGCTTGGTGTCGTCGAGGAAGGTGGGGAGGTAGTCCGTGAGGGCAGCGGCGCGCTCGACATAGACGCGGGTGTGGTCCCAGGAGACGACGATGCCCCCGCTGCGCTCGTCGGGGTTCCCCCAGACCGAAGCGGCGAGGCGCAGGGTAGTGGTCTTACCGCGGCTGGTCTCCCCGCAGAAGTCCACGATGAAGTTGGCCAAGGTCGGCAGCATGGCCATCAGGGGCGGCACCAGCGCGGTGTAGAGGGCGAGCATCGCCGCCGGGTAGGGCAGCGCCGCCTTCACCGCCTCCAGCCAGCCCTCCCAGGTGCCCGAGGCCCGGAAGCCATCTGCGAGGGCGCGCACGCCGGGCTCCGAGACAAGCAGGTGGAGCTGGCCGGGGATCCAGCGCGCGGGAGGGAGATCCTCGACTGAGCCGGTGGAGAGGATGCCACCCGCCCGAACCACCGCGCGGCCCCAGAGGAAGCAGCGGTCCTCGCCGCTCCCGTACCAGCCCATCTGACCGGTCACCCGGGCCTCGGGGAGCACCTCGGCGTTCGCGGCCTCGAAGTCTGCGAGGAAGGCGACCAGCTCCGCGGCGGTGTTCGAGGTGACCGGCGCGTCGTGGGCGGCGAAGGCCACGAGACCCCGCGCATCGGCCGCCTTGCCGCGGGGCACGGAGTGGAGGTGCCAGCCGCCACAGGCGCCGGTCCAGGCCATCGCCCAGGTCACGCTGTTGTCGTGGATGTCGCGATAGCGGCCCTCGATGACGACGGGCCGGTGGGCCACGTCGATGGCGTTGATGTCGCCGCTCTCGTCGTCCATCCGGAGGCGGGCGATGCCGGTGGGGCCGAGGTCCCAGCCGGGTGGACAGCGCAGGCCGGGTGGCAGCAGGTGGTCGCCCAGCACCGTCGCCAGGGCCTCGGCGAGGGGCGGGGCGATGCCGCGCTCCACCGCCGCCTGGCGCCGCCCACCCTGCTCCGCGCGAAGCTGGCGGGCCGCCACCTCTCGAACGGAGCGCTCCAAGCGGGCCGCCCGCTGGCGGAAGCCCCTCCGCGCACCGAGGCGCAGGAGGAGGGCCGCCATCCGGTCGGGGGCGACGCGCCAGGCGGCACCGAGTGCCTCCATCGTTGCGGCATCTTCGAGCAGGGCCGCGAGCAGGGCAGTCGTCGCCTCGAGGTCTGCGGCACCCTCCACCGCCAGGGCGAGCTCGCCCAGACGCTCCAGGCCCGGGGTCGCGTCGGGCGGCGGCAAGGGCGTGATCCCGCAGACCTTCGACATCCAGTCAGCCACGGGCCGGACCCTCGCCCGCGGCGTCCAGCAGGCGGTCGAGGGGCCCCCACCACCCGCAGGAGTTGCGATGGTTGCAGCGCGCCCCCTTCATGCGGTCGGGCTCCAGCCAGAACCAGACCGAGGGCCGCCCACAGCTGGGGCAGTGGGCTCCAGTGGCCCGGCCCCCCCGCAGGACCGCCTGCAGGTGCTCGGCGGCGCGGAGGCGGGCGCCCGAGTCGGTGTGGAGCCGATGCCGGGCGAGGCGGGCGGCCTCGTCCCAGGGGAGGCGGACGGCGCCTGGGGTCCGGCCGGGTCGCGCAGCCGGCCGCGGGACCGGCGGCACCAGCGCGAGCGCCTCTTTGAGCAGCCGGTCGGGGTCGAGGAGGGGCGCCTCCCAGGCCTTCGCCGCCGCCCGGCCCCCATCCGGCCGGAGCGCCGGCAGGAAGAGCGCGCGGGCGAGGTCCTTGGTGAGCGCATCCACGCCGGCGCCGAGGCGCTTCGCCAGGAGTGTCCACAGGAGCCTGAACTCAACCGCGTTCACGTCCCGAGCGAGCGGGAAGACGAGGCGGAAGCGGTGGGCCTCCGGTCGATGCCGCCAGGTCGTGTAGAGGACGTGGTGGACATCGAGGAAGCGCTGGTGGGCCGCCTGGGTGGTGGGGCCGCCCTCCACGTCGAGCGCGACCACCGAGGCCCGCTCGAAGGCAGTGTTACGCCGCTCGTTCCGCGTGAAGGCCCCGATGAGGAAGAAGGGGCAGGCGAACTTCCCCTCCCCCGGCTGGGGGCGCGTGAGGAGTCGCTCCAGGGCCGCGAGGTCGCCGGTCCACCGTCGGCCTACCGTCGGCCAGACGACACCGTCGGCGGCCTCCGGAGAGCCCCCCGGCCGCACGGCGGGAGGGTCCAGGAGCGTGAGTGTGAAGGTCCGCGCGGCCGTCGTCGGGGGTGTCACGCGGCCCCCTTCGGATGCTCGTCGTCCTCGAAGAAGGCCAGGATCCGGGAGAGGGCCTCATCATTGTAGACCCAGGCGAACACGGTCTTGTCGTGGCCGCGGGCCTTGGTCATGACCTGTCGGGAGAGGCCCGCTGCGCCGCGCAGCCCGAGCCGCGTGAGGGCGAGGCCCACGGCATGGGGCGTGGCGCCGACCCTCGCCGCGATCTGGGTCGGGCTGTACCAGCGCTCGGGGACCACGGGGCGGAGCTCGGGGAGCTCCCGGCCGAGCGCGATCTCGGTTGCGGCCACCTCGTAGGCGACGCGCGTGGTCTGGTCAATCTGCTCGAGGTCGTGCAGCACCCGCACCGTCTCCCGGAGCGACGCCGACTCGAATTTCCGAAGGCGGAGTCCGTGCTGGGCGGCGAGGCGCCGCTCGCGGTCGGCGTCCACGAAGGGGCGGTTGGCGGCGCGCACGGGGACGGCGACGACCAGGGCGAAGGGCAGCGCCACCTGCCCCGGCGCCCGCAGGGTGGGAGTCGACGTCGGCTCGGGGCGCGGCTCCGGCGGGGCGTCGGACTTCGGAGCGTAGCGGCCGGTCCGCGCGAGCTGCGGTATCACCTCGTCGGCGAGGAAGCGGCGGAAGCGGATGCCCGCCTCCTTCTCGGTCCTCGCCAGCGCGAGGTACAGCCCCGACTCGAAGAGGATGACGATCCCGCGGTTGCTCCGCAAAGGTCCCGGATCGGGACCTTCGGCGCCCATGGCCTGCTGGAGCAGGGCGGCCTCGCTCCCGAGGAGGACCGCGAAGTCCTTCCCATCGACGAATTCCTTACCCCACTCGCCGGTGATGCTGCTGGTGAAGCGCTTGCCGCCATTGGCGTAGCCGAGGGCGCTGCCGACCTCCCGGGCCACCCAGGCCGGGCGCCCCTTGTAGGTGAGGGTAGTGACACGGCGTTCCTCGAATCGGTGGATCGCCCGAACGATGCGCTCCATGGGAGCCTCCTGAACAGAACAGACGCCACACGAGCCGGGCGCCACGGCCGCCGACCGCCAGCCGGTCGGCTGGGGAGGGTCAGCGGGGGCCCGGCATCCGAAGGCGGGCCACGCGGCGCTGGAAGCGTTGGAGGGCGGGGGTGTCGGGGAAGGCGAGCGAGACATCCACCGCCCCCTCCACGATGCGGAGGACGGCCTCCTGATCGGGCTCCCCCTCGATGCGCACGTCCGGGTCCTGCACCGACGCCGCGGCGCGGAGGCTGCCCATCTCCAGGCTGGGACGCAGCTCCAGGGCCAGCCTCACCGGGCACCCCCGACGAGGCCCTGGCCGTGGCTGCGCGCCAGCTCGGCGACACCGCAGGGCTCCGCCGCCACCTCGGCAGGGGAGAGGCCCAACTCCTCGGCTGCCTCGGCCCGCGCGCGCTCCAGAATGTCCGTGGCGATGCCAACGGCGAGGATGTCCAGGGCGGAGCGCCAGCTTCGGATCGCGTCCGCGGCGGGCACGGTGGTCAGCCGCACCTGCATCTCAACCGGCCTGTGCTTGTCGTACTTCACGTCGGGCTCCAGGGGCCCCGGCAGGGGGCGCAATCCTGGAGAGAGCAAAGGCGGTGCCAGCCGCGATACGCTGCCTTTCTCCTTCGCTATGTCCGGCTGGTTGGAGACGGGATGCCCGCCCTGGGGCAGTTCAGCGCCGACCTCGAACCCAATGCTCCCCGGTGGAGTGGATGAACGGGAGCGGGGGACGCATGGCCCGCGGGCTGGAACGAAGGCGGCGGCGTTGGAACCGACGTGGCCCGCTTCGTGCGGTCCGTCGAGCCGGGGTCAGTCGGGGCTCAGCCAGGCGGGCAGCTCGATCTCCGACTCCTCTACGCCGAGCTCGTCACGCTGGACCTGGTGGAGGTTGCGGATGATCCGCGGCAGGTCGTCGCCCCGGGCATCGAA